>NZ_JAXGYB010000011.1:0-4303 GCF_040772465.1 Limosilactobacillus sp. | reverse complement strand
CGGAAGCTGCCGAAGCAGCAATTCCATCAACTTTGACATTTACATCATTAGGGTAGTTCATCAGCATGGTGTAAATACGGCTGGCTGCAGTACAGTCACCACCAGGAGAGTTAAGCCAGAGATCAATTGGTCCTTGATCTTCATTTAGTTCATCTTGGAATACTTGGGGTGAGATATCGTCATTTATCCAGCTGTCCGGTGCAATCACTCCTGAAATAGATAATTGACGCTGGTCACCGTCATAGTTCCAGTTCCAGAATCGTTTCAAATTGATTTATCCTCGCTTTCTTGTTTTGCTCTTGGATTATAGAAATTACCAGCTTGATTTAACGGAAGCATATTGCCATTAACTAAGTACTGATCACCACCTTCACTGGCGGGAATTTGGTTGAGGTCTTCTAGTTCACGAATGTCGTTAGCAGATAACCAGCCATTTTGCCGACCAATAGCGTAGCCGTTCATCCGGCTTTCATAGTCACCACGAAGCAAGCCATCCACGTTAAATTTAATGAAGTATTTCTGCTGGTCGTCAGGTGAGAGCAGCTGCTGGTTCATGGCTTGCTCCCAGCGAACACACCAGGGATTTAAGGTATACTTCACGAATTCCAGTGATTGCTGTTCGATATTTGAAAAAGTTGATCGATCCAGATCACCGACCATATGAGGCGGGACGCGAAAGATCCGTGCGATTTCGTCTAACTGAAATTTCCGGGTATCCAAAAATTGGGCTTGGTCGGGTGGAATTGAAAGCTGGTGAAAGGTCATGCCTTCTTCTAGAACCGCAATACTATGGTTGTTAGAACCCGAGAACTGGGCTTGCCAGCTTTTACGTAGGCGTTCCGGATCCTTGACCACGTTAGGGTGTTCAAGTACGCCACCGGGTGTGGCATCGTTCTTAAAGAAAGTTGACCCATATTGTTCAGCGGCCATCGATAAGCCAATTGCATTTTTAGCCATCGCAATCGGACTATAGCCAATCAAACCATCAAAACCTAGTCCGGCAATATGAAGAACTTCATCAGATAAGAGAATGACTTGCTTGGATTTATTCTTGGCTTGGTAATCATCATAGTTTTGGGTATAAGTGTAGTAGAGGTAACCGTTGGCAGCGCGATTAACATCCATTCGATCTGGCATCAAAGGATAGAGTCCAGTGATTTGTCCCTGACCATTTCGAATGATCTGGGCATAGGCGTTACCCCAAAGCAATATATGATTCATCAAGGTTTCCCGAAAGACAAAGCTGGTCATTTCTGGATTAGGAGCATCATGGAGCAAAAAATAAAGCGGGTGTTTAATTGCCCGCTGTTTACCACCATCATTGGTGTATTGGTAAATATGAAGTGGCAGTTCTGCTAAACCTTCCGCTAATACCCGGACACAAGCATAAACTGCGGTGTTTTGCATAGCAGTGCGTTCGGTGACATTTTGACCGGCAATGGAACTGCCAAAAAGAAACGACATCGTGCTGGATAAGGTGTTTTTAGGTGAAGTTTTGTTGGTGTGGAATAGTTTATTGAGAAAGTTCATAGCATCAACTCCTTTTAGGGCATAATAAAAACACCGACTTGCTAAAAGCCGATGCTAATTCATATATTTTGATTTCTTTGGTAAGTTCAATCACCGCTTACCTTTTTCGTTTGTAGACGTCATTTCTTTTACCCGCCTTTACGACAACAACGGTAAAAACTTCGTCTTGAATATCAGCAATGATGCGATAACTACCAATTCGGTAACGCCACAGAGTACCGAGTTCGCCTTCCAGGGCTTTGCCCCAAACTCGAGGATTATTAGAACCTTCGATATGTTTGTCAAGCCAATTAATGATTCGTCGCTGAACAGATTTATCGAGATTTTTCTTAAAATCTTTTAGTGCTTTTTGATTAAATGACCAGGTGTATTTCATCATTAAAGACCTAATTGCTTCTTAACGTCATCGCGAGACACAGTTTGACCATGGGATTCGCGAATGTTTTTGACTGCATCTTGATAGTCAAGGCTATCTTCGAGCTTTTCTAAAACAGCATTTCGCATAAATTCGGTAGCAGATTGACCATCAAGATCCGCTTGTTTGTGAATCAAATTTAAGACGTCTTTATCAAAACGGATAGTGGTGGATTTAGTAGCAGTTGCCATGTTTGGACCTCCTTGGATTTGTTAATGATATTATATCATATCAGAATGCAAATGCGTTCTATTTTGATTAAAGCATCAATAGTCCGCGACCATCGTAAACCGAATCGCCACTATCTTCATTTCGAATAGCCCGATCTAAGCCCATGATAGTGGCTACCACGCCATCAATCTTCTCAGTAGATTTGGCTTTATCAGGTTTGATGTTACCAGCTGGATCAGTACGGATATAAATGTTATCCATCATCCAGCGCAGTATCGGGTGACCGCCATGGGCGATCTTCTTTTCTAAGGTTAATCGCATCAGTTCCTTGGTTGGCGGGGTCATATCCTTAAACCCTTGACCAAATGGCACGACCGTAAAGCCCATTCCTTCCAGGTTTTGCACCATTTCAACAGCTCCCCAGCGGTCAAAGGCAATTTCTCGGATATGATATTTTTTACCAAGGTCATCGATAAAATGTTCAATGAAACCATAGTGAACAACGTTGCCTTCCGTAGTTTGTAGGTAACCTTGCTGTTTCCAAATATCGTAGGGAACATGGTCACGTCGAACCCGTAAATCAACGTTATCTTCAGGGATCCAGAAGTAAGGGAGCAGAGTGTACCCTTCTGATTCATCACGCGGTGGGAAAACAAGAACGAAGGCGGTAATGTCAGTAGTGGAGGATAAGTCCAAGCCACCAAAGCAATCACGCCCGCGTAGCTCATCTGGATCAACTGGGAAAGCACAGGCATCCCATTTATCCATCGGCATCCAGCGAACATCCTGCTTCACCCACTGGTTAAGTCGTAGTTGTCGGAAAGTATTTTCTTCGGCTGGATTTTCTTTTGCGGAGTTGTAGGCGTCTTTGACCTTCTCCATTTTGACGGTAATCCCGAGGGAAGGGTTAGCTTTCTGCCAGACTTTTGGGCTGGACCAGTCTTCATCACGATTGGCACCATAAATAACCGGATAAAAACGGGGATCATGTTTGCGGCCCTTCATAATATCGATGGCTTTTTGATGAACCTGGTAACAGATTGAATTCTCATCGTTGCCTGCAGTCGTGATTAAAAAGTAGAGGGGCTGAGTACGGGCATCACCGGAACCCTTCGTCATAACATCATAGAGTTTGCGATTTGGTTGGGTGTGCAATTCGTCAAAGATGACTCCGGAAACATTGAACCCATGTTTAGAGTACGCATCAGCTGATAGGACCTGGTAGAAACTATTAGTTGGCTCATAAATCAATCGTTTTTGCGAAGCAAGAATCTTACACCGTTTCTTTAAAGCTGGATTCATTCGCACCATGTCAGCAGCCACATCAAATACAATCGCTGCCTGTTGGCGATCAGCGGCACAACCATAAACCTCCGCCCGTTCTTCGCCATCGGCACAACAAAGCAGCAGGGCGACTGCCGCAGCCAGTTCGGATTTGCCCTGTTTCTTGGGAATTTCTACATAAGCAGTGTTGAACTGCCGATAGCCGTCTGGTTTAAGAATTCCGAAGATGTCACGGATGATTTTTTCTTGCCAGTCAATCAGCTCAAAAGGTTTTCCTGCCCAGGTACCTTTGGTGTGGCAAAGGCATTCGATGAACGAAACTGCAAAGTCGGCTGCATCTTTGTTGTAGGTGGAGTTCTTGGACATAAAACGAGTTGGTTGATAGTTCTTTAGTTTGCGCAAAGCGAGATCACATCCTTTCGGTAGTACTAAAAAAGCACTGAGCTTGAACCCAATGCTAACTTGATTGATGATTAATTAAACTTGCCAGTTAATATCAAATTTACGTATCCGGCGCGGTCAGTATTCAAGTAATCGATTAAGTCATGGCAGTTATAGTAGTATGCCAGTCTTTTGACATTTTCCACATCAAACATGTTGGCTTCACCAGTGTTGCGAATTTTTAAGACCTGCTGGCGGATTCGGTTACGTTTAGCTAATTCGTCCTTAATTCGATTCATGATTAGTCCCCCTGGTTCTTAAAAGCAGCTGATCCAGTTAAGTTGCGTAACAATACTTTCCGTTGGTCTTTAAACTTGGGACCGATAAATCCTAGGCGTAGCAGGAAACAGCGGAAAGCATATTTTTCATTACTCTCTTCGTGTGGTTCTGACATGATTCGCTGGTGGCTGATGGCATATTGGACCAGCTTGTCGACAAATTGTTGATAAGCCAAAGCATCGT
>NZ_JAXGYB010000010.1:0-17991 GCF_040772465.1 Limosilactobacillus sp. | reverse complement strand
GAAATGGAGGGGAGTGGATTCGAACCACCGAACCCGAAGGAATGGATTTACGGTCCATCGCGTTTAGCCAGACTTCGCTACCCCTCCATGGCGATTAAATAATAACCACAATTAGTATAATACCGACCCTGCACTAAAAATGCAAGGGTAAATTTGAATTTTTTAGCGAAGTTGATTTTTTTCGAAGACTTCGTGGAAAATTCGGTTGCCTAACTCACCAGCATGCAAAAAACTGACATTATCTGTCATCAGCAGCATTCGCTCATGATGGTAAACATAAAACGTGCAGCAATACCCATCGACATAACCGTTAGCGTGAACTAATCCATGACGGTTATAAATACCCCCATAATAAGGCACCAGTTGATGAGTATGGCGCATCAGATCAGCCAGCGGCGGATTAGACCCGTCACTCAGCCAGTTGATGAATTTCCAATAGTCCACAGGTGAGCTGAGCACTTCCGCACTGCCTGGTGCCGCACCCATATCATCACGAATGGTGCCCCACTTACGTAAAACCGGGTTAACTGGTTGAACCACCTGGCTAGGTGTCACTTCATCATAAAACTTCATGTGAAGGCCTAATGGCTGCCACAATTGCTGCCTAACAACCTGATGATACGTCTTGCCCTCAATCTGGGCGATGATGCTTGAAAGAAATGCAAAATCAGCGTTGGAGTAATGCCAGTTAAAGCTATCCCTGATACGCACGTGGTGAAGCACATAGTGCATCTGGTCTGCTTCTGTGGGTAAGTAATGGCGCCGCACCGATTTAATGTCTGCACAGCCACTAGTGTGGGTCATCAACCGCTCGATTGTAATCTGCTTAGCATAAGGGACGGCCGGATAGTAACGATCCAGACGTGTCTGAAGACCCAAGCGTTGCTCTTTGACTAGTCGCTGAACTATTAATCCAGTGAACACTTTCTGCAGCGATGCAATAGGATACAGACGGTGTGGCGCAATTAACTGGTCTTGATGATGTACTGTCAGCGCTTGGTTGCGGACAGTCATCGGATGCGCATCTCCAGATTGGGATGAAACCATCACAATCGCATTAGCATCCGCCATCTGGAGATCATGTTTAATTCGTCTGGCAATTCGTAGTTTGCGTTGATTATTTTGCTGAGTACTGGCTTGTGGTGCTGTTGTCAATGCTGACAAAGATATCACCAAGCTCAATAGCATTATCCATATTTTCTTTCGCATTGACTACACCTCCCATTAAATCAGCCCTCGGTGCAACTTTATCGATGATACAACAAAACGCCGCGATCAGAATTCAATCGCGACGTTCATCGTCCAACATTACCAATTTTTAAATAATTATTGGAATAGGGAACGGTTATATTCACCTTCGGCAGCAGTCGTATTAGATACACAAACAAATGATTGGGGATCAGCTCGTTTAACCAGATGTTCCAAGTATTTTAGCTGAGGCAACTGAGCTATTACCAATATAACTGTTGTCGGTTCTTTCGTGTAAATACCAGTTCCGTTGAGAATTGTTGCTCCATGTGTAAAATCCTTCAAATCATCAATAATTTTTTCAGGATGCTTGCTAAAGATAGTTACGCTGATGTCGTGTTGTAGGGTGAAGACATAGTCAATGACGCAACTTGTCACAACAATACTGATAGCACTGTAGATGATCTTAGAAGGGCCAAAAAAGATCAATGAAGCCAACAGAATTCCACCATTGACAATGTTGTTAATAAAGCCAACTTTTCGGTGAAAACGGGTTTGACAATAAGTGACAATGATATCCGTTCCACCCGTGGTAAAACCATTGTTGAAGCAAAGGCCAACGCCAATTCCAAACATCAAACCACCCAGAATGGTGTTGGTTAAAGGATCTTTCACAAAAGCCACTTGTGGAATGATTTGCAGGAAAATCACGTTAGAAACAAGGGTCAGCAATGAAAAACCAATGTATTGCAGGCCAAAAACACAGAAACCAAATAGGTATAGTGGTGCATTCAAAATCACCATCAATAAACTTAGGCTCACGTTGAAACCATTAGTAGCCAGAATAGACTGGATGACTTGGGCAATTCCCGTAATCCCTGAAGTATAACAATGAGCATTTACCAGAAAAATATTAATCGCAATAGCACCAAGTATGCCAAAGAGAATCGCGATTGCTGTCCTCTTAACAGCGGTGAACCATTTAGATTGGGTCATCATTTAATCACTCCCTAAATGGTGTGCTTGCTTTTGTTTTAAAAAGCGGTGATAGTACTTATCTAGTAATTTGCAGACCTGTTTTCCAACCAAACGATAATCCTCAGTCGGCAAATTAGCGTTAGAAATTCGAATTTCACCAGGGCGGCTACCAAAGCCGACACCATCCATCAGGACAACGCCATTTTCTTCGGCTAACTGAACTAAGAAATCAATTCGTTCAAAGTGATCTTCTAAGTATTGACGGAACGGATGACCAAAACGCTTTTCAGCTAGTGAATAGAGGTTGATCAGTGAATAATACTTTGCATCCCCTACACGATCATGATCATCTGTTTTGTCACCGAGGCCAGCATGTAAATCCTTAGCGCGTTGGCTAACTAACTTACGTGCGCGTTGAATGTAATCGTCGTGTACCCCATTGCCGAGTAAGTCTGTCAGGGCAAAGAGCACCTCTTGAATTTGTTGAGGCGTGGAAAGGCCTGCCGTATGGTAAAGCCCAACGGACCGGCTATCAGCCACCATTCGGTCAATGAATGAGAAGTGGTCAGGATCCATCGTAACGATGCTGTAGCGTTCTTGCAGGCGCTTCTTATCCTTATCCGGCAACTCACTAATGAGCTTGTCAAACACGTTATGTTTATTGACAGCAATCAAACCTAAGCGACATCCCGTGGCTCCGTATAGTTTTGAGAATGAGTAAACCAACAAAGTGTTGTGTGGTGCAATGCCATAAATAGATTGAAAATCCTTGACGAATGGTCCGTAGACGTCATCAGTGATGATCATCAATTTAGGGTTACGTTTGACTGCTTGGCGAATGGCTTCAAGAGCGGCAGGATCAAAAGCATGTGAAGCAGGATTAGTCGGGTTGACAATAAATAGTGCTTTGATGCTTGGATCGTTCAGTTTAGCCAATTCTTTGGCATCGATCTGCCAATTATTATCACGCTCAGAACGCAAATTCATCTCCACTAGCTGGTAATCATTGAGCCGTGGAATTTCCAAATATGGCGTAAAAATTGGCGTGTTAATGGCAATCTTATCCCCTGATTGAATCAAGTCATTTTCCACTAATGAGTGGAAAATATAGTCAATAGCTGCTGAACCGCCTTCCGTCGGGAAAAGATCGGTTTGGTTAGCTAAATGGTGTTCGTGATACAAAGTATTTTGCAGGTACTGGTTTAGTAAAATCTCCGTATTTTTAAGAACACGGTTAGGATTTGGATAGTTGTTGCCGATCACACCATTGACCATTTCAGCAACAAAATCGTCTTCGTCCATTCCAAAGTGATCACCGACAAAATCTAGAGACTGGAGAAGGAAATGATCAGCACTCTGCTGGGGATTCATAAATCGACGCAGTCTTTGACCGATCCCATTCTGTTCGACGTAGCCACCCATATCACCATTGCAAATTGTTCGGTTGGATTCCTGAACGCCAAACTCTATGAGTCTTGCCATGGCTAAACGAGCCTTAGTATTGATCCAATTAGGATTACCACGACCAGCATTCAAAATGCGTTGATTATGGTGATGGTGATGCGCTAAAGTCAACATTCTCTTTCCGACTTCAAACGCACCAAACTGTTCCAACTCAATTTCTTGTTGCCGCTCCATCATCATCACCTACCTATTGATTATTTAAAAATTTTCCGTTGTAGTTTTCGACCTGTTGGTGTGGCTGCTAAACCACCTTCAGCTGTTTCACGAAAGGCGAGTGGCATCCGTAAGCCAACTTTTCTCATAGCTTCGATTACTTCATCAGTTGGAATAATGCTAGTCATTCCTGATAAAGCCATATCGGCCGATACCATTGCCTGGCTAGCACCCATGGCATTGCGCTTAACGCAAGGAACTTCTACTAAGCCTGCAACTGGATCACAGACGAGCCCCATGATATTCTGCAAATCGATGGCGACAGCTGCACTAGCCTGTTCAACTGTTCCCCCAGCTGCTAATACGATCGCAGCAGCTGCCATTGCACTGGCAGTACCGACTTCTTCTTGGCATCCACCTTCAGCACCTGCGATGCCAGCATTATTAGCAATCACAAGGCCAAAGGCACCGGCATCAAGTAGGTAGTCCAGCTGGTCCTGGTGATTCAAGGACAATTCATCAGTAACTGCCACCAAAGTGCCAGCCAACACACCTGCTGAGCCAGCAGTTGGGGTTGCACAAATAATGCCCATTTTGGCATTGACTTCGTTAACTGCAATTGCGTTACGAACCGCCTTTAAAACAGGAGTTCCCGATATGCCATGCTTAGCCGCCAAATAAGTATCCATCCGTTTAGCATCAAAGCCACTCAAACCAGTGACAGATTTAACCCCTTTGATTCCTTCAGCAACCGAGTGCTTCATCACAGTCAAATCCCGTTCGAGAATCTTGAGGATTTCGTCACGGTCTCTGTCCGTGTTTTCTTGTTCAACTTTCAGCATCAATTCAGCCAGAGATTTTTCCTTGGAGGCTTGCTGAACTAGGTCTTTTACTGAATAAAACATGCTCTAATCCCCCAATCAATCAAAGTAATTAACACTGATAACACCTGGGAAGGACCGCAATTGACTGGCCATCCCTTTATGAATGTCATCCACTTCAATGATCATCAAGGCCTTATCTCCTTGACCAGAACGGCTGACGGTCATTGTCGCAATGTTAATGTTGTTTTGGCTAAACATCCGTGACACTGAAGCAACCATTCCCGGAATATCATGTTGAATAATCACATAAGTGTTAGTTCCGGGAGTTAAGTTAACCTTAAAATCGTCGATCTTACTAATGTGAATGTTGCCACCGCCAATGGATTCGCCAGTCACTGACAGGTGGTGATCATCCTTGATCAATTCAATTTTGGTGGTATTAGGGTATGGCACTTCTTCGCTGCTCGGAATGAAGGTGACTTTAATGTGTTTACGTTTAGCTGTCTTCAATGAATGTGCTAAATCCACGTTATCTGGAGTCATCCCCAGTACTCCACCTAGGATAGCTAAGTCCGTCCCGTGTCCACGGTAGGTTTTGGCAAATGATCCGTAAAGATGGACACGCACGTCAGATGGCTCTTCGCCAAATAATTTTCGTGCAATTTTCCCAATTTTGGCGGCACCAGCCGTATGAGATGAACTAGGGCCAACCATTACTGGACCGATGATGTCAAAAATGCTTTTAAATTTTAAATCTTTCATGAGAAAAGCCTCTCCAAAACAGTCGATAAAATAAACCGCTCAGTCCACGAAGAACTAGCGGTTTATTTTTGCTTCATTCACTACTCAGGATCTTACAGGTTTGGATCCATCTTGAAGGTTAAGTTAGAAAGATCAGTGCCTTCAGTCATCAGTTTGAAGAGAAGATCCTTCGTTGCCTTGTTGTAGTGTTCAGCAATCTTGTGGTTTTGCTCAGTTAAGTAGTCTGTTAACTGGTCCCCACTCATGTCCTTAGTTTCTTTGTCAACTTTGTCAATCATCCGCATTGCCCATTCGTTGAGGTCCTTTTGGTAAGCTTCATCTTCTTCGATGAAGTCTGCATAGTGGCCTTCAACAACTTCTGCTAATGCTTCATACAGCCAGTAAGCGGAACTCAGGTCCATCTTGTCTGGGAACTCGCTGTATGATTTATCAGTTGCGTTAGCGTTGGTAAAGAATGGTACGTGTGGGCAGAAGCTTGGAACACCGAATTCAATCCATTGAACACCGGCATCGCCTAACTTGTCAGAGTCACGCATTTGAAGAATGTGTGATTGAGCAGTCCGTGACAATGAGATAGCACGGTAGGTCTTACGGTCGTGGTCGTTACCGCCACCCAGTGGATCGTACTTAGTCTCGTTGTAGTGTGACTTCAGAATGTATTGGATGTCTTCAACACCGATCTTCCGGTTAGCCTTCCGAATAAATGGCATTTCCGTGTCTTCTGGGTGCTGTTCAATTTCTGGGTTCAGGTAACGTTGAGCAAACCAAACACGTGGAGTGTTGTAGTGGTGGTCCTTTTCGGTGTTAGTACCAAAGATGTGACGGAAGTCCCAACGATCTTTGTCTGGGTTCAGATGGTGTTCTTCAACAAATTCTTGAATGCCATCAGCCCACATGTAGTTGTCAGGGTCGTTGAAGTCAATGTCTTCAATGGCTACTTGGTTAGCAGCAACTGCATAGCAGTCGTCAGGAATCCGAACGGCTACCCACATATGACCCGTAACGATTTCCATGTACCATACTTCATCTTTGTCGTTGAATTGAACACCGTTACCTTCAGCAGAACCATATTTCTTAACAAGTTCACCAAGGTAACGAACACCATCACGTGCACTGTCAATGTATGGCAATACCAGCGTAGTCATGGAATCTTCTGCCAGACCATTCTTAACAAATGGGTCAAATGCTAAGACACGAGAATTAGCGTAAACACTTTCGGTAGCAGATTCACCAACGTTCTTTTCGTTGAAGCCATCTTCTTCGTTAGGTCCTTTGTCCTGGTGAGCATCAGGAGTGGAAGTGTAACGGTAGCCGGATTCTGGAAGCGGCACAGTCAGTTTGTTGTAAGCTGAAACATAGGTTTCGTGACGGCCACTAACAGCTGGCATAACAGTGAAGCGCTTTGGGTGAATAGCGACTAGCCGGTCTTCGTTACGTGAAATGTAGGTTGAACCATCAGTAGAAGCATTCTTACCAACCATCATTGAAGTACATGCAGATTTTTCTAAACGGTCAATCATGATATTTCCTCCTTGAATTTATCCTGTCATTTTATTTTGACTAAGCAATTGTTATTTCACTTTTTCAATTAAGTGATCGTTATTGGAGATTTGATTTAAGTACATTAATAAACGTGTGTAGCGGTACTTATCCGCTTCCGGAAATTCTTGGGCCAGTTCACGTCCAATTTGGTACACACTACGTTTGCCATTGACTTTGGAAAAGACGAAGCTCCCATACTGGTCTAATTCCAAATAAGTATTTTGAGGAATGTGAAAGTGCAAATATTTACGAAAGAAGTTTTGGATCGGATGGTTTTGTGGCCGAATAATAGTCACAATCCCTTTTTTCTTCTTAAACTGCAATTGATAGTTCTTCCGGTATACCATGTTCTTTAAGTCATCTTCCGTATAAACATCACCCGCCTTTTTCATTGTTATGCTCCTTTCTTCTACTTATTAGCTTTCTTAATGGTTAACAGTGGCCAAATTGTACCAACAATCATCACGATTAAGAGGATGAAGGCAACACCATTGCCGGCTGCGAATCCTGACAAAGTGCGGTCGTGCAGTACGCCGGTAACATGAAGAATGATACCGACCAGGCCTAAGATAGAACCACCACAAATCAAACCGGTTGAAAGTGAGATACCTTGAGAAACACGTGTCTTGCGAAGATCCTTGTCCTTAGTAACTTTTTCAATGAAGAACTTCATCAAAGCACCGATCAAAATAACAGTCGTGGTTGACATTGGCAGATAGAAGCCAAGTGCTACAGTCATGATTGACAGACCAAGCATCTGGCAAACAAGCCCCATGACAATACCCACAATGATCATGATCCATGGCAAGTTGCCAGAAAGGATACCACCAGTCAACGTTGCGATCAGGTTAGCTTGTGGCAAACCAAATGGCGGGTTAGAGCCTTGAATCTTCAGTTGTGGTTCAAGGATAACAGTCGTCCCGACAACGACGATAACACCGATAATTGCGGCAATCAGGAAGTAACGTGAAACTTCGTTCTTGTTACCACCAATCAAGTAGTTAACTTTTTGCGTTTGAACATAAGCAGCACCAACTGAGATGGCAGTCACGATGAAGACACCAAACATCAGAAGAATTTGGGTCTGTGCATTAGACTTCCAGCCAAAGATGGCAAAGAAGAGCGTCATGATAACCAAACTAGCAATCGTCATCCCTGAAACAGGGTTGTTAGAACAACCGATCGTCCCGGCCATCCGGGCAGAAACGATGACGAACAGCAGTGCTAATACCAGTGATAAGATCCCGCCAATGATAGCCATCAGGATGTTACCAGAGATAAAGAAACCAACGAAGAAGATTGCGATGATTGCAATTAACAGGCAGATAACACCGAGACGACTCTTGGCACCGTCATCCTTAGCATTCATCGTTTGCTTGATAGAAGTACCGATAACTGGAATCAGCTTAATAGCGCCAACAATACCACCGCAAAGCATCATTCCGGCACCAATGTACTTGGTGTAGGCACCAGCGACGGCATCAACATTCATCGTCTTAACCATCATTGTGGTGTCGTTCCAAACATGAACGCCAGAACCAGCAATGTGGGTAAAGTAGCAAAGCAGCGGTGTAATCCCGAAGTTAGCCAGGAAAGTACCGGCAAACATCGTCAGCGCGGCCTGCATACCAATCACGAATCCGATACCGGCAAGCATTGGGTTGACTTCAGTTGACCATTTCCAACGATAATTAGCATTACCAACGTAATTGATGGTGCTGTTAACCAAGCTGAAGAATTGGGTCGTCAGCATGGTGATAATACCACCGACTGCAAAACCAATACCCATGTATTTCAGTGAGTCACCACCAGATTCACTGGTGACTAAAGCGTCGTTGATAGCAACAGCTTCTGGGTAAATTAACTTACCGTGCTCTTGAACAACTAAATAATTCTGAACTAGACTAGCAATCCCAATTGCAAAGAGAACAGCTAATGATCCGACGATAATACCGGCTAAGAAATTAATCTTGCCACCGATAATGATGATTGCTGGCAGCACGTAAATCATCCCACTAGCAATGGATTCACCACCGGAACTCATCCCTTGCAAAATGTTCTTGCCTAAAATTCCTTTACTTTTGGCGAAAGCTGCGACAAGCCCGGCCCCGATAATTGATCCAGGAATACCAGCCGCAACGGTCAGTCCGGCTTTCATCCCAGAATATGCAGTCGAGGCGGCAAAGATGGTGGCTAAAATAGCACCCATCACAAGAATTACGCCACCGCCACCTTTTTTAGTACTATCAGTAACGTATGGTTTGTAATTGTTTTTGTCCGCAGCTTTAGAAGCAGCGTTTTTCATAGATAATCCTCCTCATCACTAATTATTAGCCGAGGAATTCCCCATCGGGGTCATTGGCGAAGAAGTGGTTAATATTATCAGCCACTTGTTCAAGATCAACATTCCCCCCAGAGACCAGAGCAACGATCTTTTTACCTTTCAGCCACTTTTCATCAATCTTGTGTGATTCCAAAGCAGCCGTTGGCAATGCACCGGCACCTTCAGCAATGATCTTAGTCCGTTGCATCAAGTCCTTCATTGCTCTGGCAATTTCTTCTTCAGACACTAATACCATGTCATCAACAAAGTGTTCTGCATACTGGAAAGTAATGCTGCCAGGGGTAGCAACGGCTGTCCCATCAGCCAGCGTCTTACCATCACTTTGGGTGGTAATCTTGCCAGCCTTCAACGAAGCCGTCATACCGTGAACATTTTCAGATTGAACACCAACGATGTGAATTGATGGGTTATAACTCTTCAGAACGGCAGCAATCCCTGAGATCAATCCGCCACCGCCAACAGGAACAATGACTGTATCAACATCCCATAACTGACGGATGATTTCGATCCCAATGCTCCCCTGGCCAGCAATAACATCTTGGTCATTATATGGATCTACAATGGTCAGGCCTTCGTCTGCAGCCTTTTGCTCCATAAATGCACGTGATTCATCAAAAGTGTCGCCATGAAGCACTACCTTAGCGCCATAGCCAGATGTAGCACGTTGCTTAGCAATCGGCGCACCCTTCGGCATTACCACGGTAGCATCGATACCTAACAACTTTGATGTTAAGGCAACACCTTGAGCATGGTTACCAGCACTAGCGGTAATAACACCGCGTTTCTTCTGTTCATCACTTAAGTGGATAATCTTGTTAAATGCTCCACGGAATTTAAATGATCCCGTTAGCTGCATGTTTTCCAGTTTCAGGAAAACATTGCCATGTGTAACCGTCCGGCTCAAGAACATGGATTGCAGGAGTGGAGTAATACGTCCACCTTCCTGGTGAATGTAGTGAGCAGCTTCAACCGCATCACGTAAGGTGATGAAGTTAGATGATTGAGAAGAAGATGTTTTGGTTTCACTTGGAGTTAATTGCTTCAGCATAATCTACCCTCTTTTCTGACTATCCTTAAAGCAAATCGTTGAGTTTGTGATAGTCACTATTTACAGACTTTGCTAAACCTTCATTAACAACTTGACCATGGTAAATATTAATTCCACTAGCCAAAGCTTCGTCTAACTTAATGGCATCATCAAGGCCACTATGAGCAATTTCCATCAAGTACTTGATATTGCCGTTAGACAGTGCCACCGTTGCAGTCCGTGGAACAGCACCAGGCTGGTTCGGAACGGCGTAGTGAATAACTCCGTACTTAGTGAAGACAGGATCTTCAATTGTTGTTGGATGATCAATGGTTTCAACAGTTCCACCTTGGTCAATGGCAACGTCAATCAGAACACTGCCCTTCTTCATACTCTTAACCATGTCTTCTGTGACTAACTTCGGTGGACGAGCACCAGGAATCAGAATCGTTGAAATAAAGACATCGGCCGTCTTAATTTCGGCTGCTAGGTTTTCTGGCGTTGAGTTGATTGCCTTGAAACGTTGACCTTGGAAGTGGGCCTTCAGCCAATCAATCCGTTCTTGTTTCAATTCAATGATTGAAACTTCACAACCCATAGCAAGTGCCAGTTCAGCACCATTGACAGCAGCATTGCCACCGCCAAAGAAGACAACCTTACCAGCTGCAACTTCCGGTGTACCTGGCAGTAAAATTCCTTCGCCACCATGTTGGGATTCCAAGTAGTAGGCACCCATGATTACTGAACGCCGACCAGCGATTGCACTCATTGGCTTCAGCAAAGCCAGTTGACCATTAGCCACAATGGTTTCACCACCAATGGCAGTCACTCCAGCTTTCTCCATTGCCTTAACCGTTTCAGGAGTAGAAGCTAAGTGTTGGAAGCCCCAAATAGCCTGTCCTTTCTTAAAGTATTTGTATTCTTCTGGTTCAGGTTCCTTTACCTTGACCACTAAATCTGCATCCCATGCTTGTTCATGGCTGACAATCTTAGCGCCAACAGCCTCGTATGCTGAATTTTCAAAACCTGATCCAGTACCGGCTTGGTCCTCAACCATTACTTGAGTACCAGCATCAATTAACTTTTTTACATTAGCAGGTGTAGCAGCGACACGGCCTTCCCCAGCTTTATGTTCTTTTACGATTCCGACTTTCATCGTTAATCACGCCTCGCTTTAACTGTGCTTTGTTTATCTCACCCGGGCATCTTCAATATAACGTAAGCGCATACAAGAATCAATTTCACAAAATTAAAGTTTAATCAAAATAATATAAATAAATATTTACCATTAAAACTGATATATCAAAAGTAAATGCTTTTATTAATAATTGTGAATAATATATTTTACGGAAAAGCAATCAAGTGCTTACTAATTTTCTAGTATTTTTTTAATCGTTTTTACTCTGTTTTTTATCAAATTAATCGAATTTTAAAGAGGAACTTCTAATTAGCGCCCGTATGCCTTTTTTGCGCATAAATCATACAAAAATCGCGTTAAATGCCAGTATAATGGGGATTCTGTTCACTTTTTATCAAATTTAGCAATCTTACAAATTAGTATTCGCTAAGTAGCTATCATTTTGCACTAATAAAAACACCCAGTTATTTACCAGCATCCCCAAAAAATGCCGATAAACAACTGGGTGTTCATACTAATGATTATTTAATTGACGCCTTTCATCAACGAACTAATCTTCCTAGACAAGCCAAAGAGGATTACCCCGCAGACAACGGAGACAACCCCGATTGCCAGGAAGTACTGAATTTCAGTATTAGCGCTGTAAAGCTTAACAATTTGTGCATTGACCGCTTGGCCGGCGGCGTCAGCCAAGAACCACATACTAAGCATTTGTGACTTAAAGGCATCAGGAGCCAGTTTAGTAGTAACTGAAAGGCCAATCGGTGAGATCAGCATTTCACCGATTTCACACAGGAACCACGACCCAACCAGCCATAACGGACTGACGCGGCCAGTGGTTGTGCCATGAATAATTCCTGGCAAAGCCATCCAAGCATACGAGAAGCCAGCGAAAATCAAACCGGCAGCAAACTTGCTTGGCGAAGTCGGCTGTTTCTTCCAGTGATCCCACAGCCAAACAAAGCATGGTGTCAGGATCATGATGAACAGCGGGTTCAACGTTTGGAAGTTAGCAGCAGCAAAGTGCCATCCTCCGACATGCAAGATGGTTCGTTTCTGAGCGAACAGAGCGAGCACAACAGAACCGGACTCTTCAATACCCCAGAACACAGCGGCAGCAATGAAGAGCGGAATGTATGCCAGAACACGTGAATGTTCGATCTTGGTAACCTTCTTGGAATTTAACATCATGATAAAGTAGATGATCGGCAATGCAATAGCAATGACCGTGATCAAGCTGATGATGTTGTTAATGTTGAGGTTACCCATCACACCCATCAATGCGAGGATGACAACGACTGCGATGACAGCAATAATCGTCCAGAGTGTCACTTTATGAAGTGCATCCTTGTCGATCGGGTCTTCAGGATAAAGGCTGTCTTGGCTCAAGTACTTCCGACCATCGATCGTGTACTGGAGCAAACCGAAGAACATCCCGATAGCAGCCAATGAGAAACCAGCGTGGAAGTTCATCGTGCTGCCGAAAGCGTGGAAGCCAAAGCCACCAGCTGCCCACGGAACGGCCCATGGAGCCACAGCGGCACCCAAGTTGACACCAAAGACAAACATTGAGAAACCAGAGTCCCGCCGGTTATCGCCTTCTGAATAAAGGTCACCAACCATCGACGAAACGTTAGGCTTTAGCAAACCAGTCCCGGTAACGATCAAGGCAATTGAGACATACAACGCTGCCCGACCGAGTGGCAATGAAAGGGCGATGTGCCCAAACATGATCAGCACACCACCGTAGAAAACGGTCTTGCGACTACCCCATACCCGGTCAGCCAGCCAACCGCCGACAACACCAGACAGGAAAACCATGGATCCGTAAATCGACATGATAGAAGCAGCGGTCGATTGGTCAAATCCTAAGCCACCCTTGCTAACTGCATAGTACATGTAGAACAGCAGGATAGCACGCATCCCGTAGTAACTAAAACGTTCCCACATTTCAGTGAAGAACAGAGTAGACAGACCCCGTGGTTGTCCGAAGAAGGCCGTGTCTAGGTTTTTTTCTTTCCCCAAGCTAATTCAAAACCCTTCTATAAAAATAATAAGTTACAAGTATGATTGTTAAAACAAATGTGCCCACCTGAGTAACAATCCAAAATAAATACGTAGAATATTATACTAAAAATTAAGAAAAAGCTCAAATAACAATGAGTAACAGATGAGAATAGCTGACGAAATCTGCAACATTCTGTCTTAATTATTCCATCATTACAAGCTGTAAACGCTTATTTTTTCTTAATTCACTCCAGTAATTATCTTAAGATTGCCAGCAATTAAATTAAAAAATATCATTTAAAAATAAAAAAGACTGAGAAAGCTTGCAACTTTCTCAATCTCATTCAAATTCATTAATATTACAGCAAGTGGATGTTGTCAGCTTCGCACTTGTCGATCATATCCTGTGGCCATACACTAGCTTGAACTTCACCAACGTGAGCCTTGCCAAGTAACAGCATGCACAGCCGTGATTGACCAATCCCACCACCAATGGTGTATGGCAGTTTGCCTTCCAGCAGCATCTTGTGGAATGGCAGCTTAGCACGGTCTTCACAACCAGCTGCCTTCAGTTGACGACGCATTGCGTCTTCGTCAACCCGGATACCCATACTTGAAATTTCCAGACGGGTTTGCAGTGGTTCGTACCAGAAGACGATGTCACCGTTCAGTTCCCAGTCATCGTAGTCAGGTGCCCGGCCATCATGTGGCTTACCACTACGCTTCAGAGGAGCACCGATCTTTTCAACGAAGATTGCGCCCCACTTCTTAGATTCCTTTTCTTCACGTTGCATTGGTTCCAGGTCTGGGTACTTGTCTTCCAGTTCCTGGGTAGTAACAAAGTGAATGTCATCCGGCAAGTGGTAAACAGCTTCTGGGAACTTGTACCAAACTTCATGTTCCATGTGCTTAATCACTTTAAAGATCTTGCGAACAACCTTGTGTAAAGTTTCCGGTGTCCGTTCTTCCTTAGCAATAATCTTTTCCCAGTCCCATTGGTCAACATAAACGGAGTGGAAGTTATCCAGCGTTTCATCTTTCCGGATGGCGTTCATGTTAGTGTAGAGACCTTCATGCATCTTAAAGCCGTAACGCTTGAGGGCGTAACGCTTCCACTTGGCCAGGGAGTGAACAACTTCGATCGTTTCACCAGGCATGTCCTTCATCGTAAAGGAAACTGGGGTTTCAACACCGTTCAAGTTGTCGTTCAGACCAGTACTCTTTGGTAGAAACATCGGTGCAGACATCCGTTGCAGGTTTAATTCCTTACCAATCTCATCCTGGAAAGTTTCCCGAATGTAACGAATTGCACGTTCCGTGTCACGAACTGAAAGACGTGGATCATAATCTTTAGGTAAAATCAAACTCATAACCATTTCTCCTTTTATTAATACCAATCTAATCGACAACTACAACCGTGGACGGAGGCAAAAGAAAAAGCCCTTCGTCCACCACAATAGGGACGAAGGACTTCGCGGTACCACCCTAGTTGCCTGCACTAAGCAGACCAACTTCATTATGAGTACTATCATACTCTCCGGTAGTAACGTTCCGGTGACGGCGAATCCTACTCTGCAAAGCATTTGGGATTGCGGCCCGGGAAAGGGTTATTCAGATCTCCAGTGTCTGCTGAGTTCTCACTAACCTCAGCTCCCTGTGCGAATTAGAAACCTTACTCTGCTTTCTCATCGTCTTTTAATTATTGACTATTATTCTACACTGCTTTTCATAAAATGCAAGGACCTTTTAAAATTTTATACAAAAAAGCAGCTGCTTTCCCTAGACAGCTGCTTTTTGTGAAGATTATAAAATTGGGGTCAAACCATTTTGAAGAGTATTCATTGCGGTAGTTGTCTGTCCCCCGACGACACCACCGTTGAGTGGTTCTCTGATTAGAACTTGCGGTCTAATACTGCTGAACCGAGCATAGCTAACACCATTCCGAAGGATGCGATCACGGCTGCGATGCCGTGCTTGCTGCTTTGTTGACTTGCAACAGGTGCAGCAGATTGTGAAACCTGTTTCTTAGTGTTTTGAACTAAGGCACTAGCCTGGCTTCCCATGGCCACGCTAGCATCAGTAGCTTTGGCAACTTGTGCTGCCCCAACAGCAACAGTGCTCATGACAGAAGCAGATGTCCCGTTATCTGACTTGCTGTCCTGGAAGCTGTCCTTAGCTACTTTTTCCATGCCACTTACGGCTTGACGACCAGCGGCAGGAAGATCAACAACAGTTTTCCCAAAGTTGAGGCTGTTGTTAGTCCCATTAACAGCAGCGAGAACGATTTGGTGCTTAACGAGTTGTTGAATTTCCTTTGGCATTGCAACAACAGTAGCGGCTTCATTAGCCTTAACTGTGTTGTCACCTTCATCGGTGCTTGCCATTGGTACGTTCAGGCCAATTTGCTTCAACGTTGACTCAATGTCAGAACTGTTAATGATCTTAGTATTAGCTGAAGCAGCTTGGGCCAAGATCTGTGAACGCTGACTCTTCAGTTGGTTCAACTTAGCAGTATTGCCACTGTTAAGAGCACTTAAGGCGTCCCAGTAGTTTTGTTGCAACTTCTTCAATTCATCCTGTAAGTTGACGTTGATGGCTTGCAACTTACGACCGTGTGAAGAAGTCAATTGAAGCAATTGGTTATTGTTAACACTAACAATTTGGTTTAACAGTGAAGCGCCATTATTCTTGGCGGTATTCAAAGCAGCTTCGGCACTAGCCAGGTTGGTCTTACGTTGTGCTGCAGCACTACCAGAAACGTTGTGTTGTGCGCCGTAGATGCTGTTAACGATGCCAAGTGATTCAGCATTGCCACCGTACATCCGAGAACCAGTAGCGTTGTTAACGTTAGTAGTTGTCTGGTACAGACGATCAGCGCTCATGTTAGTCATGTTAACAAAGCCCCAACCATCAATAATGTAGGCGTAGTCAAGGCCAGACATGTTAGGGTGACCATCACGGTGTGAGAAGAAGTGGCTGTTTTCCTTTTGGAACCGAACCGTGATCACACGGAGGTATGGACTCAAAGTGTTAGTGGCGTGACCACCAGCAGTCCGACTAGCATTAATGTTGTTGCTGTACAATTCACCATAAAGCATACCCTGCAGTGAATCGTAAAGACTGATGGCGTAAGCCAACATCGTTGAATGATAACCTTGGATCTGGTAAAGGTCTTCCATCCAAGTACGGCCAGATTGGGTGATACCCTGTTGTTTCAAGTAGTTCCAATCAATACCGTTGCCGTTGTACAAACCAAAGTAAGTATTTTCGGCATTGTGGAATTCGTTATAACGAGCAGTGTTTCGACCAGTATTGCCTTCAGCGATATTCTGTGTGTTCAGATTGTCCGTCGTGTGAGTATTAGCTGACAACTGACCATCTTCACGCATCTTCAGTAAAATGTTACCGATTGATTCGCCACCAGCAGTCTTAATCAGACGCTGCGGACGTGGAGCATTGCTGTTGTGCAGTGCTGCATAGTAGTAACTGCGGTAGTTGTTGTAAACATTTTGACGGTACTGGTCGACCCAGTTAATAGCCAGATCTTCAAGAACTTCTTTTTGGCTGTCAGATAAACCATTGTTGAAGTCAACGGCTTCAGAATGATCATTTGCTGGATCGTAAACCAACATGCCTGGTTCAAAAGTCAGTGGTAATTGATCTAAACTAGTTGGGCGGTTAGCAGCCGTATTAACAATGTCATCGGCAGTGCCATCATTGTGGTGTACAAAAACGTCTTCCCATTCTTCAACGTTCAACTTACCAAAGTCAGGGTTAGCATAAGCACTATCACTAGAAGACTTAGCTAACATGTGACGCCCATTAGAAGTGTCCTGCAGTTGGTTTGCAGGAATTACGGTAGCTGGCTTAACAACTGAAGCAGAAACGTTGCTATTAATTTGTTGAACTTTTTGGTTATAAGTATTAGTAGCCTGTGTGTAATTCTGCTGGTTAGAAGTCAGCTGATTGCTGTAATTATTCTGGTTACTCTGTTCTTGTTGCTTAACAGAGTTAGTATAAGAGTTTTCAACAGTATTACGTGCATTAGCAGCTTGTTGATCAGCTTGAGAAACAGCCTGGTTGTAAGAACTTAATAAGGCATTGCTCTCAGAACGCCACGTAGTAGCTTGGTTACCATTAGATTGAACCGTTGCTGCATGAACTTGCGTAGCATTAATTCCCAGAACTGCGGTTGCAGCTAATGCTGTTGTTAAAACTAACTTTGCACTCTTCATTTTTTTGACCCCCATGTCAAACTCAGGTTGATAATCTTCAAACTCAACCCCAGATTTCAAAAATTGAATTTCATGCAAAATTGCTATTTATTAATTTGTCCCCCGTAAATTCACGTGTACTTTACCAAGCCAAAATATGCATGGGAATAGCAAACGCTAAATTTGCAATCGGGCTTATCAGTGCTTAAAGTTTGCTTTTTATTTATAAATATTTTTATCCTAGTAGATGAAAATAATTTTTAGACCCTGGGGATGCCGATATTATGGCTTTTGAGTATAGACCACCTTATTAAGGTACTAGTACTTAAAAGTACTGTTTAAATTAGTAA
>NZ_JAXGYB010000009.1:0-36684 GCF_040772465.1 Limosilactobacillus sp. | reverse complement strand
ACGGTCCGTACGCGACTCGAACGCGTGATCTCATCCGTGACAGGGATGCGTCCTAAACCAACTAGACCAACGGACCATTAACAACATTTAGAATTATACGGAAGATTCAGAGATTCGTCAACAGTTTTTCGACATTTTCTGGTGGTGTATCAACAACATATTATATAATGACTATTAACCATATTGAATTTAGGGGGAAATAAAGGTGAAAGCACAAAGCATTCGCCGCTGGTGGCAGCGCAACGAAAGGATCATCCAAACCATCTTTATGGTCTCGGTTGTTCTCTTCGTTATCTTTGCCCTGGGCAACTTTTTTAAAACCGTTAATTGGTCCCAAGTTGTTCACGGCCTCGCTAGCCTCTCACCGTTAAACATTGCTATTATGCTGGTACTAGGTTGCGTTGCGGTCATGCCAATGCTTGGCTATGACTTTGCCCTCGTCCACCTCCTTAAGCAGCGCGATATTTATGCCCCATCATATATTATCCGCAGCGGGTGGATTACCAACACATTAACCAATATCGCTGGTTTTGGTGGTCTTCTCGGTGCCACATTACGAGCTTATTTTTATGGCAAAAAATCGAGCAGAACCCAAATTCTGCTGGCTATTTCTAAAATTGCCATTTTCTTGCTATCCGGTTTATCCGTTTTATGCTGGCTCGCCATCGTCTTGATCTTCGCTTTTCATAGTGGTGGTACCCACCTTGCCCGCTACACCATCTGGCTGGTCGGTGGCGGTTGCTATTTCCCAATTATCTTTGCCATCACCCAGCTTCATGATTCCAAGATCTTTCGGGATCTTACCCTCAAGTTAGAATTAGGTATTGTCAGCAGTTCCACTTTAGAGTGGCTCTTCGTATCCTTATTCTTTATCCTCATCGGCTACCTGATGGGAGTTAAAACAAACTTCATCGCTGTTTTACCAATGTACATCGTGGCTGAAATCATCGGGGTCGTCTCGATGGTTCCAGGGGCTCTCGGCTCATTTGATTTCATCATGCTGATGGAATTATCACTTTTAGGTGTTCCCCGATCGACAGCCGTCATTTGGCTCTTGTTATTCCGTGTCTTCTACTATATCGTGCCGGTGTTAATCGGTGGAATTCTCGCTTTAACGGACCTTGGCAGTCGCTTTAACCAGTACTTCGACGACTTGCCGCGGCAAGGTCTTCACAAGTTGTCACATGGCTTATTGACTGCCTTCATGTACGCCTCTGGTGTATTGATGCTGCTAGCCGCCTGCCTACCTGATTTAACCAATAGCAATAAGTTTTTGATGCGGGTCTACCCCTTCACTTTTTTCTTTTTGCATCAGCTGACAACGGTGCTCTTTGCAATTGCCTTGCTAGCCTGCGCACGGGGAGTCGAAGCCCGACTCAAAAAGGCTTACTGGCCAACCCTTGCCCTGTTGCTCATTGGCATCATTAATACCTTGTGGAACCTTGGAACATGGAGTTTAACCATCTACTTGGCCATTGTCTTATTGATGGTTCTTTTTAGCCACAAAACTCTGTACCGGGAAAAATTCGTGTACAGCATGAGCAAAATGATTATCGACGGGACTATTTTCATGGGTTCGCTGATTCTGTATACAATTATCGGTATCATCAACCGTTCCCAATATTTAGCCACTCACCATGTCCCTGCTTTTTTGATTTTCCCTGGTGAAAAGATTTGGCTGTCCGGCTTAATCGGACTACTGCTGGGATTGCTTGTTATGTTTCTCATCATGCACTACTTCACGAGTACTCCTGATCCATTTTCGGGTTTTGATTCTGTTGATACCAAACGAGTCCGCAATATTATTGAGGAATTTGGTGGCAACGAAACCAGCCACTTAGCTTTTTTGAATGACAAAAAGATCTATTACTACCGCGCTGACGACCACGACCAGCTTTTCCTCATGTTCCGTCCAAAATACGACAAGTTAATTGTGATGGGTGAACCCGTCGGCAACCAACATTACATCCGTCAGGCTTGCCGCCGTTTCATGGAGGAAGCTGATCGCTTTGGCTACCAGACGGTCTTCTACGAAGTTGGTCCCGCGACGACAATGCTGCTGCATGAGTTTGGTTTTGATTTCTTCAAGACCGGTGAGGACGGGCTAGTTAAATTAGCCGACTTCACCCTGGCCGGTAAACGTCAGCGTTCGCAGCGTGCACTGATGCATAAATTTGACCGCGAAGGTTACCAGTTTAGTATCGTCCAACCACCATTTGATGGCCAACTAATCAAGGAAATGAAGAACGTTTCGGACGAGTGGTTGGGCAAAGATGTTGAAAAAGGATTTTCCCTCGGCTTTTTCTCCGTGAATTACATCAACCAAGCCCCTGTTGCCCTAGTTCGTGATAAAAATGGCATTCTTGTAGCATTTGCAACCTTTATGCCAACTGGCAGCAAGAAAATTCTGACCATCGACCTGATGCGTCATAGCAATGAGGCACCGTCTGGAATTATGGACGAAATTTTTGTCCACATGTTCCAGTATGGTCAACAACACGGCTACCAGTACTTTGACTTAGGGATGGCCCCGCTAGCCAACGTCGGCGAATCACAATTCAGCTTCTTTGAGGAAAAAGTAGCCCACTTCATTTATGAATATGGCTACAACCTTTATGGTTTCCAAGGACTACGCCACTACAAGGCTAAATACGCCAGCAGCTGGGAACCACGTTATATCGTGTACCGCCGAAAGAATTCTTTAATCACTACAATGACGGCCGTGGTCAGCGTTATTAACCAACGAGCCAGAGTCAAAGAACAAGGATTTTAATCATAAGAATGAAAGCCGACCGTCCACGCAGTTCCACGTGAGCGATCGGCTTTAGCTTAATTATTGAAATAAGACAGGGGTTTTTGAACGTTAATCTTAGTTCCCTGATACTTCTTCTTGATCCACTGCTGAATCTGCTGGTTGTGGTAAAGACTAACCAGCTTCTTGTAGTTAGCATTATTGCGACTCTTCTTTGCAGTGGCAATCACGTTAATGTTATTCTTCGTGCTCTGGTCTACTTTTTCGTGATAAATCGAGTCCCGTAAAACATTCAGGTGACCCGTCAACGCAATGGTGTTACCAATCAGTACCAGATCAGTCGACTTCAGCACCCGCGGACCAGTCGTATCATCGATTTCCCGGAATTTTAAGTGTCTTGGATTAGAGGCAATTTCATTCGTCCCACTGGTTGCACCAAAACCCTTCTTCAAAGTGATCAAGCCGGCACTACGCAGGAGTAACAGACCACGTGCCGTGTTAGCAGGATTATTGGCGATAGCAACCGTTGCCCCGTCAGGAACACGGCTGATCTTTTTATAGCGATCAGAGTAAATCCCCATGGGTTCCAGATAAGTGGTCCCAAGCGCTGCCAGTTGTCCCTTATTGTTTTCCTTATTGTACGCCTGCAAGTACGACCAAGACTGGAACGCATTAACATCGATTTGTCCATTCGCCGTGGCTTTGTTGAGGGCTACCGGATCCGTAAAACTCTTCACTTTAATTTTAAGGTGTTCCTGCTTGGCCTGCTTGCTCTTAGCAATGTGCTGCCAAATCTGGACGTCGGGTCCAATCGTCCCTAAAGTGATTGTCCGGTTACCGAGTGGTCCACCGTTAGCACCAAACGTGACACCAATTGCGACTACCAGAACAACAACAATCCCAATAATCCACCACCATGCTTGACGTTTCTTCCTCCTACGCATCTCAATCATCCTCCTTTAAAATTAAAACGTCCCTAGAAAAGGTCTTACTCCTCTTCTAGGGACGTCATTTTTATCAACGTGATACCACCCTAATTTGACAAGAATTCGCATTCTCATCCTCAGTAGGTACACCTTAGCGGTAAACCTAGACTTTTTATCGGTCGTCAACCGTGGCTTGCTCACCTTAGGCTCACAATAACAACTTACTCCAAGACCATCTTCATGACCCTTTGCTAGCCACTTCTCATCAACGTAGCTCTCTGTGATAGCTCGCAATCACTACTCATCTTTTCTAAGTATTTTCTAATATGATTGCCATAAGAATATAACTAACAACTGAGAATGTCAACACAAAAAAATTCGGAACGACATCAAATCGTCCCGAATTAGTTCAATTGCCACTGAATCATAAATTCTTATCCATCGTAAAGGTTAATTTGGACATTCCCATGCTATCCATCAGATACTTGCTGATGAGACGCTTGGTCTTCTTACCGACACGCAGGTTCATTTCCGCACTGGCGTCACTCAAGAAACGCTCGTTTTCCTCACCCTTCTTATCAGCAGCGGCAGCTGCGGTTTCGTTGACCCAGCGATACAAGTTTTCACGCATATCCTTCAGGAAAGCCCGGTCTTCGTGTAAGAACTTAGAGTAATGACTTTCAACCGTCAATGATAGCAAACGTTGCATCCAGTAAGCACTCCGCAGGTTGCCCATGTTTAACTTGGATGGTGTAATAGCATAGCTTGGGCTGATCGTCGTAGCTTCGCTGAAGAATGGAACAAATGGGGCAAAGGTCGGTACGCCAAGGCAGAGCCACATAATGTGGTTAGCGTTCTTTGGCAAATCTGGACGCACTTGCAAAATATGTGAATTTTGGGTACGACTCAAACCAATCGGCCGGAATTCCACTTTTTGTTCGGGAGTACCATTGCCCAGTGGATCATATGGGGTATTTTGATAATGGCTACCCAGGAAGTATTCGATATCACCCAAACTAATTTTATGGTTAGTTCGGCTGATAAAAGGCAGATCGTAATCCCGTGGATCATAGTCGATTGAAGGATTCATCAAACGGTGACCGTACCACTGACGTGGGGTGTTGTAGTGCTGATCAAAAGTAGTAGCAGTACCAAAAATGTGGCGGAAATCCCAGCCTTCTTTGTCGGGGTTCAAGTGGTTATCAGCCACAAATTCTTGGATACCGTCAGACCACATGAAGTTATCAGGGTCGTCAAAGTCGACCTGCTGAATAGCAACCCGGTTACCCGTAACGGCATAAGCATCATCCGGGATGCGCTGAGCAACCCAGTGATGGCCCGTGACAATTTCCATGTACCAAATATCATTCTCATCACTGAAGATGACGCCATTGCCTTCAGCTGAACCATACTTAGCAATCACTTTACCCAGTCGTTCAACAGCCCCGCGGGCACTGTCACAAAATGGCAAGGTCATCGCTACGATGACATCCTCATTAACGCCACTCTCGGTATTCAGTGGATCATAGGCCAGGACACGTTCATTGGCATAAACACTTTCGGTGGCACTCATCCCAACGCCCTTTTCGTTGAAGCCACTTTCGTCGAAAACACCTTCTTTATGTAAGTTGTTATCGATGTTTGGCACACCCTGGTAGCGATAGCCATCGCGAGGGCACTGACCAACAAATTTATTGAGATAGGAATGTACACTATGATCGCGGTTATGATAACTTGGGTAGACCTTTACTTTCTGGGGGTCTAATGGACCAAATGTATCCACGTTACGGCCTGCCATCGTCGATCCATCAATGGTGGCATCTTTTCCGGCCAGAAAGGTCGTACATTCTGCAATTCGCTTTGCCATAAGAGACAACATCCTCCCTAGTTAAAACTATTATCTAATTACTAGACCATTGTACATGGTATTCAAAATGCGTGCAACGAGCGCGCCTCGTCATGTCCAAATAAGTGAGAAAATTTTTCATTTACCTGTTGACAAGGGGCAATAAAGCTAATATAATCCAAACTAAATTGAAATCTAATTAAACTTTAATCAAACGAAAAGGAGTTTTTCATGATGAAATGGCGAGTCAATCAGCTTAATGCGTTTTATTACGGTTATTGGTTTAAATAATGCCTGTGCAACTTGCGCGGGCATCTCATCCGCACAAGTTGCGACCAATAACTGATTTTCATCATGGAAATTGAGCCGCAACGAAAACGAAGCGTTGCGGCTCCCTTTATATAATGAATTCCGTTCAAGGATTTCAGGGTTTCGCATCGCCGCGAAGCCCTTTTCTTTTTGCCAGCATTTGAGAATTGAATGGAGGAACCAATATGATTATCGTCTTACCTAAAGAAAATGCCGCTACTGCTATCAACAAATTGACTGCTATCTTCGGTGGACACCGCGACGTCTTCACTCACCGCAACCGCATCTCCATTGGTGGAATCACACCAGATCAATTACCGTCTGACATCCGTCAAATGGCAACCCAAATTATTACAGACGTTCCAAAGGCCATCCAAAGCTCACGTCTCTTGCATCCCGAAAATGAAATCATCAAGCTCCCACACACAACGATCGGTGACGGTAGTCTAGCACTGATGGCCGGTCCATGTGCCGTAGAAAGCGAAGCTCACGTGAAAAAGATGGCTGCCATTGCTAAACAAGGCGGTGCCACGGTATTGCGTGGTGGTGCCTTCAAGCCCCGTACCTCACCATACTCCTTCCAAGGACTTGGTGAAGAAGGTCTGAAGTTCTTACGCGAAGCCGCGGACGAACAAGGAATGGACGTCATCACTGAAGTTATGGACGACGAACACGTTCCAATGATCGCCAAATACACTGACGTTTTCCAAATCGGTTCCCGGAACATGCAGAACTTCTCACTGTTGAAGGCTGTCGGCAAAACCAACATCCCCGTCGCTCTTAAACGGGGAATGAGCGCTACCATCGACGACTGGCTGAACGCAGCAGAATACATTGCAGCTGAAGGCAACCACCAAATCATGCTGGTCGAACGGGGAATTCGGACTTTTGATAACACCCATACCCGCAACACTTTCGACGCTGGTGCCATCGCTGCTCTCCGCCAACTCACTCCATTCCCGATCATTGCTGACCCAAGCCACGCCACTGGCGACCGTCAACTGGTTAGCCCAGTTGGTCTCGCGGGTGTTGCTGCCGGCGCTGATGGCCTAATCGTTGAAATTCATGATCATCCCGAAAAAGCTTTGTCAGATGGCCCTCAGGCACTGACACCAACGATGTTCAAACAACTGATGAAGAAGAGCCAGGCAATGCACGATTTGATGAACGACTTTGAGGAGGTTAATGCCTAATGGAGACGATTCACGTTGCAACCAAACAAAAGGAATACGATATTTTCATCGAACACGGCTTGCTGAAGCAGCTGGGCAAGCTGATCAGTCAGGTGTGGTCCGCACGCAAAGTGCTGGTCATCACTGACAGTAACGTCGGTCCATTGTACTTATCAGCGGTCAACGATCAATTAAATGGGGCTGGTTTTCAAACAACGGACATCACCGTCCCTGCCGGTGAAAGCAGTAAATCGTGGGACGTCCTCCAACAAACTATCAAAGCCTGTGCTGATAGCCATCTGAGTCGTGTCGACGGCATCATCGCCCTTGGTGGCGGCGTCATCGGTGACCTAGCCGGACTCACCGCTTCACTCTGGCTCCGCGGGATTTCCTTTATTCAAATCCCAACGTCACTGTTGGCACAGGTCGATAGCTCCGTCGGTGGCAAAACCGCCATCGACATCGACAGTGGGAAGAACCTCGTTGGCAGCTTTTACCAACCCGATTTAGTCGTCATCGACCCAGACACCCTAAAGACCTTGTCATCCCGGGTGACTGTCGAGGGTTACGGCGAAGTCGTCAAGTGTGCTGCCATGAATGGTGGTGACTTCTGGGACTTGATCGAACAAGTACAATCAGCTGATGATATTCTGAAAAATGCCGTCGCACTAATCCACCACAGCATTAGTTTTAAGGCCAAAGTCGTCTCCCAAGATGAACGAGAAGGCAATCTTCGACGCCTCCTGAATTTTGGTCACACCATCGGCCACGGGGTGGAATTTGCCGCTCATGGTCGCCTCTTTCACGGTGAGGCCGTTGCCGTCGGTACTAGCCAAGTCTGCAAGCAGTTCGAGCGATTCGGCCTCACAGCTAAAGGCACCTCTGCTAAAGTAACCGCTGCTCTCCAGGCTGTCGGTCTTCCCTTAACTGATCCCGTCCTGGGCTCACCAGCTATGTACGCGGCAATGCGCCATGATAAGAAAGTACGGGGTAAGCAACTGACCTTCGTCTACCTCAAAAAAATCGGCGAACCTGCTTTTTATCCCGTCAATGTCGATCATCTGGAAGATTGGTTACAGCTTGATCAGCCGAGTGGGAAGTGATGATGATGTCCCCACAACTTGTTCCAAACATCGATGGTCACACCCGTCTACTCGGTATCTTCGCAACGCCGATTGGTCACTCCCTTTCCCCGGCCATGCACAACCTGGCCTGTGCTCACCTCAACCTCAACTACGCTTACCTGGCATTTGAGGTTGGGAAAAAACAGTTACCCAATGCTATCCAAGCCATGCACACCCTTCATATGAGAGGGGCTAACCTCTCGCTGCCAAATAAAGAGGCAGTCATTCCGTTACTGGACAAACTGACTCCTGCGGCTAAGCTTGCTGGCGCCGTCAATACCATCATTAACGATGATGACCAGCTGATCGGTGACACGACGGACGGGCGTGGCGTGATGGACGATCTTGCTGCCCACGGTCACCACGTTCAGGGACAAACTATCACCATCATTGGGGCTGGTGGCGCCGCTACTCCCATCGCCATTCAGGCTGCGCTCGACGGGGCCATTCATATCCATATCTTTAACCGCCTCAATGGTTCCCACTGGAACAAGGCCCAGCAACTGGCTGACTTAATCCAACAACAAACATCAGCCAATGCGGAAGCCCACGCTCTTGAAGATAAAAATGATCTGCGACAATGCCTAGCTGATTCTGCCATTTTAATCGATGCTACCAGCATGGGAATGGGAAATCTCCAAGAGATCAGCCCTGTAACTGACCCGACAATGTTGCGACCCGATCTGGTCGTCTACGATACCGTCTACCAACCACGCGAAACCAAACTCTTACGCATTTCCCGGCAAGCAGGAGTTCAACACAGCTACAACGGACTGGGGATGCTGCTCTACCAAGGTGCTGCTTGTTTCAAAGAATGGACCGGTCATGAGATGCCGGTTCCATTAGTTAGGAAAGTCGTCTTTAACGGGGGTGAATAAAATGAGTCTGCATATTGGCAACATTGAACTGGGTGACGGTCAATCCAAAATTGCCGTTCCCTTAGTGGGACACAACGTCGACCAACTGACAATTGAAATCAACCGTGCCCTTAGTCAAAGACCCGACCTGATCGAATGGCGAATCGACTACCTATCAACGACAAACCAGGAACAGATCCTCGAAGTGGGCCAAACCCTCTATCACCTCTGCCATCCGACACCCCTATTAGCTACAATTAGGACCACTGCTGAAGGTGGCCAATTTAATGGCAGTGATGGTGAATACGAACAGCTGATCAATGCACTGATCAGTCATCATTGTGCCGACCTTATTGACATCGAGTTGGCAAGGAAGATTAATATTCAGCAAAATGCTGAACAGCCAGTTCCTTTGCTATTCAGTGCACACCACTTCGATGGCACGCCACAGACAGAAGCGATGAAAGAACAATTGAAAGCGATGGCTGATCGTGGCGCTGATGTGCTCAAATTGGCAGTCATGCCACATAAAGTGGATGACGTTCTACGCTTGCTCGACTTAACGACGTGGGCTGACCAACACTTCGAACAACCAGTGGTCACCATGGCAATGGGTGACTTAGGGAAAATCAGTCGTATCAGCGGCCAAGTTTTCGGGTCAGCACTAACCTTTGCAACGGCTCAGCAATCATCGGCCCCTGGACAATTGACCGTCTCCCAAACACGTCAAGGCATTCAATTATTACAATAACCAACAAAACCGCCAGCAACGAGCACTGAAGCCCGCAGCTGACGGTTTATTTTGTATTTAGAATTTAATTATGAGAACTGAATGTTCTTCTTCAAGTAGTCGTAGAGCATTCCCTTCTTCAGGTCAGCAGTGTCAACGCCAAGTGTCTCCGCGATCTTGTAAGCAAAAGCCAGGGCGGTAGCCGGGCCACGGCTGGTGATTACGTGCTTTTCATTATCCACTACTGTAATGTCCTCGTGGAAACGACCATTCTTGGCATCTGCCTGTGTCTGATCATCCATTCCTGGATAAACAGTGTAGTCAGCATCATCCAGCACACCATAAGCAGCTAAAGCCGTTGGGGCAGCACACATAGCACAATCCCACTTGCCGGCTGCCTGGCGCTTCAGCATGATGTCCTTCATCTTGCTGCTTTCCTTAAGGCGCTTGGCACCACCCATGCCGCCAGGGAAAATAACAGCATCATAATCCAGCAAAGAATCATCAGCTACTTTGTCCATCTTCAAAGCAACTTGATGAGCACTCATAACGTCCGTTGCGTCCAGACCAACCATATCAGCCTGGATACCAAGACGCCGAAAGACATCAATCTGGGTCAATGCTTCAACTTCTTCACAACCATCAGCAAAAATTACAGCAACTTTTGTCATTGTTATTCCTCCCTTAAGCTTCATCCTGCTTAGCATGTACCAGCCGTTCTACCGTTTCCATGGCATCTTTGGATTCCGGGATCGGGTATAAGGGGTAAATGTGAAACATTCCCCTGCCAACCTGGTAGTCAACTGGCACGTGCGCCTGTTTTAATTTTTCTACAAAATCATTAGTATCAGGATACATAATTTCCCGCGTACCGACAAAAATAGTCACATCACGCAGTGCACTGACGTCACCGTTAATTGGACTCAAACGATAATCTGCCGGGTTGGTTTCACCAGCCCACAAGCGTCCCACCTGCCGTAAACCCTCAGCATCCAGGGTGACATCTTCTTTTTGATACTCCTCAATCAGCGGATTTTTGAGTTCCAAATCCAACCATGGAGAAATCAACACAAGGTGTCCGGGCTGAGGCAAGCCACGTTGGCCCAAATATTCACAAAAGCCAGTGGCCAGTCCTCCCCCGGCAGAATCACCCATCAGGGTTATGCGACTTGCTTCAGTGATACCGTAGATATCTTCATATAACTGGATCATATCGTGATAGATTTGGTCAAAGTGATTGACTGGCACCATCGGATACAGTGGGGTATAAATACAGCACCCCGTCCGCAAAGCCAAGCGGTTGAGGTAGCGCCAATGGTCCCGATCAGCACGCTGCAGATAGGCAGAACCCATCAGGTAAAAGATGACGGCTTGGTCATCATTGCGGTGGTTCAAAATGAATAACTGGCCACCCTCAATTTTCTTTTCTTCAACTGGAACGTCAAAGCTGACATTCGTGGGCATTTCATAATCCTGATCATCTTCTTCACGCACTTGTTGGATCAACAAATCACGTGCTTGCGGATCAGCCAGTGAGCTTTTAAAGCCGGATAACTGAATAGCTACTGAGGTCACGGCTGCTTGGCGCGAAGAATGATCACCGCATCGAGTGAGATCACGTAAGTCAGCGCCAATGTTAGCGGCAACTCCGGATGCTAGCTGGCGGTTGAATATCTTTCTGTTCGTCATTGCAAACTCCTTTTGCCCTTCACGTCATACATTTATACAATTAATCGTACCACGGAATCATATTTGACGGACAGGTCTTTGGGAAATCTTTAGATAGAGAAAAGAGCTGGCAGCTACCTTTCTCAGCCTTTGCTGAAAGATAATTGCCAGCTCTTAATTTATTTCCCGGGAAATTTAGCCGTTAAGAGTTTCCCGATATTGTCGTGTTTTGCGAATTGCCACGATAATAGATAGGATCAATGCCACTAGCGTCAGCCCGAGACCAACATACATAATGTTATGGTAGGCATCATATAGAATATGACGCATAATTGGCATCAAATCTTGTGGCAAGTCCTTCGCTGTCGCTGCATTAGTCAATTTATTCATCATCGTCATCGTGATGCCATGGTGACTGCGCAAATGCTCGGCCAAAGTATTGTTAAGCACGACCCCGTAAACGGCGGACATCATAGTCTGACTCAAAATTCGCAACAGGTATGCCACGGAAGTAGCAGCTGGCATGTCATTTAGTGGAACGTCAGTCTGCACACTCATCTGCAGCAAATTGAAGTTCAAGCCAACCCCAAAGCCTTGAAAAGCCCCAGCTACTAGTAATAACCAAAAAGGAGTCGACTGGCCGACAATGATAACTATCAAAAATGCAACTGCTAAACTGACGATCCCACCACAAATCAACCAGTACTTGATGTGACGATAATTAATCACGGCAACCAGTTCAGAACCTAAGAAATTGGTGATCGCACCCGGAATCTGAGTAACACCACCGATAAAGGCACTCAATCCCAGGATTCCTTGGGCCCACATCGGCACATAGGTCAGGAAAGCAATGAAAGCTCCCCACATGATCATGAAGAATACGAAGTCTACCAACAAACGATGGTTAGTGAAGAAACGGGTTGGGATAATGGCATCATCTGAATGGCTTTCCAATTTAAACATGACAATCATCATCACTACGCCAGCGATGAGTAAGATTGCTGTCTCCCAGTTTGGAATACTACCAATCATTTCGATCCCCGTCAAAATCAGCGAGAGACCGATGATCATCGACACAGCACCCGGGATATCGATCTTTTTACCAGCTGCCATCCGGTGTGATGGTTTAAATAACATACTGACGATTACTACTGATATTAACGCAATGGGAACATTAATGAAGAAAATCCAGCGCCAACCAAAGAAGTCGACAATCCACCCGCCGACCAATGGCCCAACGATAGAAGCAGTGTTGAAAAAGGCACTAGCCAAACCAATGACTTGAGCTCGTTTTTTTAAGTCGTCATATAAAAAGCCGTAAACAATCATCGGGATAATGTTAACGCCACCGGCCCCAATACCCATGATGGTTCGACCAATGATAAAGAACTGGATATTAGTGGCCAATCCTTGAGCAATTGTGCCAATTAAAAAGAGCGTAGTAGCGAGAACAAAGGCGACCTTATTGCCAACATGTTCCCCAAATTTGCTCCATAACGAAGAAGAGACAGACATCCCTAACAGGAACGTGGCCACGATCCAGCCCATATAAGATAGACCATGGAGATCGCTAGTGATTGCCGGCATTGCTGTATTAACGATCGTTGCATCAAGGCCAGCCATTATGTTGGACATTAACAGTGCACAAGTAACCAATATCAAATGCGGTTGCTTTTTTGATGACATCTAATCTCCTCCCTTAATATTATTGCAAAATCAAACTAGCCGTTATGGCGCCACTTCTCATCAGTCAAGATCCGGGCTGTGATGAGTCCTAATGGCAAAGCAAAGACAATCAGGGTAGCCTGAACCATCCAGTATGCACCAATGGAAACAGAGGTCAGGCCCATATTGTACATTGAACGGTACATGTACAAGCCTGGCACCATGATGACGATCGAAGGCACCGTCAAGGCAATTCGCGGATAACCAATTCGTGTCCGGAAAAGTGAGGCTAATAAACCAGCCACTAGAGCCCCGATGAAAGCGGCAGCTCCTCCTGGCATATGGATTAAATCAACCATTTCCAAACGCAAAGTATTGGCTACCGCCCCAATTAAGCCAGCAATTGTCGCTAACTTAACGGTTGAATTGAACATCATGGAGAAGCCGAAGACCCCACAGAAGCTCATGACAATCCGCAACAAGCAATACATCAGTGGTGTCAATCCAAGTGAAACGAAGTTACGTGGATTCAGATGAAGACACATGGCTACGAACCAGCCAGCCATCGTCGCTACAACGATCACCAACAAAGAATATGCCAGGCGTTCCAATCCAGATTTCATGTCAAGCTTGGACATGTCCAGGCCGCTAGTGATAAATGGGAATCCCGGAATGATAAAAAGCATTGAACCGATGTAACCAGCTTCATGCATGGCGTTAACCTGCAGTGTTAGCCTTAATAAAGCTAGGCTGGCTGAATAGGCAACTCCGGCCACTGCGATGGCTACAGCGATACATGCTAATAAAGTAATGTGGTGATCAATCAGCTTACGACGCACGAAGTTACCACAAAAAGCACCGATGAAGCAGCAGAACATTTCAACAGGACCGCCACCCAGCAGAAAAATAAAGGCTGCACAGGCCAACCCCGCTGCCAAACCAACCTTAAATGGGGAATACAATCCACGCGTGTGGGCAATATGACTGAGCCGTTTGTGAATATCACCTACCGTCATCTTTTCGCCACGCCGATCAAATTCCCGCATAAAGTTTTCCAATTCAGTCAAGCGCGTCGTATTGACACTGGTGTCAGGCAACGACAGTGATTGGGTATAACTGTGGTTATCATCCATACAGGTATATTCAATGGAAGTCAAACCAATATCAGCTGAACAAGTCATCCCCAGCTTCCGGGCCGCAACGTTCATAGAGTCGCGAACACGCCAAGCACCAGTACCACACGCCAACAACATAAGACCGATCCGACCAACGATTAACGCACGTTCACTTAAGCTCGCCCGCACGGCCGGCGTGACATTGTCTGACGTCATAAAGTCATGCCACGGGATGCGCATGTGGTGGGCTTGAGAAAGTTCTTTGATCTGTTCATCAATTGAAGGATCAATATCGATGTCTTTCTTCATCATTCCACACTCCAGCAAATAAAATAGTCAATCGAAAACTATTATACGAACTTTATTGCACTTTGTGTACATAAAAATCGGAAATTTTGATAGTCCAACGTTATAAGCGACCAACTGGTCATGCAAATCCCTATCTCGAGCTTGTTTTTGCTATTTTTAGGGAGAATATCAAAAACCTTTCTTTTTTGGTCATATTTTCTTCACATTCTCCGGTTATCATAGTAAGCGTAATGAAGGAAGTCTTCATTACAGCTCAAACCGATTATTTTTCAATTACTCCTCCCAATAGTAACCGAAAAATACTAGTTGCGAGATCTCCCCCAAGGTTATTCGTAACAATACCGCAGCAGCTAACCCCCAAGGCTGCTGCTTTTTTTGTTTGGAAGGAAGTGCGACCAACTCAAAGAGAGAGCCCGGTGATCTAACCTAGAACGGGAGCTGGCACAGAATGGGGCGGCTTCCGTTCGTAGTTAGATACTTAGGGCTCTGAGTTGGGAGCACGTTATCAAAGTAACCATTACCTTCTCGGAGCTCCGTGGGGTTTCGCGATTAGGAAGTGCGACCAACTCATACAGAGAGCCTGGTGATCTAACCTAGAACGAAAAAGCATCCATTGACACAAAATAAGCGGACAGCAAGGAATCATCATCCTTCACTGTCCGCTTATTTAGTTTATTATTACTTATTCTTCAGCATATCAATGGCTGCATCCAAGTGTTTGAGTGTGGTCTCTTGGCCGAACAGTTCAACACTTTCTGGCAATTCAGGACCAACCGTTTCATGGGTAACGGCAACCCGAATTGGCATCCACAACTTACGACCACGAATGCCGGTGTCCTTTTGAATGGACTTGATGGTCCGCAGCACATTAGTTGCATCCATGTAATCCAAGGCTGCAATCCGCTTACGGAACTCAGACAGAACCGTAATGGCACTCGGATCAGCCAGTTCTTTCTGACCAGCTTCATCGATGTCCTTAGGTCCCTTAACGAATGGCTTGACGTAGTCGATGATTTGGTGAGCGTAACTGATTTCACGTTTGAAGAGCTCTACACAGCGACGCATCCATTCCATCTTTTCTGCATCAGCGTGCTTGTCAATCAGACCAGCTTCGAGCAGCTGTGGCATGGCGATGTCAAATACCCGGTCGGCATCGACGTTCTTCATGTATTGGTTGTTGATCCAAGCCAGTTTCTTGCGGTCAAAGGCAGCAGGTGACTTGCTCAGACGCTTTTCATCGTACATCTTGACGAATTGCTTCAGGGAGTAAATTTCGTCTTCACCCTTTGGTGACCAACCCAGCAGAATGATGAAGTTGTTCATGGCTTCTGGCAGGTAGCCAAGGTCACGGTATTGTTCGATGAATTGCAGAACTGATTCGTCACGCTTGGAAAGCTTCTTACCAGTTTCGTTGTTGATGATCAGTGCCATGTGACCGAACTTCGGTGGTTGCCAGCCCAGGGCTTCGTAAATCATCAGTTGTTTTGGCGTGTTAGAAACGTGGTCATCACCACGGAAAACGTGACTGATCTTCATCAGATGGTCATCAATAACAACGGCAAAGTTGTAAGTTGGCATCCCGTCACGCTTTTGAATGACAAAGTCGCCACCGACAGTCTTGGATTCGAATGACAGGTGACCCTTAACCATGTCGTCCCATTCGTAGGTCTTGCCTACCGGAACACGGAAACGAACAACGGGCTTCAGGCCCTTTGCTTCTGCTTCTGCCTGAGACTTCTTAATTTCGTCTTCTGACATGCCAGCATATTCGTAAACGTAGTGTGGCATCTGGTGGGTAGCACGTTGTTCTTCACGCTTAGCCTGCAGTTCCTCTTCAGTTTCGTAGGACTTGTATGCCAGACCCTTTTCCAACAGTTCGTCGATGTACTTCTGGTAGATGTCTTTCCGTTCAGATTGACGGTACGGGCCGTAGTCTCCGCCAATATCAGGACCTTCGTCCCAGTCAAGACCCATCCACTTCAAGTTATCCAGTTGACTGCGTTCACCGTCAGCGATATTCCGCTTGGTGTCGGTGTCTTCGATCCGAATAATAAACTTACCCTTGTAGTGGCGAGCAAACAGGTAGTTAAACAATGCCGTCCGGGCATTACCGATATGCAAGTGGCCCGTCGGACTAGGTGCATAACGGACACGAATGTTATTTGCCAATATTTTCAGCCTCTTTCATAAAAATTCAATTAATTTCTATTATATTCTACCACTAAGCCAGTGCAAACCACTTAGTCAGTTTTTTTCTTTGACTTAGGCTGGTCAGAGCTATTATGAGCGCGATCATTGATGCCCTTAGTTGAATGAACAGGACGAGCAAAAATCATCCGGCCGGCATCCGTCTGGAGTGCGCTGGTCACTTCAACCATTAATTGTTGGTTCATGTAGAAGCGTCCGTCTTCGACAACGACCATCGTGCCGTCATCCAGATAGGCAACCCCTTGCTGGCGCTCGGTACCTTTTTTGACGACTTGGACTTCTAGCTGTTCCCCAGGAATGACCCGTGGACGCAGTGACTTAGCCAAGTTATTGATGTTAAGTACCTTAACATTCTGGAACTGAATCACCTTATTGAGGTTCCAGTCGTTAGTCACGATCACCCCGTCTACCTTTTTAGCTAGGGCAATCAGCTTACTATCAACTTCCTTGATATCGTCAAAGTCTTCATCAGACATTTCGATAGGAACAATCTTTTCCTTACGCAGCTTATTTAAGATATCCAAGCCACGCCGACCACGAACTCGCTTGATGCTCTCACCTGAGTCAGCAATGTATTGCAATTCGTAGAGGACAAAGTTTGGCACCAAGAGGGTCCCTTCCAGGAATCCCGTCTTGACCAAGTCGTAAATTCGGCCATCAATCAGAATATTGGTGTCCAAAATCTTGTAGTGGTGATAGTTCTTATCTTTTTGCTTAGTGACATCCCCTATTTGGGCTTGGCCTTCGACGCCAGCACGCCGCTGGAAAAAGTTGCGCCAATCATCAAGCCGGGTCGTCCCCAAACGAAAACCAAAATATGAAAAGATCAACATCAATAGGATTGGCAAAATATTGTCAATCACCGGAATGTTAGTTCGCCAAAGCGGGACTGAAATCAACACCGCCATGACCAAACCAACAATAGTTAAAAGTGAGCCGAAAAATAAGTAAATAGGGCTCTGCTTTGCTAAATACTTTTCAACCCGTTTGGTGCCAGCAATAATCCAATCCGTCATGGCTAATGACAATAGCCAGAAAATAAGTGCTCCAATGAAAAGATCAATAAAAATGAGCAATGAATGCTGCATGTGGACGTTCATGGCAATCCAAATGACGGGCAAGTAATAAAAGCCGATCGCGGCCCCGACGACCGCGAAGACAAAACGAATAAATCCTTTTCGCACGTATGTGCCTCCTTTCTTGTATCATTCTAATTTAGCACTAACTACCAGGCAAGGCCACTCGCAAGGCTTCACCGATAGTGGTAACGCCGACAACCTGGATGTCAGTTGGCGGGTTCCAACCGCGCAAGTTATTTTTTGGCACCAAGATCCGCTTAAAACCTAACTTGGCTGCTTCAGCCACCCGTTGTTCGATTCGGTTGACTCGCCGAATTTCACCAGTTAAGCCAACTTCACCGACAAATGCATCATCAGGACGAGTTCCCCGATCACGGTAACTGGAAGCAATAGCCACTGCCAGAGCCAGGTCGATTGCCGGCTCATCCAGCTTAACACCACCCGCTGCCTTCAGAAAAGCATCCTGGTTCTGCAGCATCAAATTCGCCCTTTTTTCCAAAACAGCCATGATCAGAGCAACCCGGTTGCGGCTAAGTCCCGTCGCTGTCCGTTGGGCATTACCATAAACAGTCGGCGTTACCAGGGCCTGGATTTCAACCAGAATCGGGCGAGTCCCCTCCAGTGACACAACCACTGCTGAACCCGTGGCATTTTGCAGCCGCTCTTCCAGGAAGATCTCCGACGGATTCTTCACTTCTGCCAAGCCGTCCTGGTGCATTTCAAAAATTCCCAGTTCGTTAGTCGAACCAAACCGGTTTTTGACCGAACGCAAAATACGGTAAGTATGGTGAAGATCTCCTTCAAAGTACAAAACGGTATCCACCATGTGCTCCAGAATCTTTGGCCCGGCAATCGCGCCACCCTTGGTAACATGGCCGACGACGAAGACGGTGATGTTCATGCCCTTAGCGATCTGCATCAATTGGGCCGTCACTTCGCGAATCTGTGAAACACTGCCAATAGCAGACGAAACGTTGCTAGCCTGCATCGTTTGTACAGAGTCGATAACAACAAATTCGGGCTTCATCTCGTCGATTGTGGCCCGAATACTATCCATATTAGTTTCTGGATAAATGTAAAAATCATCACCCTGGACGTGCAGACGTTCTGCCCGCATCTTGACCTGGGTGGCACTCTCTTCCCCCGAGACGTAAAGTACGGTATGCTTTTCGTCACACAACTGACCCGAAACTTGGAGCAGCAAAGTTGATTTACCGATGCCCGGATCCCCACCGATCAGCACTAGGGAACCCGGAACAATGCCACCACCGAGTACCCGGTTCAGCTCATTCAGTTTGGTCTTAATCCGTGGCGTCTTCTTGGCGTCGATTTCGTTAAGGCGCTGGGGCTTTGCCACAATCCCCGTCAACGTTGCCGCGTGCTTAGTAACCTGTTGAGCCGTCCCCGTTTGAACAACTTCTTCTGTTAGCGTATTCCACTGGCCACAGTTAGGACAACGGCCCAGATAACGTGGTGAAGTATATCCGCAGTTTTGGCAAACGTACTGCGTTCTCACTTTGGCCATTAAGATTCCTCCTATTTTTTGGTTGAACCGAAGCCACCCGTGCGTTCTGCCTTGGGCGCAGTTTCATTGTCCGCGGTAAGATATGGCATGAAGATAGCTTGGCCGATTCGCTCGCCCTTTTTGATCGTGTAATCGCGCAAGCCATAGTTAATTAATTGGACGAACAGTTCTCCCTCATTAGCTGAATTATTATAGTAATCAGCATCGATAATGCCAACCCCATTGGGTAAGATCAGACGCCGTTTAAGAGGTGCACTGGATCTGTTAGCTAATAAAACAAATTCGTCCGGTTGCATGTAAACCTTGATGCCCGTCGGGACCAAATAGGGTTTCAAAGCTTTATCTGCCTCTTGATAATCGTCATCAGACAAATCTTGGTGATGACGCAGCGCCCACAAAGTCTTCAGAAATGGTCCCTTCCAGATTGATGGCAGAGTAAAGTCTTCGCTAGCTGCCAAGTCATAACCAGCCGCATTTTTAGTTTGCCGCTGTGGCAGCTTCAAACCATCGTTTTTCTTACTGGATACAATTTCAAATCCGCGTTTCATTTTATTCACTCCGTTCGTTTATGCATTAATTATACGGGAAAATAGCCACAAATTATACCATTTCGATCACCATTCTCTTATAATATAAGCTGATCAGTTTTTGAGGGGATGGATTTTTTGGATAAGGGTCAACAACTACACTACGTCACTGGCGACCACCACATTACCCTCATGGACGATAAAACTTGGGTCGGAGAAATCTCCTATCCAGGTGTCAGCGCCCAGCGGGTCGTCGTCGAACGCACCTTTGTCCGCCCGGAATACCGGGGACGTGGTCTTGGCAGTCAATTAGTTGCCCATTTTGTTAAAGAAGCAAAGAAAGAGGCCTTTACTGTAAAGCTGATGTGTCCCTTTGCTACTTTAATTTTTGGACAACACCCTGAGTACCAAGAATTGTTGTTGCCTGAGGATCGCTTTGAAGGGAGAAAAAGCAATGGATCAAACTGAACAAAACAAGTTAAAGGCACTTGTTGGTCAAGAAGCTGTGAAGTACGTTAAGGATGGTATGCTGCTGGGATTAGGTACTGGTAGTACCGTTCGTTACATGGTCGATGCCCTTGGCAAGCGGGTTAAGGACGAAGGATTAAACATTACGGCCGCAACCACTTCAACCCGGACCACCAAGCAGGCTGAATCACTTGGCATTAAGATCGTTAGTCTGGATTCACTGGACCACTTGGACCTGGTTATCGATGGTGCCGATGAAATCAGCGACGATTTCCAGGGTATCAAGGGTGGCGGCGGTGCCCTCTTATGGGAAAAGATCGTTGCTAACACTGCTAAGAAGTACATGTGGATTGTTGACGAATCTAAGATGGTCCACAAGCTTGGCAAGTTCCCATTGCCAGTCGAAGTTATTCCATTTGGTAGTGCCCACGTCTTTAAGCGCTTAGACAAGATGGGCTACAAGCCAACTTGGCGGATGGACGGCGACAAGAAGTTCTTAACAGATGAAAAGAACTACATCATCGACCTCCACCTGGGCGAAATCGACAAGCCACACGAATTATACGACAAGCTGATTAAGATGGTCGGCGTTGTCGAAGTTGGCCTCTTCCTCGACCGTGTTAACGACGTGATCGTCGGCACTGCAAATGGTCCTGTCGTAAAACACGCACGGTAAAGGCGTCCTTAACATTAAACAAAATAAATAATCATTAATATCCTATCGGTTAAAATCCTTTTTGCCGATAGGATTTTTATTTGCCATAAATAGACATATTTAATTCAATTGACTAATAATAATTAGCATCCGTCTTTCATACTTAATTTTCTTAAGCAATTTCTTATTAAAGATAGGTTTTATAGTAGTTAAAAGAAATGTTTTTAGTATATTTAAAAAAGCGTTTACACGGTTAAGGGCAGCTGGTATATTTTAAGCGTAGAAAAAAAGAAAGCGCTTTGCTAACTGACAAAGCAAGACTGAATGGAGATGCTAATCATGGCTGAAAAAACGATTATGCTTTGCTGCTCTGCAGGAATGAGTACTAGTATGTTGGTCACCCGAATGCAAAAGGCTGCTAAGGACGCCGGCAAAGATGTTAAAATCTTTGCCTGCCCATCTTCCGAAGCTCACGACAAGATGGAACACAACAAGATTAACGTTATCATGCTTGGACCTCAGATCCGTTACATGGAAAATGACTTTAAAAAGTTAGTTGACGGTACTGACACTAAACTGACCATCATCGATATGTCTGCATACGGCACGATGAACGGCAGCAAGGTACTGGATCAAGCCTACTCAATGATGGGCGACAAGTAATCTCGTATAACTAAAAGGAGAAATTAATCATGGCTGATGAAGAAAACAGTGAACAATTACAACAAACGATGGGTTTGATTGCCAACGCCGGCAACGCTAAGGCATTTGCTGTCGAAGCCATCCATGCCGCCCGTAACAACGATTTTGACACAGCTGACCAAAAGCTCAAAGAAGCCAACAAGGCTTTAGTTGATGCGCATAATTCCCAAACCAAAATGTTGACCCAAGAAGCACAAGGCCACCACGTCAAACTGACGTTGCTGACGGTTCACTCACAGGACCACCTGATGACGGCGATTACTTTCATCGACCTGGCTAAAGAATTAATTTCTGCCTACAAAAAGATGTATGAGTTGCAAAAGTGATCCTTTCTTTGTGACAACTCTTAAAATCTGAATAATTGCGATCAACTCCTGGTGCCCCGTTAGCAGCATCAGGAGTTTTCATTTTCAGCATTCTGTTAGTCATCTATGCCACAAATGGGTTAGAATAGTTCTTGAATAATAATGAGGAGTTGATTATGGTGAGTTTTGTCATTGATCAAGACAACATCAACAGTTTCCACAAAGATTACCAGGATCGTCCTGAATCTGCTGTGCTCGAACGGACCGTTACTAAGAACGGCGTCAACGCAGCTAGCTTTGACTGGCATTCGATTGCCGACAACAACCCAACTTTTTCGATTGATCTAAAGACCGGCGATGTCGCCGACCAAAAGCAATCTGGCCGTTGCTGGATGTTTGCCGCACTCAATACGATGCGTCACAGTATGCAAGCTAAGCTCAACTTAGCAGATAACTTTGAACTGTCCCAAAGCTACCTCTTTTTCTGGGACAAGTTTGAGAAGTCTAACTACTTCTACGAAAACGTCATCCGGACTGCTAAACTAGCCCATGATGATCGTCGTGTTGCCTGGTTGATGGCAACCCCACAGGGAGACGGTGGTCAATGGGACATGCTCTGTGCCCTCATTAATAAATACGGCGTTGTGCCGCAAAGTGCCATGCCAGAAACCTATAATTCTAACCGTTCTAACGGTGTCAACGAAGTTTTGAATAATAAGCTGCGTCACGATGCCGTCATCCTGCGGAAAATGGTGCAGGACGGCAAATCCGATGACGATATCAACGTTAAGCGTCATCAGATGCTCAGTGAAGTCTACCGGATTCTGGCTTACAGTTTTGGTGAACCACCGGCAAAGTTCGACTTTGAATACCGTGATAAGAATCATGAGTACCACCGCGATGCCGATCTGACGCCACAGGAATTCTTCAAGGAATACGTCAGTTGGAACCTCGACGATTACGTATCCATCATCAACGCCCCAACGGCTGACAAGCCTTACCACAAGACTTACACGATCGAAATGCTCGGTAACGTTGTTGGTGGCCGGCAAATCAAGCACTTAAACGTCACAATGGACGAATTCAAGCAACTGGCTATCAAACAGCTGCAAGCTGGCGAAAGCGTTTGGTTTGGTTCCGACGTAGTAAAGAGTTCAGAACGTAAGTTAGGGATAATGAGCCTTAACGCCTACAATCCTCAACAACTCTTTGATGTTGACTTGGATATGTCAAAGGCTGACATGCTGGACTACGGTCAAAGCATGATGGACCACGCAATGGTTCTAACCGGTGTCGACATTGTTGATGGCAAGCCAACCAAGTGGAAAGTCGAAAATTCATGGGGTCCTAAAGTTGGTAAAAAGGGTTACTTCGTGATGAGCGACGCCTGGATGGATAAATACTGCTACCAATTAGTGGTCAACCGCAAGTTCTTATCTGATGAATTGCAGCAAGACGAAGATCAGGCCCCAATCGTTTTGAAGCCATGGGACCCAATGGGCACGTTGGCTTAAACAAAATATACAGTACAAATAAAGACCGCTCCTTGAGCTAGGCTCATCGGGCGGTCTTTTCGTGTACTTATGCGTGTTGCTTACGGTCGGCTGGGTCATCTAACTTCAGCTGTGGCAATTTATCTTCTAACTCAGTAAAGCGCTGGTCATCCAGAGAACCGATCTTATGGAGTTCACGGTAGATCTGATCCAAAACGTGACGCCGGTCACTAATATTAGTCATGAAATCATAACGATCGCCATCGATTACCAGTAATGGTGAAGCCTTGTATTCGTGTTTCCATTCATCATAGTAACGAATCAGGCGCTTGTAGTAACCTTCTAGTGACGGGTCGGCACTGACCTGTTCATATTTTCGTCCTCGCCGTTTAATACGTTTGATCACCGTGTCATAGGAGACCTGGATCATCACCATCAGGTCAGGTGCTTTCTTATGAGCAGCGTAAGGCAGCTCTTCCAGCATATTCTTGAGCAAAGAATGGTAGATATCATATTCGACCTTAGTGGCGTTACCCATGTCAGTGTTCATCTTCATAAAGAGCGCATCTTCATAAATGGATCGATCCAGAATGTTATTATCATCCCTCATTGCCTTTTTGATCATCGCAAAACGGCGGTTCAGGAAAAAGGTTTGCAGCAGATAAGCATACGGATTAGTAGCATCCTTATCACCTTCAGCCCGTTTTTTAGCGGCAATTTCGTTTCCCTTGTAGAAAAGCGGCAACACTGGATTATCACTGACGGGTTCAAAATAAGCCTTGGTTCCCAGTTGGTGGGCCAGAATGCTGGTCATACTCGATTTACCAGCCCCAATCATTCCTGCCATCGTAATCAAAATTAGTATCATCCTTCCCTTAATTAAGCCAAAAAAAGCACCCGACATATATTTTTTGCCGGATGGCTTCGTCTTATTTCAACATCACAAATCTTACTTATCAGGTTTTTCAATTTTATCTAAGAAATCATGAATTGTCGAGTAAACCTGTGGACTCCAGAAGTCCCGTTCGTGGTCCGCATTCTTAACCCGGTAGGCATCGACATCCACACCCTGCTTTTGCAAAGCAGTATACATTGACTCCATCTCGTCATAAGGAACCTTTTTGTCGTTGTCGCCATGCAACAAAAGGAACGGCGGGTACTCCTTATCAGCCTTAACTTGGTAGAGTGGGCTCATTGCTTTTTTCTTGTCATCCCACTTGTCCTTGTTGGTCCCAAACAAGCAATACTGCAAGAGATCAGATCCCGGTGCTTTAGCAGTGTACTCAAAGGTATCCTTAACGTCTGTCGGTGCAAAGCAACTGACCACGGCATTAACCCGGTCACTTTCGTTCAAGAAATCATCAGTCCGATAACGTGGGTCGTCGGGTGTCAACCCAACCAGCAGGGCAGCGTTAGCACCAGAGGAAGTACCCCAAACAGCCACCCGCTGGGGATCGATGTCGTACTGGCGGGCATTGACCCGCAGATAACGGATAGCTGTCTTGACATCTTCAAGAAAAGCCGGGAAGGGATGACCATCTGCAGCACTGCGGTGACGCACCGTGGCCACAATGTAACCGTCACGAGCGAATGAAACGAGCTGAGGAATTTGTCGACCCATATCCGGACGTGTCCAACTGCTGCCCTGGACAAAGACGATCAGGGGACGTTTTTCGTGGTGGTCCGGCATCATCGTGGTCGTCCACGGTACTAACAGATCCATCTTCAAAGGTTCCCCATCAGCAGCCGCGTAGGTTACGTTTTCCAGCAATTGAACCTGGTTGGCAAATGTTGGATTGTTTGGAAGTTCATGGATTGGCATCGGCAAAATCCTCCTTTAAAACTTAATCAGCTTTGATTAATTCCTTTTTAATTGTCCGCAAGTGCTCGTCAAAATGATAAATGATAGGTTCACCATTAGGCACCTCAACCTGGTCGATCTGATCATCCGGAATCTGGTCCAGATACTTGATCAGTGCCCGCAAGCTGCTGCCATGAGCCACGACCAGTTCATTTTTACCATCAAGCAGTCGCGGAGCAATTTGGTCTTGCCAGTAAGGCAATAACCGTTCCTGAGTCATCTGCAGGCTTTCACTTAGTGGCACCTGGACACCCAGACGATCGTAACGACGATCATGAGTTCGCTGGGTTAATGCTGGCGGAACATCGGTATATCCACGCCGCCAACGGTGCCATTGATCTTCACCATATTTAGCTTTGACAGCGTCTTTATTTTGACCAGCCAGAGCCCCATAGTGACGTTCGTTCAGGCGCCAAGTTTTATGGATTGGCAGATAATCCTGCCCCAGTTCGTCTAAAATGATGTCTGCCGTAATAATAGCCCGCTTCATATAAGAAGTATGGACATCATCAAATAACAGGTGTCGATGGGCCAATTCTTTGCCAACCGCATGCCCCTGGGCTACTCCATGCGCTGTCAGTGGCACATCGGTCCATCCTGTAAATAGATTAGCTAAGTTGGCCTTACTTTGACCATGACGCACGATTACCAGCGTTGACACAATCAATCACCCCTTACTCTCTCGCCTTTTAATGATAGCGCAAATGCGCCTGTGGGCCAATTGTTTCGTTGAAAAATAGCAAAAGAAAAGACCGTGGCAAAAATTTTGTCACAGTCTTCTAGTAGTGCGGCAAAGAGGATTTGAACCTCCACGGTCTAAAAACGACCACAAGATCCTTAATCTTGCGCGTCTGCCAATTCCGCCACTGCCGCATCAACAAGAAATATTTTAGCAGATTATTCCTTGTTGATCAACTATTTTTTCATTTTAACTGGCCAATCAATTTAAATCGTCCGCCACAGTGCCGGCAAACATAGCGACTGACGTTGAAGCGTCGTTGCCGTAGTAGCTTCACCCCGCAACGTTGACACTGGTATTCCCAGCGATAACGCGGCCGACGCCGTTGATTTGGCGAAGCTGGTGCATAACGCGAGCCACCAACTGCCTTGAGCAGACGCTTGAAGTCCCGACTGCGATGATGGTAATCACGTCCCAGCAAGTGAAGGTGGTAATGACACAATTCGTGAAGGATCACACCCTCTAGTGTCGCCTCATCGTGCTCTGTCAACATCAGCGGGTTGATGTCAATATGATGGTCACGCAAATGATAGCGACCGCCCGTCGTCTTCAGGCGGGCATTAAAGAAAATCTGGTGCTGGAAAGGACGACCAAAGCGTTCCAAAGAAAGTCGTTTGGTCAGCTGCAATAGTTCGTCGTTAGTCATGCTGACCATCAGGATCAATCATCGTCAACTGGATTCGACTCCGTTCCTGGTCAACAGATTCTACCCAGACAGTGACGATATCACCGACAGAAACCACTTTACGGGGATTATCGACGAACTTTTTAGCCAACTTGGAAATGTGGACCAAACCGTCGTGCTTCACACCGATATCGACAAAGGCCCCGAAATCAACAACGTTCCGTACCGTCCCCTGAAGTTTCATTCCCGGCTTCAGATCATCTATCGTTAAGACATCAGAACGCAACAACGGAGCCGGCATTGTGTCACGCAGATCACGGCCTGGTTTTTGCAAAGCATCGAAAATATCCTTCACCGTATCTGCTCCCGCTTTATCAGTCACGAAATCATGCCAGTTCAGGTGCTTCAACTGCTGGTTTGCTTTATCGCTCCCCAGGTCTTGCGAATCTACCCCGGCTTTTGTCAAAATCTTTTCCGCAACCGGATAGCTTTCTGGGTGGACATCGGTATTATCCAGTGGATTCTTCCCGCCGATAATGCGCAAGAAGCCGACAGACTGCTGATAAGCCTTTGGTCCTAAGCGACTGACCTTTTTTAATTCTGGCCGGCTGGTGTAGGCACCATTGTCGTCACGGTATTTAACGATATTGTGAGCGATCGTTTCGTTCAGTCCAGAAATGTGGGAAAGAAGCTGATAACTTGCCGTATTCAGGTTAACCCCAACCCGGTTGACAGCCCGTTCTACAATCGCATCCAGTTCCGTTCGCAATTCTTTCTTTGGTAAATCATGCTGGTATTGACCAACCCCAATGGCTTGGGGGTCAATCTTTACTAGTTCAGCCAATGGATCTTGCAAACGGCGTCCAATACTGATGGCACTCCGTTTTTCAACCGGCAGATCCGGAAACTCATCTCGTGCCTCCTGACTAGCCGAATAAACTGAAGCGCCAGCTTCGTTGACAATCACGTAGTAACACTTGCGATCGAGTTTCTTTAGCACATCCGCAACGAACGCAGCCGATGCACGGCTCGCCGTTCCATTGCCAATCGCAATCATTTCAACGTGGTACTTATTCAATAGATCAGTCAATTGACCCGCAGCGGCCGCCCGCTGTTTTTCTGGTGCCGGCTTATGCGGATAGATCACGGCGACATGCAACAATTTGCCGTGAGGATCGAGCACCGCCAGCTTGCACCCAGTCCGGTAAGCGGGGTCGAAGCCGAGGACGACCTTACCCTTGATAGGTGCCTGCATTAATAGGTTGTACAGGTTCTCACCGAAGACTTTGATGGCTTGGCTGTCTGCTTTAGCGGTCAGGTCCTTGCGAATTTCCCGTTCGATGGCTGGAGCCAGGAAACGTTTGTAGGCATCCAGATAGGCATCTTCAACAAAACTGGCCGCTGGACCTTCATCGTGTGGATCAACCAAGCGGAAATGCAAGTAATTAGCAACCGTCTCCTGGTCCACTACCAATTTGACGTTGATGACCTTTTCCTTTTCACCACGGTTGATCGCCAGAACCTGATAGGAGTCGAGGTCCTTCACTGCCCCGCTGAAGTCGTAGTATTGCTGGTAGACACCATTTTCGTCGGCTTCCTTGCCCTTTTTCTTCACTGAAGTGACCAGTTGGCCGTGATTACGGCTGTATGAACGCAGCCATCCCCGCACGGTCACCATTTCGCTGATGGCTTCAGCGAGGATCTCGTGAGCTCCATCCAGCGCCGCCTGCGCATCAGCTACATCATCATTGATAAACTGGGCAGCGTGTTGGCTGAGATCTTCCTCCGGGTAAGTTAGTATCCAGTTAGCGAGAGGTGCCAGTCCTTGTTCGCGCGCGATCTGAGCCTTAGTACGCCGTTTTTGTTTGTAAGGCAGGTAAAGGTCCTCGACAGTCGCCAAATCCTCAGCCTGATTGATTTCTTTAGCCAGCTGGTCAGTTAATTTCCCTTGATCCTGGATGGCTTTCAGAACCGTTTGCTTACGCTCTGTTAGTTCAGTTACCTGATGAGCTGTTTCAGCAATCGACTGCAGCTTCACTTCATCCAGGGCCCCCGTTGCTTCTTTTCGATAACGGGCAATAAACGGAATCGTGTTGCCAGCGTCCAATAATTCCATGGCCGCCTTAATTTGGTGGTGTTTTAAATCAGGCAACCGTTTGGCAACCAGGTTGACAGCATTTTCGTCCAAAATTTTTCCTCCTCAATCCCTAAAGGCAGACAATAAACCCTGGCCGTTTTCATACTAGCCAGGGTTTGCTTTTCAATTTTTATATTAACAATTCATCAGCATTAATTTCTCCACCAGTCGTCCTGTGGCCTTACCGGCAAATGACGCTTGTGACGGGTCTTAATAAACCAATCTTCGATCTTTTTGGCAGCCACCTCATCAACGTCCTTACCTTCCAAGTAATCATCAATTTGGTTATATTTAACACCCAGTGCTGTTTCATCCGGTAATGCAGGGCGATCATCTTCTAGATCGGCCGTCGGCGTCTTCTCGTAAAGCCGAGCCGGTGCACCTAAGTATTCCATGATTTCTCGGCCCTGGCGCTTATCCAAACCGCTAAGTGGCGTTAAATCAGCACCACCGTCACCAAACTTAGTGTAAAAACCAGTGACGGCTTCTGCCGCGTGGTCAGTACCGACCACAGCGCCGCTAACCGAACCGGCAATCGTGTACTGGGCAATCATCCGTTCACGAGCTTTGACGTTGCCCTTATTGAAGTCGCTGACCGACATTTCATTCTTCTCAACGGACTTAACCATCTTATCCGTAGCCGGCTTGATGTTAACCCGCACAACCTTGTCCGGGTGGATGAATTCATTGATGGCAAACATGGCATCATCTTCATCAGCTTGTTCACCATATGGCAGACGAACAGCAATGAACTGATAATCCTTATCATCATGCTCTTTTCGGAGGAAGGTAACGGCCATTTCAGCGAGGCGTCCTGCCAAAGAGGAGTCTTGCCCACCAGAAATGCCGAGCACAAGGCTCTTCATTCCTGTCGATAAGAGATAATCTTCCATAAATTTCACGCGCCAATGAACTTCCGTTGACGGATCGATCTTGGGATGGACTCCTAATTCTTTAATGATTTGTTTTTGTAATTCACGCATCGCAGCGCCTCCTTATCACATCATTCAACGCTCTTTGATGGCTAGAAGGACGACTATTTTTCTAAGACAAATTCAAAACGATTACCGACATATTGGGCATGGACGTATTCAAATGGCCGGCCGTCTTGCAGATAAGAAATCTGTGTCATCCGTAGCAAAGCATCACCACGACGAATCTTTAACAATTCAGCGATCCGCTCGTTGGCATTAGCCGCTGATACTCGTTGTGTGGCATGGCCAGGGTGTAAGTCAGCTTTTGATTCTAGGGTATGGTAGAAACTAGAAGTAATTTCAGCCTTGGAAAAGCCCTTGATCAAATCAGCAGGCACCGTTGCCACTTCGTAGCATAGTGGCACATCATTACCATAACGAACTCGTTCCATTCGCAGAACCTGTTCGCCTTCCTTTAATTTCAGCTTTTCAATCTCACTTTCGGATGGAATCGTCAGATGATAGGAAACTGTCTTGCTAGAAGGTTTCTTACCAGCCGCCTGCATCAAATCAGTAAAGCTAGTCACGCCGGCCATCTTTTCCTGAACCTTGCTGCTAGCGACAAAAGTCCCGGAACCGACGCGGCGTTCTAACACCCCTTCGTCCACCAAGGTTTGGATGGCCTGACGCAGAGTCATCCGGCTCACCCCAAATTGGGTAGCCAGTTCACGTTCAGCCGGAATCTTACTGCCGACTTTCCATTTGCCATCCTCAATGCTCTTGCGCAGTTCATTATGAATTTGAATGTATACCGGTGATCCCATGCTAATCCCTTCTTTTACCATCAGCGATATAAATACTTGCTATGCACAATTGTACCACACGTGTTTCGGGTTTAGACCAATTTCAGTCAAACTATTAATATTAGTTATCAAAGAAGTTCTCAAAAAATCACATTTAGCAACTCTTCATTAGCTTCTACTCAGCTCGATGGGCAAAGTGGCGCTCTAGCTGTTTCTGGCGAAAAGTACCGTGCCGATAGTACGCAGTCGTCTTGCCACCGCTGGTTAACCGAATAGTCGTACCCATGTGCCGGTAGTGATCAGGAACTGCACTTGGATAAGCCGGTGCGGTTACCGTGTGACGCTGGGGATGGAAACGTAAGTGATTGATCTTCCTTACATGAGTACTCTCACCTTGCGTACTGTCCACAATCTTCAATGTTGCCCGATGGTGTCGGCCTATCCGCAAGCGCACCTTATGAATAACCCCGTCGTCATGAACATAAGCGTAATAAGTTCCAACAAGTCGGTGTTGCTGAACATAAATACGGTGTTGTTGTCTCATCAATTGGCTATGGTGATATAACGCGATGCTACTAACGAGGGCGACGATCACCACGAAGGCAACTAACCACCAACGACGTTTTGCCATCACTGACTATTCCTTACCCTTCTGCATCTTCAGTCCCAATTCCAGTGACCGGTCGACGATAATCGATTGCGAATCAGCTACCGGATATTCGGTTTCGGGATCCATTTCTTCCGCAAAAGACAATTCCGTACAACCTAAAATAACGATATCGCAATTCATTTCTTCGGTCATCCGCCGAATCAATTCATGGTACTTGTGACCATCAGACTTACCCTTTTCCTTAATGTCATGGTAAATCAGGTCTTCAGTCATCTCTTCCAATTCCTTAGTTGGCTTAACTTCGGTGTAGCCAGCTTTGGTGATGTAGCTATCGTAAATACCTGAAGCAAGTGTGCCTGAAGTCCCTAACAGGCCAACCCGCTTAGCATTAGGTTTAATCTTCTTAATTGCATCCACTGTCGACTGTAGCATGTTTAAAATCGGAATATCCGTTGCTGCCTGCAAAGTCTTGTAAGAGTAATGGGCGGTATTGCAAATCAACACAAAGAATTCCGGATGAAGCAAACTTTGTTGCTTAATGTCATCGAGCAGCGGTTCAACCGGGCTCGGCTTGCTATGATCCAGAATCCACGCCGTCCGGTCAGGAACTGTTGCGTGGTTGACCACGATGTAGTCCAGGTAGTCCTGGTCACATTTGATCGGTGTCCGCTTATCAAGCAACCGAACATAGCTCTCAGTGGCTAAAGTTCCCATTCCGCCAAGCACTGTAAAAAATTTCTTCATTTTCTTCACCTTTCCAAGCTAATGTGATAGCAAAGCCACAAAGAGTGGACCAAATAACGTTATCCCAATGTTACCAACAACGAAAGCAGGTGTAAACGCAGACGCAACGTATGCGCCACCTTCTCTTCCGGCACGCTGTGAAATATCATTCATCGCTGCTGCAATCGTTCCTGAACCGCACAGAGCACCGATCAACGCGAGGGGTTCCATGTGGAGGACATAGTGGGCAAACAACATGGTTATCAAGTGTGGCATCACTGAAATAATTGCCCCAATCAGCAAAATCTGCCAGCCCAGTGCTTTCATGGCACTGGTAAATGCCCGGGCATTTTGCAAACCGACCATCCCCACGAAAAGGGTCAGACCAAAATTCTGCAAAAACTTGGTCACTGCCGGTGGAATGGAGTTGATATTACGGTGCCGGTCAATCCAAGCACTGGTCAATAACCCCATCAAAAGAGCCGCAGTTCCGTTACCCAATTGAAGAGGAATGCCATTGACCTTCAATCCTAATAAGCCGAGGACAGAAGCGCCCGCAATACCTAAACAGAACAATGAATAGTTAATCGCCGTTTCGGCAGTATGCCAGTGTCCCATCTTTTTCAATGTCGGCAAAGTTTTGCTGGTATTACCAGTCAGGGAAATGACATCCCCTGGTTGTAAGTGGTTGATCAGTTGGTCCGCTCCAGTAATCGGGTTTTGCAAGTTGATGAAAACACCGTGTTGGCGCAGAGTAGCCAGCTGGTATGGATGGAAGTGGCGACCAAGCACAAATTTACGTTCACGAGGCGCATTGGTTGGTGTCAGTACTTCTTTCAGCCCTTCAACCCCGATCAATTCATGAAAGTGCATCGCGTAACCGATAATCGTGACCCGGTCGCCAGGCCGAATCTTGTAGTCCAGTTTATCGGTCATGTCGTACCCGTGGAAAGCAGCTAATGCTACCAACCGCGAATCAAAGAAACGGTTGAAATCTCCGATGGTTTGGTCAACAATTGGGGAATTTTGGTGAACCAGGTATGTCCGCCGCCACGTTGGGTTTGGATTTTTAGCGTGAAAGTGGTACTTACGAGCCATCCGGACACCCTGGTCATGTAAATCAATTTTTAATACCTTTGGAGCAAGATCCCGCAATAAGATGATGACACCAAGTGTACCAAAAACATAAGTCAAGGCATAGGCAACCGGCAATTGCGCTTCATACGACATCCTCACCGCGTGTGAAACCGGTAATGAACCGATGGTCTGTAAGGCACTCGCCACAGTAGCTGACTGGGTCAATGAACCGGCGATAGCACCGGGACCCACCCCTGGTCCAATATGAAAAAGCTTGAAAGTTAGCAGAGCAACCCAAAAGGCATTGAACAACCAGATCAGTGCAGTACAAACCATCCGGCCACCGAATAATCGCATGCTGACGAAGAAAGACGGCCCAACCTGGTAGCCCACAGCAAACATAAAAGCACCAAAAAAGATCGTTCCTAGTTCTTCATTTCGCGTAAAAGCCCCAGCTTGACCGATAATTAAAGCCACTACAAGGGTTCCAACAGTTGAACCCAAACTAAAATCTTTTAGAAACTTGACTCGTCCCAGAGCAAAACCGAGCGCTAAGGACAAGAAAAGCGAAAAGATCGGCACTGAAACTAAAAAATGCTGAACCTGTTGTATCATAGACGCTCCTCGTGTAAAAATAAGTCAATATCAACAGTAATTATACATTTGCTACGCAGCTTTTTAAACAAGTGTGACCAGTCTTAAGGAAAGTTTTTTGCTACATAAAAAGTTGCGTCCACAAAGCCCGGTAAGAGCTTTCCAAACGCAACCCGTCGTTTAATTATTTTGCTTTTTATTGAAAGGATCCCACGTATATTTAGCTCGTTCCCCGCCAATCAACTTTGGCCGTGAACGCAGGTAAGTTGTATGTGCCTTGCCGACTTCCTTAACACTAGTCCGCACAGGAATCTGCACAAATTTAACGTGCATACCAATGGAAGTATCGCCAATATCCATTCCGGCCTGAGCCACAATGTGTTCAACTTCAACTGGATCATGGAATTCTTCAAAAGCTGCGATTTGGCCAGCACCGCCAGCATGGATGGCCGGGTAGACGGTTACAATTTCGAAACCATGTTTTTCAGCAACTTCTCGCTCAACCACCAAGGCCCGGTTGAGGTGTTCACATCCCTGAACTGCTAAGTGCAAGTGGTGTTCTCGAATAATCTTCACGATCGTTTTGATAATGGAACGACCAATATCAATGTTTGAATCTTTGCCGATCATGCCACCCTGAACTTCACTGGTACTCAGCCCTAAGACTACCAAATCACCGTCTTTTAAGTGAGCCTGTTCCAGCAGCTCGTCCAGGCCGGTTTTTACTTGTTTTGTAATTTCATCAATACTAACTGCCATGTCGTGCTCCCTCAGTATCTTTTTGTTTTAAGTATACACCAAGGGCCGCGCCAACTGACAGCATCAACCCTTTCGCATATTATCAATACGCTGAATAGTGTAATTGGCGATAAAGAGAATCAAGGTGAGCACTGCGAGGCCATACAATAGCCAGAAATCTAGCTGACCACCCTGAAAAGTCCTAGCCGCCATTGTCCCTGTACCACGATTTTGGAAGACGGCCATCAACGCCGTCAATAGGCCGACACCGAGTGATCCGGCAAACTGTTGAGTCATGTTAAAGATAGAATTGATATCGGCTGCCTGGTGTTCTTCAACCAGAGTTGTGGAATTAGACAAAGTGTTGGCAAAGGCACTGTTAAAGCCAATCCGTTCGATCATAAAGAACCACATCATCTTCCATGGGGTCAGATGATTTTGCCAAAAAGCAAAGCAACTAGCTCCAATCACCAATAAACATGATCCCAAAATAACGGGCAAAGCAAAGCCGTGACGATCAGCTAGACGTCCGGCTAATGGTGACATAAAAGCACCGAGAATCGATCCTGGCAAAAGAATAATCCCAGCGACAAAGGACGAAGCGTGCAAAGTGTATTGCGAGTAAACTGGAATGACCAGTGAAATCCCAATATTGATGAATTGCAGGGCAAAATAAGAAATTGAAGCTAAGCGAATCGTCGGCAATTTAAAGACTGAAGTGTCAAACAGTTGCGATTGACCATGCTGGTTGAGGTACATGAAGATGGCAAAAAAGATAATTGCTACCGCGATCATCAGCCAAAAGGCCATCGTGACACCCTTGCTGCCAACCGTGGAGACGGCATCGATAATGGCAAAAAGTGAAATTGCTAGTGTCAGCAAACTACCCCAGGAAAAGGCCTTATCATTACCAACCGGTTCATTACGAATGGTCAGTTGGCCCGCAATCAAACTGATGATAGCAAACGGCAATAACAGCCAAAAAATCATCCGCCATGACCACGAGCCAACAATGGCCCCACCATAAGTTGGGCCTAAAGCCGGAGCAAAAGAGATTACCATTCCGCCTAATCCAGTCATCGTGGCCAAACGGTTCCGGGGAATCAGGTTGATGATCAGAAAGAACATCGTCGGGGTCGACAATCCTGTCGCCACCGCTTGGATCAACCGACCACCGAGCAAAGTGCCGAAGTTCGGTGCCAACGCGCACATGACATCCCCAATGATAAAAATAGCTACACAAGCCATCTGAATGCGTCGCGCAGAGAATTGCCGTAAAAGGTAAGCTGTCGTCCCCATCACAATCGTCACCGTCAACAAATAGCCGGCCGTGATCCACTGGGTGACATCCAGGGAAATATTGAATTCACGCGACAAGATGGGATAAGTAACGTTCATCGACGTTTCATTCAAAATGCCTAAAAACGTCATCAACGCCATCGAGAAAATGGCAACATAAACTCTTGCAGGTGTTTTTGTATTATTTTGCATATTTACTCCTTTCTCAATTTAGGGCAAAAAAAGGCTATGGCGATCTAAACTCCGCCATAGCCTTCATAAATCATTAGTTATTATAACCATTATTGCTCAGTGATCGCAAGTCAGTTTTCACTTTTCAGACCTTCCAGCCAGCGGCGCGTCGTTTCATCTGGTGCCGACGAAGTGTCAAAAGGCAACGGAGCGAACAGTTGACCGACACGTTGCCAATGGATTTGCCCGTCACTAATCACACTGTTCTCGACGGACTTAGCAATTTGCTCGCGCATTAAAACTGGTAACTTTGTATTCAGCATCGTGACCGCCACAGCCTGTTGTGCTAATGATCGGCCCACTAGTTGGTTAAAAGCAGCTTCATCGGGTAGATGACGGACGCCAATCCGGGTTTTTAGTGGCACTGCCGGCAATTCGCGTTTAAGGAAGTGCGCTAGCAGTGGCCAATCCGCACATGCCTGCCTAAAAAATTGCCAGGGGACCCTCGTCCTAATCTGCGGCAGGAGTTGCTGTAACGCCTTCCCGACATCACCGTGGCAATCACGAACAACCGGGATTAGCTCCTGCAAAAAGCGCTGTGCAGTTTCTTGGTGGTTTTGCGGCAACCGACGTTTGGTCGTCAGCGCAAAACGGACGAGCATGAAATCCGTCAATTTAGTTGGGTCGATTATTTGACCACTATCATGCCGTTTGACCTTTAACTGTTTGATTTTTGCACGACGGTGACTAGCCGCAAAATGTCCCTGTTTTGGCATCGCTTAACCTCCATGAAAAGCTGACTTACTCAGTCCACAAACGATTGAACTATTGAGAACTAAAAAAAGAGCCGTAACTACACGAAGTAGCTGCGACTCAGGCAGTTGGGCTAGCTGGGTTCGAACCAGCGCATCACGGTACCAAAAACCGTTGCCTTACCACTTGGCTATAGCCCAATGAT
>NZ_JAXGYB010000008.1:0-78132 GCF_040772465.1 Limosilactobacillus sp. | reverse complement strand
CATTACTAAAAACCGTCGTGGGATACCGCGGCGGTTTTCTTTGTCAAAGGGGAAGCTTGCTCATGGAAAACACCTGGATTTATCGGGGCCAAGACCCCATTAAAATTAAGAAATTTTTGCAGTCATTGGGGATGGGACACCGCCTTTTTAACGACATCAAGCGTGGCGACGGTCAATTTCTAGTGGACCATCGTCCCGTTCGACCGACAACCAAAGTGCTGCCTAATCAGCCGCTGACCGTTAAAGTGAATCCCGAAAGTCCGGATCCGGATGTAGCGATCAGTGATAAAGCTATTGATATCATTTTTGAAGATGATAACTGGTTAGTTATCAATAAACCTGCTGGAATGGCATCAATTCCGGGGCCGACGACTGGTAACGACACATTGCTCAACCGGGTGAAAGGGTATTTGCAAAAGTCGGGTTCTGAAGACCTCCGTCCGCATTTAATTACCCGTTTGGATCAGGGAACTTCAGGCCTGCTTTTAATTGCGAAAAATCACGTTGCCCAAAGTATGATCAGCCAGCAAGTGCAGGGACACAAACTAGGAAAACAGTACCTAGCGATCGTCCAGGGACGGATTGAACTCGACGGTGGCACGATCGATCAGCCAATTGCGCGGGTGGCTGGCCAGGCGCAGCGGGTCATTGATCCATCAGGCCAGGCAGCCCAAACGGACTACCAAGTGGAACAACGTGGTAATGGTTGGACGCTGGTTCGGGCAATTTTGAAAACTGGACGGACCCACCAAATTCGGGTGCATTTTAGCAGCATCGGCCATCCTCTACTGGGTGATCATCTTTACGGGGGATCATTGGATCAGATCAAGCGACAGGCCCTTCATGCGGCACACTTGTCTTTTACCGATCCCTTCACTTTGAAAAAATTAAGCTTTGATGCTCCCATGCCAGCGGATATGCAGGCAATTTTAGGTAAATAATGAACGGAAGTTAGTTAGCTTTAACTTTCGTGTGCTAGACTATAGGTTGTGAAGTTTTTCGAAGGGAGACATTATCGTGAGTGCAAAGGGTATCAACTTTGCCGATTTAAGCGACGAAGCTAAGAAGACGGCTTTGGATTCTTTTGCTGATTTTTACGTAGCAGGGTTTAAGGCTGACGATTTGGAAATCATCAACGTCAATGCTAATGATGAAGACATGGCCATGATCAACCACCTGATTGCCGAAAACAAGTTTATGACTAATGACAACTTGAAGCAGGTTAGTCTTTCACGGACAAAGCAAAACTACCTCAACGTCATTAATACATTGGATATGACCTATACCAAGGACGGTCAGCCTGTTGAAGACTGGGTTGAGTGGACGCGCAAGCATCGCGAAAGCGAACCGTCTGAGGACTAAGCATCATATAATCGAAGCTGCCAGTGATGGCGGCTTTTTTTGTATAATCTGTCATGCCTGACTTCTTTGCCAGCTTGTTGCTACCATTACTTTCCGCATTGTGATAAACTTAAATTAAGTTTGATCCGTATGAAAAATGTGACTCACTTACCAGTTGAGCACAAAATCTGAATAAAACGCTGACAAGTCTCTTAGTGTAGGTACTTGTTTGCGTCTTTTCAGCATACAAATAAATAATAAAGGAAAGGTATTATGCGCAAGCTAAAAATCCACAATAATGAAGTGGCCTTTTTTGCCATGGGTGGCCTTGGCGAAATTGGCAAAAATATGTACTGCGTGCAGTTTCAAGATGAAATCATCATCATTGACTGCGGGGTTCTCTTCCCAGAAGATGAGCTCCTCGGTGTCGACTACGTTATCCAAAATTACGACTACTTAGTCGAAAACAAAGACAAGATTAAAGGGATCTTTATTACTCACGGCCACGAAGACCACATCGGTGGCCTGCCGTTCTTCTTACAAAAGGTGAACGTGCCGATTTACGCTGGACCATTTGCTATGTCTTTGATTCGTGGCAAACTAGACGAAAAGCACCTGTTGAAATCCGCTGAGCTTCACGAAATCAACGAATTTGATGAAGTTCACTTCAAGAAGATGTGGGTCAGCTTCTTCCGGACTACCCACTCTATCCCTGACACCTTAGGGGTAGCCGTTCACACGCCACAAGGAACGATCGTCCAAACCGGGGACTTCAAGTTTGACCTGACGCCGGTTGGCCACTTGCCGGCACCAAACTTCCAGCAGATGGCCAAGCTCGGTGGTGACGGCGTGCTCTTGCTGACATCTGACAGTACTAACGCCGAGCGGCCGCAATTTACTAAATCCGAACGGTGGGTTGATATCCATATTCGGCGGATTTTCGAACGCATTAAGGGTCGGATTATCTTCGCTTCCTTTGCTTCTAATGTCTACCGGTTGCGTGAAGCCAGCGACGCTGCTATCAAACAGGGGCGGAAGATCGCCGTTTTCGGTCGCAGTATGGAAAATGCCATTGCTGCTGGCCAAGAACTCGGCTACTTAAATATTCCGGACGATTACCTGATCGATCCAAACGACATCAATTCTTACCCGCCGGAGAAGGTTTTGATCATGTGTACCGGTTCGCAGGGTGAACCAATGGCTGCTTTGAGCCGGATTGCCAATGGCACCCACCGTCAGATCACTATCCAACCGGGGGACACGGTCGTTTTCTCTAGTAACCCAATTCCAGGCAACACTACTTCTGTCAATGCTTTGATCAACAAGCTGGAAGAAGAGGGAGCTAACGTGATCCACGGTTACGTTAACAATATCCATACGTCTGGGCACGGTGGTCAGATCGATGAAGAATTGATGATTCGCTTGATGAAACCGAAGTTCTTCGCACCAGTTCACGGTGAATACCGGATGCAGAAGATTCACACTCATCTGGCTGAAGAAGCGGGTGTGCCGTTGGATCACAGCTTTATTCTGGCTAACGGGGATGTTTTGGCTCTGACCAAGGACTCTTGCCGTTTGGCAGACCACATCGAGACGGCAGGCGACGTCTACATTGATGGCCGGGATGTCGGTGATTCGGTTGGTAACCCTGAAATCCGCGAGCGTCGTCTTTTGTCTGAAGAAGGTGTAGTGACGGCGGTTGCTGTTGTTGACTTAAAGGACTACCAAATCGTGGCGGGCCCAGATATCGTTTCCCGGGGTTTTGTTTACATGCACGAATCCCAGGAACTGATTAAAGATGCTAACCACGAAGTGTTCTGGGCTATCCTGAATACCTTTAAGAACCACCAACATGTCGATGCCCGGGTTATTAACCGGACTATTGTCAGCCGCTTGCAGAAGCTTCTCTTTGAGCGAACGGGACGGCGGCCGGTGATTATTCCGATGGTAACGATTTTGAATGCCGACAGTAAAGAGGCCAAACAAAACAGCCGTTACGTTGGTCACAAGAACCACCGCAACAAGAAGGGCCACCAAAACAAGAAGCAGCAAAACAACCACCAACAAAACAATCATCGTAAACAACATCATAACCAAAAGCACCACGAAGCTGATCACAGTCAAAGCAAAAAGACTGCGGCAGCAACTGAGTAGTGAAAAAGCTAGTAAGCAGGACTGTATCCGCTTACTAGCTTTTTCTAGTATAATGGGGAAAAGGAGAGGATTATATGAGCAAGGCAGATCAAGAATTTATCGAACTATCCACCGGCAAAGTTAGTTTAACCCAATTGGAGGCCTTGACAAGTGTGTTGCCGCTGGAGCTGGACCTGATCGATGCTGATGGTAATTTCGCCTGGTACAACCAGACGATCGACCGGGGGATGACCGATGAACTGAATAAATTAATCGGGCAGCCGATCATCAAACGCTTTCCAGATACCGCTAAGTGGATGCCAGGGATGCTCTATGCCTTTAGCAAGGGTAAACGCAACACGGCGGAAGTAGCCAGCAACGTCGATGGTCAGCGCATTGTGACTACTTATGCTGCCTTGCATGATCATCAGGGACGCTACCTCGGTACTCTGGTGATTACGGAAAATGCAGAACACATTGCTGATTTACTGAGTCAACACCGGTTTAAGGACAGCACGGTCCCGGATGCGGTAACCGGTGCTTCATCTTACGAAAGTAAAGAATACCAGCAATTTATCGACCACTTCCTTCAATGATCAGAAATTTAGCCCAACACACTGTGACCGTCACGGGTCACGCCCTCGGCACACGAATTGTCCTGACCGCATTCGGGACAAGTGATCAAAGCCTTCTTCAACAGAGCCTTTCGCTAATTGACCATTATGAAGACGTTTTGACCGTCAACCGCGACCATTCTGAAGTTATGTCGATCAACCACGCTGCGGGTAAACACCCAGTGCAGGTGTCACCGATGGTCTATGGTTTAGTCAAACGGGCTGTCAATGCTAGTCGTCAGCACTTTGGCTTCAATGCTTTGATTGGTCCACTCGTCAAATTATGGCGAATTGGCTTTGCCGGTGCCAATGTCCCAGCAGAAGAGCAAATTCAAGAACGCCTGAAGATCACTGATCCAACACAGGTGGTGATGGATGACGCCCAGCAGACTGTTTTTTTACGTCAAACGGGGATGGAACTGGACCTTGGTGGGATTGCCAAAGGATATATTGCCGACCGTATTCGTGATTATTGGCATGCCTATGGCTTAAAAAATGGAATCATCAATTTAGGCGGCAATCTCTTGTTTGTCGGCCCTTCACCGCGTCGTCAGGATGGCCAGTGGGTCATTGGTATCCAGGACCCACGCAAATTGAGGGGCAACGACCTTAAACAAATCGTCATGCCAGAATGTTCAGCCGTGACTTCTGGAACTTATGAACGCGTCTTGGTAAAGAATGGCCACCACTACCACCATTTGATGGATCCCCAAACTGGGCATCCGCGGCAAACACGTTTGAGTTCAGTTACCGTCTTTTCCCGCGATTCAGTTACGGCTGAAGTGGAAACTAAACGGCTGTTTTTTGCGGGTCAGCCGATTCCTGGATGGGGCCGCGATCGTGATGATCTCTATGGTGCTTTCTTTATCTATGATGATGACAGTACAGAATTCGTTCGTTTGCCTCAATCTAGCAAACATTAAAAAGCTACGAAAACAACGTCGCGACCATTGAATGGTATGCGGCGTTTTGCTATTATCAACATAGGTTTTTCATGAAGTGGAAGGAAGATTTGTATGACAGGTAGAGATTATCTAAGAATTTGGTACGTGGCTCAGATGGGTGCAACCGTTCTTTTTATGGTTGCTATTCTGGCACGGGAAATAATGTTGCAACGGCCGATCCGCTGGTTAATGGCTGTTCTGTTACTAGCGGTTCTGGTGGGCTTTTTAATTGAAATTATCCATGACCGGGTGCCTAACTGGGTTAGTACTATCAATAACTGGCTACAGGCGATATGCCAACCGTTAGCTTTAATTATGGTGTGGGGAATTGTTTCCCGGGAAATAATTCTGTTGCTCTACCTTCCAGCTCGAGGAATATTGAGTATTACGGTCCTCTACTACTTCGTGATGTTTGCTCCGTTTGCCGGTGTTATCGGGGCACGCTTTCATAATGTGATTGCGCGAATTATCTTGCTTTTTTACTGGCTTATTTTAGTGGTTGAATTTATGAACGTGGCTTATCCGACATCTTTAGCCGGGCCGCACTTCTTAAAGTTAGGGATGTCAACTGGCTTTTTCGGTTCAATTGCTTACCTGATCATGGTGACCACTTTGATGCGGGTTTGGCAATTGTCCTGGCCAGGACTCACGCCACATTGGCATGATGATATTAGTGTCTGGGTTATCATTTTCTTAGTTGTTGTTGATGTGGTTTATACCTTGTACAATGGGGATTTCCATTTTCAGCATGGGCTGTTAAGCGGATTCCATTATCCAGGCCTGAAGATGACTCTCCAAGCATTGGAAACCGGAATCGGCGAAGAAACATTCTTCCGCTTCGGCTTGCTGGGCGTCCTGCTTTATGCATTGCAAAACTTTAGGTTCAAAGTGCCAACTGCCATCATTATCAGTGCTGTTTTATTTGGCTTATCACACTTGATGAATTTGGCAGGCCAGCGTCTAGACGTGACTCTGTTGCAGGTTTTCAGTGCATTTGGCTGCGGCCTCTTCTTTGCTTGTGTCTACCTGTATACTGGCCAGCTATGGTTAACGATGCTGATGCATTTCTTGATCGATTGGACAGCTGTTGCTGTCGACGGTACTTTCATTATGACCGGATCGATTTCTGGAAATGATTGGCTGGTTACAAGTATTCAGGTAGTGATTGATATCGCAATTTTTGTTTGGATGCTCTTTGGCAAGCGTCGCCACGCTCTGGAACGACATTCTGGTCGCTTTGTCGGTGACAAGCAGCGTTTTGACTACCGTTTACCAAATTCTAATTTCCATTAACGTCAGAAGAAAAAGCGCGTAACCGCAGCCACTTGAGGCTGTTGTTACGCGCTTTCTTTGTATGGAAAACTACTTACATGTGCATACCCATCTTAGCGTAAGATTGCATGCCGCCAAGCCATAATTTATCCATTGGAACACCACGTTCCTCACTGAAGGCCTTCATTAGGGTTTGGTGATCCATCAGCTTATATTGCTTGTTAGGGTCCTTCGGGTCGACAATTTGTAATTGTGCCATCATTCCGCCATCTTCATGTTCAAGGATGTGGCAATGATACATATAGACACCAGGTAAGTTGTAAAGTACCCGGATGATGACGTGTTCACCTGGGTTGACGGCTACGACGTCTTTAGGCCCACACTCGTTAGGGTAAGGTGCCTTGCCGTTGCGTGATACGATCTGGAAAGCAGGACCGTGCATGTGGAACGGGTGAATCATTCCGTGACCAGCCGTGTTGTTGTTGACAACTTCCCAGAGCTGGGCGGTGCCGAGGGTGGCCTTGAAGTCAATGCGCTGCATATTAAACTTCTTGCCATCCATCATGACATATTCGTCCATCCCGTCCATTACACACTTGTGGACAGGTAGCCCTGGTGTAATCTTATAAGGTTTCATTGGTGTGAGATCTTCAGGTAATTTGGTGTTATCCGGCTTAAATTCGTGAATGCGGAACTTAACCAGTGGTGTGTCGTCACTCATCAAGGTGACGACATCGCCAGGCTTGCAATCGCCAAAATCAACGATGAATTGTTGCCGTTCAGCACAGGTAATCATCACTTTAGTCATCTTAACGGGGTGTTCCAGGGTACCGCAGTCACTAGCAATCTGTGTCAAAACCCGGCCGTCATCAAAGTGGAGGCGGAATTCGCGGCGGTTAGCGCCGTCCAGTACCCGCAGACGCAAGCGTTGGGTTGTGACGTCAAAGTATGGGTTAACTGTTCCGTTAATCAACGGGGTAGTACCGGTTACACCATCTGGGTCGTAGTCTTTGCGGTAATCCCACTGGTTGTTTTCGTGGAAATTACGGTCCTGCAGAATCAACGGAATGTCATCCACACCGTAATGACGAGGGAATGGCAAATTACTTTCCACATCGTCAGTAATGATTGCGCCACCGGCCAAACCGCGGAAGACCTGGTGGGCAGTTTCTGGACACGGATGGGCGTGCAGCCAACACATGGAAGCTGGTTGAATAATCTTGAAGTGGATATCCTTTTCTTGGCCAGGATAAACAGGTGCGTGGCAGCCACCGTCTTCATAAGGCCCTGGAATATTGAGGCCATGCCAGTGGAAGGTAGTCATTTCTGGCAAATGGTTAATCAGGCGAAGATGGATTGTCTTGCCCTTAGGGAAGACAGGAATTTTACCTAAGTAATCATTGTTGTAGCCCCAAGTTTTGGTCTTCGCTCCAGGCAGCATTTGGGTTTCACCGGCTTGAGCGATGATGGTGTACCAGACGCCATCAGCAGTTTCTTTGTCCGGTTTTAACAGTTCTGGTACACGAAGCGGTGATTCTGGTACATCAGGAACTTTCAGTTCTTTATAAGCCCCATCCTGGGTGTCAAAGGCATCATGGTCAGGGAAGTAATCTTGGTAGATTTTTGACATAAATAAGCCTCCATTTCTCTACATTGATTATCATACTACGCTTAGCACTTCCAAAAGACTTAATTTATTAATTACTAAAAATATTTTAGGAGTACCTGAAATTAATATTTACAAAGCAAAGAAATGTAGTAAGATGATATTGAACGCATTAAGACTAGCCGCTGGTTAGTCAATACGAGAGGAGAAAATTTATGTTTCAAATTAAGCCGAAACACTTTCAGCGAATCTTGGTTGGTGTCGATGACGCACCTGATGCACGAGCTGCTTTTGCATATGCTGTAGATAAGGCAAAGCGTGATGGCTCCGAATTAGGGATTGCATCTGTTTGTGAAACTGGACATACGAACGTTTACCAAATTCTAGACAAGGATTACGTTCACAGTACTCAGGAAGACCTTAAGAAGCGGATTAACGAATATGTTCAAGCTGCTATTGATTACGGCGTTCCTGCTAAGAAGATTACCGCCATTGTTGACGAAGGTGAGCGTCCAGCCGAACGGATTTGCAACCACATCATTCCTGAATACCAACCAGACTTACTGATTATCGGTTCAATTGGTAAATGGGGTAACCGCAAGTCTGTTGGTTCTCAAGCTTCCTACATGACTCGTCATGCTGGAACTTCAGTCTTTGTTATCCGCACGGTGGAAGCAAACAAGGACAACAAATAAAGACCTTTAGAATTGCATATAAGGCGAGAAGCGATGGTCGCGAAAGGCCATCGCTTTTTGTGTGCAAAGATAGTTTATATTATTTCTAATTTAGAGCATAGAATCCTAAATTAAGGCGTATTTTTCTGTGCTTCTATGTTATAATGGTTCTAAATTATCGTTTGGAGGCGTGCTTAGTATGGCAAATAAAAAAATGTCTTTAGCCCAAAAGGTCAACGTCTTGCGTGCCAGTGTTATGGGCGCAAATGACGGAATCCTTTCAGTGGCTGGGATCGTTGTTGGGGTGGCTGCTGCTCATACTAGTGCATATTCGATTTTGATTTCTGGCCTTTCTGGGACATTGGCTGGTACCATTTCCATGTGCATGGGGGAATATGTATCGGTTAGCACAGAAAAGGATTCGCAAAAGATGGCGATCATTTCTGAAAAGGAACACTTGGCAGACAGTCGCGACTTAGTGCACAAAGACTTGAAGCAACGTTATATGAATCAGGATATTTCACCTGAATTAGCCGAACAAGCCGCTAATGAATTGATGGACCATAATGCACTGAATAACGTGGTGCAAGAAAAATACGGCTTTAATCCAGAAGAGTTTACGAGTCCTTACGCGGCTGCTATCGCATCCTTCATTTCCTTTCCAACGGGATCCATTCTGCCAATGCTGGCGGTAACGATGACACCAGCACATGTTCGAATCGCTGCTACAATGGTGGCCGTTGTGATTGCTCTGTGTATTACGGGGTATCTTGCAGCTGTGTTGGGCGGCTCGAATCGCTGGAAATCGGTAATGCGTAACGCTATTTCAGGAATGCTGACGATGGGTGTGACCTTCTTAATTGGTCAGCTCTTTGCCCAAAGATAGGAGGAATAATTAATGGATCAAGTAAAAGCACCCAAAAAACGTCAAAAGCAGACGATGGCCGAAAAACTGAATACCTTGCGGGCAGGGGTCCTCGGCTCAAACGATGGAATTCTGACTGTTGTTGGTGTGCTGGTCTCTGTCGCTGCTGCTACGACGAACCAATTCACTATCTTTATCGCTGGCTTGTCTGACCTGTTAGCTTGCGCCTTTTCGATGGCTTCTGGTGAGTATGCTTCAGTTAGCACCCAGAAGGATACAGAACGAGCTGCCGTCGAAAAAGAAGAACGCTTGCTGAAGGAAGATTTTGATAGTGAATGCCAGGCAGTGACTGATTACTACGTCAAAAAGGGTTTGACGGAAGCAACGTCTCATAAAATTGCCCAAGATTTGCTGCAGAAAGAGCCGCTACAAACCGTTGTGCGTGTTAAGTACGGCATCCAATTGGGCCACTACATGAACCCGTGGAATGCGGCCTTCGCTTCTCTGGTTTCAGCTTCTGCTGGTGGGATCTTCCCACTTTGTGCGATGACCTTCAGCCCGGCACCGTATAAGTGGTACGTGACGATTTTAGCTGTGGCTTTGACCAGTGCCCTTACTGGTTACATCAGTTCAAAGTTGGGAAATGGTTTAACAAAGGTTGCGGTTATTCGTAACGTGATCATCGGTTTGATTACTATTACCATCCACTATGGCGTCGGGAAGTTGTTCTAAATAAAAAAGGAAGCCGGGAAAAATGATTTCCCGACTTCCTTTTTTCAACAAATAATTAGTTTTTAGATTCCGTGCTCTTCGTCATCAACCGTATCAAACATCGGTTCTTGACGTCCACGATCACATTCGGCTTGGATGGTAATGTGGCAGATACCGTACTTAGTGCGAAGCAAGTGTTCAATTTGACTGTAGATCTTTTCAGCTTCGCTCAGTTTAATATCATGACAATTAATGTGAAGTGAAAACATGATGTGGTGTTCGTCAACTGACCAAGCGTGGATATGGTGAACACCAACGACACCATCGATCTTCTGAATATCATTGCAGATCGCTTTGTAATCTAGCTTTGGTGCAGCCTGCATTAAGATTTGGAGTGTCTGCTTAAGAATCGGCAGTGCTTCCCAGGCAATATAGAGTGCAACGGCGACAGTTAACAATGGATCAAGCCACGGGATGTTGACAAAAATTAAAATGATGGCTGCAATAATCACGGCTAACGACGATAAGGCGTCACTGAGGACGTGCAAGTAAGTGGCTTTGATGTTTAAGCTATCGTGGCTCCCAGCGTGTAGCAAAGCTGCTGAGAGAAAATTAGCAACCAGACCAACAACAGCGACGATCAACATGATTTCTCCATTGATGTGGGTCGGGTGTTGGAATCGCTTGATTGCTTCGATTAATAAGCCAATAGCAATGATGACTAATAACAGGGCATTGAGCAGAGCAGACAAAATTTCAGCTCGTTTATAACCGTATGTCTGCTTACTGGTTTCAGGACGGGTACCAATCATCTGCGCAAAGTAGCTGATTACAATAGAGGCTGAATCGCCGAAGTTATGAAAAGCGTCGGACAAAAGGGCCAGACTACCTGACAAGATTCCCCCGATCAGTTCAACTACCGTAATGGTGATGTTGAGCAGGGTGACCGCTAAGAAGCGCTTGCCGGTGACGTTTTCTTCATGCATTTTCGATTTCCTTTCCGATTGAAATCCAAACTTTTTTCTTAGGTTTCCCTAATTCTTTTTCTATAATATGCTATAATCTTTTTATATGCAATCTTGATTTAATAGATTATAATAAACAGTAATACGCTTAATTAGGTGAGGTTGATAAATTAATGACACCGATGAAAGAGGATTATTTAAAAATCATCTTTGAACTTGGCGGCAATCGTAAAAAAGTTACCAATAAGGATATCTCATTAGGACTAGGCATCGCGGCCGGCTCCGTGACGGAGATGATTTCGAAACTGGCTAGCGAAAAACTGGTGAATCACGAACCCTATGCCGGGATTTCATTAACGCCGGCAGGAATGAAGTACGCAGCTGAATTAGTGCGGAAGCACCGGCTGTGGGAGACTTTTTTGGTTGATAAATTACATTACAACTTAGCAGATGTGCATCCAGAAGCTGAAGTACTCGAACACGAAACGAGCGATCGCTTAGCAACAGCACTGGATAACTTCTTGGATCATCCTAAGTATTGCCCACACGGTGGTGTTATTCCTTCAGCTAGTGGCAAATTTGAAGATGTCAGCCACCGCTATCTAGCAGACGGCAAGGATGGTGAGCACGTTGAATTAGAACGATTCATTGATAATCATGAATTGCTCACTTACCTCAATGAATTACAGCTGAAGCCACATCAAAAAGTAACGATTGTGAAGCATGAACCTTTTGAGGGCCCAGTGGTCATTAAACCGGATGGACAGGATAAAGAACTCAATGTTTCTTATAAAGCTGCTCATAACGTCTTCATTAACGAGCCAGTAAAAAACGATAAATAAAATGATTCCCGCGTGTTTGCTAAAAATGCGCGGGAATTTTGTTATCTTGGCTTGCTAATCGCAAAAAAAGGCATGCATAATAAAGGAAAAGTCGAAGGGAGGGCTAGAAGTGGCTGATGAACGACATATCAATCTAGCGGTTTACGTCGCGTTACTGGCAGGCAAGATATTAATCGAAAACGGCTCCAATATGGAACGGGTTAACGACACGATGAATTGGATTGCGAAAAACGCTGGCCTGAAGAATTTTCAGGCTTTTACAACTTTAACGGGGATGGTAGCGTCGGCTAGCAACCAGACTAGTACGCAGGTCACCGCGATTAACCGCCGGGCAAATGACTTAACTAAGGTGGCCGATGTCAATGAACTTTCCCGTGAGTTTGGCAGCGGCAAAATCACACTTCGTCAGATGAAACGGCAACTGGAGATCATCCGTTTTCGTAATGACTCCACGCCTGTCTGGCTACAATGTTTAGCAGCAGCGATCCTTAGTATTTCTTTGATGGTTGTGTTCACCGGGGATCGACAAGATCTAGCACCAGCATTCATTATCGGTGGCCTTAGTTATGCTGTTTATTTAGTCATCAATCAGCACTTTACGATTAAATATATCGGTGAATTTGTGGCTTCTTTAGTAATTGCAATTTTAGCCATACTAAGCGTTCACTTGGGATTGGCCCACCAGGCTGATAACATCATTATTGGTTCGGTGATGTCCTTAGTGCCGGGAGTTCCACTGACCAACGCGGCGCGGGACCTTGTTAGTGGCAACTTAATCAGCGGTTTGACACGGGCTATTGAAGCCATTATCACGGCGGCTGCGATCGGGTGTGCGATCGTAATTATTATTCGTTTGATGTAAGGGGTGAATGACGGTGGTCGTGAAATTAATCATGGAAGCCTTCCTTTCCTATGTTGCTACGATTTGTTTTGGGATTTTGATGAATATCCCCCTGGATGCTTATAACCTGGCTGGGTTGATCGGAGCCGGCAGCTGGGTGATTTACTGCATCTTGTATTTTCACCTTCACATCGGTTTGGCGCTCAGCAACCTTTTGGCGGCGGTTCTCATCTCTATCTTTTCGATGCTTGCTGCCCGGAAATGCAAGCAACCGATGATCGTTTTTAATGTTCCGGCACTAGTCACTTTTGTTCCTGGCGGACAAGCTTACCGAATGGTGCGTAATTTTGTCCTTGGCAATAATACTCAGGCCTTCGTCTTCCTTTACCAGGTCTTTGTCATTGCTGGTGCCATTACTTTAGGCTTTGGGGTTGGTGAAATGATTAACCACGCCCTTTTTCGTCGCAAAAAGATACAAGGCTTTTCAAATCGGTTGTGATATACTCATTAGGTAACAGATTTGTATAGGAGATTTGATTAACATGCTGATTGAACCCGATCGTAATCGCTGGAAACGGTTTGCAGTTTCCGGGATTCTTTTTATTGTACTTGCAGCAATGATTTTGGATAATTCAATGATTTTGCAGATCTTAGACTCCACATTCCAGTCATTGTTCGCTAATCCAGACCAAAAAGCGGGGGCAATGCGCTCGCTGATGACACTGATTTCATTCATTGGTAGTCCCAAGATGGATTTGCTGTGGACGCTATTGATTGCCTTTTTCCTGTGGGGATTTAAGCTCAAAATTCCGGCATTGTGGACCATTTGCACAGTGGTGGGCGGTGACGTCTTAGGGACGATTGCTAAGCACATTGTTAAACGGAGCCGTCCAGTCCAACATATGGCTAAGGACAATGGTTACAGTTTCCCGAGTGGTCACGTTTTAGGCTTCTTTTTAGTTGCAGCTGTTCTGATCTTAGTTGTCGTACCACTGATCCGGCGCCGGGCTGTCCGGGATATCATTCAGGTCCTCTTGGTTCTGTTCGTCGTTGTACTCGCAATTTCCCGGGTTTACCTGTTTGCCCACTACCCAATCGACACGATGGGCGCCATGTTATTGGCTTACGCCTGGGTTCAAGTAGCTGAGTGGTTGTACATTTCCATTGCACCGCGCTTGAAACGCAGCTGGCGACCTGTTCATAATTCTTTAATCTAGTTTGATGGATACGAGGTATGGTGAAATAACCAACCTCTTTTTTTGAGGAGCAGTGCTAATGAAGATTCAGACATTTAAACTGGCTCCTGATTCAGCTGCCAGTTTGACAGCTTATGTGCAGACGCCAACGCCAAAATCACCGGTTCATAAGTTTTGGCCATTGATCTTCGTGCCGGGAGGATCAATGACCCATATTCCGGTGGAGGAAACAGAGAAAACAGCTATTGCCTTTGCCGCCCGGGGATTTCAGGTGTTTACCTTACGCTATAGTTTTGTCAGCGAAAAACAACCGCTCTATCCGGCTCCCTTGATCGATCTCGCGCGTGCGGTGCAACTGGTGAAGGATCACGCTCGGGAATGGCATTTGGCAAAGAAGCACTTGATTCTGATGGGCTTTTCGGCTGGAGGTCACGTTGTTAGCCTCTATAACGATTACTGGGCAAGTGACTGGTTGCGTGACATTACTGGTATCAAACGCCATGTTTTGAAGCCACGGGCCATTATCCTGGGTTATCCGGTCATCGATCTAGATAGGGGTTTCCCGGATGCCAAACATTTGCCGGAATGGACCGACGACGTGGCTAAATACAGTGCATCGCTCCACGTCAACCGAAAGAATCGTCCTACCTTTTTGTGGACAACCTATGATGATGACTTTGTTTCGTCTTCTAATACATTGGCTTATGCTAATTCCTTAGCCCAACACCATGTCCCAATGGAACTCCATGTCTTCGCCCATGGACCACACGGCTTGGACATTGCTAATGCTTTAACGGCTCACCATCCTGGCGGTGATAACCCGCACGTGGCTCACTGGGTGCAATTGGCGTGCGAATGGGTGAGGTCGCACCCCCAGCCAGATGATTAATTTATCCGACTGTCATTTGAATGGCGAAGGATGGCTGCTTCGGGTTTTAAACCCCGACGACGTCCATCAGTTAAGTTACCTACTATCCGATTCCCAAATGGTTCAACAGAGCGGGCTGATGTTACCGGAACCTGATGAAGGAATTGCTTTTGCGTGGGCAATTAGTCAATTGACGCAACGACGAGATTTATTAGGATTGTTTATTGGATCGAACCTCGGTGGCTTGATCAGTTTAATGAGCAGTGATAGCCAATCTCAACAGGCAGAAATAGGTTATTTGTTGACACGGCCTTTTCGCAAACGGGGGTTGATGACACACTCGATTCAGGCCTTTCTTACCTGGCTCGGCCATCGTACTAGTTTAAAAATGGTAACGGCTCATGTCCAAATGAATAATTTATCGTCAATTCATGTTTTAGAACACTGTCACTTTAGTATAATAAAAAGAAATACTGTCAGGCAGATGATAGCTTGGCAGCATCAGTTGAAGAAGAACAAGGAGGAGCTTTGATGATTGAACATAGTGATTCGACCGATCCTAGCAATAATAGCGGCCACATCAAACGTTCGCTGCAAACTAGACACCTCTCAATGATTGCCCTTGGTGGCTCAATTGGGACGGGGTTATTTATTGCCAGTGGTTCGGCTATTTCGACTGCCGGGCCTGGTGGCTCTCTGGTAGCCTACATCGTGATGGGGGTCATGGTTTACTTTTTGATGACCAGTTTAGGTGAAATGGCCACGTACATTCCGGTGACGGGTTCGTTTGCTACGTATTCGACGAAATTCGTGGATCCTGCTCTTGGCTTTGCCATGGGTTGGAACTATTGGTTTAACTGGGCCATCACCATTACGGTGGACGTAACGACGTCAGGTATCGTGATGAATTTCTGGTTCCCGAAAATTCCGAGCTGGATCTTCAGTGCCGTGGTGATGGTTCTGATCTTCATCATCAATTACCTGTCAGTCCGTTCTTATGGTGAAACCGAGTACTGGCTGGCATTAGTCAAAGTTATCACGGTTGCTATCTTTGTAATCGTTGGTTTACTGATGATCGTCGGCATTATCGGCAACCAAGGCCCGATTGGGATGCGCAATTTCCATTATAAGAATGCCCCATTCGTCGGCGGTGTTCAGGGAATTGTCAGCGTGTTCCTGGTTGCTGGTTTCTCATTCCAGGGGACTGAACTGATCGGGATCACGGCTGGTGAATCGGCAACTCCCGAAATTTCTGTTCCAAAGGCCATCAGGTCGACTTTCTGGCGGATTCTGCTGTTCTACATCATGGCCATTTTCGTTATTGCATGTATCTTGCCTTATACCAACAAGAACTTATTGAGCCAAAACGTACAGCAAGTCACGATGAGTCCATTCACGATTGTCTTCCGGCGGGCTGGTTTAGCTGCTGCCGCTAGTGTGATGAACGCGGTTATTCTGACGGCTGTCCTCTCTGCTGCTAACTCGGGGATGTATGCTTCTACACGGATGCTGTACTCCCAAGCTCGCGAAGGCTATGCGCCGAAGATCTTTGGCTATGTCAACCGGCGGGGCATTCCGGTCTTCGCCTTGCTGGGAACGGCAGTGGTGGCCGTCTTGGCCTTCTTGACCCAGTTTATCGGCAAAGAAGCCTACAACTACCTGATCGGGGCTTCTGGTCTTTGTGGCTTTATTGCCTGGTTAGGGATCGCTATTTCACACTGGCGCTTCCGGCGGGCATTCTTGGCTCAGGGGCATCAACTGAATGAATTGAAGTACAAGGCTCAGTTGTTCCCGTTTGGCCCTATTTTGTCCTTTATCCTTTGCTTGATCGTGATGGGTGGACAAAATATCGATGCCTTTATCAAGATGGATTGGTCCAACATTGCCATTACTTACATGGCCGTGCCACTCTTCTTGATTCTGTTCATTTACTACAAAGTTCGTTACCGGACACACATTATCCCACTGAAGAAAGTGGACTTATCACGGAAGAATAACTCCGAAAGTTATGATCCTGACAAAAATTGACAATTAATACTGGCAATGCTATCTTTATTAAGATAGTTGCCATGGAGGCTTAGCTCAGTTGGGAGAGCACCTGCTTCACGTGCAGGGGGTCACAGGTTCGAGCCCTGTAGTCTCTACTTTTGCGGATATGGCGGAATTGGCAGACGCGCAAGATTTAGGTTCTTGTATCCTTGTGATGTGGAGGTTCGAATCCTCTTATCCGCATTATTTCCTGTTTCTTTCAAATGAATGTTGACAAGTGGAACTTAGTCATGTATCATTAATAAACGTTGACAGGAATTAAGTTAACAAATGCGGAAGTAGTTCAGTGGTAGAACATCACCTTGCCATGGTGGGGGTCGCGGGTTCGAATCCCGTCTTCCGCTTTTCTTGCACCCATAGCGCAATTGGATAGAGTGTCTGACTACGAATCAGAAGGTTGAAGGTTCGACTCCTTCTGGGTGCATTCTCCGGGATTTAGCTCAGCTTGGTAGAGCGCTTCGTTCGGGACGAAGAGGTCGCACGTTCGAATCGTGTAATCCCGATTTACGATAATAATGAATGCATAGCCGAGAAAAGTTTTTGCTTTTCCCGGTTTTTTTATTTGCAGCAGCGATGGGATTAAACCACCGCTGTTTTTTTATACTCTCGTCTTATTTTGAAAAAGAACCCTTCCTCAGTCGAAATTTGCGTTAAGTAGCTTCCAAAATGTCCAAGAAAAAATCTATTTTATCAATATGTCTTTTTTTATCAATTGGGGTTATATAAAGAAAAAAGATTAACCTATAATGAAATTAGGGTTGAAAACGATTTTGAAACAATAATAAATTTACTGTAATCGTTTTAAACTACGCAATTTATTCAAATTCATATCTTTTGTTGCCTTTTTTACTCAAAATAGTTAACCACAACTCGTGATTAATTCAAGATTAATTTCATAATATTTTTATTGGAGGCGGAAAAATGGACAGACAAGCGACCGTTAATTCCTTACAAGCCTTTGTTGACGGCCATAATTTCAATATCCAAGAATTATTTGGTGCCCACCGTTCCCGCCAGCATAACCAGGACGGTTTTCTTTTTCGCGTTTGGGCTCCCCACGCGCAGCAAGTCTGGTTGATTGGTGATTTCAATGATTGGCAGGATAACTTGCCAATGTCCAAAGACGACTATGGCACGTGGTCAGTCTTTACCCCTGATGCGCAAGCTGGTCAGCTTTACAAATACCGCTTGAAACAGGCTGATGGCACGATGGTGACCAAAACGGATCCTTGTGCGTTGCGCTACGAAAAACGGCCGAATACTGCGGCACAGATCATCGACTTTCCGATGAAGCAGTGGCGGGATGGCCTTTGGTTTGGCCGACGCAGCCGTGAGAATTACTTTAAGCGCCCGATGAACATCTATGAAGTGCATGCTGGATCGTGGCGTTTCCGTGATGATGGAACACCGTTTGACTTCGCTGATCTCAAGCGGGAGTTGATCCCTTACGTCAAAAAGATGCACTACACGGATATTGAATTTATGCCTTTGATGGAGCACCCGTTGCCAGCATCGTGGGGCTATCAAATCACTGGTTACTTTGCTCTTTGCTCAAGCTTTGGTACACCAGCACAGTTTCAAGACTTTGTTGAAGAATGTCACCGTCAAAACATCGGGGTCATCGTCGACTGGGTTCCTGGTCACTTCAACATCAATAACGATGCGATGGCTTACTACGACGGAACGCCAACCTATGAATATCAGGATAGCAACCGTGCTAAAAACGTCGGTTGGGGTGCTTTGAACTTTGATTTAGGTAAACCCCAGGTTCAATCTTTTTTGATATCTAATGCGGAGTTCTGGATTGGTGCTTACCACATCGACGGACTGCGGGTGGATGCTGTATCGTCAATTATTTATTTGGATTACGACAACAAACCGTGGAAGCCAAACAAATACGGCGACAACCGCAACCTGGAAGGTTATGACTTTATTCACAACCTGATTCGGACCGTTAAGCGGGATTACCCGAAGGTGCTGATGATTGCTGAAGAGAGTTCTGCAGGAGTTCAGATCAGTGGCCTGATCGAAGACGGTGCACTGGGTTTTGATTACAAGTGGAACATGGGATGGATGAACGACACCCTTAACTTTTATAAGGAAGATCCGATTTACCGCAGTTATGACCTGCATAAACTGACTTTCTCCTTTATGTACCGTCTGGCCGAACGTTTTGTTTTGCCACTGTCACACGATGAAGTGGTTCACGGTAAGCGAAGTTTGATGAATAAGATGTGGGGCGACCGTTATAAGCAGTTTGCCCAGCTGCGTAACCTCTATGCTTACATGATCACTCATCCGGGTAAGAAATTACTGTTTATGGGCAGTGAATTTGGTCAGTATCTTGAATGGAAATTTGATGCACCGCTGGAATGGGGTGAATTAAGCGACCACCTTAATAAGACGATGCAGACCTATACTGCTTTTCTAAACCAGCTTTACCTGGACCACCCTTGTTTATGGGAACTTGATCAGGCAGAGGAAGGCCTCGAAGTGGTCGATGCCGATAATACGGCCCAAACAGTATTGACATACATTCGTCACGGCAAACGGCGAAAGGACTTTTTGGAAATCATTATCAACTACACACCAGTGGAGCGTCGCAACTTCCGCATTGGTGTACCTTATGCCGGCACTTATCACGAACTTCTCAATACGGAGATGCGAGAGTTCGGTGGTACTTGGACACGTCATAATCCGGATAGCAAAACGGACAAAGTGCCTTTTAAGAAAAAATATGATTATTCCATTACGACAACAGTCCCTGCTTTGGGTGTTCTGATTTTGCAACCGAAGAACGTCACGATTCCACGCCGTCACCGGCGCCATCGTCGTCGTACCACCAAGCAGAGTCGGACCACAAAACGCCAGACTAAGAAGAGAAAATGAGGTAAAGAATTGGCTGAATAACGAGAGGAGGAAGGAAGGTATTGGCACCTTCCTAGAGGAATTATGAGTAGTACAGAAACGCTTGCTATTGTGCTTGCTGGGGGCAAGGGGACGCGTTTGGGAAAGCTGACCCATAATCAGGCGAAACCTAACGTTCCCTTTGGTGGTCGTTACCGTTTGATTGATTTTACATTAAGCAACTGTGCGAATTCTGGGATTAATAACGTGGGGGTTATTACCCAGTATCAGCCGCTAGACCTCAACCGTCATATCGGCAATGGGGCTAGTTGGGGGCTGGATCGTTTAGATAGTGGGATTACGATTCTCCAGCCCTACTCAAATAATGAGGGCAGTAAGTGGTTTGAGGGAACCGCGCATGCGATCTACCAAAACATCGATTATATCGACAGTATCAATCCTAAATACTTGCTTGTCCTGTCAGGGGACCACATTTACAAGATGGATTATTCCAAGATGATTGAGCAACACGTTGAAACTGGTGCTGTGTTAACTGTTGCCGTCATCGATGTGGACCCAAGTGAAGCTTCACGTTTTGGCATTATGGATACGGATAATCACAACCGAATTACCGATTTCGTGGAAAAACCGGCTCACCCGAAGAGCAATCACGCTTCGATGGGCATCTACGTTTTCAACTGGCATGAATTGCGAAAATTATTGGTGAACGGCTTTACAACCAATACTGATTCGATGCTGGACTTCGGCAAAAACGTTATTCCTTACTACCTCAACAGTGGTGAACCAGTTTATGCATACAGTTTTAGCGGCTACTGGCGCGACGTCGGAACCATCAATGCTTTGTGGCGGGCCAACATGGACTTCATCGATCCGCAAAATGAGTTGGATATGTACGACCGCAGTTGGCGGATTTTGTCTCACAACCCGATTGCACCGCCTCAGTACTTAACACCTGAAGCTGATGTTAAAGATTCCCTAGTAGTTGATGGCTGCTATGTTGCTGGGACGATTAAGCATAGCATTTTATCTGCTAATGTCCACGTGATGGAAGACAGTGTTATCGAAGATTCAATGGTTATGCCAGGAGCCCACATTGGGCAAAACGTTCACATTGACCACGCTATTATCGGTGAAAATGCGGTGGTTGGTGACAACATGGAGATTCATGGCAGTGAAGATGATATTCAAGTGGTTGGCAATCGACAAATACTAGGGAGGAAGAGCAATGAAGACTAATAACGTTTGCGCCATCATCGATGACGAACTTCAAGAGCCAGGGCTGAAAGCTCTGACGGCACGGCGGCCGAAGTCAACCCTTTACTTCGATTGCAAGTACCGGATAATTGACTTTGCTTTATCTAGTATTTCCCGGGCTAATGTCCATGACGTATTTACGATTTGTGACGAAAAGAAATCGCGCTCAATGATGGATCACATTGCGGGTGGTCGTCAGTGGGGACTCGATAGCATCGGCAATTATCAATACATCGACTTTTTCCAGGATGCTATTCGCCAGAAAAAAGACGGCAGCCTGCACTATTTTGACAAATTGATTAACTTTTTGCAGCGTTCGTTTGAACCATACACGGTCTTCTTCGGCAACACCGTGATCGCTAATATCGATCTGAAAGAACTAGTGCGGATTCACCAGCGGCAAAATGCTAACGTTACCGCTATTTTTAAACAGATGCCGGCTAACCAGATTACTGATGATAACAAGATTTTGTCGGTCAGTGATAAGGGCTTAATCACCAGTGTTCATTCTCTCAGTGATCAGCCACTGCCTAACCACGATGGTAGTTACAATTTGGCATTAAACATCTACATTGCCAATACTGACTGGTTGATCAACGAACTGAAAAAGGCTCAGCGGAAGTCGCAGACGGCTAGCCTGCAGCAGTTTTTCTTCGATAAGTTGTCCGGCGGTGAAGTGCGTTCCTTTGAATACGCCGGTTATGTCTGCAACGTTTACGATGTGAAGAGCTATTTTGACGCCAACATGGGGATGCTGGATTACAACAACATGAATGAGTTGCTCTACTCAACCCAAAGGGTCATCTCGAACGTCCGCAATGATGTAGCCACCTATTACTCGCCAGAATCTGATGCGGCAGACGTTCACATTGCGACTGGTTGCCGCATTTATGGATCAGTAAAGCACAGTCTTTTATCACGGCGGACAGTAGTTGGCAAAAAAGCTCACGTTGAGAACTCCATCATCATGGTTGACGGTATAATTAAGAAGAATGCAGTTATCAAAAACGCCATCCTTGATAAACGGGTTCAGGTGGATGCTGGTGTCAAGATTATTGGTGATCCAGATAATCCGCTCGTCATTCCAAAGGGGATGCACGTAACGAAAGATATCGTTGAGGAGGAGAGTAAAAGTGAAGATCTTGTTCGCAGCCGCTGAGTGTGCGCCTTTCTTTAAAACGGGCGGCCTCGGTGATGTAATGGGTTCACTACCGAAGAGCCTTGCCAAGAAGGGTAATGATGTGCGGGTAGTCGTTCCCTTTTGGCGCTGGATGCCTAATGCTTACCAGCAACAGATGGAAAACTGGGGTGAATTTTACATTAAGGTGGGCTGGTGCACCAAATACGTTGGCGTGCATGCTATAAAAGCCGATGGTGTCACCTATTTGTTCCTGGACAACCGGTACTACTTTGATCGGCAAAACCTCTATGGCTACTATGATGATGGTGAACGGTGGGCCTGGTTCCAGCAAGCCGTGATTGAGTTGATGCAGCAGATTAACTTTATTCCAGATATCTTGCACTGCAACGACTTCCATACGGCGATGATCCCATTCTTGTTGAAAGAAAAGTATGGCTGGATTTGGGCTTATTCCGGGATTAAGACAGTGTTGACCATTCACAACCTGAAGTTTCAGGGTCAGTTCGGACGGCAGGTCCTGCCTGAACTCTTTGGGATGCAACCGGATCGTTACGATGATGGCACGATTCGCATGGGAACGGCCGTTAACTACCTGAAAGCTGGTATTTTCTATGCTGATAAGGTCACTACGGTTAGCCCGAGCTACGCTGCCGAAATTCAGACACCAGACTTCGGTTGCGGACTGGATGAGATTCTGAGAATGTGCAACAACAAACTGTCGGGCATTTTAAACGGCATTGACTATGAGAGCAATAATCCAGCAACCGATCCTAACCTCGTCCAACACTTCGATCGTCGTCATTTAAAAGGTAAAGTGCGTGACAAGGCTGCTTTGCAGCAGATGTTTGGTTTGCCGGTGAGAAAAGACGTTCCGTTAATCGGAATGGTCAGCCGGCTGACCTCACAAAAGGGGTTCCAGCTAGTGGTCAGCGAAATGATGAACATGCTGAACTTTGACCTGCAATTTGCGATCTTGGGTACCGGCGACGCCAACTACGAACATGATTTCTGGTACTTTAGCCACAACTTCCACAACAAGTGTGCTGCGATGATCAAGTTTGATCCCGGCATCGCTCAACAGATTTATGGTGGCGCCGACATGTTCCTGATGCCATCCAGTTTTGAACCATGTGGGCTGTCGCAGATGATTGCTGAACGCTATGGGACTTTACCGATCGTTCACCAAATCGGTGGCTTGCGTGACACGGTGGAACCCTACAATCAATTCACCAACGAAGGTGATGGCTTCGGCTTTGAAGACTTCTCCGGTTACAACATGGTTCAATGTGTTAAGAAGGCGCTAGCAACTTATAAGGACAAAAAGACGTGGCGGACGTTGATGGACCACGCGATGCAAAAAGACTTCAGTTGGCGTTTGCAGAGCCAAAAGTACATCGACCTCTATCATGAACTGGTCTAGGATGGACCAGCACAGGCATTAAAGAGAAAGGAAGAACATCAGTGTTTAAGCAATTAACCACACAGAGTTTTATTCAAGCATTTAAGCAGCGGGTCAGCACAGACCTTGCCCTGGACATCAATGATGCATCGGCTGCAGACCTCTGCACAGTTCTCTGTTCAATGGTCAAAGAAGCCGTTAACGGTCAGCTGCAAAAGACTTCGAGCCGTTCTGACAAGGAAAAGCAAAAGCAACTTTACTACTTCTCCATTGAATTTCTGCCGGGTCGACTGTTGAAGAGCAACCTGGAAAACATGGGTTGGTACGATACAGTTGATAAGGGACTGAAGGAAATGGGCCTCAGTTTAGACAAGATTGCTGAAGCTGAAAAAGATATCGCGATCGGTAATGGTGGCCTTGGTCGGCTGGCTTCGTCATTTATGGATTCGCTGGCTAGTGATGGCTTCCCGGGTAATGGTAACGGGATTCGCTACAAGTACGGGATGTTCAAGCAAAAGATCATCAATGGTTACCAGGTTGAATTGCCTGATCAATGGCTAGACGGTGGTAGCAACTGGGAAATCAAGCACGAGAACCACTCCAAGTACGTCCGTTTCGGTGGTCACGTTGAATTGCCGATGGTTGATGGCCAAATCAAACCGGTCTACAAGGGTGGCCGGGTGATCAAGGCTGTGCCGTACGATATTGGCATGACTGGTTATCACGATGACGTTGTTAACACCATGCGGCTGTGGGACGCCGAAATTCCTTCTGACCAGGAAGAAAATTACCGGACAATCGATGACCTGCGTAAGGTTGAAGATCTGACTTCCGTTTTGTATCCAGATGATTCGACGGAAAGTGGTCGTCGTCTGCGTTTGGACCAGGAATACTTCTTCGTTTCTGCTGGTCTGCAGAGCATCATTGACCACTACCTGCGTAAATATGACGAACCGCTAAACAAGCTGGGTCAGTACATCGCTGTTCATATCAATGACACCCACCCGGCAATGGTCATTCCAGAAATGATGCGTCTGTTGATGGATGAGCATGGTCTGGGCTGGGATGAATCGTGGAACATCACCCAATCCGTTGTCAGTTTCACCAACCACACCATCATGATGGAATCAATGGAGCGCTGGGACATCAACATGATGCAGCAGGAAGTTCCACGGATTTTGCAAATTATTCGCGAAATCGACCGGCGCTTCGCAGCTGGCTTACGGGGCAAGCGTGACAATGACTTCATTAACCGGACCCGTCCAATCGCTAATGGCCAGGTTCACATGGTACGGTTAGCTATCATCGGCTCACACAGTATCAACGGGGTAGCAAAGCTGCACACCCAACTGCTGGAAACCAAAGTTTTGCATGACTTCTACGAGCTCTATCCGGAACGTTTCAACAACAAGACCAACGGGATCACGATTCGTCGTTGGGCTCTGATCGGCAACCGGCCGCTGACGAAGTTGCTGGACAAGACGATTGGCACATCATGGCACTCTAATGCTACTGATTTGGGTCAACTGCTGAAGTACAAGGATGACACCAAGATTCTTGATCAGATTGGCGAAGTTAAACAAGAAAACAAGAAGGCGCTGGCTGCTTACATTAAGGAACAGACGGGAATCACTGTTGATCCGACGGCCATCTTTGATGTTCAAATTAAGCGCCTGCACGCCTACAAGCGTCAATTGCTGAACCTGTTGCGGATCATCAAGCTCTACTTTGACATTAAGGACAACCCAAGTCTGGACATCAAGCCGCGGGTCTTCATCTTCGCTGGTAAGTCAGCACCAAGCTACCGTTATGCAAAGGACATTATCAAGTGCATTAACGAAGTAGCTAATATGGTTAACAGCGATCCAGTCGTTTCCAAGAAGATCAAGGTGGTCTTCCTTGAAAACTATGGTGTTAGCCTAGCTGAAAAGATTATCCCGGCTGCCGATGTTTCTGAACAAATCTCACTGGCTTCCAAGGAAGCTTCCGGGACTTCTAACATGAAACTGATGCTCTGTGGTGCTTTGACTGTGGCAACGATGGATGGTGCCAACATCGAAATCCACGACTATGTTGGTAAGGACAACATCTTCACCTTTGGTTTGACCAAGGATGACGTATACCGTTACTACAACGAGCATTCTTACTACCCACAAACTCTGTACGATAACGATCCAGTTATCAAACGCGTACTGAACGCCTTTGTTGACGGGACTATTCCGAACTTGGGCAACGCTGGGCAGACGATCTTCCGTTCGCTGACTGGCAATAACGATGAATTCTTCGTGCTGAAGGACTTTGAACCATTCGTGAAGGTTCAAGAAGAAGTGGACAAGGCTTACCGGGACCGTCGTCATTGGAACCAGATGGCACTGATTAACATTGCCAATGCTGGTCACTTCTCCTCTGATGACACGATCAAGCGCTACGTCAAGGATATCTGGCACATCAAGTCCTACACGGCTGAAGATGCTGCTGCAGGTAAGTCAGATCATACTGAACAAGTTAGTGAAGTTTCCGCTAAACCAACAACAGTAACTGCCCATCATGAGTCTCACCGGGCTTTAAAAGCTGCTAAGAAGCGCCACCATCGCAACCATCGTCGGGCTCGTCGCTAATGGCCAATCTCCACTTTAATGCTTGGACTCAGCAGTATAAAAAACCGTTTGGAGCGATTCACGCAGGCAACGAAGTTTCACTGGGGCTCACGGTTGATTTTCCCGCAGAAAAGATCGACCGGGTGGAAGTCTGCCTGACTAAGGATAGTGAGCAGCCTGTCTATTACCGGATGGAAAAACGGGGACAGACCTATAAATGTCACATTACGATCACGACGGCCGGCTGTTACTACTACTTCTTCCAAGTTGTTTTTAAGAATCAACGAATTCGTTATCTCGGCAAGGGCTGTGGTGGCGAAGGCAAAGAATGCGACAAATTTGCTGATGTTAAATCTTACCAATTAACGGTTTATGCTTCCCAAACCCAACGCCCATCTTGGTACCGTGATGCGGTTGTTTATCAGATTTTCCCAGACAGCTTTGCTAACGGGAATGATGACGGTCACGTTAACGGTAATAAGAAGAATATTCTGATTTACGGTCATCATGATGACAAACCGATGTACGTCAAGGATGACAATAATAATATTCAGCGCTGGACTTTTTATGGCGGCAATTTAAAGGGGATTACCCAAAAGATCAACTACTTAAAGCAACTTGGCGTGAACACAATTTACCTGAACCCGATTTTTCAGGCGGATAGTGTGCACCGTTACGACACCAACGACTTCATGAAAATTGATGACATGTTGGGGACGGAAGATGATTTTCGGGAGCTGGTCAATAAGCTTCACGCTAACGGGATGCACTTGATTCTTGACGGAGTCTTCAACCACGTTGGCCAAAATAGCCGTTATTTCAACCGAAATGGACAATATGGCGCAAATGTTGGGGCATACCGCAACCGCGAAAGCCCATACTACAGCTGGTTTAGCTTTATCAAGTATCCGGATAAGTACAAATCCTGGTGGGGTGTTGTCGATTTGCCGACAGTGGATCACCACAACCAGCACTATCAGCAGTTTATTTACGGGCGTCGCAATAGTGTTCTTAGTAAGTGGAATGACATCGGCGTTGACGGCTGGCGATTAGATGTGGCCGATGAACTCAGTGATGAATTTCTGACTGCAATTCGTCAAAACCTGAACCACTATTCTGATAAAATCTTAATCGGTGAAGTGTGGGAAGATGCATCCAATAAGCATAGCTACGGTCACCGACGAGCTTACACGGATGGCGGTAACCTCGATGGAGTGATGAATTATCCGGTGAGAAAGATGATCATCAACTTTTTAACGGGCAAGCAAGACGGCGTCGAGACGGGGTACCAACTGATGACGCAGTGGGAAAACTATCCGCGTAACTTCTGGCTCAACTGTCTCAATAACATCGGCACCCATGATACGAAGCGGATTCGTCGCGGGCTGGGCGACAACATCGATCTTGTCAAATTGGCTTTTCGTTTGCTCTTCTGTTTTCCGGGTATTCCTTGTATCTATTACGGAGATGAAGCTGGTTTAGATGGTGGCGTCGATCCAGATAACCGGCGCTTCTACCCATGGGGTCACCAGGATTGGGATCTCGTCAACTTTGTCAGTGCTTGTATCCGCGAACGAAAAAAGAGCGATGCTTTTAAGGATGGTAACTTAGCGGTGATGGCTGGGAAGGATCTGCTCGGTGTGATTCGCTACACCCCCGCATCGACGGAGATTTGCCTGGTTAACCGCAGTGACAAGCCGCTGAAAGTGGCTGGTAATTACCAACTGATGGGTGTGACCGTTCCAGTTAAACAGATGATTGCTGACCATTTGGCTAACTTGACCTTACCAGCTTACGGGAGTCAACTGTTGAAATTGTAAAGATTATGTAGGACTAGAGGAAGCGATGCTTTCCCTAGTCTTTTTCGTGGATGCATTATTCCGGCTTTTCAGAAGAAAATATGATAGAATAATGGTCAAACTTAGTCAGGAAAGCGGGGATGAGACTGTTGGAAGCTGAAAAAAGTTTGTCTGATATGATTGAGGATTACCTGAAGCAGATCCTTGGTGATTCACAAGAAATTGAGATCCAACGTTCAGCAATTGCTCACCACTTTGATGTTGTACCGTCGCAAATTAACTACGTGATCAAGACACGTTTCACGATACAAAATGGTTACTTGGTACGCAGCAAACGCGGTGGCGGTGGCTACATTCGAATTGAGCAAGTCACTGCTTTAGACGATGTTGATCTTATTAACCTGCTTTTAGGATCCATTGGTGATACAATCAGTGAACGCGAAGCGTCTAATATTATTCAAACTCTTTATGACGCCGAACTTATTACGCGTCGCGAAGGGGACTTGATGCTCGTTGCAATTGCTCGGCAGACCCTAAACGTCGGCAATCGGCGCGTAGAGGACCAGCTTCGGGCTCACGTATTATCATCATTATTAAACCGGTTGCGCTTTGAAAGCTAACCCATTAAGGGGGAAACCAAATTACAATGAATAATCTCTTTACACCTAGCGCCAAAGCCGTTTTGGCGATGGCACAAGAACAAGTACGTTACTTTAAACACCAAGCAGTTGGGACTGAGCACCTGCTGCTAGCACTGACAATGGAGAAGAATGGTGTTGCCAGCAAAGTTCTCCAGCAATTTAATGTCACGAGCGATGATGTCCGGGAAGAAATTGAACGTTTGACGGGTTATGGCAATTTGAATTCTCAGGGTAGCGACTTTTTCCTGCCGTATTCTCCGAAAATGCAGGAAGTTTTGCGTCATGCCCGTGAATTAGCTCACCAGTATGGAATGAGCAAGATCGGTACTGAACACTTGCTGATGGCTTTGATCAGCGACGAAACGATGCTGTCAACGCGGATTGTTAAGAATCTGAATGTTGATCCGACACGTGCGCGGCGTGTACTCTTCCGTCATCTGGGCATAGAAGAAATGCCGGCTAACCAGGGAGCATCACGGCAGGGTCGTGGTGGTCGCGGTAAGCAGCAGAAAGCCGGAACCCCAACCCTGGATTCCTTAGCTCATGACTTGACAGCTGTTGCTTCGAGCAACGGCATGGATCCGGTTATTGGTCGTGACAAGGAAATTAAGCGGGTAATCCAGATCCTCAGCCGACGGACCAAGAACAATCCGGTACTGATCGGTGAGCCAGGTGTTGGGAAAACAGCAATCGCTGAAGGCCTGGCCCAGCGGATTGCTAGTGGCGACGTCACTCCTGAATTAGCACGGATGCGTGTAATGTCACTGGATATGGGTTCACTGGTTGCTGGAACGAAATTCCGTGGTGAATTTGAAGACCGCCTGAAAAAAGTGATCAATGAAATCGAAAGCGATGGGCACGTCATCCTCTTTATCGATGAGCTGCACACCTTAGTTGGTGCCGGTGGTGCTGAAGGGGCAATTGATGCTTCTAACATTCTGAAACCAGCACTAGCTCGTGGTCAGCTTCAGTTGATCGGTGCGACGACTTTGGATGAGTACCAAAAGTACATCGAACCTGATGCGGCCCTAGAACGCCGTTTTGCAACAGTTCAGGTTGAAGAACCAACAGAAGATGAAAGCCTCGCTATTTTGCGTGGGTTGCGGCCAAAATATGAAGCTCACCACCATTTGAAGATCAGCGATGCCGCATTGTCGGCAGCTGTCAAATTGTCGAGTCGTTACATTACCGACCGTTTCCTGCCTGACAAGGCCATCGACTTGATGGACGAAGCTTCTGCCATGGTACGGATTGATGCCGAAGAAGCATCCCGTCCGGACCGTGATGATGACATGAAGCTGAAGCAACTCCAGGACCAAAAAGAAAGTGCGATTTTTAACCAGGACTTTGACCAAGCTGCTAAGCTGCGTCAACAAGAATTGGCACTTCGCCAGTCGATTGAAAAACGTCAGCAACAGGAAGAAAAACAAGAAAATAATCAATCTTTGACGGTTACGGAGGATGACATTGCTAAAGTTATCGCTGAATGGACCGGTGTGCCGCTGACCCAATTGAAGAAATCTGAGACTGAACGGTTGGTCAACTTGGAGAAGATCCTACATGAGCGGGTCATTGGTCAGGATGAAGCCGTCAAGGCAATTGCTAATTCCATCCGGCGGGCTCGTAGTGGTTTGAAAGATCCAAACCGGCCGATTGGTTCGTTTATGTTCCTGGGGCCAACCGGTGTCGGCAAGACTGAGCTCGCTAAAGCACTAGCTGAAGCTATGTTTGGCTCAGAAGACAACATGATTCGTGTGGATATGTCCGAATATATGGAGAAATACAGTACCAGTCGTCTGATTGGTGCTGCACCAGGTTATGTTGGCTATGACGAAGGCGGCCAGCTGACCGAAAAAGTACGCCAGCATCCATACTCGGTTGTGCTGCTGGATGAAGCAGAGAAGGCTCACCCAGACGTCTTTAACCTACTTTTACAGGTTCTCGATGATGGCTACCTGACCGATGCGAAGGGCCGGAAAGTTGATTTCCGCAACACGATTTTAATCATGACTTCTAACCTGGGTGCTACTCAGTTACGTGATGAAAAGGAAGTTGGCTTTGGAGCTAAGGACGTTTCGGATGACTACAACGCAATGGCTGCAGCTATTCGTCAACAACTGAAACTGCACTTCCGGCCAGAATTTCTGAACCGGATTGATGAGACCATCATCTTCCACCCACTGAAGAAGCCACAATTGCATAAGATCGTTAAACTGCTGGCTAAACGCCTTCAGAAGCGGATTGGCGAACAGGGTATTAACCTGAAGCTGACCCCAGCGGCCGTTGATTTGGTTGCTAATAAGGGCTACAACCCTGAATATGGTGCCCGTCCATTACGTCGGACTCTGCAAAACCTCGTTGAGGATCCGTTAAGTGAAGCACTGCTCACTAAACATCTCCAAGTCGGTGACAGCGCTACGATTGGTGCCCGTCGGGGGAAGATCACGTTGAAAGTTCAACGTGGTAATCAGCCCGCCCAACTAATCACCGTATAATCCAATATAAATTATAATTTGTGCATTTAAAGCATTGCTGGTGTGATTTCTTCACATCTGCAGTGCTTTTTTGCTTATCAGGCCAGGATGTATTATAATATCTATTGCTATCATTTATTGATCGTGAGATAATCATATATGTATTAATTAGCATGTGACAAATGAAGAGGGTTTGCAAAATGAAACGAGCAGAACAATTAGCCAAAACTCGGCAGACAATCATTAAGACTGCTACCAAGCTTTTTTTAGAAAAGGGATACGGGAATACATCAACGCGTGATATCGCTAAAGAAATCGGAATTACCCAGCCAGCCCTGTATCACCACTTTAGCGACAAGGAAGTTTTGTACCTGGATGTTTTGACTAACCTCGGTGAAAAGGTTCGTCAGGATATCAACCGGGTGATGCGTCTTCGTGATATCGATGTTGAAGAACGCCTCTGGAAGATTACTCAGGTACTGCTGAAGTATCACCCCATGAATCCTTACAGCCAATTCCAATCGGCTAAGAAACTGCTGTCTGATAGTGCCAAACGGAAACTGAATATGCTTTTCACGATGGACTATGTTCAACCGATTACTGCTTACTTCCGGTTGCCAGATGTGCCTTTGCGTCCTGATTTGCTGCCAAATGAAGCAGCGGAACTTTTTATTGCTGAACTAGCACCGCTGTTTGAAACTTTCCAGGATTTTGGCGGTCACAGTGTTTCCAAAGAAGAACGTGACAAGATTATGCTTGATGTCTTCATTCACGGTATCGAAGCTGCTAAAGAACCAGCTGAGAACTAAGCAGTGTTAATTGTTGACAATTAAATAAGAATATCGTAATATACCTAATGTATGTAATTGCGAGTTCAGAGGGGTCGTTGATCTATTGTCCAGCGGCTCCCTTATAAAAAACCAAAGATGGCATTTGCCATTTTTGGATTTTTTTTGCCCTTTTGAGCTCATTTTGACTATTTGTAAACAAAATGTAACATAAAAGAGTCTGAACTGGCCCAACAAATTTGAGAGGTGAATAGTTTGGCTGGACATTTGGTAAAATACGGCAAGCACCGTACTCGTCGTAGTTATTCCCGAATCAAGGAAGTGCTGGAGCTTCCTAACCTGATTGAAATTCAGACCAACTCTTACAATTGGTTTATGGACAAGGGTCTTCGGGAAATGTTTCAAGACATTATGCCGATCAATGACTTCCAAGGAAAGCTGTCCCTGGACTTTGTTGATTACCAACTGCTGGAACCAAAGTACACGATTGATGAAGCACGTGACCATGATGCTAACTACTCAGCACCACTGCACGTTACCCTGCGCTTAACCAACCACGAAACTGGTGAAATCAAGTCTCAAGATGTCTTCTTTGGTGACTTCCCACTGATGACTGACCAGGGGACTTTCATTATTAATGGGGCTGAACGTGTTATCGTTTCCCAATTAGTTCGTTCACCAGGTATCTACTACAATTCTGATGTAGATAAGAACGGCCGGACAAACTTCGGTGCTACCTTTATTCCTAACCGTGGTGCTTGGCTGGAATACGAAACTGATGCTAAGGGCATTTCTTACGTCCGGATTGACCGGACTCGTAAGCTGCCAATCACTGAGCTGGTGCGGGCTCTTGGCTTTGGCTCTGATGACGAAATCATCGATATGCTGGGTGGCAACACCGATGGCATTTCACTGACTTTGGACAAGGATGTTCACAAAAACGCTGAAGATTCTCGTGTTGAAGAATCTTTGAAGGACATCTACGAACACCTGCGTCCAGGTGAACCAAAGACTGCTGATTCTGCACGTAGTTTGCTGACGGCACGGTTCTTTGATCCACAACGTTACGACATGGCTCCGGTTGGCCGTTACAAGACCAACAAGAAGCTGATGCTGAAGTACCGTCTGCTGGGCCAAACATTGGCTGAAACACTGGCTGACCCTGATACTGGTGAAGTGCTGGCATCAGATGGTGACGTGGTTACCAAGGAAGTTCTCAAGAAGCTGGAACCATACCTGGACCGCGACGACTTCAAGATGATCACCTACACGCCTTCCGACGAAGCCGTTGTTACGAAGCCTGTTAAGCTGCAAAAGATCAATGTTTACTCCAAGAACAATCCTGACCACGTTGTCCCAATCATCGGCAATGGTCACATTCCGTTGGAGCTTAAGCACATTCAACCAGCTGATATTCTGGCATCAATCAACTACTTCTTTGACTTGCAAGAAGGTATCGGCTCAACTGATGACATCGACCACTTGGGTAACCGTCGGATTCGCTCCGTTGGTGAACTGCTGCAAAACCAATTCCGGATCGGTTTAGCCCGGATGGAGCGTGTTGTCCGTGAACGGATGTCAATCCAAGACATCAACACGGTAACGCCACAACAACTGATCAACATCCGTCCAGTTGTTGCTTCCATCAAGGAATTCTTCGGTTCATCACAACTGTCACAATTCATGGACCAAACCAACCCACTGGGTGAACTGACCCACAAGCGTCATCTGTCCGCCCTTGGTCCTGGTGGTTTGACTCGTGACCGTGCCGGTTATGAAGTTCGTGACGTGCACTATACCCACTACGGTCGGATGTGCCCAATCGAAACTCCTGAAGGTCCTAACATCGGTCTGATCAACAGTCTGTCTTCATACGCCCGTGTTAACAAGTACGGCTTCATCGAAACGCCATACCGCCGTGTTTCATGGACTACGCACAAGGTAACCGACAAGATCGACTACCTGACTGCCGACGAAGAAGATAACTACATCATCGCCCAAGCCAACACGAAGCTGAACGATGACGGTTCATTCGCTGAAGAAGAAATCATGTGTCGTGATAAGGATGACTACATCACGACTTCATCAAAGGAAAACGTCGACTACATGGACGTTTCACCAAAGCAAGTTGTTTCTGTCGCTTCAGCATGTATCCCATTCCTTGAAAACGACGACTCCAACCGTGCCCTGATGGGTGCTAACATGCAACGTCAAGCCGTTCCTTTGATTCATCCACATGCACCGCTGATCGGTACCGGGATTGAATACAAGGCTGCTCACGACTCTGGTGTTGCCATGATCGCTAAGCACGCCGGGACCGTTGAATACGTCGATGCTCGTCAGGTTAAGGTACGTCGCGATGATGGCAGCCTTGACACTTACAAACTGATGAAGTTCCGTCGTTCTAACGGTGGTAAGAACTACAACCAGACACCAATCGTTAAGGTTGGTGAACACGTCGACGCTGACGACGTTCTGGCCGATGGTCCATCAATGGAACAAGGTGAACTGGCACTGGGTCAAAACCCACTGATCGCCTTCATGACTTGGCAAGGGTACAACTTCGAAGATGCCATTGCCATTTCAGAACGTCTGGTTAAGGATGACGTTTACACTTCGATCCACATTGAATCTTACGAATCTGAAGCCCGTGAAACGAAGTTAGGGCCTGAAGAAATGACCCGCGAAATTCCGAACGTCGGTGAAGATGCACTGAAGGACCTGGACGAAAACGGTGTTGTCCGTGTCGGTGCCGAAGTTCACGATGGTGACATTCTGGTTGGTAAGGTTACGCCAAAGGGTGTTACTGACCTGTCCGCTGAAGAACGTCTGCTGCACGCCATCTTTGGTGAAAAATCCCGTGAAGTTCGTGATACATCACTGCGTGTCCCACACGGTGGCGGCGGTATTATCCAGGACGTTAAGATCTTTACCCGTGAAAACGGTGATGAACTGTCACCTGGCGTCAACAAGATGGTTCGTGTTTACATCGCCCAAAAGCGGAAGATCCAAGTTGGTGACAAGATGTCTGGTCGTCACGGTAACAAAGGTACTGTTTCCATCGTTATCCCTGAAGAAGACATGCCATACATGCCAGATGGTACGCCAATCGACATCATGCTGAGTCCAATGGGTGTGCCAAGTCGTATGAACATCGGGCAAGTTATCGAACTGCACTTAGGGATGGCTGCTCGTGAACTTGGTATTCACATCGCAACGCCTGTCTTTGATGGTGCTACCGATAAAGATGTTTGGGACGCCGTTAAGGAAGCCGGTTTACCGTCAGATGGTAAGACGATCCTTTACGATGGCCGGACTGGTGAACCATTCGAACAACGGATCGCCGTCGGTGTCATGCACTATCTGAAGCTGGCTCACATGGTTGACGACAAGATCCACGCTCGTTCAATTGGACCATACTCACTGGTTACCCAACAACCACTGGGTGGGAAAGCCCAATTCGGTGGCCAACGTTTCGGTGAAATGGAAGTTTGGGCCCTTGAAGCTTACGGTGCTGCTTACACCCTGCAAGAAATCTTGACTTACAAGTCAGATGACGTTCAGGGTCGTGTTAACACCTACGATGCTATTATCAACGGCTCACCAATTCCAAAGCCGGGTGTTCCTGAATCATTCCGTGTTCTGGTCAAGGAACTGCAGGCTCTGGGTCTGGACATGAAGGTTCTGGACGAAAACCACAAGGAAGTTGAACTTAAGAGCATGGATGACGACGTAATGAACGTCCACGCCATGGCCAAGAAGGCAGAACGTGATGCTGACGCCAAGGCTGCCGCAAAGAAGCGGGCAGAAGAAGAAGCAGAAGCTAAGGCTAACGACGCTTCTACTACTGTTGCCGACAAGTCAGCTAACGAGACGAAGCAAGACTAGCGTGATCGTAATTAATCAAGAAGGAGGATCACCAATTGATTGACGTCAATAAATTTGAAAGTATGCAGATCGGTCTGGCATCACCAGAGAAGATCCGTCAATGGTCATACGGTGAAGTTAAAAAGCCAGAAACCATTAACTACCGGACTCTGAAGCCAGAACGTGAAGGTCTGTTTGACGAACGAATCTTTGGTCCAACCAAGGATTACGAATGTCAATGTGGGAAATACAAGCGTGTCCGTTACAAGGGCAAGGTTTGTGAACGTTGTGGCGTTGAAGTCACTAGTTCAAAAGTTCGTCGTGAACGGATGGGCCACATTGAGCTGGCTGCTCCGGTTTCTCATATTTGGTACTTCAAGGGTATTCCTAGCCGGATGGGCTTAGTGCTTGACATGAGCCCACGTTCCCTGGAAGAAGTTATCTACTTCGCTTCTTACGTTGTTCTTGATCCTGGTGACACCCCACTGGAATACAAGCAATTGTTAAGTGAAGCAGAATACCGTGACAAGAAGGCTGAATATGGCAAGCGCTTCACTGCTGAAATGGGTGCTGAAGCCGTCCAGAAGCTGTTGAAGAACGTTGACTTGGAAAAGGAAGCCAACGAACTGAAGGAAGTTCTGAAGGACGCTACTGGTCAAAAGCGGACTCGTGCCGTTCGTCGACTGGACATTCTGGAAGCCTTCATTAAGTCCGGCAACAAGCCTGAATGGATGGTTATGGATGTTATTCCAGTTATGCCACCTGACTTGCGGCCAATGGTTCAACTGGAAGGTGGCCGTTTCGCTACCTCCGACCTGAACGACTTGTACCGTCGTGTTATTAACCGTAACAACCGTCTGAAGCGTTTGCTTGAATTGAACGCCCCTGGCATCATCGTGCAAAACGAAAAGCGGATGCTCCAAGAAGCTGTCGATGCACTGATCGATAATGGTCGTCGGGGCCGTCCTGTTGCCGGCCCTGGTAACCGTCCGTTGAAGTCCTTGTCACACCTGCTGAAGGGTAAGCAAGGTCGTTTCCGTCAAAACCTGTTAGGGAAGCGTGTTGACTACTCTGGTCGTTCCGTTATCGATGTTGGTCCATCACTGAAGATGAACCAAATGGGTCTGCCTGTTCCGATGGCTCTGGAATTATTCAAGCCATTCATCATGCGTGAACTGGTTAAGCGCAACCTGTCAAATAACGTCAAGGCTGCTCGTCGGATGATCGACCGTCGTGACGATCGGGTCTTCGACGTCCTCGAAGACGTTATCAAGGAACACCCAGTTCTTCTGAACCGGGCACCTACGCTGCACCGTTTGGGTATCCAAGCCTTTGAACCAGTGCTGGTTTCTGGTAAGTCCATGCGTCTGCACCCACTGGCATGTACCGCCTACAACGCCGACTTCGACGGTGACCAAATGGCTATCCACGTGCCTTTGTCAGACGAAGCCCAAGCTGAAGCCCGTCTGCTGATGCTTTGTGCCCACCATATTCTGAGTCCACGTGACGGGGAACCAATCGTGGCCCCATCACAAGATATGGTTATCGGTAACTACTACATGACCATCGAAGACGCTGGTCGTGAAGGCGAAGGAATGATCTTCAAGGATGCTAACGAAGCATTCATGGCTTACAAGAACGGCTACGTTGCACTGCAAACCCGTTGTGGTGTTCAGGTTTCATCAATGCCTGAAAAGCCATTTACTGATGAACAGCGCAATGAAATCATGGTAACCAGTGTTGGTAAGCTGATCTTCAACCAGATCATGCCAAAGGACTACGCCTACATCAACGAGCCAACGGATGACAACCTGCAAAACGGTGTTCCTGACAAGTACTTCCTGAAGCCAGGCGAAAACATTCATGAATACCTCAAGAATGCTCCGCTGGTACCACCATTCAAGAAGGGCTTCCTGTCTGACATCATTGCTGAAGTCTACAAGCGCTACAAAGTTACTAAGACTTCACAATTCCTTGACCGGATCAAGGACCTCGGTTACTACGAATCAACCATTTCTGGTCTGACCGTGGCTATTTCCGACATCACCGACTTGAAGGAAAAGCCAGAAATCATTGAAGCAGCCCGTAAGAAGGTTGCCGTTATCACCAAGCAGTTCCGTCGTGGTCTGATTACTGATGACGAACGTTACGAACGAGTAATTGGTGTTTGGAATGACGCCAAGGACGAAGTTCAAAACAAGCTGATCGAACACATGGACATCCACAACCCAATCAACATGATGTCTGACTCTGGTGCTCGTGGTAACATTTCTAACTTTACCCAACTGGCCGGAATGCGTGGTCTGATGGCTGCTCCTAACGGTAAGATCATGGAACTGCCTGTTCTGTCAAACTTCCGTGAGGGGCTGTCTGTTCTGGAAATGTTCTTGTCTTCACACGGTGCTCGTAAGGGTATGACTGACACCGCTTTGAAGACTGCCAACTCAGGTTACCTGACTCGGCGGCTGGTTGATGTTGCCCAAGATGTTGTCGTTCGTGAAAAGGACTGTGGGACTGACCGTGGTCTTGATGTTACTGCCATCACAGATGGTAACGAAATGATCGAACCACTGTATGACCGAATCCTTGGTCGTTACACCATGAAGTCCGTCTTTGACCCTAAGACCGGTGAAAAGATCTGTGGCAAGAACGTCTTGGTTGACGAAGACATGGCTCAGAAGATTGTTGACGCTGGCGTTAAGAAAGTTACGATCCGTTCCGTCTTCACTTGCAACACCGACCACGGTGTTTGTGAACGTTGCTACGGCCGTAACACCGCAACCGGTGACCGTGTTGAAGCCGGTGAAGCTGTTGGTACTGTTGCCGCTCAATCAATTGGTGAACCAGGTACGCAACTGACGCTGCGTAACTTCCACACCGGTGGTGTTGCCGGTAACGAAGATATCACCCAAGGGCTTCCTCGTGTTCAAGAAATTGTTGAAGCACGTAACCCTAAAGGTCGTGCTGTCATTTCCGAAGTTACTGGTGTTGTCGAATCAATCGAAGAAAACCCAGCTGACCGGACGAAGGATGTCACTATTAAGGGTGACACTGATACCCGGACATACACTGTTCCGCTTCAAGCACGTCTGAACGTCGCTGAAGGTGACCACATTCACCGTGGCGCTGCTATCAACATCGGTTCAACTGACCCGAAGGAATTGCTGAAGGTTAGCGACGTCTTAACTACTGAAACATACATGCTGGCCGAAGTTCAAAAGGTTTACCGGATGCAAGGTATCGATCTGTTGGATAAGCACATCGAAATCATGATTCGGCAAATGATGCGGAAGGTTCGTGTCATGGAACCAGGTGACACCGACGTTCTGCCTGGTGAATTGATGGACATCGACCAATTCCGTGATGCCAACTACAAGACTCTGATTTCCGGTGGTGTCCCAGCCACTGCACGTCCAGTTATCCTCAGGATTACTAAGGCTGCCCTTGAAACTAACAGTTTCTTGTCTGCTGCCTCATTCCAGGAAACTACTCGTGTTCTGACCGACGCTGCAATTCGTGGAAAGAACGACCCGTTAGTTGGTCTGAAGGAAAACGTCATCATTGGGAAGCTGATCCCAGCTGGTACCGGGATGAGCACTTACCGGCACATTAAGCCAAAGGTTGAAGGTGCACCGGCAGTAACGAGTGATGGCAACCCTGAATCGTTAAAGGATTTTGAAGCCAAAATGCAGGCTAAGGACCAAGACAAGTAAGGGTTAAACGTTTAAAAGGGCGGTGATTTTTTAGAGTCACCGCCCTTTTGCTGTAGTCGGGAGGAGAAAATATGGAAAAAGCGGAAAGAGCAGAGCTCAAAATTTCTGAATCTGCTGCCCGCAAACTAAATATCGATAAGGATACTCAACTATCGATGGTCGTCAATCACCATTCGATCATTGTTCACCCTGCACAACTGGTTGATCAGTTACCTGATGTGAGGTTGCGTTGGTTTATTATTCCGGCAGTGATTCTCACAATTGTCTTCTTTGTTGTCTGCCAGGTTAACCATATGCGTTTGGTTCCGCTGAATGGTGATCGTTCAATCGCTCTGGCTTCAATGATCTTGGGAATCGTATCGGGAACAATTGAATTTGCGACGAGTTTCATTTGGCAAAAAGTAAGGAGAACAGGTCCTTGTAGTGACTTTTACTGGCGCAGCTTACCGCCGTTATTAATCGCTTGCGGAATGATTTTGGCCTTCTGGTTTGTGGCTTCATTCTGGTTGATTGGGCAAATCTTCCACGGTGCGATCTTCGACCTCTATACTTCAACGGTCTTTGTCTTTATAATCCTGGCAGCTGTCAATTACTTGATGCTTAACCTGGCAATGACTTTGTCACCTGGTATTGTTACTAATTTGATGACGATTATGATCATTGGTGGAGTGTTATCGTCAATGCTGACGAATTCAAGGCGTAATTGGTGGCGTTATAATTTCAGCTTTTTGGGGACTGATCGTAACGCTGGTCACTGGCAGTTTAACATTACGCTGGTTTTCTCAGCCTTACTGATGATTACCTTAGTCGATTACCTATTTATCAACCTAGATCGCAAGTATTCAGGTAGAGGGGTACTTTTTCTCCGGATTTTGCTTTATGGACAAGCATTGACTTTAGCGGCTATCGGAATTTTTCCCAATAATCCGCGCTTTCATATTCTTCATGACCGGATCTCCATGTGGCTGGTCTACTTCATTTTGATCATGATCCTATTTATCGACCGGTTATTACCAGAATGCACACCACAGTTCAGACGTTTGTCTTACGTGATGGGCGGTGTGATGGCGGCTGATTATATAGTCTTTAAGGTGACTAATTACCTGTCATTGACAGCCTTTGAATTGTTAGCTTTTGCCTTAGCTTTGTCCTGGATTTTGCTTTTATTTCAAAACATCGAAGCGATAACGGAATACGGTGAAAACATCTTTCCGTTAAAAATCGTGGTGGGTGAGGAGAAGTCAAAAGATTCGCCACACAGTCAATCACATCAATAAAATTAAAAGCGGTAGCAGTCATCAGATTGCTGCCGTTTTTACGTTGTGAGGAAAAGGACAATCATCAGTGCACCAGCTAACCAGGGGATAAATGGCAGTCGTGTTGTAAGCGATGAGGCTTTTGCTCCGTAAACAATGAGGGCGGCGCCGGAAGCGATCATTATCGTTAGCGCAGTTTGGTATAAACCACAGCAAATAAAGAGGTAAGCGATGAACAAAAAATCGCCGTCACCGAGAGCATGGCAATAGTGACCAATAATAATGAAGAGGATGGCGATGACTAAACGTTGCCAAAAAGCAAAGATGAAGATATTAGTTGAAGCAGTCGGCAACAGGGCAAGGGGCAAAGTATGAATAGGGTTGATCCACTGGGCAGTATGGTCAGTCGCTGCCATCACAAGCAGACTAGCGCTGACAAACAGAATAGCGATAAAGTCATGGCTTGAAGCGACTGCACTTTTGCCAAAGAGAAGGCCAGTGAGGATTTCAAAAATCGTACTGAAAACACTGATAGCTTGCTGGCAATGAATGCACTTGCCACGTTGACATAACCAGCCAGTAATGGGAATTAGCTGGAAGGCTTGAAGATGGCAAAAGCAGATGGGACACTGGGAGTAGGGACTTGAGTTAAGTGGAGGATCAGCACAACGTTCGCCGATGGTGATCCAAAAACTAGCCCAGCAACTTCCAATAGCAAAATATGTGAAGTAAAATAATAGGGACATAAAAACACCTCATTAATAGATAACGTCAAATGGCCACAAATTGATCTTTTCTAAAAATTTGATCGTTTGTTGACATTAACAACGTAGCGTGATAACGTATTAAAGGTGCTTTCTTCAAGCGAAGCGTGTCTGTCGTTCGGCAGATTTGCTGAACGAGGCACTAAAATGAAGGCCATCCAGTCGTTTTTTTATCCTCAAAAAAGAACCACCTGGATGTGTGGACTTAAATTTTGGAAGGAGAACTTTTCATGCCAACAATTAACCAATTGGTTCGTAAGGGCCGTAAGTCACATCGTGGCAAGTCAAAGTCACCTGCTTTGGGCTTCGGCTACAACAGTTACAAGAAAGAAGCAACCCATAATCCATCACCACAAAAGCGTGGTGTTGCTACCCGTGTTGCTACCATGACACCAAAGAAGCCTAACTCAGCTCTGCGGAAGTACGCCCGTGTACGTCTGTCAAACCTGATCGAAGTTACGGCTTACATTCCTGGTATTGGTCACAACCTGCAGGAACACTCAGTTGTTCTGATCCGTGGTGGCCGTGTTAAGGACTTGCCTGGTGTTCGTTACCACATCATCCGTGGTACGCTCGACACTGCCGGTGTTGAAGGCCGGATGCAAAGTCGTTCAAAGTACGGTGCTAAGAAGCCGAAGGACAAGAAGTAAAGTAGGAGGGTTAATTAATGCCACGTAAAGGACATGTTGTAAAACCAGAAGTATTACCAGACCCAATTTACAACTCAAAGCTGGTAACGAGTCTGATCAACCACTTGATGATTGATGGTAAGCGTGGGACCGCTTCTAAGATCTTGTACGCTGCCTTTGACCGCATTAAAGAACAAACTGGCAACGACCCAGTTGAAGTCTTCCAACAAGCAATGGACAACGTTGAACCAGTGCTGGAAGTTAAGGCTCGTCGTGTTGGTGGGTCTAACTACCAAGTTCCGATCGAAGTTCGTCCAGAACGTCGTGTAACCTTGGGGATGCGTTGGATCGTTCAGTACGCACGTTTGCGCGGTGAACACACTATGGTTGAACGCTTATCTGCAGAAATCATCGATGCATCCAACAACACCGGTGCTGCTGTTAAGAAAAAGGAAGATACTCACCGGATGGCCGACGCCAACCGTGCCTTTGCACACTACCGCTGGTAATCCGCATTTGGCTGGCTTTGTCAGTCATTGTACAAAGGGGCGGCAAGGGCAATTTCTGTCACCCCTTTTTGCACATTAATTTTGCCGAATACTCTTTATTTGGAAGGAGAACATTTTAAAGATGGCTAACAAACGTGAATTCCCGCTTGAAAAGACCCGTAACATCGGGATCATGGCCCACATCGATGCTGGTAAAACTACCGCCACTGAACGGATTCTTTACTACACCGGTAAGATTCACAAGATTGGTGAAACTCATGATGGTGCTTCACAAATGGACTGGATGGACGAAGAAAAGGAACGTGGTATCACTATCACTTCCGCTGCCACCACGGCCGTTTGGAAAGACCACCGTATCAACATCATTGACACCCCAGGCCACGTGGACTTCACTGTCGAAGTTGAACGTGCCCTCCGTGTTCTGGACGGTGCTATCACTGTTCTGGATGCCGAAGCCGGTGTTGAACCACAAACCGAAACTGTTTGGCGCCAAGCCGCTAGTTTCAACGTTCCACGTCTGATCTTTGCTAACAAGATGGACAAGATGGGTGCTAACTTCGATTACTCCGTTAAGACTGTTTCCGAACGTCTTAACTCCACTCCGCTGCCAATTCAGATGCCAATTGGTGCTGAAGACAACTTCAAGGGTGTTGTGGACTTGATTCGGATGCAAGCTTACGTTTACGACGAAGACAAGCTTGGTACTCACTGGGACACCGTTGACATTCCTGATGACATGAAGGATGAAGCCGAAAAGCGTCACAACCAGATGCTTGAAACTCTGGCTGATGTTGACGACAACATCATGGAAAAGTACCTGGGCGAAGAAGACATCTCAGTTGATGAAATCATCGCTGCTATCCGTAAGGCAACTTTGAGCCTGAAGCTCTTCCCAATGCTTGCAGGTTCTGCCTACAAGGATAAGGGTATCCAAATGCTGCTGGATGCTGTTATTGACTTCCTGCCATCTCCACTGGACGTTAAGCCATACGAAGCTACCGACCCAGATGGCAACACGGTTGAACTGAAGGCTGACGACAAGAAGCCATTCGCCGCTCTGGCCTTCAAGATTGCCACCGACCCATTCGTTGGTCGTCTGACTTACATTCGTGTTTACACTGGCTCACTGCAATCAGGTACTTATGTCCTGAACGCAACTAAGGACAAGCGTGAACGTGTTGGTCGTTTGCTGCAAATGCACTCTAACCACCGTAAGGAAATTCCAGAAGTCTTCTCTGGTGACATCGCTGGTTGCATCGGTCTGAAGAACACCACTACTGGTGACTCACTGACTGATCCAGACCACCCACTTCAACTTGAATCCATGGACTTCCCTGACCCAGTTATTCAGGTTTCTGTTGAACCTAAGACTAAGGCCGACCAAGATAAGATGGACAACGCTCTGCAAAAGCTGGCTGAAGAAGACCCAACCTTCAAGGCTACTACTAACCCTGAAACCGGTGAAACTCTGATCGCCGGGATGGGTGAACTTCACTTGCAAATCATCATCGAACGGATGCGTCGTGAATTTAACGTCGAAGCTACTGTTGGTAAGCCACAGGTTTCATACCGTGAAGCATTTACCAAGCCAGCTAAGGCCCAAGGTCGTTTCGTTCGTCAATCTGGTGGTAAAGGTCAATATGGTGATGTTTGGATTGAATTTACTCCAAACGAAGAAGGTAAGGGTTACGAATTCGAAGATGCCATCGTCGGTGGTGTTGTTCCTCGTGAATTTATTCCTGCCGTTGACCAAGGTTTGCAAGAAGCCATGAAGAATGGTGTTCTGGCCGGTTACCCAATCGTTGACCTTAAGGCTAAGCTCTACGATGGTTCTTACCACGAAGTCGACTCTAGTGAAGCTGCCTTCAAGGTTGCCGCTTCACTTGCCCTGAAGAATGCCGCTAAGAAGGCTGATCCTGTTATCCTCGAACCAATCATGAAGGTTGATATCGTGGTTCCACAGGACTACATGGGTGATGTTATGGGCCAAGTTACTGCTCGTCGTGGTTCCATTGATGGTATGGAAGAACGTGGTGGTGCTCAACTGATCCACTCATTCGTTCCATTGTCAGAAATGTTTGGTTACTCAACTGCTCTGCGTTCTGCTACTCAGGGTCGTGGTACCTTCACGATGACCTTTGACCACTACGCACCAGTTCCGAAGTCAATCCAAGAAAAGATTATCAAGCAAAACGGTGGCGACAGTGCCGATTAATTGCTTTGCCAATTAATTCGTCCTATTAAAACTTTTGAGTGATAATATAAGCATGAATCTGCTCCTGCAGGTCCATGCTTTTTTATTGAAAGCAATGTTACAAATAGGTTACATTTTCATAAATTGCCAAAATGACTTGTAATGCCGGCGCTAATCGAGTATGATGGGAAAGTGCTTGAGCTTACGAGGGGTTAATTATGCCCCCATAAGAAACAAGCAGTGAAGCGTTGAAGCGGAAGGTTGCGACACACCCCGGCCGCTTTGCCACAGGATGTGGCGGTAATTTCCGTGGAGCTAGTCAAATTTCAAATCTGACGAAGGAGGGAACACAATGGCAAACCAAAAGATTCGTATTCGTTTAAAGGCTTATGAACACCGCATTTTGGACGAATCAGCAGACAAGATCGTTGCTACTGCTGAACGTACTGGTGCTCAAATTTCAGGCCCAATCCCGTTACCAACTGAACGCACTATTTACACGGTGCTTCGTTCACCACACAAATTCAAGAAGTCACGGGAACAATTTGAAATGCGGACCCACAAGCGTCTGATCGACATCATCGACCCAACCCCTAAGACGGTTGATTCACTGATGAAGCTCGATCTGCCTAGTGGTGTCGACATCGAAATCAAACTTTAATTCGTAAATTACTATTAAATAAGAACAAAATATTGGAGGTGTACTCATGGCCAAAGGAATCTTAGGAAAGAAGATCGGGATGACTCAGGTATTTACTGACAACGGTGAATTAGTTCCAGTAACTGTTATCGAAGTAACGCCTAACGTTGTTATGCAGATCAAGACTGTTGAAAACGATGGTTACAACGCCGTTCAACTTGGTTTTGATGACAAGCGCGAACACCTGAGCAACAAGCCTGAACAGGGTCATGCAGCAAAAGCAAAAACTACTCCTAAGCGCTTCATCGGTGAAATCCGCGACGCTGACTTAGGAGATGTTAAGGTTGGCGACGAAGTCAAAGCGGACGTATTCGCCGAAGGAGAAACGGTAGACGTTACCGGTATCTCAAAGGGCCATGGTTACCAAGGCTTGATTCACAAGGAAAACCAGAGTCGCGGTCCTGAAACACACGGTTCTCGTTACCACCGTCGTCCAGGTTCTCTGGGTGCTATCATCAACCACGTGTTCAAGGGTATGCCAATGGCTGGCCAAATGGGTGGTAAGACTGTTACCATGCAACACCTTGAAGTTGTTCGGGTTGATCTCGACAACAACGCGCTGTTGATTAAGGGTAACGTTCCTGGTGCTAACAAGTCATACGTTACTGTGATGAACTCAGTTAAGGCCAACACTAAGAAGAGCCTTAGCAAACAACACAACAAGAAATAAGAAAGGAGGAGTTAACTAATGACAAGCGTTGCATTATTCAAGCAAGACGGTAGTCAAAACGGTACCGTTGATTTAAACGCTGATATCTTTGGTATTGAACCAAACGAAAACGCAATGTACGAAGCAATCATTCGTCAACGTGCCGCAATGCGTCAAGGTACTCGTGCCACTAAGAACCGCTCAGCTGTTAGCGGTGGCGGCAAGAAGCCATGGCGTCAAAAGGGTACCGGCCGTGCTCGTACTGGTTCTATCCGTGAACCACACTGGCGTGGTGGTGGGATCGTCTTTGGTCCTGCTACCAAGTCATTCAATTTCCGGCTTCCTCGCAAGGTTCGTCAGCTGGCAGTTAAGTCAGCTCTTTCTGAAAAGGTTGCTGATGAAAAGCTTGTAGCCGTTGATTCTCTGAGCTTTGATGCACCAAAGACCAAGGAATTCGCACAAGCAATGGACAGCTTAAAGGCTGGCAAGAAGACGCTGGTTGTTGTTTCTGATGACGATAAGAACGCAGTTCTGTCCGGTCGTAATCTGGCAGGAATGACTGTTGTTACTCCAGCAGAAATGAACATCTTGAACCTGGTTGACAGCGAAAAGATGATCATCACTAAGTCAGCTCTTTCTCAAGTAGAGGAGGTGCTCGCATAATGGATGCACGTTCAATTATTCTGCGCCCAGTTGTAACTGAAGCCTCAACTGCAGCCATGGACGACAAGCGTTACACCTTTGACGTAGCGCTGAACGCAACTAAGACCCAAATCAAGAAGGCCGTTGAAGAAATCTTCAACGTCAAGGTTGTTAAGGTTAACGTTATGAACCTTAAGGGTAAGAAGAAGCGGCAAGGCCGTTATGTTGGTTACACCAAGCGCCGCCGCAAGGCAATCGTTACCCTGTCTTCTGATTCTGACGAAATCAAGCTGTTTGGCGATAACAGCGACAATAACTAATCAAATCTAAGATAGGAGGAAATTACAGTGGGAATTCGTAACTACAAAGGTACCACTAACGGTCGCCGGAACATGTCTGGCTATGACTTTGACGTGATCACTAAGCACACGCCAGAAAAGTCATTACTCGCTCCGCTGAAGCACACTGCTGGTCGTAGCAACGGTAAGATTACTGTTCGTCACCGCGGTGGTGGTACGAAGCGTCAATACCGTCTGGTTGACTTCAAGCGTAACAAGGACGGTATTCCAGCAACTGTTAAGGCAATCGAATACGATCCAAACCGGACTGCAAACATTGCTTTAATCGTTTACGCTGATGGTACTAAGTCATACATCCTTGCACCAAAGGGTTTAAAGCCAGGTATGCAGGTTGAATCTGGTGAAGGTGTCGACATCAAAGTTGGTAACACCGCACCATTAAAGGACATTCCGGTTGGTACTGTTATTCACAACATCGAATTGAAGCCTGGCAAGGGTGGCCAATTAGCTCGTTCTGCTGGTGCTTCTGCTCAACTTCTTGGTAAGGAAGACAAGTACTGCTTGGTTCGTCTTTCTTCAAGTGAAGTTCGTATGATTCTTTCTACTTGCCGTGCCACTATCGGTACTGTTGGTAACGAAGAACGTAACTTGATCCAAGTTGGTAAAGCCGGTCGTACTCGTTACAAGGGTCAGCGTCCACATGTTCGTGGTTCTGTTATGAACCCTAACGATCACCCACATGGTGGTGGTGAAGGTAAGCAACCAGTTGGTCTGCCATCTCCACTTTCTCCATGGGGCAAGAAGACTGTTGGTAAGAAGACTCGTTCACACAAGGCTCGCTCCAACAAGTTTATTGTTCGTGGTCGTAAGCGTGGCTCACACGGCAACATTTAGTTGAAATAAAAAGCTAACCCGAGAGGAGGTAAACAAATGGGTCGTAGTTTGAAGAAAGGACCTTTTGCAGATGCTTCACTTCTTAAGAAGGTGAAGGCTCAAGAAGGCCAAGAGAAGAAGTCTGTTATCAAGACGTGGTCTCGTCGTTCCACTATTTTCCCGAGTTTCATTGGTTACACTTTCGCTGTTTACGATGGTCGTAAGCATGTGCCAGTTTACATTCAGGAAGATATGGTTGGCCACAAGCTGGGCGAATTCGTTCCAACTCGTACTTTCCACGGTCATGGCACTACTGATAAGAAGACTACTGCATAAGGAGGAAATTACTAAATGGCTGAAACAATTACTTCAGCTAAGGCAACTGCCAAGCTGGTTCGTGTTGCTCCACGTAAGGTTCGCCTTGTCGTAGATGCAATTCGCAACAAGAGTGTTGCCGAAGCATTCGCAATTCTGAAGTTTCTCCCTAATGGTGCAGCTTCGGATGTTGAAAAAGTTTTGAAATCTGCTGTTGCAAACGCTGAAAACAACTTTGACTTAGACCGTGCATCATTGGTTGTAAGTAAAGCTTATGCTGACGAAGGACCAACGCTGAAGCGTTTCCGTCCTCGGGCAAAGGGTTCTTCTTCACCAATTAACAAGCGGACTAGTAACATCACTGTGGTTGTAACAGAAAAGTAGGAGGAATGAATAGTGGGTCAAAAGATTAATCCTAATGGTTTCCGTGTTGGGGTCATTCGCGACTGGACTGCTAAGTGGTATGCAGACAAGAACTACGCAGCATACCTCAACGAAGACCTGCGGATCCGTAAGTACATTGAAAAGCGACTTGCTGATGCCTCTGTCTCAACCGTTGAAATCGAACGTGCCGCTAACCGCGTTAACGTTTCAATTCACACTGCCAAGCCAGGTATGGTAATTGGTAAGGGTGGTTCAGAAGTTGAAGCACTCCGTAAGAAGCTTAACCAAATGACGGGCAAACGTGTTCACGTCAACGTTGTTGAAATCAAGAAGCCTGACCTGGATGCACACCTGGTTGGTGCAGATGTTGCTCAACAACTTGAAGCACGGATTGCATTCCGTCGTGCAATGCGTGGTGCAATGCAACGTGCTATGCGTGCCGGTGCTAAGGGTGTTAAGATCCAAGTTGCTGGTCGTCTGAACGGTGCCGACATGTCACGTGTTGAGTCATACTCAGATGGAACTGTTCCGTTGCATACTCTTCGTGCTGATATCGATTATTCATGGGATGAAGCCCGCACTACTTATGGTGCCTTGGGTGTTAAGACCTGGATTTACCGTGGCGAAATTCTTCCAGCAAAGAAGAATGATGACAACGATGATCAAAAGGGAGGCAAGTAGATATGTTAGTACCAAAGCGTGTTAAGCACCGTAAGGTTTTCCGTGGCAAGATGCGCGGTGAAGCCAAGGGCGGTAAGACCGTTGCTTTTGGTGATTACGGTCTGCAAGCCTTAGATTCTCATTGGATCAGCAACCGTCAAATCGAAGCTGGTCGTATTGCTATTACCCGTTACATGAAGCGTGGCGGTCGTGTTTGGATCAAGATTTTCCCACACCTGTCATGGACTAGTAAAGGTGTTGGTACCCGTATGGGTAACGGGAAAGGTGCTCCTGAAGGTTGGGTTGCACCAGTCAAGCGCGGCAAGATTTTATTCGAAGTAGCGGGCGTTTCTGAAGAAGTTGCTCGCGAAGCTCTGCGGCTTGCTGGCTCCAAGATGCCAGTTCGCACTAAGATCGTAAAACGTGAGGAAGTAGGTGGACAATCTCATGAAGAGTAACGACTACGTAAAAGAACTGAATGGGTTAACCACTGACCAACTGCTGGATCGTGAAAAGGATTTAAAAGAACAATTGTTTAACCTGCGTTTCCAATTAGCAACTGGTCAATTGGAAAACACCGCCAACCTGAAGACGGTACGTAAGAATATTGCTCGGGTCAAGACTGTTCTTCGTCAACAGGAAATCAACAAATAAGAATACGAAAAGGAGGATTAGCGCATGAGTGAAGAACGTAACGCACGCAAGGTATATCAAGGCCGTGTTGTTTCTGACAAGATGGACAAGACGATTACCGTTGTGATCGATACGCAAAAGAGCGCGCCTGTATATGGCAAGCAGATCAAGTACTCAAAGAAGTACTACGCTCACGACGAAAACAACGAAGCTAAAGTCGGCGACACTGTTCAAATCATGGAAACTCGTCCACTTTCAGCTAAGAAGCGTTTCCGTCTTGTGAAGATCGTTAAGAAGGCCGTTATTCTGTAAGATAGACTTGAATTCGTATTCTAATTTATTGATTAAGGAAGGAGGACATTAACCGTGATTCAGCAAGAAAGTCGGTTAAAGGTCGCTGATAACTCAGGTGCTCGCGAAATCTTGGTCATTAAGATCCTTGGCGGCTCCCGTGTCAAGACTGGTAACATTGGTGACGTTATTGTGGCTACTGTTAAGCAGGCCACACCAGGTGGCGTTGTCAAGAAGGGTGACGTTGTTAAGGCCGTAGTCGTTCGGACTAAGCATGGTCTGCACCGTAAGGATGGTTCTTACATCAAGTTTGATGAGAACGCTGCTGTTCTGATCAACAATGATAAGAGTCCTAAGGGCACCCGTATTTTTGGACCAATTGCTCGTGAACTGCGTGACGATGACTTCATGAAGATCATCTCACTGGCTCCAGAAGTTCTGTAAAATTTGTTCACTAATTTGGAGGTGCACACTCACATGTTGTTAAAGACAGGTGACAAGGTCCGCGTCATCGCTGGTAAGGACAAAGGCAAGGAAGGCACTATCAAACAAGTGCTTGCAAAGTCTAATCGCGTTGTCGTTGAGGGCGTTAACAAGATTAAGAAACACGTAAAACCAGCCAACGGCCAACCCGGTGGTATCAAGGACAGTGATGGTCCAATCGACGCATCCAACGTCATGGTTTTGGATCCATCAACCAACGAACCAACTCGTCTGGGCGTTAAGGTTGAAGATGGGAAAAAAGTACGCTTTGCCAAGAAGTCTGGCAAGGTTCTGGACTAATCAATCAGGGAAGGAGGAAATTATTTACTATGGAAAACCGTTTAAAAGCTAAGTACGAAAATGAAGTTCGTCCTGCACTGATTGAAAAGTTCAACTATTCGTCAATCATGCAAGCACCTAAGGTTGACAAGATTGTGCTCAACATGGGTGTTGGTGATGCGACTACTAACTCAAAGAACCTGGATGAAGCCGTTCAGGAATTGACTCTTATTTCTGGTCAGAAGCCACTGGTTACTAAGGCTCACAAGTCAATCGCCGGTTTCCGTCTTCGTGAAGGAATGGCTATTGGTGCTAAGGTTACCCTTCGTGGTACCCGGATGTACGACTTCTTGGATAAGCTGATCAATGTTTCACTGCCACGTGTTCGTGACTTCCACGGTGTAAGCAACAAGGCCTTTGATGGTCGTGGTAACTATACTCTGGGTGTTAAGGAACAATTGATCTTCCCAGAAATCAACTTTGAAAATGTCAAGCGCGTTCGTGGCTTGGATGTTGTTATTGTAACGACTGCCGAAACTGATGAAGAATCACACGAGCTTCTGGCTCAACTCGGCATGCCTTTCGCACGTTAATTTAAGGAGGTTCCACAAACATTGGCTAAAAAATCATTAATTGCTAAGAGTAAGCGGCCTGCTAAGTTTAAGGTACGGGAATACACCCGTTGTGAACGCTGTGGACGTCCGCACTCAGTTTACCGTAAATTCCACTTATGCCGTCTTTGCTTACGTGAGCTGGCCCACAAGGGTGAGATTCCTGGCATGAAGAAGGCTAGCTGGTAAACAAATCACCGACAAAGGAGGAAAAACATCGATGTCAATGAGTGATCCAATTGCAGACTTTCTGACGCGTATTCGTAACGCCAACATGGCACACCACGCCTCAGTTGAAGCACCTGCATCAAAGATGAAACGCGACATCGCCGAAACCCTCAAGGCTGAAGGTTTCGTCAGCGACGTTGAATACGTTGATGACGACAAGCAAGGCATCATTCGCGTATTCCTGAAGTATGGTAAGAACGGTGAACGGGTTATTTCCGGACTCAAGCGGATCTCAAAGCCTGGTCTTCGTACATACGTTAAGGCTGACGCTGTTCCGAAGGTTCTGAACGGACTCGGCATTGCCATTATTTCAACTTCTCAGGGAGTTGTTACTGACAAGGTCGCACGTGCAAAGAACATCGGCGGCGAAGTTATCGCCTACGTTTGGTAATAAATAAACGAAGATAGGAGGTGCGCAGATGAGTCGTATTGGTTACAAGGAAATTAAGCTTCCTAAAGACGTTCAGGTTTCACAATCTGGCAACGTTGTGACAGTTAAGGGCCCAAAGGGTACGCTGTCACGGGAAATTTCCCCACTGATTAAGATGACGGTTGATGACAACACGGTTAAGTTTGACCGTGGCGACAGTGATGACAACCAACTGAAGATGATCCACGGTACTACCCGTGCCAACGTTAACAACATGGTTGAAGGTGTAACTAAGGGTTACAGTAAGACCTTACAACTGGTTGGTGTTGGTTACCGTGCTCAGATGAAGGGCAAGACCCTGGTTCTCTCAGTAGGTTTCTCACACCCTGTTGAAATGCAGCAGCCTGACGACCTTGACGTTAAGGTTGAAAAGGGTGACATCATCATTAGTGGTTGCGACAAGCAACACGTTGGTGACTTCGCTGCTGAAGTTCGTGCCGTTCGTGCTCCTGAACCTTACAAGGGCAAGGGTATTCGTTACATGAACGAACACATCATCCGTAAGGAAGGTAAGACTGGTAAGTAATCTACTAACCAGCGTTGAAAAAATAATCTATTTATTAATAAGAGGTGACTGTTGTGATTCTGAAACCAGACAAGAACAAAGTCCGTCAACGTCGTCATGCACGCGTTCGCGGCAAGATCTCTGGTACTGCGGAGCGCCCACGCTTAAGTGTTTACCGTTCAAACAAAAACATTTACGCTCAATTAATTGATGACGTAAAGGGTGTGACGCTCGCAAGTGCCTCAACTAAAGACAGCGAAGTAAGTGGTAAGACTAAGACTGAACAAGCAGCCAGTGTTGGTGAATTGATCGCCAAGCATGCCGCAGCTGCTAAGATTACCAACGTCGTATTCGACCGTGGTGGCTACCTCTACCATGGGCGTGTTGAAGCTCTTGCAAACGCTGCTCGTGAAAACGGACTTAAATTCTAACAAAAGGAGGAATAACCCGTAATGGCATCATCATCATACATTGATCCGTCCAAGCTGGACCTTGAAGACGAAGTCGTTTCTATCAACCGGATTACTAAGGTTGTTAAGGGTGGTCGTCGTCTGCGTTTTGCAGCCCTGGTTGTCGTTGGCGACAAGCACGGTCACGTTGGCTTCGGTACTGGTAAAGCTCAAGAAGTTCCAGAAGCTATTCGCAAGGCTTCTGCAGCTGCCCAGAAGAACCTGATTGCTGTTCCAATCGTCGGTACTACTATTCCGCACGAAGTAATCGGTCACTGGGGTGGTGGCAAGATCATGTTAAAGCCAGCCGTTGAAGGTTCTGGGGTCACCGCTGGTGGCGCCGTCCGTAACGTTATGGAACTGGCTGGTATTGACGACGTTACTGCAAAGCGTCTTGGATCTAACACACCAGTTAACGTTGTTCGCGCAACGTTTGATGGCCTGAAGCAACTGAAGAGTGCTGACGAAGTTGCTGCTATCCGTGGCGTTTCAGCTGACCACTTAGCAGAATAAGGAGGACACGAAGTATGGCTCAAGTTAAAGTTACTTTAGTTCATAGCGTTGCCCACCGTGAACCTCGTCAACGTGCCATCGTTAAGGCACTGGGCCTGGGTCGCATTGGTAGTTCCGCTATCTTGCCTGATAACGCATCTACCCGGGGCGCTATTTTTAAGGTTGCCCACTTGCTTTCCGTTGAAGAAGTTAAGTAATTAGACCAGTCAAAAAGGAGGTGCCTACATAATGAAGTTAAATGAATTGAAACCAGCCGCTGGTTCACGTTTCAAGAAGTTGCGTAAGGGTCGTGGCCTTTCATCTGGTCATGGTTTTACTTCTGGTCGTGGTACCAAGGGTCAAAAGGCTCATGGTAAGACTCGTCTGGGCTTTGAAGGTGGCCAGATGCCACTGTACCGTCAAATGCCAAAACGTGGTTTCAGTAACATCAACCGCAAGGAATATGCAATCATTAACTTGGCTGCATTGAACCAGTTTGACGATGGTGCTGAAGTAACTCCAGCTGTTTTGGTAGACAAGGGTATCGTTAAGAACCTCAAGAGCGGCGTTAAAGTTCTGGGCAGCGGCAAGCTGACTAAGAAGCTCACTGTTAAGGCCAACAAGTTTTCTGCATCTGCAGTTTCAGCAATTGAAGCTGCCGGCGGCAAAACTGAGGTGATGTAATTGTTCACATCCATCAAAAATGCATTTAGGGTGAAGGAAATCCGTAACAAGATCCTCTTTACCCTCTTTGTGTTATTTGTTTATCGGATTGGGGCATGGATTACTGTTCCTGGCATCAATGCTGCTGCTTTGGAACAGATCTCCAATACCGGTTTGGCTTCTATCCTTAACACCTTCAGTGGTGGGGGATTGGAAAACTATTCGCTTTTTGCCATGGGTGTCTCGCCCTATATCACTGCACAAATTGTTGTTCAATTGTTGCAAATGGACATCGTTCCAAAATTTGTGGAGTGGAGTAAACAGGGTGAAGTTGGACGGCAAAAATTAAACCAGGCCACTCGTTGGCTAACCATTGTTCTTGGCTTTATTCAATCAATCGGTATTACGGCGGGTTTTAATGCCTTAAGTAGCATTAAGTTAGTTAATAACCCTAACGTAATGACTTACTTAACGATCGGTTTGATTTTAACTGCCGGCACGATGTTTGCTACTTGGCTTGGTGACATGATTACGGAACGCGGTGTCGGTAATGGTGTTTCTATGTTGATCTTCGCCGGGATTGTGGCTCAGATTCCAACCGGCTTGCGTCAAATGTGGAATGACCAAATTACTGGCGAAAGTGGTCAGCAGTTATGGTTGGGCATTGGTTTTGTTGCCATTGTCATCATCGCCTTACTGCTCATTGTCCAGTTTGTTACTTATTTCCAGCAAGCTGAACGCCGTCTTCGTATTCAATACACACGTCGGACAACTACAGCACCGTCTAGTTCATACTTACCATTAAAGATTAACGTTTCAGGTGTTATTCCAGTTATTTTCGCTGGTTCATTTATTTCAACGCCGCAAACGATTTTAATGGCTTTCCAACAGTCACATGGCAGTGATACTTGGTATCAAGTATTAACCACGATTTTTAACATGCAGTCAGGACCTGGGGTTGCACTTTATACCTTCTTGATTGTTGTCTTTACCTTCTTCTACGCCTTTGTTCAAGTTAACCCTGAAAAGTTGGCTGAAAACTTGCAGAAGCAAGGCAGTTACATTACTGGTATTTGGCCAGGCAAGGGTACCCAGAGTTACGTTTCATCTCTGTTAATGCGACTCAGTACTGTGGGTTCACTTTTCCTTGGTTTGATTTCTTTGATTCCTTTGATTGCCAGCATGGTATGGAATCTTAGTCAGTCCATCGGTTTAGGTGGTACCAGTTTGTTGATCATCGTTCAAATTGCTTTGGATGTTGATCGTCAAATTAACGGTTTGACAATGAAACGTGAATACATTGGTTTCATTCATAAAGACCAGAGTCCGGAAGCATATGAATAATAGGAGGAATCGAAAATGAGTTCGATGAATCTCGTCTTAATGGGTCTGCCTGGTGCAGGCAAGGGGACACAAGCTGAACGGATTATTAAGGAATTCCATATTCCTCATATTTCCACTGGTGATATTTTCCGCGCAGCTATTAAAAACCAAACGGAAATGGGTAAGAAAGCTAAGTCTTACATTGACGCTGGTAACTTGGTCCCAGATGAAGTTACTAACGGTATTGTTAAGGAACGTCTGAGTAAAGACGACGTTAAAGACGGCTTTATGCTCGACGGTTTTCCACGTAACCTAGCTCAGGCTAAGGCATTAAATGAAATGCTTTCCGAAAGTGGCCGTAAGTTGGATGCAGTTATCAACATTCACGTTACGCCAGATGTACTGGTTGGTCGCTTAAGTGCCCGCTTCATTTGCAAGAACTGTGGGGCTACTTACAACAAGCTTTACAAGAAACCTAAAGTTGAAGGTACTTGTGATAACTGTGGCGGTCATGAATTTTACCAACGCGATGATGACAAGCCTGAAACTGTAAAGAACCGTTTGGACGTTAATATTAAGTTGAACACGCCACTGGTTGACTTCTACAAGAAGCAGGGTGTTCTTCACAACATTAACGGTGAACAAGATATCGATAAGGTTTATGCAGATGTACGTCAGGTTCTTACTAGTCTTTAGTGGGATGCTTGCGTAAATGATATTTATATGGTATCATTTCAAAGGTTTTGTCTAGCTAGCAGTGGAAAGTTATGCACTTTCCACCGCTTTTAACGTAGTCAGACAAAGGCAAGGAGGAACCATTTCGTGGCAAAAGCGGATGTAATTGAAGTTGAGGGTAAGGTTATTGATACTTTACCTAATGCAATGTTTAAAGTTGAACTGGAAAACGGCGCACAGGTTCTGGCCCACGTTTCCGGCAAGATCCGGATGCACTACATCAAGATTTTGCCTGGTGACCGTGTAAGGTTGGAAATGTCTCCGTATGATCTGACCAAGGGCCGGATTACTTTCCGCTTCAAATAAGCATAGGATTTATATTTTGGAGGATTTGCAATGAAAGTAAGACCATCAGTCAAACGCATGTGTGAACATTGCCGGATTGTTAAGCGTCACGGCAAGGTTATGGTTATTTGCCCAGCTAACCCAAAGCATAAGCAACGTCAGGGCAAGTAGTTTATCTTATATTTGGAGGTGAAATAAATGGCTCGTATCGCAGGTGTCGATTTACCTAATGACAAGCGCATTGTCATCGGTTTAACTTACATCTTCGGCATTGGTAACACCACTGCTAAGAACGTTTTGAAGGCTGCCGGTGTTTCAGAAGATGTTCGTGTTAAGGATCTCACTCCTGACCAGGAAGATAAGATTCGTGTTCAGGTTGATCAACTTGAAGTTGAAGGTGACCTCCGTCGTGAAATCTCTTCAAACATCAAGCGTCTTCAGGATATCGGTTCATACCGTGGCATGCGTCACCGTCGTGGTCTGCCTGTTCGTGGTCAACATACTAAGAACAACGCACGGACTCGTAAGGGCAAGGCTGTTGCCATCGCCGGCAAGAAGATCTCGAACGCTAAGAAGTAATCTAAAAATAAAGGAGGTAAGTTAGTTTTATGGCAACCAAAAAAACTACGCGTAAGCGTCGTGCAAAGAAGAACGTTGAAACTGGTGTTGCTCACATTCACTCAACGTTTAACAACACCCTGGTTATGATCACTGATGTTCAGGGTAACGCTGTTGCTTGGTCTTCTGCTGGTGTACTGGGCTTCAAGGGTTCACGTAAGTCTACTCCTTTTGCTGCTCAGATGTGCTCAGAAGCTGCTGCTAAGCAAGCAATGGAACACGGTATGAAGACCGTTGAAGTTGAAGTTAAGGGCCCAGGTTCTGGTCGTGAATCAGCCATCCGTGCTCTTCAAGCAACTGGTCTTGAAGTTACGGCTATCCGTGATGTAACTCCTGTTCCTCATAACGGTTCTCGTCCGCCAAAGCGTCGTCGTGTTTAATCTGCAATATCGGCGGAAGGACGTTTTCAGCCGAAAGTTGCATTGGATAATACGTACCGCGTTTTGAAAGGGGTAAAACGGTAGAATGATCGAATTTGAAAAACCAAACATTCAAAAAGTTGAGGAGACCGGCAACTACGGTAAATTTGTAGTTGAGCCACTGGAACGTGGCTACGGAACGACGCTTGGCAACTCCTTACGGCGGGTAATGCTGGCTTCAATGCCCGGCGCAGCCATTACCAGTATTCAAATTGATGGGGTGCTGCACGAATTTAGCACCGTTGATGGTGTTACCGAAGATGTGACCCAAATCATCCTTAATCTTAAGAAAGTTTCTCTGAAGATTGATAGTGATGATGACAAGAACCTTGAACTTGATGTCAAGGGGCCTGCTAATGTCACGGCTGGTGATATCCAAGGCGATGGTGACGTCACTGTTATGAACCCCGACTTGCATATCGCAACCGTTGCTGACGGTGCTGAATTACACATTCAGATGACTGCTGACAAGGGCCGTGGTTACATTTCTGCTGCCGACAACAAAGCCCGGATGGATGGGCTGGCAATTGGCGTACTGCCGATTGATTCCATCTACACCCCAATTGAACGTGTCAACTACACGGTTGAAAATACCCGTGTTGGTCAACGCAACGACTATGACAAACTGACGCTTGATATTTGGACTGACGGTTCATTAACGCCAACTGAGGCTGTTAGCTTGGCTGCTAAGATCTTGACTGAACACCTATCTATGTTTGTCAACTTAACCGAAGAAGCACAAAATGCTCAAGTGATGGTTGAAAAGGAAGAGACTCACAAGGAAAAGATGCTCGACAAGACGATTGAAGAGCTTGACCTGTCTGTTCGTTCATACAACTGCTTGAAGCGTGCTGGTATCGAAACGGTTAAGGATCTCACTGAACGGACCGAAAGCGACATGGTGAAGGTTCGGAACCTTGGTCAGAAGTCACTTGAAGAAATCAAATTGAAGTTAGCTGACCTCGGCGTTTCATTCCGTCAAGGTGATTAATCATAACGAAAAAAGGGAGGGAACATATCCATGAGTTATCGTAAATTGCAACGCACCAGTTCTCAACGTAAGGCTTTATTACGTGATCTGACAACTGAACTGATTTTGCATGGTTCTATCAACACCACTGTTGCCCGTGCCAAGGAAGTTCGTAAGACAATGGACAAGATGGTTACTCTTGCTAAGAAGGGTGACTTGGCTGCTCGTCGTCAGGCTGCAAAGATTGTACGCGACACTGTTGCTGACGTTAAGGAAGATGGCGACAACGTAACTGTACAAACTGCTCTGCAGAAGTTGTTTGATGAAATTGGTCCTAAGTACAAAGACCGTAACGGTGGCTACACTCGTATGTACAAGGTAATGCCTCGTCGCGGTGACGGTGCACCAATGGTTCAACTTTCATTAGTTGACTAATTAGTTATTCAACTTAATACGTAATAAAGAATCACTGCAATCTGTGGTATAGAGCGCTATGATGGTGGGATTTCCCTAGTCTAGCTCGAATGCGATTTTATCGCGCGCCCTGGTTGTAAGTGGTTTTTTTGTACTCAAATTTCTTGATTTTCGCGTATAATTTAGGGCAAAGAAGGGAAGACCATTCATGGATGCACTGATTTCTGTAAGAGACATGACTTTTCAATACTCCACGAGTAACGAGCCTGCTGTCAAAGACATTAGCTTTGATGTGCCGCGTGGCCACTGGACTGCGTTGATCGGCCATAATGGCAGTGGGAAAAGTACGATTGCCCGCTTGATTGATGGTCTTCTCGTTCTCCAAAAGGGATCGATAGTTATCGATGGTTTGCCTCTAAACCAAAGTAATTTATCACGCATTCGTCCGAAAATTGGCTTTGTTTTTCAAAATCCTGACAATCAATTTGTTGGAACAACGGTCGGTGAAGATGTTGCGTTTGGGCTAGAAAACCGGCAGGTGCCTCGCACGGAAATGCAAACAAGGGTTAGTAAGGCATTAAGAGCGGTTGGAATGTCAGACTTTATTGATGAACAACCGGCTAACCTCTCTGGCGGACAGAAACAACGGGTGGCCTTAGCCGGAGTCTTAGCGATGCGTCCGGAAATTGTGATTTTGGATGAAGCTACCAGTATGTTAGATCCGGAAGGACGCCGCCAAATTGACCAGCTCTTGATCAAGCTCCAAAAGCAACAAAAATTAACAATTTTAGCAATCACGCATGATCCATATGAAGCGTCTTTGGCTGACCGAGCAGTTGTGATTAATGACGGACAATTGGTTGCTCAGGGTCCTACCAATCAAATCCTATCTCAAACGGATATGCTTTCGCGTTGTCACCTAGAGGCTCCCTTCGTCTATCGTCTTAAAGATCAACTGGTAGATCAGGGAGTGGAAGTTCCAAATAATATCGATACTAGCAAAAGGATGGTGGATTGGCTGTGCCAGCAATTAAGTTTTCCAAAATAAGCTTTACCTACCAAGCCGGAACGCCGTTCGCTGTTGATGCCCTTCGCGATATTTCAGTGACTCTCCCTGATGGTTCTTGGACTGCCATCATCGGCCATACGGGTAGCGGCAAATCGACTTTGATGCAGCTGCTTGATGGCTTGCTATCACCGACGTCGGGAACGATTAATAATGGCCACCAGCAACTTAAAGCCGGCGCTAATAAAAAAGAAATGAATCAGTTTCGCCAAAATATTGGCTTTGTTTTTCAATTCCCAGAGAATCAGCTATTTGCTGAAACGGTCTTGGATGATGTTATGTTTGGCCCCCGTAATTTGGGTCAAACGGAATCACAGGCTAAGGCGAATGCAGTTAAAGCTTTGCAACAGGTTCATTTTCCTGAAAAGTTCTATTCTAGATCGCCATTTGACTTGTCAGGTGGTCAAATGCGGCGGGTGGCCATTGCTGGGGTGTTAGCTATGAATCCCCAGACCTTAATTCTGGATGAGCCCACCGCTGGTCTGGATCCTGCTGGTCAACAGGAGCTTATGCAGTTAATTCAGGAATTGCACCATCATCATCACACAATCTTAATGGTGACTCACCAGATGGAATTGGTTGCACAGTATGTGGATCACGTCATGGTAATGAATCATGGCCAATTGAAGATGTTTGGGTCCCCACGCCAGCTATTTGAACAACCCGAATTATTACGAGCTAACCACCTGATGATGCCAGAAAGTGTGGCCATGGCTCAACAATTGCAGGCAAAGGGAATCCATTTACCTGATCCGATCCCCATGTCGACCAAAGCTTTGGCAGATGAATTAGTGACGATTATGGGGAGGGACAAGGATGAAAAATAGCGTAGTTTTCGGGTCTTACGTTCCAATTGATTCACCGATCCACCGTCTTGATCCGCGTGCGAAACTGATGATTTGTTTTTGGTATGTCATCCTGGTCTTTTTTGCCAATAATTTGTGGACTAATCTGTGGATGGCGGTCTTTTTAGTCGGCCTCATTTTAATGACACGCGTTCCCCTTGTCTCATATTGGCGGGGGATCAAACCGATGCTGTGGATTATTATTTTTACGATTGCCGTTCAAATTCTTTTCAGTTCAGGTGGACATGTGTACTGGCACTGGGGATGGATGGCGATCACTAGTGGTGGTATTCACCAGTGTGGGCTAATTTTTGCCCGTTTTGTATTGATCATTATCAGTTCGACGGTATTGACGGTGACGACACCACCGTTGCAATTGGCAGACGCGGTGGAATCTATCATGCAACCGCTGAAGTTCCTGCATGTGCCTGTTAATTCTATTGCCCTGATGCTATCGATTGCGCTACGCTTTATTCCGACGATCGTCAATGAAGTGCAACAAATTATGAATGCCCAACGTGCTCGGGGAGCTAACTTCGATAGTGGCAATGTTTTGAACCGGGCTAAACGGTTAGTTCCAGTTTTGATTCCGCTTTTTGTTTCATCATTTAAGCGGGCTGAGGATTTAGCAACGGCGATGGATGCAAGGGGTTATGACCCAGATGGCAAGCGCACTAAGTACCGGGTTTTACAGTGGCACCGGCGAGATAGTATTGCTGCACTGTGTATGTTAATCAGCACTGTTGTCCTTGCAATTATTAGAATAGAGTTTTCATAACACGGAAGGGAGAAAGCACTGTGTATCGCTATAAGATCACATTTGCGTACGATGGAACCAATTTTTCTGGTTTCCAAATTCAACCACATAAGCGAACGGTGGAGCAAACACTGAAAGATGCGGTTAATAAAATTGCTAAGCATCCTGACCCAGCTATCCCCGTGATCGGCTCTGGCCGGACTGATGCGGGGGTGCACGCCCTCAACCAAGTGGCCCACTTTGACCTTCCATATAAACTGACTGGTTTACAGATGCAACGTGCTTTAAACAGCCTATTGCCACTGGACATTCTGATAAAAAAAGCGGAACCCGTCAGCCATGACTTTCATGCCCGCTTTTCTGCCCACCGCAAGCGTTACCGTTACCGGGTTGATCTCGGCGAATTTGTCAATCCCTTTAAGCGCAACTACACAGCGCATTTTAAGTACCCAGTCGATGTGCAACTTATGCAACAGGCAGCTCAGGATTTGGTAGGTGAACATGATTTCACCAGTTTTGTAGCTTCAGGAAGTCAAGCACATAGTAATATTCGTACAATTTACGAGGCTACAGTGAAGCGCGATTCAGCTAATAACGAAGTGGTTTTTGAGTTTGTCGGGAATGGTTTCCTTTACAACCAAGTGCGCATTATGGTGGCCTTGCTGCTCGAAATTGGCAGTAAGCAACGCCCGGTAGATGACGTTCCCCGTGTCCTTGCTGCCAAGGACCGTAACCAAGCAAGGATGACGGCACCGGCTAGCGGATTATACTTAGTTGACGTCGATTATGGTGAATAAATGTTGACGTCACGGCAAAAAGTGGGTAAACTAGTGATTGGTATTCTTTGACCACTGATAAGCCCCGGAACCTTATTTGGTTGTTAAAGAAGACAAAAATTGGAGGAACTAATCGTGAGAACGACATACATGGCAAAACCAGGTGAAGTTGACCGCAAATGGTACGTTGTTGATGCCAAGGGTGTTTCCCTCGGTCGTCTGGCAGCTGCTGTTGCCAAGATTCTTCGTGGCAAGAACAAGCCAACCTACACCCCTCACGTTGACACTGGTGACTTTGTCATCATCATCAACGCTGCTGAAGTTAAATTAACTGGTAACAAGCTGACTGGTAAGAAGTACTACCGTCACACGCCAAACCAACCAGGTGGCTTCCACGAACGGACTGCTGCTGAATTCTTGGCTAAGCAACCAACAAAGATGGTTGAAATGGCTGTGAAGGGCATGCTGCCACATACTCCACTGGGCCGTAAGATGGGCATGAAGTTGCACGTTTACGCCGGTGCAGAACACGACAACGCAGCACAAAAGCCTGAAAAGCTTGACATCACGAAATTAATCTAACGAGGAGGGGAAAATATGGCTCAACAAGTACAATACAGCGGCACTGGCCGTCGTAAGGATTCAACTGCTCGGGTACGTTTGGTACCAGGCTCTGGCAAGATTACGATGAATGGTAAGGCAATCGAAGACTACATTCCATTTGCCAACCTTCGTGCAATCGTTAACCAACCATTTGATGTTACCAAGACTGATGGCCAGTATGACGTACTGGTTAACGTCAATGGGGGTGGCTTTGCTGGCCAAGCTGGTGCAACTCGTCACGGCATTGCTCGTGCATTGCTCGCAGCTGACCCTGACTTCCGTGACGCCCTGAAGAAGGCTGGCCTTCTGACTCGTGACCCTCGTATGAAGGAACGTAAGAAGCCAGGTCTGCGGAAGGCTCGTAAGGCTCGTCAATTCAGTAAGCGTTAATCTTTTTGCCGGATTAAAGCTTTTGAATTGCTGGCAAGATTTTGCCAACCAACAATTAAAACAAACAGGTTGTGGGTAATTCCACAGCCTGTTTTATTTTACCAAATTTACAATTCTGTGGATTGTTTGCTACCGTCATGTTGAGTTAAAATAATATAGTAAAACTTTCTTTTTGACAGATATTTATGGAGGCAATTGGTGGCAAAGTCGAGAAAGAGAAAAAAGCGCGTGCGTAAAAACACGAATCGTGGTCGTAAATGGCTGGTTGTTCTCTTGATGGCGGTCTTACTATTTTTGGTGGTTTATATTGGTCACCAGATTTACCAACATTATCAAGAACAGCAGATCATTGAAAAGCGAGATAATTCCCGACAATTATTCATTAAAGAAATTGCGCCAGAAGCTCAGGCTATGCAAAATCGTTACCACGTATTAGCTTCGATCACAATTGCCCAGGCCATCTTAGAGTCAGATTGGGGGAGCAGCAAGTTAGCTGCCAATTACCATAATCTGTTTGGTATTAAAGGGTCAGGACCGAATTCCCAGGAATTGTCTACTAAAGAATATGTCAATGGCAAATGGATCGTTATTACTGATCGTTTTAAAGTATATCCTTCATGGGATGCTTCCATTCGTGACCATACGCAATTGATGGTCAACGGAACGGATAGCAATGCCAATAACTATTCGGCAGTTACCAATGCCACTGACTACCGAACAGCGGCCAGGGCGCTCCAGCAAGCTGGCTACGCGACTGACCCGGATTATGCCAGCAAACTCATCAGTGTTATTCAAACTTACCAGCTGAATAAGTATGATCAATAGGAGGCTTATCATGCGTGAATTAGTTGATCTCATCAAAAAATCAGGCAAGGTTTTACCAGGTAACGTCTTAAAAGTCGATAGCTTTCTGAACCATCAAGTTAATCCGGTGCTGATGCAGCATTGTGGCGAAGAATTAGCGCGACGTTTCAAAGACTCCGGTGTTACGCGTGTTTGGACGGTAGAATCATCTGGGATTGCCCCCGCACTGATGACTGCTTTAGCACTCGGCGTTCCAATGATTTTTGCGCGGAAGCACAAGAGCTTAACTTTGACTGATGATCTCTATACGGCTGATGTTTATTCGTACACGAAACGTGTCACTAATCATATTTCGATTGCCAAGCGTTTTGTACAGTCAGATGATAAAATCTTATTGGTCGATGATTTTCTGGCTAATGGTCAGGCGGTCAGCGGGATGATGGAAATCGCTAAGCAGGCTGGCGTTCAAGTTGTTGGTGCGGGAATTGTCATTGAAAAGAGCTTCCAACCCGGTGGTCATAATTTACGCAAGGCTGGGGTGCGTGTTGAATCACTAGCAAAGGTGAAATCGTTAGCAGATGGTAAAGTAAGCTTTGAGGAGGAGAAAGCATAATGTCTGTGGAAAAACCAATTTATCCAGGTGCAACTTTAGGATTAATCGGAATTGATTTTAATGGGTCTGCTTTAATCTCGGCATGTAAACAAGCCGGTTATAACGTCGGCGTTTATGTCGACCGGCCGATGCCCTCGGTAACTCACCAGGCTGACTTTACCATCGTCGCTAATTACCGGGAAAAGGCTAAGCTGCACGAATTTGGTGAAAACGTCGATGCTGTGATCTACGCTACTACCCAGGTCGATGCCATTGTTTTAAAGTACCTATCTAAGTTCACCAACGTTCCCCAAGGCGTTAACGCCCTAGAAATCGTCCAGGACCGGTTGATGGAACGTGCTTTTCTGGATCAGATCAACGTCAACGTTGCGCCGTACGTTACCGTCATTAGCCTAGATGATGTTTACCAGTCGATCGATTCCATCGGTTATCCGGCATTGTTGAAACCTATCCAACGCGGATTAGGTGAACGTTCGATGCGGATTAACCGGCAGACTGATATTTCACGGGCAGCCGACTTCATCGATGCCGGCACCTACTTGTTGGAATCTTGGATCGACCACACCAATGAGTACACGATGGTGGCTGCTACTGATGGTGATAAAGTCATTACCTATCCACTAGCAGAGCTCGTGCTGGATGACCAGCGCAAGTTAATTGAGGTCAAGACACCGGCTGATGTGGACGATGACATGCTGAAAGAAATGCAGCGGATCATGCACAGTGTGGCTTCAGCACTGCAGTACCGCGGTGTTTTTAGCGTCAATTTCTACGTTACTGATACTGGCAACCTCTACGTCAAAGGATTACAGCCAGGTTTATCAGCCATTGCCAACGTCTTTGATAAGACGGCAAATGTCAGCCAATATGATCAATTGTTGCGGACAGTTGTCGGGATGCCGATGCACCAAATCAATCACTTACAACCGGCCTTGATGATGGTAGTGCGTAAAGCCCAGGAAGACGCCATTCATCGCCAGTGGCTACTGAAAGACAACTGGCAGTACCGTTTTATGATGGACGTGAAAAACCATCCAACTGCTCTTCTCGGCTTTGTCTGGATCACGGGGATGGATAGTGTTAAAGCACTTCAAAACCAAGCAGACGATACCGAAGTATGGAGCAAGGAGTTGCCGACTGAAAATGGTGGCGAAACCCTGACGGGTGATCCACGGATTGATGTACCAGATGGTTCGCCACAAAATGATAAGCCAACTGATCAGCCATCATCAGATGAAGATCAACACTAATTTAAAATGAAATAGACTAGCAGGGGGCGTGGTTTGGAAGCTGCATTGAACTTCCATCACGCTCCCTGTTACTGCTTGCTAAGACAAAAGATTTTTCATGTTGGGAAAGCATATTAATTTGTTATAATCAGGGCTGACTGAATAAAAAAGGAGAATTGACCGTGAGTAGTGCAGATTTACTCAAAGGACTAAATGATAAACAAGTAGAAGCCGTTAAAACCACTGAGGGACCGCTACTTGTCTTGGCTGGTGCTGGTTCAGGAAAGACTCGTGTTTTGACGCACCGGGTTGCTTACTTAATTGAAGAAAAGGAAGTTAACCCCTGGAATATTTTGGCGATCACCTTTACCAACAAAGCCGCTACTGAAATGCGTGAGCGGGTAGGTAAACTGCTGGGTGAAAACGCCCGTGATATTTGGGTTTCAACTTTCCACGCCCTTTGTGTCAGAATTTTACGGCGTGATATCGATAAGTTGGGTTATAACCGTGCCTTTACCATTGCCGATGCAGGAGAGCAGCGAACACTGGTCAAACAGATTTGTGCTGAACTCAACATTGATACCAAACGCTTCGACCCGCGTAGCATTCTGAGTGCCATCTCTAATGCGAAGAACGCCATGGAGACACCACGGGATTACGCAGCGCACGCAACTGGCCTCAAGAAGGAAATGATTAGCAAAGTCTATTCCAATTACCAGCACCAACTGGAAGCTAACCAGGCCCTCGACTTCGATGACTTGATCATGAAGACAATCCAGCTGTTCGAGCAGGATCCGGATACCCTAGACTTTTACCAACGTAAATTCCAGTATATCCATGTTGACGAATACCAAGACACCAACGATGCCCAGTATCAGTTAGTTCACATGCTGGCTGATACGCCACACCATAACCTTTGTGTAGTGGGGGATGCTGACCAATCAATTTACGGTTGGCGGGGTGCTAATATCCAAAACATTCGCAACTTCGAAAAGGATTATAAAGACGCGCACGTGGTTTTGCTAGAGCAAAACTACCGTTCTACGCAGACAATTTTGGATGCGGCTAACGAGGTGATCGTTAACAACGTTGACCGGAAGAAGAAAAATCTGTGGACTGACAATGGCAAGGGTGAAAAGATCACCTATTACCGGGCACAAAACGAACATGATGAAGCCCAATACGTAGTTGCCCAAATCCGCCAGCAGATGCACGATCATGATTTACATTACCAAGACTTTGCCATTTTGTACCGGACTAACGCCCAGTCGCGTGCGATCGAAGATACTTTTCTGAAATCAAGCGTTCCCTACCAAATGGTCGGTGGCCACAAGTTCTATGACCGGAAAGAAATTCGCGATGTCTTAGCCTACCTGACCCTGATCGTGAACCCTGCTGATTCGATGAGCTTCCAGCGGGTTGTCAACGAACCCAAACGTGGTATTGGCCTGAAGACCATTGACCATCTCCGGGAATTTGCTAATGATAATAACTATTCAATGCTCCAGGCTGCCATTAATGTAGATACTGCCAACAACGTTAGCGCAGCTGCTAAACGGCATCTAGGATCTTTTGCCCAGTTGATCACCGACTTGCAAAAACAAGCTGATTACCTATCCGTGACGGATCTGACTAAACAAGTTCTCGAACGCAGTGGCTATAACAAAGCACTGAAGGATAATGATAACCTGGAAAACCAAACGCGGCGGGAAAACCTGGACGAATTCCTTTCCGTTACCCAGGAATACGACAATCAGCACGAAAATGATGATGAAGATGTTCTGAATGATGAAGAAGGTCGGGGGATGACCAAGCTGACCGATTTCTTGGCTCAATTAGCTCTGGTGTCTGACCAAGATGATGTTGAGGAAAATGATCCCGCTGTCACTTTGATGACCATCCACGCGGCCAAGGGTTTGGAATTCCCGATTGTCTTCATGATTGGAATGGAAGAAGGTATTTTCCCGCTTTCTCGTGCCCTGATGGAAGAAGACCAATTGGAAGAAGAACGGCGACTGGCATATGTCGGGATTACCCGTGCCAAGAAGAAGTTGTACCTGACTAATGCTTACAGTCGGATGCTCTATGGTCGTGTGCAACGTAATCAGCCGTCACGCTTTGTGGAAGAAATCGATGATTCCTTACTAGACTTTGAAAATGGGGTTAAACAGCAAGCCGACTTTATGCGGACACCATTTGACAAACAAGCCGCTACCGCGACGACTTATCGTGAACGTCAAGCGCGTCGGCAAACTGGCAACCACCATAGTCAACACACGGTTGCTAAAGCAGCTGGCAGTAATGGTGCTGAAAAAGTCACATGGAAGACAGGCGACAAGGTATCCCACAAGAAGTGGGGTCAAGGAACGGTTGTTGCGGTTGCCGGCAGTGGGAAGAACATGGAGCTCGATATCGCCTTTCCACAGCAAGGTGTCAAAAAGTTGCTAGCAGAATTTGCACCAATTCAAAAAGTCAACGAATAAACAGGAGGCATAGCGATGGCAGAACCAAAAGCAGTCGATCAGTTGACTTTAGCAGAGGCCAAAAAGGAAATTACGCCACTTCGGCAGCAGATTGCCAAGTGGGGACGGGAATACTACGAACAGGATAACCCGAGTGTCGAAGACTTTGTTTACGACCGGGCGTACCAGCGTCTGGTTCAAATGGAACAACGTTTTCCATCTTTGGTTACTCCTGATTCTCCGACGCAGCGAGTCGGTGGTCAGACTAGTGGTTCCTTGCCCAAAGTGAATCATGAGATTCCGATGCTATCGATGGGTGATGTCTTTTCAGTCGATGAACTGATGGATTTTAACAAACGGCAGCAGGATAATGACGAGATGGATGCCAATGATCCCGAGTACAACTTGGAACTAAAGATCGACGGACTGTCACTCTCGGTGGTTTACGAAAACGGAAAATTAGTTCAGGCCTCGACCCGGGGGAACGGTGAAATTGGTGAAGACGTTACCCGCAATGTCAAATTGATTAAAGACGTTCCCCAGACGCTACCGGAGCCATTGTCTTTGGAATTTCGTGGTGAATGTTATATGCCGAAAGAGGCTTTTGCCAAGCTGAACGCCAAGCGTGAAGAAAATGGCGAGACCATCTTTGCTAATCCCCGCAATGCGGCGGCGGGGAGCCTGCGTCAGCTGGATCCGCGCATCACTGGACGTCGTCAGCTAGCCACTTTTATGTATTACGTGCCTGAATGGCGTAAGTTGGGCGTCACAACGCAGGCGGAGTCCCTGCAACGGATGCGCGACTTAGGATTTGTTGTTAACCCGACTAACCGGGTGGTGCACAGTAAAGCCGATATCCAGCAATACATCCAGGAATATACGGCTAAACGTGACCAATTGCCATACGGGATTGACGGTATCGTTGAAAAGGTCAACGACCTGGCTACCCAGGATGCTTTGGGAGCGACCGTTAAAGTGCCAAGGTGGGAAATTGCATACAAGTTCCCGCCAGAAGAACAGGCCACGGTCGTTCACGACATTGAGTGGACGGTTGGCCGGACGGGCAATGTGACGCCAACGGCAGTGATGGATCCGGTTCAATTAGCCGGAACGACGGTCAGCCGTGCTTCGCTGCATAATCCTGATTACCTTCAAGATAAGGACATCCGCATTGGCGACACCGTCTACCTTCATAAAGCTGGCGATATTATCCCCGAAATTTCCCGGGTAGATAAGGATAAGCGACCGGCCGATAGTCAACCCTACGTCATTCCTGACAAGTGCCCCGTTTGCGGTTCCGACCTAGTCCACCTCGACGGGGAAGTTGCCCTTCGTTGTATCAATCCGATGTGCCCCGCCCAGATCAAGGAAGGCTTAGCCCACTTTGCATCCCGAAATGCGATGAACATCGACGGTTTAGGGCCGAAGATCGTCAATCAACTGTGGAGCAAGCACCTAATTCATGATTTTGCGGATTTATACCAACTGACTCGTGACCAATTATTAACTTTAGATAAATTTGGGGACAAATCAGCCACAAACTTATTGACATCGATTGATAATAGTCGTCATAATTCTGTAGAACGCTTATTGTTTGGACTTGGTATCCGCCACGTTGGCGCAAAAGCTGCTCAATTACTGGCTGAGCATTTTGGTTCAATGGATCAATTGATGGCGGCCAGTGCAGAAGAAATTTCGGCAGTGAATAACATTGGCCCGACGATCGGTGATAGTGTTGCCACTTACTTTGCTAATAGTGAAGTGGAAGAGCTGATCAACAAGTTCAAACAGGTCGGTGTGAACATGGATTATCTGGGGCAGAGTCCTGAAGAAGTGACTGCCGCCCAAGCAGATAGCCCGTGGAATGGTCGTCGGGTAGTACTAACTGGTACTTTATCTAAGATGACCCGTCACCAGGCAACGGACTGGTTAACATCCCATGGTGCCAAGGTTACTGGCAGTGTTTCAAAAAAGACGGACCTGCTGATTGCGGGTGATAAAGCCGGTAGTAAGCTCACTAAGGCCCAAAATCTCGGCATAACAATCTGGGATGAAGAAAAGTTTTCCCGGGAAATAGAGGAGGAACAGTAAATCGTGAAATGGAAAAAGATTGCACTTGCGGTGGCCGCACTGGCTTGTACCGTGAGCTTAAGTGCGTGTGGTTTCCATCACAAGAGTAGCAGTAGTAGTAGTTACACCACGACTGGCAACAGCGGTCGTAATTACCAAGGTGTGATTGAGCATGGCCATTACAAGGTCAGCAAGTCACGTGGTGTCAATGCCAGCCAGAATGACAACCAGTATAACTTGAAGAGCTTCGAGAGTGGTTTGCTCGATGTCTCTAAGCGGGTCTTTTCTACTAAGAGTTACATCTTCCAAGAAGGACAAAAGCTTAATAGTTCGACAACTGAACACTGGCTTGAACGGAAAACTTCCAGTAACCCAAGTGGTTTGAACCCGGCCAGGGGGTCATCCTCTAACCCTAACCCTACGTATATCCAGCAAATTGAAGAACAGGATTACATGAAGCAAAACGGTAATTCATTGTCTCTGCGTGGGATGACCATCGGGATCGGTGTGAACTCTGTTTATTACTACAAGAAAAAGACTGACGGTCCACAATACTCGAAAAACATTAGTAATGCTGATGTAAAACGCGAAGGTGAAATTGCGGCGGCCAAGGTATTGAAACGGATGCGGCAAAAGAAGGGATGCAAGAACATTCCGATTGTCATTGCTTTGTACAAGCAGGCGCCAAATGACAGTTTGGTCGGTGGCAACTTCTTCGAATACACCCGGGCTAGTGGCAACAGCATTGGGACCTGGCACACCATCAATGAAAAGACGACTGTGATGCCGAAGTCTAGTTCAACGAACTCAACTAACAGTGCTGACGAAAGCGACAGTGACAACTTCTCGAACTTCAAGAGTCAAGTTCAGAGCTTCTTCCCGAACATCAGTGGTGTGACGGCCCAGGCTAAGTACCAAAACGGTAACTTGGCAGGGATGCACATTACCGTTACGACGCAGTTCTACAGTGAAACTGAAATTCAAAGCTTCTCACAGTACATTGCCCAGGCTGCTAACCGTTACCTGCCACACGGGATTCCGATTGATATTCGGATCCAGGCTGACTCGGAGATGCAGGCACTGGTCTTCAGAAACTCTGGTTCCAGCAAGTTCCAGACGCATGTCTTAACATCCTATTAAAATGATTGAGGTTGGTAAAATCACTTTGCCAACCTCTTTCTATTGCTTTTAACGGTCTCCAGTTCTGTGTTAAAATATTAAAGCATACGTAATTAAAACGGAAGAGGGTTCTACAATGGCAAACCAACTCGATGAGCAAGCGGTTGAACACGTTGCATCACTTGCCAAACTTGAGTTTGATAAAAAAGAGTTGTCCACCATTACTGGACAGCTAGGTAACATTATGGACATGTTCTCTGAATTACAGTCCAAGGATGTAAAAGACGTTGAACCAATGATTAGTCCATCTGATATGGATACGGTCTTACGTGACGACAAGGCCGAGCATATCAGCAAAGACGAACGTCAGGCTATTTTGGATAACGCACCTGATACCGAAAACGGTCTGATCAAGGTTCCAGCGATCATCGACGAAAGCGAGGACGGCGAATAATGAACTTCTACGACACTAACCTGACCCAGGTTCACCACGACCTGGTTAATAAGAAGATCAGCGTCACCGAGCTGACCAAGGAGACCTTCAAAAATATCAAGGCCCACGAAAAAGATCTGAAGGCTTACCTGCGTCTTAATGAAGACGAGGCTTTGAAGGACGCCGCTGCCTTAGACGAAAAGGGCGTTCCCGTTGATGACCTTATTGCCGGCATGCCACTGGCAGTTAAGGACAACATCTTGACTAAGGGACTCACCACGACGGCTGCTTCCAAGATTTTGGAAAACTTCAACCCAGTTTATGACGCCACGGTTATTGAAAAGCTGAAGAAACATCACTTCATCGACGTCGGTAAGACGAACCTCGATGAATTTGCGATGGGTTCTTCAACCGAAAACTCCGCCTTCCAGACGACCAGCAACCCATGGGATCTCACCCGTGTACCTGGTGGTTCTTCGGGTGGTTCTGCTGCTTCAGTTGCTGCTGGTGAAGTCCTGGGTGCTTTAGGTACTGATACCGGTGGTTCTATCCGGATGCCTGCCTCATTCAACGGCATTGTCGGCATGAAGCCAACTTACGGCCGGGTTTCCCGTTGGGGGATCATTGCCTTTGCTTCTAGTTTTGACCAAGTTGGTTGGTTGACCCAGAACGTCAAGGACAACGCCACGCTGATGAGCATGATCTGTGGTCAGGACAAGCACGATATGACCACTTCTGACCGTGAAGTACCTGACTTTGCCGTTGAATTAAACGACAGCGCCAGCGTCAAGGGCCTCAAGATCGCCGTGCCAAAGGAATACATGAGTGACGACATCGACGAAGGCGTTCGCCAAGTGATCAAAAATGCCATCGAACACTTCGAATCACTCGGTGCAACGGTTGATGAAGTTTCTATGCCAAACACCAAGTATGGTGTCCCTGCTTATTACATCTTGGCACCATCCGAAGCATCATCTAACCTCCAGCGTTACGATGGGATTCGTTACGGCTTCCGTGCTAAGGACGTTAAGAACCTGGATGACGTTTACGTTAAGTCACGTTCTGAAGGCTTTGGGGCTGAAGTTAAGCGCCGGATTATGTTAGGCACCTTCTCACTTTCTGCTGGTTCTTACGACGCTTACTTCCTGCAAGCCGCTAAGATTCGTCGCCTGATGACTAATGACTTCATCAACGTCTTCAAGAACTATGACTTAATCATCGGCCCAACTGGTGCCCACCCGGCATTCAAGATCGGTTCCGAAACTGAAGACCCACGTAAGATGTACATGAACGATATTTTGACCGTGCCGGTTAACATGGCTGGTGTTCCGGCAATGTCTGTTCCTGCTGGCTTCAGCGACGGCCTGCCAGTTGGTCTGCAGATCATCGGGAAGATGTTCGATGAAAAGACGGTTTACAAGGCAGGTTATGTCTTCGAACAGACAACCGACTTCCACAAGCAACACCCGCAGTTAGGAGGTCAGAACTAAGATGAATTTTGAAACTACGATTGGGCTTGAAGTCCACGTTGAATTAAAGACTAATTCCAAGATCTACAGTCCAGCTGCCGTTGAATACGGTGATCAAGCCAACACCAACATCAACGTTATCGACTGGGGTTATCCTGGGACTTTACCAACCCTGAACAAGGGAGTAGTTCGTGATGGGATTATGGCTACGCTGGCTCTTCACGGTCACGTTCGTCATCACATGCACTTTGACCGGAAAAACTACTTCTACCCAGACAACCCGAAGGCTTACCAAATCACCCAGAAGGATACGCCAATTGGCTATGATGGCTGGATTGAAATTGAAGTCGACGGTAAGAAGAAAAAGGTCGGCATTGAAGAACTCCACATTGAAGAAGATGCCGGGAAGAACACGCACAGTCCGAACGGCTTTTCATACGTCGACCTCAACCGTCAAGGAACCCCTCTGATTGAAATCGTTTCTAAGCCGGAAATGTCTTCTCCTGAAGAAGCCGTTGCTTACCTGGAAGCACTGCGTCAACGGATCCAATTTACCGGGATTTCTGACGTGAAGATGGAAGAAGGGTCAATGCGTTGTGACGTTAACATTTCCGTGCGTCCATACGGCAGCGACCAGCTCGGTGTTCGTTCAGAAATCAAGAACCTGAACTCCTTCAACTTCGTTAAGCGGACTCTTGAATACGAAATCAAGCGTCACCAACGCGTCTTGATGAGTGGCGGTCAGATTGCCCAGGAAACCCGTCGTTTCGTCGAAGCTACTGGTGAAACGGCTTCAATGCGGAGCAAGGAAGGTAGCGATGACTACCGTTACTTCCCAGAACCAGACTTGCCAACCCTAACCGTCAGCGACGACTGGGTTAAGGAAGTTGATTCAGAGATGCCTGAAATGCCAGGTGTTCGTCGTGATCGTTACGTCAACAAGCTTGGCTTATCCGACTACGATGCCAAGGTTCTGACCCAAACGAAGGAAATGTCCGACTTCTTTGACGAAACTGTCAAGGACGGCGGGGATCCGAAGCGGGTTGCTAACTACCTGATGAACGACGTTAACTCCTACCTGAACGACAACCACATCGACTTGCCTGACACTAAGCTGACCCCAGCTAACCTGGCAGGGATGCTGAAGTTGATTCAGGATGGCACCATTTCTACTAAGATGGCCAAGAAGGTCTTCAAGGGCATCTTGGATGGTGAAGATCCTGCCGAATACGCCAAGGCTCATGGCCTGATTCAGCTGTCTGACCCGGCTAAACTGCAACCGATCGTTGACGATATTCTGGATAACAACCAGCAGTCAATTGATGACTACAAGAATGGTAAGAAGCGGGCCGTCGGCTTCCTGATGGGGCAAGTTATGAAGGCTACCCGCGGGAAGGCCAACCCAGGTGTTGCTAACAAGCTTTTGATGAAGTCTTTGAATGCTCGCTAAGCAACTGTGCTAGCGAAAGTGGAGGATAACAATGCGAAAACGAGCACGAATCATTTATAATCCAACTTCCGGTCGGGAAACGATGCGTCAGCACTTAGTTGACATTTTGCCAATTTACGAACAAGCCGGCTACGAAACTAGTGCCTTCGCCACAACGGCGGCACCCAATTCTGCTAAGAATGAAGCACGGCGGGCTGCCGAGGAAGGCTTTGACCTGATCGTGGCTGCTGGTGGTGACGGAACGCTGAACGAAGTGGTTAACGGGATTGCACCGCTGAAGCACCGACCAACGATGGCCATTATCCCGGCGGGAACGACGAACGATTATGCTCGTGCCCTACGGATTCCGCGTGACGATCCGATCGCGGCTGCTCGGTTAATTCTACACAAAAATAAGCAATTCAAGATCGACATCGGCCAAGCTGGTGACAACTACTTCATGAACATCGCTGCCGGGGGGACGCTGACGGAATTAACTTACGATGTTCCCTCAGACATGAAATCACTCTTTGGCTATCTTGCCTACCTGGAAAAGGGTGCAGAGCTGCTGCCAAAGATCAAGCCGGTTCAAGCCCATATTAAATATGATGACCAAGAATACACCGGCAAGGTTTCCACGATTTTCCTGGCTCTTACTAATTCTGTCGGTGGCTTTGAACAGATTGTTCCTGATGCCGCTCTGGACGACGGCAATTTTACCATGATTGTCGTGAAGGAGAGCTCCTTGACGGGTATGTTACAGCTGATGGCAAAAGCGTTGCGCGGAACGCACCGTGGTGATCCGCGGATTATCTACACTAAGGCTAAGGACGTTGAAATTACGCCACTGAACAAGGAAGATCGGCTGATGATCAACCTCGATGGTGAATACGGTGGGGATGCCCCGATGAAATTCCATGATATGAAACAACACCTTAACGTCATTGCCAATGTCGACGCAATTCCTGATGACGCCTTTACGGACTTGTCGCCAGACATGAAACGTGCCGAAGACGACTTCGTACGTGGTGTCAAAGAATTGCCAAAAGAGGACAAATAATTTAAAAGACGGTCGTAGCGAAGGGATTTCGTCGCGACCGTTCTTTCTTTAGGAGAGAAGATAATGGCTAAATTAAATTTGCCAGTACACAAAAATCAACAATTAACTGGAAAAGTCGTCGACCTGACCTACCAGGGCAATGGGGTTGTCAAAGTCGACCACTACCCGATCTTTATTCCCAATGCTTTGTCGGGTGAAGAGATTTCTTATGTCGTCACCAAGACCCAACGTAATTTTGCCTGGGGCCGGGTTGTCGACTGGCAGACTAAAAGCCCGGACCGGGTGTCATTAAAAGACAAGCGACTCTTACAAACGGGCATTGCACCACTGGGTCACTTGTCGTACCCGGCGCAGTTAAAGTTTAAGCAGCATCAGATCGCTGAATTGGTGGCCAAGGCTCATTTGAACATCGAAGTGTTACCGACGCTGGGGATGGACAAGCCATACCACTACCGCAACAAGGCGCAGGTACCGGTCAAGATGGTGAAGGGTCAACTGGAAACCGGTTTTTACCGGCGAGGCAGTCACCACTTGGTACCAATTGAAGACTACTACATCCAAGACCCTAAGCTGGACCAAGCGATCATTGTTGTGCGGGGCTTACTGCGCAAGTTCCACGTTCAACCATACGATGAGCAAACCGGCAAAGGTGTCATTCGGACAGTGATGGTTCGCCGTGGCTACTATAGCCATGAAATGATGGTCGTTTTAGTAACCCGTACCAAGCATTTGCCAATGAAGGATGAGATCGTCAAAGGGATTGTTGCTGGTGTGCCGGAATTGAAAAGTCTTGTGCAAAATATCAATGGGGCGCGCACCAATCGTCTACTGGGTAGTACTGACCACACATTGTGGGGCGATCCGGTCATTCATGACCAGTTGTTGGGAATCAACTTCACGATTTCGCCGCGATCATTCTACCAAGTCAACCCGCAACAGACTGAAAAACTATATTCTAAAGCCATTGAAGCAGCTGACTTAGACGGTAGTCAGACGGTGATTGACGCCTACTGTGGAATCGGAACGATTTCACTGGCGGTGGCAAAACACGCTAAGCAGGTCGAGGGTGTCGAAGTAGTTGCCGAGGCGGTTAACGATGCTAAGCACAACGCGAAGGCTAACGGAATTCACAATGCTCACTTTGTGACGGCCAAAGCTGAAGACCAGATGGCCAAGTGGCAGCAGAAGGGTCTCAAGCCCGACGTACTGATTGTCGACCCGCCACGTAAAGGTTTGGATGCCAGCCTGATTGAGGCAGCCGGCAAGATGGCCCCACAGAAGGTCGTTTACGTGTCTTGCAATCCAGCCACTCTGGTTCGGGATATTCAGCGTTGGCAGGTTGAAGGTTACCACGTTGCCAAACCGATCCAGCCCGTCGATATGTTCCCGCAGACGACGCATGTTGAGAGTGTTACTGTCCTTGAACGCACAGAAAAATAGCCGACAAACCGCGTTATAATGGCATTTATAGATGATTGAAAGTGTACTTTTTCCCTTCTGAACTATTGGAATTAGTACACTTTTTCTATTTGAAGCTGGCGGGTCGAGTGTTCTATGTCCTATTTCGATAGTCGAGTAGACGAAGGTCCAGTTTGGCAGGTCGTGTCGATTAGGGTAGTGGAAGTAGAGGTGAGCCTTGATATGGTAGCGTTTGTGGTATGTACGAATCGGTCAGTTTGGTACTAAGGATTGAGTTAACAAAAATAATATTGAATTTATGCTAATTCGGTTAGAATATCGAAAATTCGCAGGAGAGTTGTATACTCGACGTATATGACAAAAATTATTCTTTTTAAGTGGTAGATTGTAAAATTTAAGTTGAACATATTAGTGGACAGAAAAA
>NZ_JAXGYB010000007.1:0-114758 GCF_040772465.1 Limosilactobacillus sp. | reverse complement strand
CTGAGAAGCGGTCGGGTTAATTTATCGCCGTTAGATTACTTTGACATTCGTACTCGTTACCAGCAAGAATTCTCCAAAAGGGATCCAGAAATATCACCACAGCTCATTCGGAAATTAGCTCAATTAGCAGATGGTTATGCTTATGCTTTTCAGTTGCTGGGGTATTTAATGTGGCGTAGTCCTGATAAACATTTGACTGATAAGAGCCTTGACCAGGTTTTGCCACAGTTTCAGGCTCAGCTGAGCCGCAATGCTTACAGAAAGATGCTGGAGGAATTGTCACCGGTTGATCAACGCTTTGTGGTGATAATGGCTAATTCAACGGAATATCCTGTTTCTACTAAATATATTGGTCAGCAATTGAAACAAAAACCTGGCTATATTGGTGTTTATCGTCGCCGACTGATAGACAGCCAGATTATTGAATCAGCTAATTATGGCTATGTGAAGTTTGCGTTGCCTCTATTTAAAGAATTTGTAATCGACGACGGGCAATATTTGATTGGTATTAAATGAAGGAGCACCAGAATGTCTAACAAAATCTCACCCAAAGTCTACGCTGCAATCATTGCCACTGGATTGATGTCATTCTGTGGCGTGATTGTTGAAACGTCGATGAACATCACTTTCCCGACACTAATGCGGGAATATAATCTGGCAACAAACACGGTTCAGTGGATGACATCTATTTACCTATTAGTAGTGTCGATTGTCGTGCCACTGTCCGCTATTTTGAAGAGCTCATTTAAGATTCGTCACCTGTTTATGACGGCAAACCTGCTCTTCTTGCTGGGACTCGCCATTGATGCTGTGGCGCCGGCATTCCCATTTCTATTACTGGGCCGCGCAATTCAAGGTGTCGGCACTGGGATTGCTTTGCCGTTGATGTTCAACATTATCCTGGAGCAGGTGCCCCAGAGTAAAGTCGGGACGATGATGGGAATCGGCAACATGATTACCGGGATTGCGCCAGCCATCGGCCCGACCTTTGGTGGCCTAATCGTCAGCAAGATCGGCTGGCGGTGGATCTTTTACCTCTTGATTCCACTGATCATTATTTCGCTGTTGCTTGGCCTATGGGGTATCCAGCAGAAAGCACCAGTGATCAAGCAACGGCTCGATATAATCAGTTTTCTAGCCATCGCTTTTCTTTTTAGCGGATTTATCTATGGCTTTAGCAACCTCAGCGGTAATGCCTTCTTCTCGATGAAAGTGGCTGGTGCGATCGGCATCGGGATCGTGGCGATGATCGTGTTAGTATGGCGTTCAGCTCATTTAAGTGTGCCAATTCTAAACCTTAGCTTGCTGAAACATCACGTGTTTGGGTCACACGTTTTAGCACTCTTCCTGATTCAAATGATGTCGCTGGGCAATGCCTTTCTGCTGCCTAACTACATCCAGCTGGTTAACCACAATTCGGCTTTACTAGCGGGACTGCTGGTGCTGCCAGCTGGAGTTGTCGGTGCGATCATGAGTCCAGTCGGTGGGCAACTACTGGATCGCCATGGGGCACGCTTGCCGATTATCACGGGATCGTCCGTGATGGTAGTAGTCTTGGCCTTGTTCGCACTGCTTTCCCGGAAACTGAATAACGGCCTCATCGTAGTCATCTACAGCTTTTACATGGGTGCAATGGGGATGACCATGGCTTCGACGATGACTGATGCTTTGAACAACTTGACCGATCGGGAAAACGCCCAGGGCAACGCCATTATCAACACTTGTCAGCAGTTTGCCGGGGCGATGGGGACGTCGATTGTCTCCGCTATCGTGGCACTGAGTCAGCATACAGCTGGTTCTAAGGCGGCCTTGCCGACAGCGATCGGGACGCAGCATGCTTATATGTTGTTGACCATTTTTAGTGTCCTGATTTGGGTGGCGTTGGCGACGAGTACGAAAAAGAAAAATGGATAAAAAATGACTCTTGCTACTCAATTGCTGAGTGACAAGAGTCATTTTGATATCTTAGTTACTTTTCATTCGCAATCCGCCGGAAATTCTTGGCCACATCTTTATTGGCAGTTGGGTGACAAGTTGGATCACCATCACGAGTTTGATCGACTAAAGCCACCGGTTTGCCATGATGAAAGGCAAAGAGATAGGTGATCCGGTTCGGCAGTGGCGGACGCGTGCCGTCATAATTATAGATGGCGACGACGTTATAGTCATAGTGTCCCTTGCCAGTCGGTGCCCAACCGATAGAGCCACCATCTGGTGTCACTTCTTTGCTAAGGTCGTCCGGGTAGTTGCCACCGGTCGAAACGTGGAGCGAGTTCTGACCATCGTATTTTTTGTATGATTGGTTCATCTTAGGCGCCCAGCTGTTGATGAAGTTATTCAACTGTCGGTCCTTGGATTTAGTCCATTTCCGGGTGGTTGCGGCTGATACGCTATTTGTATTGCTGATTGTGTTTGTGCCCCAAAGACCACAAGTAATGACGGTAGCGATGATCGCTAACCATGATAAAACTTTCTTCATATTGATATTCCCCCAATTAATGATTGCTGCCCCAGTCCTGCATTTGCTCAACGACTGGCAGGATGCTCTTACCCTTATCTGTCAACGAATAGCTAGTCTTTGGCGGTTCTACCGGATAGATGTGCTTAGCGACTAATCCGTCATCTTGCAAGGCACTGAGCTGGAGGGCTAGCATTCGCCGCGAACAGGGCAGTTGGTGGTCAAGCTGGCTAAAACGACAAACTCCCTGCTGACCAAGCAAATGGATAATGACAGCTTTCCATTTGCCTGAGATGAGCTGGAGTGTTTCTCCAATCGGGCATGATTTATCATTTTCTGACATCAACATGACCACCTTTCTGACATGGATCATTTTATCATATGGTTTTCGTTGAAGAGGTGAAAAGAAATTCACGTCTTGTTTCTGCAGCGAGTGTTAGTTACTATTAGTAAGTGAAAACACGATATCACGATATAAAGAAAGGAATGATTCTGATGGCAATGGTGTTCACGGCTTATGACCAATCGACAGTGATCGATTACTTAAAGGACCAGGTACACGACGGGACAGTAAAGACGGATGAGGATACGCTGAAGAAAACCTCTTACTCCAGCAACTTGTCTGGTGCCCATGGAGAAGCAATCGCCTTTATTGATGCCGAGTCGATTGCGGATGTCCAGGGTGTGATGAAAGCAGCCCGCCGTTTCCACGTTCCGGTTGTCACCCAGAATAAATTTACCAGTACCGTTGTCGGTGCTGATGCGGTTGATGGGGCCTTCATTTTGTCGACTGCCAAGATGAACAAGATTTTGGAGCTCAATACGGATGATGCTTACGCCGTGGTTCAGCCCGGTGTTGTTAACAATGACTTGGATCAGGCTGCCCGCAAGCACGGCCTCTTCTACGCTCCAGATCCTGCTTCCAAGAAGATGTCCGGGATCGGCGGGAACGTCGCTACCAATGCCGGTGGTTTGAGCGGAGTTCGTTATGGATCAACGCGTGATAATGTCCTTGGACTAAAAGTGGTTTTGGCAAACGGCAAAGTCCTCGACCTCGGTGGCAAAACAACTAAGCAGGCTTTTGGCTATGATCTGACACAACTCTTTGTCGGTTCTGAAGGGACGCTCGGCGTGATCGTTGAAATTACGGTCAAGCTGATGCCGCTGCCACTGGGTAAGTCATTGATGGGCCTTGCCTTCTTCAAAGACATGCCAACCCTAGCGAAAGCAACAACGGCCCTGCGGATGTCCGGCACATATCCGGCCATGCTGGAAGCCCTGGATGCTATGACACTGGGCGCCATCGACCAGTACAAGGGCACCCACTATGCCAATGGTGATAGCTCGGCTTTGATTTTCCGGATTGATTCGATTTCACCGGAAGGACGTGACATTGTTAAGAAGATCATGGATAAGTATGGTGCTGATCCAGTCACGTTGGCAGATAACGAAGACGATCAGAAGAAAGTAATCGCTCTGCGTCAGGATATGTTGCCGGCAATCTTCACCGGCCGCAATGCGGTGATGGAAGATATGGCGGTTCCGACGTCCAAGATGGCTGAGTTGGTTGCTTATATTCAACAGCTGAGTGACCAGAACGACGACCTGCAGATCTTCACTGCTGGCCACGCCGGTGATGGTAATCTTCACCCGACGGTGACCTGGGATAAAGACGTCAAAGAAGCCCCGGCTAGTGTCACCCTCGTTTTGCGAAAGATGTTCATGAAGGCCTTGGATCTCGGCGGTACCATTTCCGGGGAACATGCTGTGGGGATGCTGAAGAATCAGTGGAACAACGTGGAACTTGGTGAAAACGTCGATTGGGTTCAACACCAAATTAAGAGTCTCTTCGACCCGATGAATTTGCTGAACCCAAAGCGTAAGATTAACTAAACTTAACCTAAAAAATCTCTCAACCATGGTTTGTGGCTGGGAGATTTTCGTTTATTGATGGTTTAGTTCGTTTCAGATTCCGTTGCGGTTGCGTGTTCATTACCTAAGAAGTAATGGCAAGCCAGACCGATGATCATACCAGCAATCCCGAAACTCAACCAACCGAAACCGTTGGCAAAGAACGGAAAGTACTTAGTGGCAAAGTCGATCATGCCTTGGGCAAAGTTGGTGTTACGGATGATGGCAGGGCTGGCGTTGATCATGTCAAAGATTGCTGGGATCAGGGTGAGTCCCGTGGTGATCCGGAAAACCAGTGGATCGCGTTTGAAAAGCGGTGAAGCAATGCTCATGATGATCAGGGTGATTGCCAGGGGGTAGAGGAACATCAGGACTGGAGTGGACCAAGCGATGATTTGATTCAGCCCCAAGTTCGCAATTAAGAATGATAGTGCGCAGTTGAAGCGGAGGAATGCCTTGTAAGAAATCCGTGGGAAGCGCCGGTGGAAGTCTTGGGAGAAGGCGATCACTAAGCCCATCGCCGAAGTCATGCAAGTAATGGTTGCTAAGGTTGCCAGAATTGCATCGCCCGCCGTGCCCATGTAATGGTGAGCAATTTGGCTAAGAGCCGTCCCACCATTGGCGGATAATGCAAAGTTGTGAAGACTAGTAGCGCCCAGCCAAGTTAGGCCAAGGTAAATGATGGCTATGCCAGCCATGCCGATGATGCCGCTCTTGGCAACAGAAAGTGAAATTGAACGTTCACTCTTCAGCCCATAGTTGCGAATAGCAGTGATAACGGTGATTCCAAAGGCGAGGGCAGCTAAAGCATCCATCGTGTTGTAACCTTGGAGGAAACCGTTAGTGAAAGCAGCGCCACGGTAAGCACTGGTGATTTTGGTAGTTGCCGTTGACCCCATCGGACTGATAAATGCTAAGAAGAAAATAGTAAAGAGCAGCAGTAGAAAAGCGGGGTTTAAGAGCTTACCAATCAGAGTAGTGATCCGTTGCTGTCGAGTGGAGAAGTAGTAAGTCAGGCCAAAGAAACAGGCAGAGTAGATTAGCAGGCCAATGTGGTTACTGCTTGCTGACAAGTGTGGGGCAATCCCAATGGCGTAAGGAACGGTGGCCGTCCGTGGTGTGGCAAAGAGTGGTCCCAAGGTTGCGTGGACCAGAATTAAGAAAATAAGTGCATACCAGTGACCGTTTGGACGTGCCAGGTCATAAATCCCGTTGGAACGGGTGATGGAGATGGCGAGCAGTGCCATCAGGGGAATCAGCACCCCAGAAATCAGAAAGCCACTACTCGCGGTGAGCCAATGCCCACCGGCCATTTGACCAAGGTGAACGGGGAAAATCAGGTTCCCAGCACCGAAGAGCATCCCAAAAATCAGTGAAGCTGTAATAATTGTGCGACGTAAAGTCATTTTACTTTCCATGTAACAACAGATCCTTTCTCTCTTGTACTCGGTTCAACGAACGAAAAAACGCCCTTCAAAGCAATTGCTTTGAAGGACGCCACAGCGTGTTACCACCTTAATTTTGAGCAGCCATCACTAACTGCTCCTCACCCCGTACATCAAAATATACGTTGGCGCTGTAACGGGCGTACCCGGTCGGGACTTTCTGTCGATCGCCCTGACCACTCCGGGGTTACTTTCGTTTGGACGTTATCAGATCCGCTCTCACTAAACCGGACTCGCTTTAGCTGACACGAAGAAACTACTCTCCTCTTCAAGGTGTTTGTTTTTCGTTCGTTGAATGATTGTCATTACTTTAACAAGATTATGAGAAAACGTCAAGGACATTTATGAGATTTTTCTAATTTAATTTTACGGTAAATAATGTCTTGACTTAGCTATTAAGGAAGTATATAGTGTGTGCAACAATTAAATTTAGATGAGAAAACGTTGATGGAAATAATGATGTGGGATTCTGTGCAGAGAGCTAACGGTTGGTGAAAGTTAGTCATGATCCTGGGGAGTTAATCGTTCCTGAGTTACCGGCTGAAATTAGTAAGCTGAGGTTGGTCGCCAGCCATTACCCTGGCCGCAAATGTTGGTTTGTGATGAAGTGGGCCAAGTCTGTTTGGCCAAGGTAAGATGGTACCGCGTGTGAAGCGTTCTTACAGTTGCAGTGATGCGACGTAAGGACGCTTTTTCTGTCTAAATTGCCAAAAATATATTAGGAGATGTTTCTATGAAATTAGCAGTAGCAGGTGTTGGCGCAATGGGTACTCGTTTTGCCTTGAAACTCAAACAAGCAGGTAATGATGTGACAGTTGTCGACGGCTGGGACGAACGGGTGGCTTCACTGAAGAAGGACGGTCTACAGGCCAATTTGGATGGTAAAGAAGTAGCGGTGAAGGTGCCAGCTTACGGGCAAAAGGAAGTGCCACACGACCTTCATTTTGACGCGGTCTTTTTCTTTACCAAGAGTATGCAGCTGGAACAGATGGTCAAGGACATGCTGCCAGTCTTCGATGATGATACCCTGGCAGTCTGTCTGATGAACGGGATCGGTCACGAACAGACGCTGGAAAAGTATCTGCCAAAAGAACGCGTCTTTCTGGGCAACACGATGTGGACGGCTCAGATGACACGTCCCGACCATGTTTTATTGGAAGATGATGGTAGCTGTGAACTGGCTAATGTTCAGCCTGGTGAACCTCAACACAGCCAAGCACAGGAATTGGTCAAAGTTCTGGCGGATGCTGGCTTGAAGGCCCATTTGCTTGATGATCCTCAGTATTCCGTTTTCCGCAAAGGCTGCGTTAATGGGACATTGAACACCCTCTGCACTTTATTGGAGTGCAATGTTGAAGAATACGGCCGTACCACCTATGCCCACGAAATGGTCGTTAACATTGTTAAGGAGTTTGCAGCGGTGGGTGCTACAGAAGGAATCACACTTGACGTCGACGAAGCAGTCAACCACGTGGAAGCTTGCTACACCGTCATCGGTGCTCACTACCCATCAATGTACCAAGACTTGGTCAAGAATAACCGGCGCACGGAAATCGACTACATCAATGGTTATGTGTCGCGCCATGGTAAGGAACATGGCTTAAAGACGCCACTGTGCGATCTGTTGACAGCCGAGGTGCACACTAAGGAAGAGTTGCAGGGAGCAAAGTAACGGGACTAAAAATTTTACTTAAGACCTGAAACTTGAAAGCACGAAAACTAGCCGGAGCTGCGTCAGCTTCGGCTTTTCTCAGCCTAAATTAGACTTTTAGATGCCAGTATTCAATGCTTTTTGGATCGTTATTGGCAACTGAGCTATGAATCGATTAATGATGTTATCAATGTGATCAGTTAGGCTGAGCTCAGCTCGACCCAGTTCATGAAATAAGTAGACCAATGCGTCCATAAAACGAATATCTGGCAGTGCTTGATTCATAATGTAAAAGAGTCCACCAATTGTGCGATCATCAGTATTAAGTCGTTCTTGCCAAGCCAATAAGTCATAAGTAATCATGGTGACGGCAATATAACCACATTGACCGTCGTAACTTTGAATTTGTGATCGATTAAGAGCTAAATACTGCTTAGCAGCTTTGAAATAGGTCTCAATTTGCCAGCGGCGTCCGTACAATTGAATGATTTCTTCTGGCCGCATAGCTAAGTTAGTGGTCGCTAAAACTAGGTAGTCCTGACGGTGCCCCTTTTTGGATACAAAAACCACTTTTAGCGGAAACTGATGGCCATGATATTGGGCTTGAATGACACTGCTGTAAAGATAGTGATGCCGACAATTCATTTTAGAAGCTGCTAAACGTTGATAAAGACCCTTAATGCTATAGTGACGACCACGATATCGATAATAGACTTTTGCGCTGCGTTTGAGCATACCCACACCAAAAAGCTGAAGCTGAGCGAGTTGCCAAAACATCTTCGGCGAACTGTACCAAGAATCAAAAAGGACGTATTTAGCTGACACGCCTAGTGTTTGCGCTTGTCTAATCAATTCTAGAGCCACTTGGTTCATTGGGCGTTGAGCTTGAGCCCTTCTTTGACCGGCAATTTGACGTTGGTCAGTAATCTGCGCTAAGCATCCAATCAGATTAGCAGGCTGGTGAGTTGACATTAAAGCAAAATTAATAGGCAAAAAAGTATTACCATCACTCCAACCGAGAGTTAAGCCACGGTAACCATTTACATACTCGTGCTTATCGTGGTCATAGGTCTTGGCTAATAATTCAGTCTTTTGGGACCAACGACGTGCTAACAGAGTATCATCAAGCACTAATGCCAAACGACGTCGACCATCAATAAACGGGGTTAAGATGCGAATTAATTGAATCGCTACTAAACAGACTAATTTCTGCCAGTTAATACGGCCATCATTCAAAACATTCCGTGCCGTTCTTGGGGTAAAATGGCAATCTGGATGAGCACGATTGATCGAAAGACGCTCAAAATGAGCTGTCATTAACCAAGCTACGATCATTTTCAATGAACATAATGAGTGACGCTTAAAATTCACCCTGTGAGTTAGCTTAGCTAGACCAATTAGGCTTAAGAAGTGAGAAATAATGTTTTGAGAATCGTTTTCAGTACTGAAATGGTTTATAATTTGCATAGCGCAAGACTCTTTTCTACTTTGATTTTGACACTTAAAGTATAGCGTAAGAGTTCTTGCGTTTTTTATTTTTTTCGTCCAAAAGCCCTGAACCACAATGATTTCATTGCAATTCAGGGCTTTCAAGTTTCAGTTAAGACTACAAAAACCTCTCGCTATCCGGTAGCGAGAGGCTTTTCGTATTAAACAAATTGCAGAATTGACATCAAAATTGGCACCACAACCACGAAGAGGACGGTACTCATCACAACCACGTCCGTGGCGTACTTGACGTCACCGTGTGCTTCGGTAGCCAGGATTGGCAGAACCGCCAGCATTGGCGTTGCGGATTGGACAACCAGGGTTTGCCGCATCAGAGATGGCAAGTGGATGCCCATGCCCATCCCAAATTTGATCAAGATAATCAGGACCAGTGGTGACAGGATGAAACGACCGATCAAAGCAAGGATGGAGTCACGTTCGAAGTGGAAGTTGTTTAAACCGGCGTCATAAAGGACGATCCCAATGTAGATCAGGGACAACGGCGTTACCAAGCTGCCGACGTAAGTCAGGGTTTGACCCAGGAAGTTCGGTACCGGAATCCCGATTAGCAGCCAGATAATGGAGAAGACGAAACCGACCAATGGCATTGGCAAGAGCTTGGACCAGTTGATCTTGCCGCGTTCTTTCTTCTTATCGGTAGCTGTCGGGTCGTCATTCTGGATCAGGTAAACCCCGAAGGCCCAGGTGGAAACGGTATTGACGATGTAGTAAATCAGGAAGTAAGACATCGCTTTGTTACCAAATAGGGCGGTGTTTAGCGGCATCCCGATAAAGATGGTGTTGGCGTTGGCCACTGCGTTGATGAATACGCCCCGGCGGCCTGGACGAATCTTAAACAGTTTCACTGCCAAAAAAGCAACCAGGTAGGATACGATGACGGCCAGAGCCGGGAAGATGATCCCAATGCCCAGACTCATCAGCTTGTCCTTGGTCAGGTACTTCATGACACTCATGAAAATGGAAGCAGGCAGGGCAATCTTGGTGATCAAGGATGCGATGTTGCCACCAAATGAGTCGGCAAACCAGTTATTGCGCCGCAGAATGTAGCCGAGCGCCATGATCAGAACGATCTCGACAACACTAGAAACGGACGTTAAAAAGACAGACATTACTTCAAGAACCTCCAAATTGATGTTTGAAAATTAGTACTTAGCTTCCCACTTCAGGTCTTCCACAGCCTTTTTGGCGTCAGTAACGCCTTGACCAGCCAGACCTTGGTCGATAGCAGATTGAGCAACCACTTCAGATACGCGGGTGGTGAAGCTCTGTAATTTAGCAACTGGTGGCAGAACGGCAGCACCGGCTTCGTCGGGATCGACAATCCCACCTAAAGCGTGAGCTGCAGCCGCCAGCATCTTTTCGTTGACAACCTTGGCCTTAGCAGCGATTGCACCAAAGCCGACACCAGGGTAAACGAGGGCGTTGTTGGCTTGACCGATGGTGTAGTGGACACCCTTGTAGTCCACGTCGTCAACTGGAATCCCGGTAGCAGTCAGCACGCGACCGTCCGTCCACTTGATCAGATCAGCAGGCATCGCTTCGATCAACTTCGTTGGGTTGGAGATTGGGAAGATGATCGGCCGTTCCGTGTGGGCGGCCATTTCCTTAACCACGTCTTCGGTGAAGGCGCCAGGCTGCTTGGAAGTACCGATCATGACGGTTGGGTGGACAGCCTTCATGACGGCCAGTAAGTTGGTCAGTTCGTCGGCGTTGCTGAATTCAGAACGGTCACGGGTGAATTCTTTTTGTTCTGGCGTCAGGTCTGGCGTGTCGTTGAACAGCAGGCCCTGAACGTCGACCAGGTAGAAGTGCTTCTTAGCTTCGGCTGGTTCAACGCCTTGACGGACCATTTCGTCGTAAAGCATCTTGGCGATCCCCATCCCGGCGGTGCCGGCGCCAAAAGTCAGGAACTTCTGATCGCTCAGCTTTTGCTTGGAGATGTTGAGGGCACCGAGCACCCCAGCCAGAGCGATGATCCCGGTTCCTTGGATGTCGTCGTTGAAGACTGGCATATCATCCTTGTACTTGTTGAGGATGACGGCGGCGTTAGAACGGCCAAAGTCTTCGAAGTGGAGGAGAGCTTCTGGGAAGAGCTTGCGTGAAGCCTTAACGAACTTGTCGACCATGGCGTAGTACTTGTCGCCATAAACCCGCTTGTGACGGTTGCCGAGGTACATCGGGTCGTCGAGCAGCTTTTGGTTATTAGTGCCGGCGTCCAGGGAAACGGCGAGGACTTGGGCAGGATCGATGCCAGCGGCAGCCGTGTAAACCATCAGCTTGCCAACTGCGATATCAGTCCCGTTGACGCCCCAGTCACCGATTCCGAGGATCCCTTCGGCGTCCGTAACGACGACCAGCCGGATGTCACGACCGTCAGCGGCGTTCTTCAATCCTTCTTCAATTTCATCCTGACTGTCAACGGACAGGAAGGCTGCTTGTTGAGCCTGAACAAAGATGTTGCTGTAGGTTTCGATGGATTCGGCAATGACCGGGTCGTAAACGATCGGCATGAATTCCACGATGTGTTGGCCCATTAAATAGAAGAAAAGGGTCCGGTTAGTGTTGAAAATTTCCATCAGGAATTGCCGTTGGGGAAGGCCAGCCGGCTTAGTTTTGAATTGGGCGTAAGTTTGGTCGGCTTGCTCCTGGAGAGTTTGGACGCGTGCTGGCAGTGCACCGACCAGGCCGAGCTTCTTTCGTTCGTCCATCGTAAAGGCAGTGCCCTTGTTAATGTAAGGGTTGTTTAAGATATCCATTGCTTTGCTCATAGTTGATATTTCCTTTCTGATAATCGCATCACTGTTCGATTTGATGGTGCCATTGTATAAAGGACGTTAAATTATAGTCAAATGGGTGTATCATGATAAGAAATATTTATATGAGCATTTTAAAAGCTGATATAGAGGTATATATCGATGAATTTTAAAGATATACAATATTACCATTACTTAGTCCGTGTAAAAAATTTCTCAAAAGCTGCTGGCCATTTTGGGGTAAGCCAGCCGACGATCACTAATGCTGTCCAGCGACTGGAAAAGGAAATGGGTGCTAATTTTTTGATTCGCGATCATTCGCACCACGAAGTAGTTGTCACATCGAATGGCAGCCAGTTTGACCGTCATGTCGCCAATATCCTCAATGAATTGTCAGTGGCCCGCCAAGACGTGCAGCATGCCAAAGAAGAGCGGATTCTCTTTGGTTTGCCGCCAATTATCGGTAATTACTTCTTTCCGCCGCTGACACCGGTCTTGATGCATCACCATTTAATGGATCGTTTGGAAGTCTTTGAACACGGGTCGGCTGAATTATTGAAGATGCTGCGGCACGGGGATGTGGATTTGGCCCTATTGGGATCACTGACGACCATCAACTTTCCCCGGCTGGTCAGCCAGCAGATTCGCCGTTACCCAATCAACATCATCGTTTCCCCTAAGAACCCCTTAGCACAACAGGCGACGCGGGGTGTTTATTTCAAAGACCTAGCCAAAGAACGCTTCATCAATTTTGATGAAGGTTTTGTTCATAACCAGGCTTTTCGTTTGATGGCACGAGCTAATCACATTCGTCCACGGACCGTCTACCGGACAAACGACGTCCACGTCCTCAAGTCGATGGTGGCGGAAAATATCGGCATTTCCTACCTGACTAATTTGGCGATCACCTCTGCCAACCATGTCGTCCAGATTCCGCTTTTGGACAGCGAGCGACCGGAATTCCTGCTGTCAGCGGTGCGGCGGAGCACCACGACGATGACTTCATATAAGCAGGCTTTGTGGGATGTGCTGACGGATGCGGGGCAGTAATCGAAAAACGAGACCGCAGATATGGTATCCGCTGGTCTCGTATGTAAAAATTCTTTCTTATTAAATTGCTGCTTCCGCTTGCCGAATCGCCGGTTGATTAGCTTGATCGTTGTGATTCTGGTGGAACTGGCGCATCTTTTCGGCCAGGTGAACTTCGTGGACGACGAATTCGTGTGTCCGGCAAACGTAGTCGTGTTCGCGACCGATCTTGGCAATGTAGCCGTTGATGTAGTCGACTTCAGTTGGCCGTCCCTTGCTAAAGTCTTGGTACATTGACGGGTAGTGGTACTTGTATTCCTTGGAAATGGTGATCACTGACTCGGTCTCTTCCTCCCGGCTTTCGATTAAGTGGATGCCGGCCCGCTCACAAGCATCGAATGCTTCGTCAAAGAGCTGCTTAGCCATATCGCGGACACCATCGTACTGGATGAATGGACCCATCTGGATTTCAAACATTGTACAGAGAGTGTTGCAGACGGCGTTGAAGACGACCTTGGACATGCACATGCCTTTCCAATCATCGGCCCAAACCGGTCCCAGTTTGGCTGCCTTGAAGTCATCGAAGATAGCTTGCATTGTTGCGTCAGGCTTCTTGTTGTTGTATGGCGCCATGTGCATCACTTCGGAGTTGACTGGGCCCATGAAGTCGATATTAGCTGGCCCGTCCATCCGGGTAGCGATCATCGCGGTTCCGCAGATCATCTGGTCCTTGGAGAAATACTTCTCGATCTTTTCAAAGTGGCCCATCCCGTTCATTGCGGAGAAGACGTATTGGTCATCGTGGAAAATACCGGCAGCGGCGTCACGCTTGAGTTCGTTGGCTAGCTGCATCTGCTTCTTGAAGATGATCCAGACATCGGGATGGCCCTCGTAATCTTCGGGGTAGTAAACGTGGACGGGAACGATGTGGCGGTTGGCGTGGTCACGAGCGATGGAAACACCGCCTTGTTCCCGGATAGCTTCGATATTTGGTTCCCAGGTTTCGATAAAATCGACGTCAACACCAGCGTTTTCTTGAAGCATGGCACCGTAGCGAACACCCATTGCACCTGCACCAATAATTCCGTACTTCATAAGATCAACTTCCTTTCTCAAATCCTAAAATCTCTGCTGACCCGGTTAACAAAAAAACGCCCTCTGTTCAATTGAACAAAGGACGTTAGTAACGTGGTACCACCTTTTTTTGACCCAAACTTACACTTGGGTCCTCATACACTCGGCCGCTAGGGGCGAAGCGCTGCACGATATTGGGTGCCACCAAATTATTCGTCGGAAACCGTCACGTTATCATCGGTCACCGTTAGTCGGAATGTCTTCCCATCCACCGACACTCGCTGTGATCCGGCTAACTGATTGCTTGATGATAACTTTTCGTTGATCGGGCTTAATTAATTGTTGCAAGCATGATAGCGTAAATCATTAATATTTGTCAAGAAAATTCTCACTTTATTTTAATTTAATTAAGGAGCAGGGAACCACTGATGACCGTTCCATCAAGCCTTCATGCTAATCAAAATTCTCTAAAAAAATTCTCATCCTGGTTCTAAATCAAGGTGGGAATTTTTGCTTCTAGAAGAAAGTTAAATCTTAACTAAGCTTCCGGTTCGTAAATCAGGTGGTCATTCATGAACGAACGGAATCCTTGTTCAGCTAATTCGCGACCGTAGCCAGAGTGCTTAACACCACCAAATGGTAGTTCTGGCAGGGAAGCCCAGCCGGAGTTGATCCAGGTCATGCCGGTGTCAATCTGGGCAGCCACTTTCCGTGCTTCGCTGATATTTTCACTGAAGACGGTGCTGCCAAGGCCAAAGCTGGAGTCATTGGCAACGTCAATGGCTTCTTGGACGTCATGGTACTTGTAGACTGACATCACTGGACCGAACATTTCTTGGTCGAAGACTGGGTTGTCCTTGCTGATGTCCGTCAGGATCGTTGGCATGAAGAACTGGCCTTCTTGGTCGGTGACCGGTTCATTGCCATAGTAGACCTTTGCGCCGTTTGCAATGGCGGTGTCAACTTGCTTTTGTAGCTTTTCCTTGGCGTGCCTGGAGTTCATTGGTGCCAACGTGGTGCTTGGGTCCATCGGATCGCCCATCTTTACGCTGGAGAATACTTTCTTGGCACGCTTCAGGAATTCGTCATAGAGGTTGTCCGGTACGATGAAGCGCTTGGATGAGGTGCAGACTTGGCCGGCGTTGTATAGACGAGCAAAGAAGATCGTCTTTTCCAGCTTGTCGATGTCAGCGTCAGGTAAGACGATGAAGGCGTCGTTACCACCGAGTTCCATCGTACTCTTCTTCAAATTAGTGGCAGCTTCAGTAGCGACGGACTTCCCACCACGCTCTGAACCGGTCAGGCAGACACCCTGCACACGCTTGTCGGCGATGATGTTGGCTACCTGGTCGTAGGAAACAAACATGTTGGTCAGGCTACCCTTTGGGGCACCGGCTTCGCTAACCAAATCAGCGAAAGCCTGGGCTGAAGTAGGGCAGATAGAAGCGTCTTTCAGGATCATCGGGTTGCCGACCAGGAAGTTCGGGATGAAGACCCGCGCAATTTGGTAGAACGGGAAGTTCCATGGTTCGACAGCCATCAAGACACCAGTTGCTTGGTGCAGGACATAGGCATTGCCTGATGTTGTATAGATTGGGGTTGGTGCCAAGAATTCATCTGCTTTTTCAACGTAGTAGTCACAGAACGAAGCACAGAGCTCGACTTCGCCCTCGGCTTCACCAATCAATTTACCCATGTCATGGGTCATGAGAGTGGCCATTTCGTGTTTCTTTTCGCGGAGCAGTTCTCCAAGGCGACTGATAATTTGTTTGCGTTCGGCTAATTCACTGCCATCGCGCCATTTTAGATAGAGGGCGTGAGCAGCAGTTAATGTTTCTTCGATTTGGGCGTCAGATGCGTTTGGGTATTCGTGCTCGACTTCATTGGTATATGGGTTGGTAGTTTTGTAAGCCATGATTACACTCACCTTTCATCTTTTCTTACTTCATATTGTAACCGCTGCCATTAAAATTCACAAGCGACAAATCTTCCAAAAAATCCGTAAAAACGGCCAAACCGTTGGTAGACGTGACTTGCTTGTGAAATAAAAAATCTAGATTGGTATATATTTGATTCAGTCAATCCACTATAATAAAACTAGCTCATTATTAGAAAGGTGATTTTCATGATCCATAACGACACAATCGATAAACAACTTGCACACCGCTCCATTCGTGCATTTAAAGATCAGTCATTGACTAAAGAAGAATTGACAACTCTTTACCAGGTTGCTAGCCATACTTCGACCAGCAATTTCCACCAACAATTCAGCATCATTCACGTTACTGATCCCAAAGTTCGGGAGAAAATTCGCCAGATTTCAAATCAAGATTACGTCGGCGCTAATGGCGACCTGTTGATCTTTATCGTTGATTTGTACCGCAACCAGCAAATTCGCAAGCAGATGGGTAACGACGATGGCCGCCTGCACACCATGGACGTCTTTATGGAAGCCGTCGAAGACACGACTCTGGCTGTCCAGAATGTCTTGGTAGCTGCCGAAAGCATGGGCCTGGGTGGTGTCATCCTTGGCTCCATTAAGAATGATCCGGCTCAGTTGATTAAGGTACTTGATCTGCCAAAGATGACGATGCCGTGGCTCGGCCTGCAAGTGGGTCATCCAGATCAGGAGCCACAGCTGAAACCACGTTTACCACTCGATTTGGTTGCTTTCGAGGATCATTATCCAAAGGACTTCAAGCTCGACCAGTTCAAAGATTACGATAGCCACGTGACCCAGTACTATGACCTTCGTGATACTAATAAACGAATTGATTCATTTACTAACCAGATCAATGGGCCAAAGCTCAATGACCAGATGAGCAAGCGTGATGACATCAACGAAGTACTCTTTAACCAAGGCTTAGCGATGGGGTAATGGGTATTTTGATAACGCTCAATGCAATTTTTGTTCGTTAATAAAAAATAGTGATTTTCGTTATTAAAAGGATTGTATAATGGTCACAGTAACTGACTTTGCACTTTCGGGGGGATATGCAAAAAATCAGCAATTTTAAATGGGGAGTTTGGTGTGATGAAAAATAATCAATTCAGTAACGCTCAACAACGTTGGTCCTTACGTAAATTATCAGTAGGTGTTTGCTCGGTCTTATTGGGAATGGCTCTAATAGGAGCAGGTTCAGTAGCTTCTGCTGATACCACAACGACTGCGCAGCCACAGCAAACGACAACGGTTGCTGTTCAGCCATCTGCTACTAGTCGTGAATCCTATAACCAGAATCCGGTTGTTCCAAACAACTACGCAAATGCTCTGGCAGGATTCCGTCCGGGCCAAACGCAGTCACAGACTTTGCATGATGTTTCTCAGCAAGGCCTGGCTGCCAACGTTAATGATCCTAGCCGGCCAATTTCTAACGTTACTATGCAACCAAAGAATGGTACTTGGCAGATTAACTACAACATCAAGTACAATTCCAACGTTGCTGATCAGCAGGAAACAGTTGATCCACAACATTTGACTGCATCACAGGAACAGGAAATTACTGATTTTTCTGCTAACACGATCAATAACATCCGTCAAAAGGTACAAAGCCAGAATGGCGGTACCCGTGTCAGTGCAGGCTATGTCAAAGTGTCACCATATGCTAGCCAGTTAGGCAGCCAAATCATGCACCAGGCTTACGACCACTAAAACGGTACTGGCGCCAATGTCCACAATATGTCAGGCTTGGAAGCAGCTGCCAAGAGTCGCGGCATTACGGCTTGGGTCGGTGAAAATATCGGTAGTGCTAACTCTGGCCTGGAAGCTGTTCAGCTTAAGAACCGTGGCATGATTAGCAACATCACGATGGACATGCTCAAGAAAGAAATTTATAGCAACCTGATTGCTATGATGTACCAAGACTACAATGGCACTGGTATCGGTGCTGGTGGCCACACCACGGCTGTACTGAACGATCCATATTACAGCGCACTTCATCAAGGTAACGCGATTGCTCTGGATAGCAATGGTAACTTGGTCGCTAACCAATATCTGGCCGTGACAATCGACAACAAGAACCGTGTACACTTCAACTTCATTTCTGATGCTGGAGCAAGCAATGCCGTTAAGGCGCGGTTGGCTGCTAATGCCGTCCAACTTGGTGGTGGTACTTCAGTTATTCACAGTGGTGGCAACACTAACAACAATGCCACCCATAACGGTTGGAATCATCTCAATGGTCAGTGGCAGTATGTTACTAATGGGTCAGCTGTTCACAATAGCTGGCGCTTAATCAATGGCAACTGGTATTACTTTAACAACGCTGGTAATGCCCTGACTGGCTTGCAGACTGTCAATGGGCATACTTACGACTTTGACAATGCCAATGCTTGGGCTTTGAAGGGTTGGCAGAAGGTTAATGGCTCCTGGTACTACTTCGACAACAACAATACCTGGGCACTGACTGGCTGGCAACGGATCAACGGTAACTGGTACTACTTTGGTAAGGATGGCAAGGCGGCAACCGGTCTGCAAACCATCAACGGTCGTGTCTACGACTTTGACAGTGCTAATGCTTGGGCCCTAAAGGGTTGGCAGAAGGTTAATGGCTCCTGGTATTACTTTGACAACAGCAATACCTGGGCACTGACTGGATGGCAACGGATCAACGGTAACTGGTACTACTTTGGTAATAATGGGAAAGCCGCAACCGGTCTGCAAACCATCAACGGTCGTGTCTACGACTTTGACAGTGCTAATGCTTGGGCCCTAAAGGGCTGGCAGAAGGTTAATGGTTCGTGGTACTACTTCGATAACAATAGCACCTGGGCCTTGACCGGCTGGCAACGGATTAACGGCAGCTGGTATTACTTTGCTCAGAATGGTAAGGCGGCAACTGGTTGGCAAAAGATCAACGGCAACTGGTACTACTTTGATCGCACCAATGCCTGGGCTTTAACTGGCTGGCAAAGAATTAATGGCAACTGGTACTACTTTGACCGTACCAATGCTTGGGCCCTGACCGGTTGGCAAAAGATTAATGGTAACTGGTACTACTTTGACCGCACTAATGCCTGGACTTTGACCGGTTGGCAAAAGATTAACGGCAACTGGTATTACTTTGATACCACTAACGCTTGGGCCTTAACCGGCTGGCGTCGGATCAATAACCGTTGGTACTACTTTGACCCAGCTAATGCTTGGGCTTTGACCGGCTGGCAATATCTTGGCAACAAGTGGTACTACATGGACCCAACTAATGCCTGGATGGATACCGGTTGGGTAACGGTAGGCAATACACAGTACCAACTCAATTCTGATGGTTCCTGGAATGGCCAATCCAAAGCAAAGGCACAAAATAACCAAAATTCTCAGAATAACCAAACACATTCACAACATCCGCTGACTCCTTTAAGTACCAGGGAAATTGGTGTGTCTGTAGCAGAGAGAATTAACCCAAAGTGGTTTGAACAATACATTGACAGTTCAATGTACTACGGTGAGGATGCCGGCAGTATCAACAGTTCCTTGCGCGGTTATCACTACCTTACTACTAAGGGGGATCCAACCAGCTATCTTTACTACAAGGTGGATAATGGTAATGTCATCTGCAAGCGTTTGATCCCTGGTGATAGTGTCGCTGATGGCCATATGGAAACAAAGACTATTCCGTTAAGCGATATTGAGGATTTTGGGGCATATGCTGACCGAATGGAAGATTCACTATACTACACGGCTAAGAAACTGAAGAACGCATAAAAATTGATAAAAAATAGCAGTCCTAGAGAGTGACCGATTAAATGATCATTTCTAGGGCTGCTTTTGTACACTTCAAAAGACAGATGTCTTATTATGAGTGATTTATGATAAAATATGTAGTATTCTATTAGATAATTAGTATATTATTGTTTGTTTCTGTAATGGGAGGTTTGTGTAATGCGTAATGTGTTTGATCATGCTAAACAGCGTTGGTCTTTGCGTAAGTTGTCTGTTGGTGTTTGTTCCGTCTTGCTGGGGATGACGGTAATGGGAGGAACAGCAGCGTTAGCTGATAGTACTCCAAGTGGTTCATCAACTACGCCCGTTACCTTCCAAGCTTCTAGTGCAGCTGTTCAACCAGCCCCTGCTGATAACCAATCTAGCGAGGACTACCAAAATGTAGTGGTACCAACTGGGTACGCTAATGCATTAAATGGCTTTCGTCCAGGTCAAACTCAGTCACAAGCATTAGCAAATGCTTCTCAGGAAGGCCGGGCAGCCAATACCAATAATCCCAATGAAGATATTTCTCAAGTGACCTTTGGCACTAACCTGGATGGCAGTAATTTTGTTAACTTCAATATTCGCTACCAGCATAATCCAGCTGACGAACAAGAAACGGTCGATCCACAGCATTTGACTGCTAGCCAGGAAGCTGATTTAACTGCCTTTGCCGCTGGGACGATTAACCACATTCGTCAACAGGTTCAAGCTCAGCCTAATGGTAATCGGGTGAGTGTCGGTTACCTGCGGACATCCCCATATGCTACCCAGCTAGGTAACGAATTGGTTCATGCTGCCTATGATGATTTCACCGGCTCTGGACATAATGAAAATGGGCTTTTAACTGCTGCTTTACGTAGAGGTGTTATCACCGGAGACATTCGCAATAACTTTATCGGTGAAAACATTGGTGATGTCGGCAATGGTCTGTTGGTAGTGCGCCTTCGTAATAGAGGTGCTATTAGCAATATCACCATGGATATGCTCAAGGAAGATGTTTACACTAACATCGTGTCCATGATGTACCAGGATTATAACGATGGACAACACAATGGGCTTGTTGGTGCTGGGGGCCACACAACCGCATTGCTGAACGATCCTCAATATAATTCACATACTTTACAGGGTGGCAATGCAGTTGGCCTAGATAGCAATGGCAATGCAATGGGAAACCAATATTTTGCACTGACGATTGATCGTCGCAACCAGGTGCACTTCAACTTCATTCCTGATGCAACCGCAACTGATGCTGTTCGGAAACAACTGGCTAATAATGCTGTAGTGCTGGGCTTGGCATCCAACAGCTCTGCAGGTTCTTCAGCTACCAGTTCGACAACGTCTAGTGCTGCTGGATCATCACATTCAAGTACTCCTAGCTCCTCAACTTCTAGTGCAAATGGTTCTGCTCAATCCAGCGCTGCTGGTTCATCTCATTCAAGTGCAGCATCCAACGCTTCTAGTTCTAGTGCCCAGAGTTCATCTAACTCTAGTTCTAGTGCCGCCAGTTCAGTAGCATCTAGCTCTACTAATAGCTCAACTGAATCAAATGCAAGCAGCTCAGCAGCTACTTCAAGTGCATCAAGCTCAGCTCATTCCAGCAATGCTTCTAATGCCACTAGTTCCAGTGCAACAAGTTCAGCAACATCTAGTGCTCAAAGCTCATCTAACTCCAGTGCTGCAAATTCTTCCACAGCATCTAGCTCTACTGGATCATCCGCATCAACTAGCACCCAAAGTTCGGCATCTTCTAGTGCTTCCTCTAGCTCCACTAGTTCTACAACCTCGAATGCAGCTAGCTCTGCCAATTCCAATGCTCAAAGTTCAACGGCTTCAAATGCTACTATTTCATCTGCTTCTAGCTCCCAAAGCTCTAGTGCTGAGAGCACGGCTACGTCCAGTGCTACAAGCACCAGTTCCCAAAGTTCAAACGCTTCTAGCACTTCCAGTTCTGCTCAATCCAGTGCACAGAGTTCTGCAGATTCAAGTACCACTGATTCCGTTTCATCCAGTGATAACAATTCTGCTGCCTCAAATGCTACACATTCAACTGCATCAAATGTCGCATCTACTGCTGACAGTTCTGCTGCTAACTCCAACCAAAGTGCAGATATGAATGACTTGGTTAGTGATGCACATGCACAGCAGCAAGGTGTTGATAATGCTTCAGATGCTCAGTTAAATGGTAGTCAATCCGAGAACAAACAGGTTCAATTGAACGCTACAGCTGCCCAAACGAATGCACCTGCCGCCACTAGCAGCCAAAAGAAATTGCCACAGACAGGCAATAGCTTAGCTAGGAGCGTGGCTTTAGCTGGCTTGGGCCTTGTAGCATTTGCTATGACTATTGGTTTGGCTGCTAAGAGGCATGACAAAACATCTAAAATTATTTATTAGGTTCGCTAAAAATCTCATAGTTGTTGGACATAATGTCTGGCAGCTATGAGATTTTTTGACTTTTGATAACGCTTAACTGCAGAAAATATCAGTTTGCTGAAATACAATTCTGTATCCTATGAATCGCGTTACTGTATAGATGATATTAAATCTTTAACTGGGGGAGCTTATTTAAATGAAAAATAATAAGTCAAGTTGGAAAAAGAATATTTTGGTAACAACTGCCACCTTAGCTGCCGTCACAGGTGGTACTGTAATTGCTAATCAAACTATTCATGCTGATACAGTTAATACCAATTCCACGGCTGCTCAGCCTGCTACTAGTCAATCGACTAATCTTGCTAGCCAGCAATCTGCTAGTCGGCAAAGCTATGCCAGCGCTCAGGCACAGAGCAGCCAAGCTAACAATACTTACAGTCAAGCATTGACTAAACAAAGTGCAGCTCAATCTGCTGAACAAAGTGCTCAATCAGCTAATACTTCAGCCCAAAGTGCTGTTAATTCAGTTAGTGCTGCTGTTAATTCCGACCAAGCTGGTGTAAATTCTGCTCAGTCCGCTTATGATCAATTTTTGGCTAGTGCTGCTCGACAGTCTGCTGCTTTGCATTCTGCTCAAGTGGCTGTCAATTCAGCTAGTGCTGCTAATGTTCATGCACAATCTGCCTTAACCAGCGCTCAAAACACTGCCAGCCAGGCCCAAAGCCGTGATCAATCAGCTACAACTGCACAGAGTTCTGCACAAACGGAATACAACAACGCTCAGTCCGCTGCTAGTTCTGCTAGCGCTGCCATCAGTGGTGCTCAATTGAACGTTACAAATGCTCAAAATCACTCTGCAGCTCTTACTAGTGCTCAAAACGGTGTTAACTCCGCACAGGCTCAATTAACTTCTGCTCAGGCACAACTGACTGTTGCGACTGCTGCCCAAGCAGCCCGCAGAACGGGTAGCAATAGTCTTTATACCAATGAAACTTACGACCGCAACGCAAAAATCTTAAGTGATGATGATGTCTTTGCAATTGCACCTGATGACGGTAACACCCAAAAAGCCATAGCTGACGGTTTTAATGAACCAGAATTTGAAAATGCAGCCCATCAGTTACACAAAGAAAATGTATATCATCACGATCCAGCTGCACAAAAAGTAATCGTTCATTGGAACAATGATGGTACTCTAGACGATGCTACTAACGCCTATGCTACCGAATATGCATTAGCATTGCTTAATGAAGTCCGTACAGCTGTTGGTGTCCCACTAATGACTGCTACTGTCGGTATGCAAAAGATTGAAAAAGATATTCTGAAAAATTATACCCGTGATCACTGGGACATGTGGAAACAATTCCATGATCTAAAAGCTCTGGATGATCCTGCTAAGCCTTGGGGGCTCTACGGTAATGGCGGCTTTTCAGAAAACTGGGGTGGTGTCATTACTGATCCAGAAGCAAGCGATGCAACCATGAAAGTTGGCTATCCTAATGAAACAGTCACTCTAGATGATGTACAAGAATCAATTTATGAAAACCTGAACGACATGCTCTTTGATGATGGCGCTGATTACACTGACGATGGTGTTTTATATCAAAACAACCACTGGGGGCATACTACCAACTTCCTAACAACTAAAACCCTAGACATGGCTGTTGGTTTTCGTTGGATTCCAGGAAACAACAACAATCTAGGAGGATATGACGCCGGCTGGCATTACAATTTTGCTCCAAATGCCACTCAAGCTCCATCTGAATACTGGGTCCCATATAACTGGAAACCAAATTCACCATATCTCAGTGCTGAAAACCAACAACAATTACCAACTGTTGATCCAGCCCATGGTCAACACACTTCTCCCATGACTGTCGCTGATGCTCAAGCTCTAGTTAATACTGCACACCAGAACTTGACAAATGCTCAACACAACCTGACTGATGTACAGCACAATACTATGAGTTTAAGCCAAGCCCAAGCTCAATTGACAACTGCTCAGCATAATCTGACTGCTGCACAAGCACGTCTCAACAATGCCGGTACAGCACTGACTAACACTACAAACGCTAAACGTGCCGCTGACAGCCAATTAAAGACTGCTAACTATACGCTAGGTAATGCCCAAATTGATGCTCACAATACTGCTATTGCTTTGCATAATGCACAATTAGATCTTGATGATATTACACCAAATTCTGTTTCCCGTGATCAACTTGACGCTGCACAAGCTGCTTTAATTCGTGCTCAACAGCAATTAAGCCGTGACCAAGCTGCTTTGACTGCTGCCCAAAACACCGCTAAGACAACCGCTGCCACCCTAGCTCATCGCCAAGCACAGTTACAAGCTGCACAACACAACGTTGACCGTGCCGCACAACTGGTCAAGAGCACTGCTGAACATCTAGCACAAGCTAAGGCTCATCTAATTACTGACTCCAGCATTTACGGCAAGTCAGCAACTGTTAAGAACGTTAGCCTCACTGCTGGTTCAACCTTACCAGCACCTGTTCTAGTCAACCCAACTGAAGACAATCCACTGTCTAACCCAGCTACTGCTGATCTTTACCAAATGGCTAGTTCATCTAGTTTGCCACTACCAACTGGTACCAAGGCTGCTTGGACTGATGTAACTGCTGCTAACCATGACGCTGCAACAGTCGGCACTTACCAGCTTCCAGCACTGATCACCTTCCCTGATGGCTCAACTATCACCAAGAATGCTACCTTAACAGTAACCGCTGCTGCCACTAGTCAAACACCAGCAAACAACCACGGCAAGACTAACCAGACACCAGCAAACAACCACGATAAGACTGATCAGACACCAGCAAACAACCATGGCAAGACTGATCAGACTCCAGCAAACAATACTGGATCTAAAACTGATCAAAAGTCTGCAACCAGCAACCAAGCAAACAACAGTACTGCTAGTCATTCAGCAGCTAATGCTGATAATCATGGACAAGGTACGGTTAACTTTTCAACAGAAAACAATACCAATGGTACTGTTAAGACAACCGGAACAACTACTAACGCCGATCAAGCTAACGCAGCTGAATCAAATACTGATGCTTACCTAACACGTGAAAACAACACCAACCGTCTGCCACAAACCAGTAACGCCAACGAATGGGGCTTAGTTGCTTTAGGTCTTGCTAGTGTGTCCTTAATGCTTGGAATGAAAGTAAAGCGTCAAAACTAAAATAGTATAAAATATAACTCTCAATTTAATCCTGTCGATGATAATGCATTGACGGGATTTTTTATTGAAAATTTTATCAGTTTCCTGAAACACAGTGACTTATAACTTAATTTGTTGTATTCTAAGGGCGATTACTGGGGCGTAATCATCGTTTGAATGAATTGGGAGGATTAATATTTATGCGTAATATTAGTAATGCTAAGCAACGTTGGTCTTTGCGCAAGCTCTCTGTTGGGGTCTGCTCAGTTTTGCTGGGGATGACGATTATGGGAGCTCAAACGGCATCTGCTAACACCAATGTCCAATCGTCTGCAAGCAGTGCATCGATGGTTAATCGTAGTGAAACAGAGAATGATGCTAGCCAAGTGGTAGGTCAACGGCAAGAAAAGGCCATTCAGGCACAAAACCAATACAAAGATGCTCAGCAAAATGAGCAAGCGGCCAGTCAGGCGGTAAATGGTAGCCAGAATTCATTGAAATCAGCTAATCAAAAGCTGTCTGACGCACAGAGTAAGGCTAATAGTCAAAAAGCAGTGGTTAATAGCGCACAGTCTGCTCAAACTTCAACTCAAAATGAAGTTAAGCAAGCTCAGAGTGCGGTTGATATAGCACAGAAAAATGTTGATAATGCGACACCACAAAACATTCAAAAAGCGCAGAATAACATCACTGCTCAGCAATCTAAGATCAACAGTGACAATGCTACTATTGGCAATGCCACCGAAGCGGCTGATACTGCTCAGAGTGGTGTCAATAAGTCGCAAAAGGCGGTTGACGATGCCCAATCCAATGTAGATAATCAGCAGAACATTGTTAAGGAAGCTCAAAATAGCCTGGACAATGCCAAGGGTATTTTAAACAAATCCATTTCTAATAAGTCTCAGAAAGCTTATGAAGATGCCATAGCGACCGTCAATGCGGACCAGCAGAAAGTTAATAAGCAGCAGGCAGTGGTGAAGAATGCTCAAACTGCTAAACGTAATGCTGATACTGCTCTAAGCGCTGCTAAGGATGCCCAAGCTACAGCTCAGAGTGATTACAATTCCAAGAGTGGTGTAGCATCCAAAGCACAAATCAATTACAATAACGCACAAAACGAAACTAAGGCTGCCCAAGGTAAAGTTGACAGTATCAACCAGCAACTTGGTCATACTGCAATAATTACGATTCCAAGTGGATATAAAGAGGCCTTAAAGACTTATTTTGATTATGTAAATAAATATGGCTATAATACAGCGATTGCCAATAGCTACTCTCAAGCTATATCTAACTTGGGTGAGCAGGCATTAGCTGAGAATGCTTTTAAAGATAATCCAGCTGACGAAAACATTTCTATTGATATGAACAATATGGATGAGAATACTCGGAAAGACCTTAGTATTTATGCTGCAGGCTTAATGAATCAGATTCGTCATCAATTAGGTATTGCTTCATTGAAGGTTAGTCCAACCTCAGTTGCTTATGCAAATTCAATTGTAGAACGTTACAATTCTGACAATTGGAACATAGCTAAAACGAGTGCGCATGATGAAGCAGGGCTTGCGGATGTAAGTAATCAATATAAGGTAAATTCTGCTCGTGGTGAAAATGCAGGTGTTAATAATCCAATCTTCACACAAGATGACTATGTACTTGAAGATGGAACATCCATGCCAAAGAGCAACGTTCAAACTATGGCTAATATCAAACATGTCATTTATTGTGATTTATTAGAAATGATGTTTAAAGATGCTGACTCAGGTTGGGGACACGCTTCAAATATTACAGGCATAGGCTTTTTTGATACACATTCTGCCAACGATTATTTAACCGTTGGTTTCGCAATCGACAAATACTTTAATACTCATTATGATTTTGTAGCCACATCAGCAGACGGATACAAAAATAATAACTTTGATGATGATGCCTATGATATTCCAACACCAGACACACTAATCTCTGACTTGGCTAGTGCTAAAAATGATTTATCTTCAAAGCAATCTGTTGAAAATATTGCGAAATCTGCTAACGATCAGGCACAAAGTGCTTTAGCAAGCGCTAAGGATACTTTAGACAGTGCAAATTCTCGTGTTTTGGCCAAACAAAGTGATGCTAACAAGACTGCTACTGCTTTAAGAAGTGCAAACGAAGCATTGGCTAGTTTGCGTAACCAGTTAACCACTGATACCACTGCTCAAACTGACGCCAAGCACAATTTGGATGTTTACAAAGATGATTTAGCAAATAAGCAAGCTAATGTGAATGCTGCTCAAACCAAGCTAAACGAAGAGCAGAGTGCCTTAGACCAAGCTAATTCTGATCTGGCATCTAAAAAGCAAGCTTTGACTGAAGCTCAAACTAACTTGAATATCAAGCAACAGGCTATTACTACTGCAAAGAACCAGCTAGCTCATGACCAAAAGAATCTAACTAGTCTTCAACAAGTACTTGCTAAGCTACAAAATGCTTCTAAAGTTTTGGCACAAAAGAAGGCTGACTTAGCTACCAAAGAAGCAGCTTTGAAAGATGCACAAACTAAAGTTAAGACTGAACAAGCTGTTTTGGATAACCTTAATAAGGTTTTGACTACAGCACAAAATAACCAGAAAACTGCACAAACTGCCTATGACAATGCTGTACAAGCGGTAAAGACGGCACAAGAAGCAGTGGTTGATGCTAAAGCTAACCTTTGGACTGAAGCACAGATCTATGGGGATCAGGCTAAGGTTAATGACACTATAATTTACGTTGGCAACTCAGTACCTAATCCAGCTTTGACCAATACTTTCGGTAAAGAAGACTTAATAAGCAATAAAGTATCAACCCACGCATTATTGCTTGTTACAATACCTGCTACTCAAGGCGGGACAAATGCCTTACGGACATGGGATGGCAATTTGCCGACAGGGACCACTGTTAGTTGGTTAAATCCTGGTAAAGTTAATGCAGATGCTCAATTGGTTGGAAATCACGTCGAAGCAGTACGCGTGTTATTCCCAGATGGTTCCACTTATGACAAAGCTTCAGGTAAACTAATTGTTATGGCTAAGCATAGTGACCAACCAACAAGCTCGACTGCATCCAGCGCCACAAGTTCTGCCACTTCGAGTGCCACAAGCTCGGCTACATCCAGCGCCACAAGTTCCGCAACTTCGAGTGCAACTAGTTCCGCTACATCCAGCGCCACGAGCTCAGCAACTTCGAGCGCTACTAGTTCTGCTACATCCAGCGCCACGAGCTCAGCAACTTCCAGTGCCACAAGCTCAACTGCATCCAGCGCCACAAGTTCTGCCACTTCGAGTGCCACAAGCTCGACTGCATCCAGCGCCACAAGTTCTGCAACCTCAAGTGCAACAAGCTCGACTGCATCCAGCGCCACGAGTTCTGCAACTTCGAGTGCAACAAGCTCGACTGCATCCAGCGCCACAAGTTCTGCAACTTCGAGTGCAACTAGCTCGACTGCATCCAGCGCCACGAGTTCTGCAACTTCAAATGCGACTAGCTCGACTACATCCAGCGCCACAAGTTCTGCAACCTCAAGTGCAACTAGCTCGACTGCATCCAGCGCTACGAGTTCCGCAACTTCGAGTGCTAATAGTTCCGCTACATCCAGCGCCACTAGTTCGGCTGCCACACAAACTCCAGACCGGACCGCTGAAATCAACAGCTTGAACAGTGAAGCCCGTGCTCTGCTTGCTCAAGCACGGCAACAACTCGCTGCCGGTAACGCCGCTGCTGCTCAGCAATTGGCTCAACGCGCATTGAACGACCTGAACCAGGCAAAGAGTCTGCAAGCTCAGTTAAATGCAGAATCGGCTGCTGACAACAAGGCACATTCAGCTAACGCTTCAGCCCAAAAGACTTTGCCACAAACTGGTAATAGTGCTTCAAAGAATGCAGCTTTAGCAGGCTTAGGTGCTGTTGCAGCCACCATGATGATGGGCCTCGCTGCGAAGAAGCGCAATGATTAATTAACTTCGTAACACTTACCAATGGAATATTAGCAATCTAAGACCTCAGCGAAAGCTGGGGCTTTTTTTGTGTGCTTTTTAGCAGTAGTACTCAAAGCTACTTAAAAAAGTAGTTCAAAATAATTAAACATACTCAATTGTGATGTCTAACCTTAGCTAAGGTTAATTAATAATAATAAATTTAATAAGGAGAGCTATTTAGAAGAAAATTTGCCAAACTAGTTTGACAATCAAAAGACTATGAAATATACTTTGACCATCGAATACTTTGATATTCGAAATACTTTTGAACAGAAAGTTGGTGTGATCTTTGGCATTAATGACTGCTCAGGAAGTTATGGATTTGATTCCGAACCGCTATCCCATTTGCTACATCGATTATGTCGATTCAATGGAGCCGGGTGAGAGCATTGTGGCGACGAAAAACGTCACCATCAATGAATCTTTTTTTCAGGGTCACTTTCCTGGCAATCCCGTGATGCCCGGTGTCTTGATTATCGAGACGCTCGCCCAGGCAGCATCGATTTTGATTCTGAAATCGCCGGAATTCTACAAGAAGACGGCTTACCTCGGTGCGGTGCACAAAGGCAAGTTTCGGCAGATGGTCCGGCCGGGTGACGTTTTGAAGCTCCACATTAAGATGCTGAAAAAACGCAGTCGGATGGGGATTGTTGACGCGGTAGCCACGGTTGACGACAAGAAAGTATGCAGCGCACAGCTGGTTTTCATCGTTGCCGACCGGAAAGCTAAAATTTAATGACGACTATCAGCTATAATGTATTTTGATATATCAAAAATTTTGCAAAACAAATAAAAAGGGGAATACATTATGGCGGATGAGTATCGCAAGATCAATCGCGCACTGATCAAAGTTTACAATGGCATCTTATGGGTGGAAGAAAAAGAGTTGCGGAAGAGTACTTTCAGCGACTTAACCATTAAGGAATTCCATGCCATCGACGCCATTACGATGTATGACCACCAGACATTGTCCCAAGTAGCCAAGAAGCTGCACTTAACGCCAGGCACCATGACGGTGATGACTGACCGGCTGACGAAAAAGGGCTATGTCTACCGCAAACGTGATGAAGGCGATCGGCGGGTGATCCGCCTCTACCTGACCAACAAGGGTCGGGTGCTTTACCGGGCCCACCGCGCTTTCCACAACATGATGGTCAAGAGTTTTTTGAAAGACATGAATGATGAAGAGCTAGGGGTTGTCCATAAGGCACTTCGCAACTTGGAAGACTTCCTAGACGAGCACATTTAAACAGTAGGGAAAGATGGGTAGTGAAAAACTGGCAAATAATTGAAACGGCGATGGCGGTCCCAAACAAAGTGGTGACCAACGATGACTTGAGCCGACTGATGGACACGTCCGATGAATGGATTCGTTCGCGGACCGGCATCGAACGCCGCCACATCAGCCAAGGCGATAACACGTCAGACTTGGCGAGCCGGGTGGCCCACCGCTTGCTAACTAAGAGCGGCTGGTCGGCTGACGACCTTGACCTGATCATCGTCGCTACAATGTCGCCGGATGCTTATACACCGTCGACAGCAGCGATTGTGCAGGGCAAGATTGGCGCCACTAAGGCTGCCTGCTTCGACTTGTCAGCAGCGTGTTCCGGTTTTGTCTACGCCTTGACGGTGACTCATGGAATGTTGCAACTGCCGGGCTATGACCGGGCAATGGTCATCGGGGCCGAAGTGTTATCCAAGCTGATCGACTGGCAGGACCGTAGCACAGCCGTCCTCTTTGGGGATGGTGCTGGCGGGGTTTTGCTCGGCCCATCAGCAGAGCCGGCCGTGCTTGCCCAGCAGCTGAATTCGTTTGGCCAGCTGAGCGACCGGATTGTGGCGGGACATACCCAGGTGGCAACGAACTTTCCGCGGCCACTAACTGACCTGACACCTTTTCAGATGGACGGTCGTGCCGTTTACAAGTTTGCTACCCACCAGGTTCCCATGTCGATCCGCACAGCAGCCCAGCAGGCTGACTTGCGTCTCGACCAAATTGATTGCTTCTTATTGCACCAGGCTAATGCCCGGATTATTAAACAGGTCGCCAGACGCCTCGATCAGCCACTGAGCAAGTTTCCCATTAATATCGATGAGTACGGCAATACCTCAGCAGCGAGCGAAGCTATTTTACTGGATGAGTGTGCTGCTAAGGGCCTCATCCACCGCGGTGACACAATCGCACTGAGTGGTTTTGGTGGCGGCCTGACAACTGCAACAATGATTATTAAATACTAAAAGAAAGAGGAATTTAACAATGACTAAGGAACAAATTTTTGACGATGTAAAGAAGATTACTGTCGATGAACTCGATGTCGACGCGGACAAGATCACGATGGATGCCAACATTCATGATGACCTGGATGCCGACAGTCTGGATGTTTTCGAAATCATGAACGAGCTGGAAGATAAGTACGACATCGAACTGGACAGTGACGAAACTGCCACGACGATTTCTGACGTTGTCGACCTGGTGGACAAGCAGATCAAGGCTAAGGAAGCTGCTAAATAAATGAAATTAGGACTTTTATTCAGCGGCCAGGGGTCGCAGAAGCCAGGAATGGGATTGGATTTTTTATCTGATCCCCTTTTTTCAGAGCTAATTTCGGCTGAGAGCGCTGCCAGTAAGCTGAATTTGCGTAAAATCATGGCCAGTGAGGACGATGAACTGAAAGAAACGAAGAACGTTCAGCCCGCATTGGTGGCTGTGAGTTACGACATTTACCGGATGCTGCAACGTGACTTGCCGCAGATGCCGGTTGCCGCGATGGCTGGCCTGTCGCTCGGTGAATATGGGGCCTTGATGGCTAGCAATTCGCTGAGTGCAGACGAAGGTTTGCCTTTGCTCGCCGACCGCGGACAATACATGCAAGATGATGCTGACCGGATTGATAGCGCAATGGCGGCAATTCTCAATCCTGATGTGAGCGCAGTTGAAAATGTTTGTGATCACTATGACCAGGTTTGGGTAGCCAACTACAATTCGCCCAAGCAATTGGTGATCGGCGGGGTCAGCGACCAAGTTGAGCAGGCGGCTGCTGAGCTAAAAGAGCAGCAGGCTGCCAAGCGCGTGGTTGTTTTGCGGGTGAGCGGTGCTTTCCACACCCCGTTATTCAACCAGGCGCGGGAAAAGATGCACCAACGTCTGCAGTCAGTACACTTTGCTGAACCGACTGTTCCGGTGATCTCCAACACCCTGGTCCAACCATTTGCGGCAGATGACATCGCCACGGTGATGGAACGGCAGTTAGCGGTTCCTACTCACTTTGGTGAGGATCTCCAGTACATGGTCGATCATGAACGAATTGATGCCACTTTGGAAATTGGACTGGGCAAGACGCTGACCCGCTTTGCTAAGCAAGTCGCTCCAACGATCGCTCACGACCACATCAGTACGCTGGCAGACTACGAAAAGTACGTAAAGGAGCATCCAGAATGGAATTAAAAGACAAAGTTGTTTTGATTACGGGAAGCTCCCGGGGAATCGGTGCGGCAATGGCCCAGGCCTTTCTCAAAGCGGGCGCTAAAGTGATTCTCAACGGTCGTCATGAACAATTGCCTGATGATCTGGTTGATCAGCTGCAGGCAATCGGCGGCGACTTTCATTATCTACAGGCGGATATGTCTAAGGCAGACGACGTCGCTGATTTAGCTAAGCAAGCTTGGAAAGTCTACGGCCAGGTGGACGTGCTGATCAACAATGCCGGGATCACTAAGGACCAGTTGATGATCGGAATGAAGGAAACCGACTTTGATGACCTCTTGGCCGTCAATTTACGGGGGCCCTTCCTGTTGACTAAGACGCTGTTGAAGAAGATGTACAAGCAACGCCGTGGGACCATCATCAACATGTCCAGCGTGGTCGGCCTTCACGGTAACATCGGCCAAGCTAATTACGCGGCTAGTAAAGCTGGCTTGATCGGCTTAACCAAGACGGTTGCCCGGGAGGGTGCCCTGCGCGGCATTCGTTGCAACGCCATTGCCCCGGGTATGGTCGCCAGCGACATGACGGCTGCTTTGTCCGACCGGAACAAGAAACAGATTATCAGCCAGATTCCGTTGCAGCGACTGGGTCAACCGAGTGAGATTGCCCAAACAGCACTGTTTCTGGCACAAAACGATTACATCACCGGCCAAACGATTGTGGTCGATGGCGGAATGACAATTTAGGAGTGAGAATTGATGACAAGAGTTGTAATTACTGGCATGGGTGCAATTGCCCCCAACGGGAACGGTTTGGAGGCTTTTGTCAACAACACCCTTGTCGGCAAAGTTGGGATTAAGCCCATCAGTAAATTTGACGCTAAGGAGACCGGCATCACGGTGGCTGGTGAAATTGACGACTTTGATCCGAAAGCGGTCGTCGGCAAGAAGGGTGCCCGGCGGATGGACCTGTACTCCCAGTACGCAGTGCAGACTGCGGTTCAGGCACTGGAGATGGCCGGGATTAACGAAGATAATACTAAGCCGGAAGATCTTGGTGTTATTTTCGGTTCCGGGATCGGCGGTTTGACCACTATCCAGGAACAGATCATCAAAATGCACGACAAGGGACCGAAGCGGGTTTCACCAATGTTCGTGCCGATGGCTATCGCTAACATGGCTGCCGGAAACATCGCTATTCGTGCCAATGCCCAGAACGTTTGCACGGCAATGGTGACGGCTTGTGCCACCGGGACCCACAGTATTGGCGAAGCCTTCCGCAAAGTGAAGGCGGGGAAAGCCCAAGCCATCATCGCTGGTGGAGCCGAGGCCTCGGTTAACGAAATTGGAATCGCGGGTTTCGCTGCCCTCAAGGCTCTGTCGACGACGGAAGACCCCATGAAGGCTTCACGACCGTTCGATCAAGACCGTAACGGTTTCGTCCTCGGCGAAGGCGCCGGTGCTGTGATCCTTGAAAGTCTGGAACACGCCCAAGCCCGTGGCGCTAAGATCCTCGGCGAAGTCGTCGGTTACGGTGCCACCGGTGATGCCTACCACATCACTGCTCCGGATCCATCTGGGAAAGGTGCTGCTCGGGCAATGCAGGCCGCAATCGACGAAGCCGGGATCAAGCCGGAACAAGTTGGCTACATCAACGCCCACGGGACGGCTACTCACGCCAATGATACAGGTGAAGCTCTCGCCATCAACAAGGTCTTTGGGGAAGACAGTGACGTGCTGGTTAGTTCGACCAAGGGGATGACGGGACACCTTCTCGGCGCGGCCGGGGCGATCGAAGCCGTCATCACGGTCGCTGCTCTCCAGAAGGGTCAGTTGCCGATGAACATCGGCTGTGAAAAGCAGGACCCCGAATGCCACGTCAACCTGGTAAACGCCAGTAACCAGGAAACCGCTGCCGAATATGCCCTGAGCAACTCCTTCGGCTTCGGTGGTCATAACGCCGTCCTAGCATTTAAGAAATGGAGGTAATTTCTTGGAATTTAACGATGTCAAACAATTGATGGACCAATTCGAAAAGTCATCGACCCGTGAACTGAAGATCGATGACCAGGATTTTCACCTCTACCTGAGTAAAAACCAGCAGGCAACTGCTCCAGCACAAACTGCTGCCCACGTACCGAGCGCCGCTAGTGCGATCGCAACCGCTACAGCTACGCCACAGGACCAACCGACCAGCAAGGTAACTGCTATCAAGGCACCGCTGGTCGGGACGGTTTATCTTCAGCCTAAACCGAAACAGCCCGCTTACGTCAAAGTCGGTGACCACGTCCACAAGGGTGATGTCGTCTGCGTGGTTGAGGCCATGAAGATGCTGACGGAAGTCAAGAGTACCTGTGATGGCACGGTTCAAGCGATCAAGGTTGAAAATGGCGACCTGGTTGAATATGACCAGCCACTGGTCATGATTAAGGAGGGTTAACGATGGCCAAAGTAAGTTTAGATTCGACCCAAATTCAAAAGATTATTCCTCACCGCTACCCGATGCTGTTGATTGACCGGGTGGATGAATTAGTGCCCGGCGAGATGGCGGTGGCCAAGCGCAACGTGACGATTCATGAAGAAGTCTTCAACGGTCACTTTCCCCAGAACCCGGTACTTCCCGGGGCGTTGATCGTAGAATCACTGGCCCAAACCGGGGCGGTGGCATTGTTGTCCAAACCTGAATTCAAGGGCAAGACGGCCTACTTCGGTGGCATTCACTCAGCGGAGTTCCGCAAGGTCGTGCACCCAGGTGACACGATGCGGTTGGAAGTGCACATGACCAAACTGCGCGGTCACATTGGTGAAGGTAAAGGTGTCGCAACGGTCGATGGCGAGCGTGCCTGCACAGCAGAATTAACCTTTATGATTGGCTAGGTGATGCAGATGTTTTCGAAGGTTTTAGTGGCTAACCGCGGTGAAATTGCCGTCCGGATCATTCGCTCCCTTCGCGAACTGGGCATTAAGTCGGTAGCCATTTATTCGACGGCCGACCGGGAGAGCCTCCATGTCCAATTGGCTGATGAAGCCGTCTGCGTGGGTACGGCACGGCCCCAAGATTCTTATCTCAATATGAAGAATATTTTGGCGGCGGCAGTCGGCACCGGTGCCCAGGCAATTCACCCGGGTTTCGGTTTTCTCTCTGAAAACGCTGAGTTTGCCGAAATGTGTGAGGAATGCGGAATCACCTTTATCGGTCCACGCGCTGAAACCATTGACATGATGGGCAATAAGGAACACGCCCGGGAGCAAATGCATAAGAGCGGGGTGCCGGTGATTCCCGGCAGTGATGGTTATATCCGTGACTATCGCGATGCAGAAAAGATAGCTGATCGGATCGGCTATCCCGTTTTGCTCAAGGCCGCTGCCGGTGGTGGCGGCAAGGGTATCCGCAGGGTCAATTCAGTGAGCCAGATGCGCCAAGCCTTTAGTGATGCCCAAGCCGAAGCCCGGCTCTCTTTTAATGACGACCGGATGTACCTGGAAAAAATCATGGAAAACGTTAAGCACATCGAAGTGCAGGTCTTTCGTGATTCCCAAGGACACGCGGTGTACTTCCCAGAACGGGACTGCTCACTGCAGCGCAACCGGCAAAAGGTGTTGGAAGAGAGCCCTTGTTCACAAGTAAGCGCGGAGGAACGGCGTCACCTGGGTCAATTGGCTATCAAGGCGGTCAATGCGATCGACTACGTCAATACTGGGACACTCGAATTTTTAATGGATGCCGATCACCATTTCTACTTCATGGAAATGAACACCCGGATCCAGGTCGAACACACCGTGACCGAAATGGTGACGGGCATCGACCTGGTGAAGGCCCAACTGAAGGTCGCCGCCGGGGAACCCTTGCCGTTTGGACAGGAAGATGTTCAACTCCACGGCGTCGCGATCGAGTGCCGGATCAACGCCGAAGATCCCGCCCGCAATTTCATGCCGTCGACCGGCAAGATCGATTATCTCTACCTGCCGGTGGGCAACCTGGGAATGCGGATCGACACAGCTTTGTATCCTGGTACCAAGGTGACACCATTTTACGATTCGATGATCGCCAAAGTAATTGCCCATGGCCACGACCGGACAGAAGCTATTCAGAAACTGAAACGATTGTTGAACGAAATGGTGATCGTCGGTATCCAAACGAACCAGAATTTCCACCTGGCAATTTTGAACGACCCTGAATTTTTAAGTGGCCGTTTTACCACGGCTTACCTCGAGCATTCATTCTTGCCACGGTGGCGGAAAGGGGTGCAACAGAATCATGCAACTGTACAAACGTCTTAAAACGCTAACGGCGAACCACGTCAAATCGGATCGTCAGGCGGATGCGAAGGTGCCCGATGATTTATGGCAGAAGTGTCCGAAGTGCGGGACGACGATTTTGACCAAGCAATTGGATGAATACGCTACTTGCCCGCACTGTCACTACGGCTTTCGGATCAGTGCCCGGCAGCGTCTCCAATGGTTGGTGGATGAATTTCAGGAACAGGACACTGATTTGCAGACTAGGGATCCGCTACACTTTCCGGGTTATCCAGCAAAGATCAAGCAGGCTCAGGCCAAGACGGGTTTGAACGATTCTGTCTGGACGGGTCGTGCTCGTATCAAGGATCAGCAACTGGCCCTGGGCATCATGGACCCGACCTTCATCATGGGTTCGCTTGGTACCGTGACGGGCGAGAAGATCACCCGGCTCTTTGAACGGGCCACGAAGGACGGCTTGCCGGTTGTCCTCTGTACGGCTTCTGGTGGTGCCCGGATGCAGGAAGGGATCAGCTCCTTGATGCAGATGGCCAAGATCAGCAATGCTGTTGCTCAGCATGCGGCGGCTGGTTTCTTGTACCTGGTCGTTTTAACCGATCCGACGACAGGTGGGGTCACTGCTAGCTTTGCCATGCAGGGTGACATTACCTTAGCCGAGCCCCACGCCCTGGTTGGTTTTGCTGGTCGACGGGTGATTGAACAGACCATCCACCAGAAGATTCCGGCAGACTTGCAGGATGCCGAGAATCTCGAAAAGCACGGCTTTGTCGACCGCATTGTGCAACGCCAGGACGAAAAAGAACTGATCTACCAACTTTTGCAATACGGAGGTGGCCATCATGACTAAGGAAGATGCAGCTGCCATCGTGGCTGCTGCCCGCAGTACCCAAAAGATCACCGTGTCAGAAATTACTCAGCACTTATTCGATCATTTTATTGAACTGCACGGTGATCACGAGGGAAATGACGATCCAGCAATCGTCGGTGGGCTGGCCTTTTACCACCAGCAACCGGTGACGGTAATTGCCACGGATCGCGGCGAAAACGTCAAGGAACGGATGGCTACCCACTTCGGCTGCCCGACGCCTGGTGGCTACCGCAAGGCCCTGCGTTTGGCTAAGCAGGCTGCCAAGTTTAACCGTCCCGTCTTCTTCTTCGTCGACACGCCTGGTGCTTATCCTGGACAAAGTGCCGAAGAGAACGGGCAGGGGGCTGCGATCGCTGATAACCTTTTGCAGATTTCACAGCTGCCGATTCCGATCATCACCGTGATTTACGGTGAAGGCGGCAGTGGTGGCGCCCTGGCATTAGCTTGTGGTGATCAGGTCTGGATGATGGAAAAGAGCACCTACTCGATTCTGTCGCCGGAAGGTTTTGCCTCGATTTTGTGGAAGGATAGTTCGCGCGCTGACGAAGCGGCAGGGTTGATGCAACTGACACCGCAGGAACTGTTAAAGAAACGGGTGATCGAGGGAATCATCGATGAACCAGATGATCACTCCGTGGTTTTGCATAATATTGATCAGACATTGGCGCCACAACTGAAGCAATTAAGTTCAATGACGGCAGACGAGCTTTTAACCGCTCGCCAGCAGCGCTTTCGAAAATTTTAAAGGAGAAAATAATGGAAGGAATTCTAGCCAATAAAAAGATTTTGGTGATGGGCGTGGCCAACAAGCGTTCCATCGCCTGGGGTTGTGCCCAAGAGATGACCAAGCAGGGTGCAACTGTGATTTACACCTACCAAAACGAACGAATGAAGAAGAGTGTCCAGCGCTTAGTCGACGATGATAATCGTTTGATTGAATGCGACGTTGCCAGTGACGACAGTATTAACCAAGCATTTACTACCATTAAAGACCGTTTCGGCCAAGTGGACGGTTTGGTGCACGCCATCGCCTATGCCAAGAAGGAAGAATTGGCCGGCTCCATCCTCGACACAACCCGCGACGGTTACGCCCTGGATCAGGATATTTCAGCATACTCACTGATCGCGGTGACCAAGGCGGCTCACCAGTTGGACTTGCTGAAGCAGCCAGCCAGCATCGTGACTTTGACTTACTTCGGTTCTGAACGGGCAATTCCGAATTACAACGTGATGGGCGTTGCCAAGGCCGCCCTGGAAGCTAACGTCCGTTACCTAGCTCGCGACATGGGACCATTCGGGGTGCGGGTCAACGCCATCTCTGCCGGGGCCATGAAGACCCTCGCGGTTACCGGAATTCACGGCCATTCGGACTTGCTGAAGCTGTCGAAGTCCCGGACGGTCGATGATCAGTCCGTCACTCTGCCAGAAATCGGCGGTACCTGTGCATTCCTAATGAGTGATCTGTCGACCGGGGTTGTCGGCGACGTGATCTACGTGGATAAGGGTGTGCATTTGATTTAGGGATGTTCAAGGTTAGTCAGAAGCTAATGCATGGCTGACTTTAATGTTTGCTTATGTTAGAATACTTACAGGACGAAATTGTTCATATATGCTAGTGTTTGGTGTATGTGAAGAAAAAAGTCAACTATGTGTGTGAGACATAGCTGACTTTTTTATTTTGTGACAACGATACTAATGTCGGTGTTTGGTAAACCAACTTCTTACGACATTGATAATGGTGAACGACAGTATGCCGCCCAGTGCATTAGCAAGTGTACTCAGGACGAAATTGTTCAATGTGGCTCTCACCCCCTTTCTAGTTAAAGGTGAGAGTTACGAATACCTGGGACCTCAAAGGGTCCACTAAGAAGATACGCAAGATAAGAGTGGGTAACCTTTTAGCTGTCGATATATGCTATTATATCTATAAGACAAAATTACCTACATATGCTAATGTTTGGTGTGTGTAATTAAAAAGCCAGCTATGTGTGTGAGACATAGCTGACTTTTTTCATTTTGCAACATTAAGAAAATGTGGAAGACAGTGTCGAGCAACCCCCTTATTGGCGTGGTCAAAATTCATTGTATTCATAACTTTTCGATCGCATGAACCCTCGAAATCTTAAGTCAGTCATGATAAAAGTTGAAACAAGTTAAGACAATTTCACCGTACAATCGCAGTTAGAGACGTCACGGATTGACTTATTTATGCGTTTTCACTAATATTTAATCATGCTCTAATAATAGCTTAATAGCAAGAAAGGTGAGGCTGATGAATCATTATCAAATTGTGCCGGTGGGGGACCAGGCGCTGGAAATTGTCTTTGCCAACGAAATCAATCCGCAAGTCAACCAGCAGATCCACCACTTGGGTCAGCTGATCCTTAACGCTCAGTTGCCAGCAGTTCAAACGGTGGTACCGGCATACCACACCTTGACCGTTTTATTTGATGGCAGTCGGACCAGTTGTGATGATTTGAAGCCACAGTTGCAACCACTGGTTGAGCGGGCATTGCAAGCCAAGAGCCTACCAAGCAAAACCTGGCTGATCCCGGTTTGCTACGGTGGCGAGTTTGGCCCGGACCTCGCTAAGTTAGCAGATTTTGCCCACGTCGATGAAGCGCAGGCTATTAAGTTGCACACCGGCCGCGATTACCTGATCTACTTCCTGGGCTTTTTGCCGGGATTTGCTTACATGGCCAGTGTTGTTGATCAGATTGCCATGCCTCGTCTCGCCAAACCACGTCTGAAGATCGCGGCGCGCAGTGTTGGCATTGCAGGTAAGCAAACTGGATTCTATCCAGTGGAATCGCCAGGTGGCTGGGAAATTATTGGGCGCACCCCTGTGACCCTTTACCGGCCGGACCATCCGCAGAGTTTCTATGCCGCTGGTGATAAGGTGCGTTTCGTATCAATTAATCAGGATGAGTATCGGCAAATTCGTCAGGCAGACCAGGCGGGGACCTACCAAGTAAAGGCGGTGATAAACGATGGCAATGATTAGTGTGATCAAACCTGGAACCCAGACGACGGTACAGGACTTTGGTCGTCCTCAACACCAGATCAACGGTTTTCCAGAAGCGGGCGGAATGGATCAGCAAGCTTTGAAGACTGCCAACCTCCTCGTCGGTAACGCCTTAGGGGCGCCGGTGCTCGAATTTGTCATCATGGGGCCAACGCTTGTTTTTGACCAACCAACTTTTGTGGCCGTCACAGGCGGTCTATTTACCGTCAAATTAAATGGCAAAGAAGTGGCCACCTACCGTTGCCTTCAGGTGAATGCGAACGATCGTTTAGAGATCGGTCAGGCCAGCGCCGGGATGTTCGGCTACTTGGCTATCCGTGGTGGCCTGCAGGTTAAACCACTCATGGACAGTGCCGCTACGATGTTGCGTCTGCATCTGGGAGGCTACCATGGCCGTCAGCTTCAGGCTGGTGACCAATTGGCCTATCAATCTTCTTGGCGACTTTCTTCCTATTATCATCGACATACTGATCAACCGGCATTGCCGGATCGTACTAAGACCACGACAATCCGCGTGCTGAAGGGCCCTCAATGGGATGACTTTTCATCAGCCGACCAAAAGTTGTTTGCTTCTCAGGAATATAAGGTGACGAAGAATGTCGACCGGATGGGCTACCGACTCGTTGGTAAGGAACTGACGACTAATTTGCCTAGTATGTTGTCGGAAGCCACCGTACGTGGTGCTGTGCAGCTGACATCCAGCGGTCAACCCATCGTCCTGATGGCAGATCGGCAGACGACGGGTGGCTACCCCTTAATTGCAGTGGTAGCAAGTGTTGATCTTCCACGATTCGTCCAGTGCCAGCCAGGTCAGCCAATCAAATTTCAGTTGATCGAATTGGCTGAAGCTAGCAAGTTATTGAAGCAACAGGCTCAGCAACTGACAGATTTGGACCAACAAATTCAACATTCCCGCTACCAGCGACCATACGGCATTGACCGGGTGGATAGCCAGCGGATCGCACAATTATTTTAGGAAGTGATTTTCGTGAATACTAAAAACGTCGAAGCTCTGATTAAGCTTCTTAAAGACAATAACCTCGCAGAACTTGAATATTCTAATAAGAATGAACACATCAAACTGAAAGCTCTCAATCCACTTGCTCAGGCAACCCCCGCTCAGCCTAGTACCACGGCATCTGCCGATGCAAAGCAAGCGGTGATGGCTCCCAAAGCAACGGCGACGAATAATAATACGATCAATGCGCCGAGCGTAGGTGTCTTTTACACGGCTAAGTCGCCGCAGGAACCGCCATATGTTAAAGTGGGCGATCACGTCAAAAAAGGTGACGTTGTCGGGATTATCGAAGTGATGAAGGCCTTCACCGATGTCGTCGCCAATCGTGAAGGAACAGTGGAAAAGGTCCTCGTTAACAACGAAGAGGGGGTTGAGTATGGACAACCACTTATTCAGCTTAAGTAGTTCACTTAGCAAGTGGCCCTTTCACAAGGTCCTGATCGCCAACCGGGGCGAGATTGCCGTCCGGATTATTCGAACCTGCCGAACGCTCGGACTGAAGACGGTAGCTGTTTATTCGGAAGCAGACCGCGACGCCCTCCACGTCAAATTAGCGGACGAGGCTGTTTGCATTGGACCCGCTAACGCCAACGCCAGTTACCTCAACATTTCTGCGATTATTACGGCGGCCGAATTGACCGGCACCCAGGCGATCCACCCCGGCTACGGTTTCCTTTCCGAAAGCGCGGACTTCGCTAAGGCCTGCGAAGACCACCAAATCAAATTGATCGGGGCGAGTTCCAGTGTGATTCGCCTCCTTGGTGATAAGGAGCAATCACGGTTGACGATGAAACAAGCCGGCTTGCCGGTCGTCCGTGGTAGTGCTCACGTCATCACGTCGGTGGATGATGCCCTCGCGCAAGCAGAACAGATTGGCTACCCGCTGATGCTCAAAGCCAGCGCCGGTGGTGGCGGCAAGGGGATGCGTATCGTCAATTCACCTGAAGAGATGAAGGCCAAATTTGAAACCGCCCAGGAAGAAGCGGTTGCTTCATTCGATAGCAATGAAATGTACATCGAACAATACCTGCCGAATCCACGTCACATTGAGGTCCAAATCGTTGCTGATCAGTATGGTAACGTCGTGGCCCTCGGTGAACGGGATTGTACCATTCAGGCGCGTCACCAAAAAGTGATCGAGGAAGCACCGGCGGTTGTTGTGCCAGCCAATACGCGTGATGAGATGTTGCGGCGGACGGAACAGGCCGTTGCTCATCTGGGCTATGAAGGTGCAGGGACCATTGAATTTCTCTACAATCGCGATGGCAGTTACTACTTCATGGAAATGAATACCCGGATCCAGGTGGAACACCCAATTACGGAGCTGATCACCGGAACGGACCTGGTGGAACTGCAGCTGCGGATTGCGGCTGGTGCTGAGCTGAGTAAGCACCACGTGACGACGCGGGGCTTTGCCCTCGAGTGCCGGGTCAATGCGCTGACGCCAGGTAAGATCACAGCTCTTCACCTGCCAGGTGGCCAGGGTGTGCGGGTCGATACCGCGCTTTACCAAGGTTACACGGTGCCTGGTAACTACGACGGGATGATCGCCAAGATCATTGTCTACGGTGACCGCCGCCAACGGGTGCTCCAACAGATGCAAGAGGCAATCGACGAAACCGTCATCGGTGGCATCCATACCAACTTGGATCTGTTGACGCAGATTTTGCAGGAACCAGATTTCCAGCGGTTGACGACCAACGTCAACTGGCTCGACCAATTAGAAAGGAGATCTTAATTTGCTAACAGTGGATTTAAACAGTGATTTAGGTGAGAGCTTTGGTCATTACAAGATCGGTAATGACGCTAATGTGCTGCCATTGATCACTTCAGCTAACGTTGCCTGTGGCTTCCACGCCGGTGATCCGAGCGTAATGGCGAAGACGGTGGCAATCGCCCAGGACAACGGCGTGGCCGTTGGTGCACATCCCGGCTATCCTGACTTGAATGGTTTCGGCCGGCGACGGATGGCGATGGATCCAGACGATGTGACCAACATGATCACGTACCAGGTCGGTGCTTTGGCCGCCTTTACCAATAATCACCGCCTGCACCACGTTAAGCCGCACGGTGCCCTTTACAACGCTGCGGGCAAAGATCTGAACTTAGCCGTGGCCATCTGTAAGGGTATCAAGCGGGTTGATCCTGATCTGCCAATCTACGGTCTCTCTGGCTCTAACCTGATCAAAGCGGCTGAACAGGTTGGCATTCCATCCCGTTCCGAAGCCTTCGCTGACCGGGCTTACCAGGCCGATGGCAGTCTGGTGCCGCGTTCGCAAAAGGGCGCTGTCCTGACTGATCCAGCCGAAGTCGCTCAGCGTGCTGTCCACATGATCAAGGACCAGGCGGTGACGGCCATCACCGGCGAAAAGGTGCCGCTGAAGGTCGATTCGCTCTGTGTCCACGGTGACAACGAAGCGGCATTGGCAATCGTCAAAGAATTACGTAAAACGCTGAAAGCAAATGGCATTGCTCTAGCAGCGTGCTAAATTACCAAGAAGGGTGGGGTCTGAATGAAGCAAGAGGGAAAGAGCGAGCATTTACCACAATCTCACAATAATAAATTACGGGCCGCCGCGATCGGTGGGGCCTTTCTGATGGCCATGTCTGCCGTCGGTCCTGGTTTCTTAACCCAAACGGCGACTTTTACCGGTCAGATGGGAGCTAACTTTGGCTTTGCCATTCTGATTTGTATCCTGGTCGACATCGTTGTTCAATTAAACATCTGGCGTATCATTATCGTCTCCGGCAAACGGGCCCAGGTGATTGCCAACGAAGTGGCACCGGGGCTCGGGTACCTGCTGTCGGCCCTGGTGGCCATCGGTGGTCTCTTCTTTAACATCGGGAACATCGGTGGCGCCGGATTGGGGCTGAACGTCCTCTTCGGCATTCCAGCCCGTGACGGTGCGATCATCGTCGGCATCTTTGCCATCATCGTCTTGATCATCAAGAATGCCTTGACCGCCGTCGACCGGACGGTGCAAGTGCTGGCCGTGATTAAAATTGCCATTTTGATTTATATTCTGTGCATCATGAAGGTGCCGTATGGCATGGCCGTTCAGCATACCTTTGCACCAACCAAGGTTAACTTCTACTCGATCGTCACGATCGTCGGTGGGACTGTCGGTGGATACATTTCCTTTGCCGGCGGGCACCGGCTGTTGGCTGGTGGTGCCAAGGGTCAGGGCGACATCAAGTACGTCAACGAAGGCGCATTGACTGGAATTGGCCTGGCTTCCGTCATCCGAGTGATGCTGTTCCTGGCTGGCCTGGCCGTTATCGTAGCGGGTTACAAACTCGACCCAAGCAACCCGGCTGCTTCGATCTTTAAGTACGCTGCCGGCAACTTTGGTTACAAGTTCTTCGGCCTGCTGCTCCTGGCTTCGGGTTTGTCATCGACTTTGGGTTCGACTTTTACGTCGGTTTCCTTCCTCGACTACGCCGTGTCCAACACGTCTTCGCAGAAATTTGCGAAGCTGCAGCGTTACCTGACGATGGGCTTCATTATCTTCTCGACGATCGTCTTCTACCTGATCGGCCAACCCGCCAAGGTACTGGTCGTCGTCGGAGCTCTCAACGGCTTCATCCTACCGATTGCTTTAGCAATCCTGCTTCTGGCCGCTTACAAGGGTAAGATCATGGGTGCCACGTACAAGCACCCGCTCTGGTTAAGCATCACCGGTTGGGTCGTGGTTCTTTTCATGGCTTATGCAAGTGTCGAAACAGTTATCAATATGTTCTAATAATACAAAAGACGGGACTAATCAGAACTGAAGTGATTCTGGTTAGTTCCGTTTTGTGTTCTATATATCACTAAATAGATATAGATTTTCTAGACTTTTCCAATTATAATAACAGCGGATATTTATTATCAAAGTAATTATCTTAATTACAACTGGGGGATAATTGAATAATGATCAGGATGAAGCTATATAAAGCCAAGAAGACTTGGCTAGTCGCTGCGATCGCTACTGGTATGCTGACTGTTTTCGGGATGGGAATCGGAAGCAGGACCGCTAAAGCTGATGTTAGTGCAACGCCAACTCACGTGGCACAAATAGTTAATAATTCTCAGCCAGGAATTAGCAATTTAGCAGCACCGGTTGCACAATCAACAGGATCATCATCAAATGACAATTCGCAAAGCAATACTGCTGAGAGCCGATCAAATGAATCATCATCGGTTGCTGCTTATGATCAATCAACAACTAATCAGGCAGTCGCAGTTCAGCCGGAAGCTGCCAATAATTCAACCGGCTGGCAAGAAGACAATGGGAGCCGTTATTACAATAATTCGCAAGGCCAACGTGTTACTGGCTGGCAGATGATTGATAATAATTGGTACTATTTTGCTCAATCGGGAGTCATGACTAATGGCTGGCAGTATGTTAATGGTAGCTGGTACTATCTCAATAAATCAGGTGTCATGCAGACAGGCTGGGCTAATGTCAATAATATTCGTTATTATTTGACTGGCTCTGGTGCCATGCAGACTGGCTGGCAATACATCAATCGCAATTGGTACTATTTAGCTGGTTCTGGCGCGATGCAGACTGGTTGGCAGTACATTAACCGTAACTGGTACTACCTCAACAAGACTGGTGCGATGGTGACCGGCTGGCAACAGATCAATAACAATTGGTATTATCTGAACGGCTCTGGTGCGATGCAAACGGGCTGGCAGTACATCAATCGTAATTGGTATTATTTAACTGGTTCGGGTGCGATGGCGACTGGCTGGCAAAAGATTAATGGTAACTGGTACTACCTGAACGGCTCTGGTGCAATGACAACCGGCTGGCAATACATTCATCGTAACTGGTACTACCTGACTGGTTCAGGCGCCATGCAGACTGGCTGGCAATATATTAATGGCAACTGGTACTACCTGACTGGTTCGGGTGCGATGGCAACCGGCTGGCAATGGATTAACGGTAGCTGGTACTACCTAACTGGTTCTGGCGCAATGGGCACTGGCTGGCAAAAGGTTAATGGTAACTGGTATTACCTGAACGGCTCTGGCGCGATGCAGACTAGTTGGCAATACATTAATGGCAAATGGTATTACTTAAATGGTTCCGGTGCCATGCAAACAGGATGGAAAGTTATTGACAATCAGGCCTACTTCTTCACTGATAGTGGTGCTTGGGATAGAAATGCTGACATTGCCCAAGCAGATCGCCAGGCCAATCAAGATTATGATGATGCTCAGAACGAAGTGGATGGTGCTAAAATTGATTTGGATAATGCCAAGCGTGATTTGGAAGGCGATAAAGAGACGGCAGTCATTGGAGCAAAAAACGACCTGCATGATGCAGAACAAGCACTCGAAAATGCTAAAGAAAATGTTAAAGCTGCTGAGAATACATTAACAAAAGCCAAAAACTACCAACCTGTGCCAATTCCGGTTATCACTAAATCTAGTGCAACAACGGGTTCAGTATTTGTCCCCTATTGGAAAGACCTAGATCCACATGACCAACAGGCATACGCTCAATTTGATAAAGATGGAGTATTGATTGGCAACTCAGCTAAAATTGCGGCTATTTTTATGGCTGACATCGTGAATGGTATGCGAAAACAAGTCGGTACAAAACCTGTGCGGGTTAGCACCGAATCAATTCAGGCAACTCATGATATTGGTCGAGATGTTACTCATGATAAGACTTATCACGGTGGCCATGACGTTCCGGTATTGAGTAAATACGGTGTTGGTGAATGCTTAGGCTGGTGGGGTAATTCCTTTGAATCACCAAAGAGTGGTAAGATGACAATTGCCCAACTCAAAGAGGGCTGCTATGACCAAGTCAGTGGTTTCCTTCGTGAATATGGTTATGGCAATATGGATATGGATACTGGTTATTCTATTAAGTATGATGCTGCGCAGAGCGAAAATAGTTTTGGACATCAGCATGAAATGCTTGGTTTAGATACATGGTGTTCCATTAATAACAGTGAACGTGGTGGTGGCATTATAGGTGCAAACTTTGACAATCATGATGCTCCTCGCTTCCATTTTGATGTAATACCTGATTGGACTATAAAGCCACAGCATTTCTTGAACTTGAATAATCAATTCTCATCAAAGATTGACTTGACACCATACACAAACATGGTTTACAAAGCTGAAAATTCAGTAATCGCAGCACAGAAAGCTGTGCAAAATGCTCAATCAGCCCTCAAGAAAGCCCCTGACATGTCCAGCAAACAACTTAAAGAAGATCAGGTAAAGCTGAATGCAGCTCAAAACAAGTATAATGCTGCCAAAGCTAAGATGGACCGTGCTGCTGCTCTGATACATCAGTTAGAAAATTTGTACTAAATATATGTGGCTAGAAATGATCATGACTACTGTCTTTGTGGTAGTTATGGTCTTTTTTGTACATTTATGGGGGCTATAGACATTGATTGACAAGAAAACGAATTCAACTAAAATATATACTGAATTATTAGTATAAGACGTCTTTATTGTGGAGGAATTCTGAAATGAAGGAACACTATAAGCTTTATAAAGCTGGTAAATTATGGCTAACTGCCTGCATTATGGTAGCAGGTGGCATTTTCTATGCTGGGGGGGGTACTGAGCCTCTGATAGCACACGCGAGTGTACAGCAATCAACAACTTCTGCTGTTGCACCTTCACCTGCAACTAATAGAAATTCATCTGAAAATAATGTTTCAGTCCAGAACCAGTCACAATCTAATACTCCAACTACAGAGCAACAAAATACAGATCAAACTGCTTCAACGACATCAACTCAGACTACTAATACGAATCATTCTGGTACTGTTTCAACAACTGCACCATCTAACACAACAACCCCTACGCATTCCTTGCCTGTCAATCAAGCAGGTTGGAATCAAAACGGTAGTGATTGGTACTATGTAGAAAATGGTTCAACCGTTAAAAATTGGCGGCGCATTGACAATAATTGGTATTACTTTAATCCTCAAACTTCCTTGATGGAATCAGGGCTTCAATCTATTAATAGTCGTACTTATTACCTAAATGAACGCCACAATGGCACATATGGTGCAATGCTAACAGGATGGCAACAGGCAAACGGATCATGGTATTACTTCAATACTAATCCTAACAATGGGGCCGCAGAAACTGGTTGGCAGATGCTTGGTGGTCGTTGGTACTACTTCAATCCTGAAACAGCTATGATGGAAGCGGGATTACAATCCATTAGGAGCCATACATACTACCTGAACGAACGTCACGATGGCACATATGGTGCAATGTTGACTGGATGGCAGCGGGTTAATGGTTCCTGGTATTACTTTAACCAAAATACAAATGATGGATCAGCAGTTACAGGTTGGCAAAGAATTAACGGACGTTGGTACTACTTTAACAATAATGGCCGCGCTGAAACTGGTCTGCAGACAATCAATAATCGTGTTTATGCTTTTGATACAGCAAATGCTTGGGCATTATCTGGTTGGCAAAAGATCAATGGATCTTGGTATTACTTTGATGCCAACAATGCTTGGGCATTGACTAACTGGTATCAATCACCTGCTGGCTACTGGTATTACTTTAAGCAAAATGGCCAAGCAGCAGCTGGCTGGCAATGGGTTTCGGATGGTTGGTATTATTTCCAACCGCAGAATGCTAACATGTTATCTGGTTGGCAGAATGTTGATAATACTTGGTATTATCTCAATCCTAATCATGATGGTCACTATGGACTGATGCGTTCAGGCTGGCAATTCATTAACGGTCAATGGTTCTATCTGAACCCTAGTCACAATGGTACTTTTGGCGCTATGCAAGTAGGATTGCAAGTTATTAATAATAACAAGTATTATCTCAACCCTGAGAATGGACATAATTATGGTGCAATGCTGAACGGCTGGCAACAGATTAATAACGATTGGTATTACTTTAATAATTCTGGAGCGGCAGCTAGAAACTGGCAATATATCAATCATGACTGGTATTACTTCGATAGCCAATCTAATATTATGCAAACTGGTATGAAGAAGATCAATGGCAAATGGTATAACCTCAATACTAAACATGATGGGTCATTTGGAGCTATGCGGCCAATTCAGTCTGGTTGGACTCAAATTGATGGCGCTACCTACTACTTTAGAAATGGGAGTCCATTAGTAGGCCTCCAGTCTATTAATAATAAACAGTATCGTTTTGATTCAGATGGCAAATTGATATCTAATTATTATGGAAGAATTACTTACAGTAATCAGCAACCAACTTTGACTATTTATGATTCAGCTAATAATGTTGTTTCGACCTCTCATTCAGGCACTTGGGAGAATGTTCCTTATTCTTTGGATAGTAATTCTATCAATAACGTACAGGGTTATGTCAGTTATAGTGGCTGGTATCGTCCTGTTGGTACGAGCCAGAATGGACAAACTTGGTATCCAACAAGTGCAAGTGACTGGCGACCAATTTTGATGTATGCATGGCCAAGCAAGGATGTTGAGGCTCAATTTATCAAGTACTTTGTTAACCATGGTTATGTCAATGCTGATTATGGTTTGACTACTGGCACAGTAGCAAACTTGTCTGGTAATACTGATCAAACCACTCTTGATAATACAGCTCAAAATCTACGTTACGTGATTGAACAGCATATTGCTTCAGCAAAGAGTACAGGACCATTGTCTAATGATATTAATGCCTTTATGCAGACAGTACCATCATTAAACGCTAAGTCGGAATTATCAGTGGTTTACAGTCATGGTTACAAACCTGATCATTCAGGATCTGTTAATAATGACCAGTTGATTTTCGTCAATAATAATTCTACTGATCAAACGAAGGGCAATACTGCTAATGCAGATAGCCAATACCGTCTTATTAACCGGACAATTACCAACCAAGAAGGTCAGCAAAATGTCAATAATACCAGTCCTGAATTATTAGTTGGTGTTGATATCGACAACTCTAACCCGGCAGTGCAAGCTGAAAATATGAACTGGGAATACTTCCTGCTTAACTATGGGAAACTGACCAATACTAATTCGGATGGCAATTTTGATGGCTTCCGAATTGATGCGGCTGATAACGTTGATGCTGATGTGTTAGATCAATTGGCCCAGTTGGTCAATGATATGTACCATACCAAGGGTAACGAAGCTAATGCAAATAACCACCTGCTTTACAATGAAGGCTACCATGATAGTGCTATTCAAATGCTGAATAGCAAAGGTAATCCTGAACTGTATATGGATTCTGGATTCTTCTACACGCTGGAAAACGTACTTGGTCGTGATGAGGGTCGGAATAGCATTCATGATTTGATGACTAACAGCGCTGTTAACCGTCAAGATGACTCCACGATTAATGAAGCTACGCCAAATTGGTCATTTGTCACTAACCATGACCAACGTAAGAATGTCATTAACCAGATTATTATTGATAATCACCCGGGCGTTCCAGACATAATGGCTAATGGTTATAAAGCCGAATATGCGCAACAGGCTTGGCAAGAATTCTATGCTGATCAAGCAAAGACTCATAAGAAATATGCACAAGAAAACTTACCTGCTCAGTATGCTATCTTACTGAGCAATAAAGATACTGTGCCACAAGTATATTACGGTGATCTTTACAAAGAGACTGACCCATACATGCAGACACGTTCCATGTACTATGATGCAATTACTACATTGATGAAAGCACGGAAAGCATTTGTTAGTGGTGGGCAATCTATGACGACCATTGGTAATGATTTAATTGCTAGTGTTCGTTATGGTAAAGGTGTTCAGAATGCAACTAGCTTAGGCAGTGATGCATTAAGTCGTACAACAGGAATGGCTGTTGTGGTTGGCAATAATGCTAATATGGCAGATCAAACCATTAACATTAATATGGGAATCGAACATGCTAACCAACAATACCGTAATTTGATTGATTCAACTGCTGATGGCTTGACTTATAACGGCACTGGATCGTTGAACCCGGCAATTTTAACGACTAATGCAAATGGTATTCTGACAATTCATGTGAAGGGATATTCTAATCCATATGTCAGTGGATATCTAAGTGTTTGGGTACCTGTAATCAATGGTACTCAAGATGCTTCTACAACTGCTAACGCTAGTGGTCAGAATGATAAGTTCTTTGAATCTAATGCAGCTTTGGACTCGCACTTGATCTACGAAACCTTTAGTTTGTACCAGCCAGAACCAACTGCACAATCTAATAGGATGTACAATGTTTTGCAAAGCAATGCTAGTCAATTAGCTGACATGGGTATTACTGATGTTTGGATGGCACCAGCTTATTCTTCATTCTCAATGAGTAGATACCATGAAGGGTATTCTATTACGGATCGTTATGATCTTGGCACAAACAGTAACCCAACTAAATATGGTACTGGTCAAGAATTAGCTAATACAATTGCTGCACTTCATCATGCTGGTATGAAGGTTCAGGAAGACATAGTTATGAACCAAATGCTTGGCTTGAGTGGCCAAGAAGCAGTAACTGTTACGCGTGCCAATGAACATGGTCAACAATTGACTGTGGATGGTCAGACTTACAGTGACATAGTATATTTGGCTTACACTCGTGGTGGTGGCCAAGGGCAACAAAATTATGGCGGTAAGTATCTGTCACAATTACAACACCTTTATCCAGATTTATTTACTACTAAGGCTCAATCTACAGGTGTTGCTCCTGATCCAACTACACATATTACGCAGTGGTCAGCCAAGTATGAAAATGGCACATCCTTACAAAACGTTGGTACTGGAATGGTTGTCAAATTGCCTAATGGCGAATATGCCTATGTAAAGAATGGACAAAATAATGCTTTTGATACCACTTTACCTGCATCTATGACTTTGGCAAATTATGTCAAGCAAAACGAAAATTAGATATAGCCCATGGCGTCACTTTGATGATTAATTGAGTAAGTGGATGCGATATTTTTACGCAAGTGCTTTATCGATTGGTACTAATTGACAATTTTGAAGAAACTAGATCATATCACCTATGGTGTGGTCTAGTTTTTTCTTTTGCAAAATTATCGTCGCTCATCTAGAACGAAATTGCTTTTAATGCGCTACAATAGCACTTGTATTTCTTTGATCAGATAAATGGAGAGATTTCACATGCAAAAACCTAACACTCGCAGTTGGTCGTTTGTCTACCGCGATTTAGCTAGATTTCAACAAGAGCAACAAAAACATAAGGTCAAGCACCATCATCGACGTTACGAAAATTTCTGGGTGCAGGTTATGTTCACCGGTACCCACCAAATTGCTAATTATCAGTTGCCCAAAGATTTACAAGGACCGATGAGACAACATCAAAAGGACAGTCAAAACTTCAAAGATGTTTTATTGGACTCACTTATTAACGTTCCGATTACGGAATATCGTGATGGTCAGGCGAAAATTAAGCCTGCTAGGGTTATTCGCATCCTGATTTTGCCAGTCCGAACTCATGACCCACGCTGGATTGCTCGCAGCCAATTCATTAAGCCGAATTATCCATTGTTTCAATGGTTATTAGGAACTGTAAAACTAGACAAAGAAGTTAATTTTTTGACTCATGACTTCAAACGAGCTAATCAACAACGCATTACGGCCACTATTCAACAATATCGTCAAGAACAGATTCAATTTTACAGGAAAAGATATATTCAGAAGATCCTAGTTTGTTTAGGATTAATTGTCTGGTTAATCATCACTCTGATCCTCATCTTTACTCGTTAATCTGTGCTGGTTTAGCTAGAAACCGCTCTGATTTAAAGTCGTTTTAAAATACGTATAGTAAACGCAAGCAACCAGAAAATACCCCCAGCCGTCAACTTTATGTTGATGACTGGGAGTATTTAGTTTGCCCTTAAATTAACATCCGTGCCCGTCTAATCACACCTTGCCGCCAGGCGTAGACAGTCTGACGTGAGACACCATAGTGACGGGCAATCTCGCTATCGTTGAGGCCAAGGTCCAGGACGGCGTGTAAATATTTGCGTTGTCGTGCTGGGCAGCCTGCAGCGACCAGGCGGTTAAAAAAATCACGACTGCTAGCTCGTTCTAGTGGGTTGTTGGAATGTGGGTCGAGACAGAGAACTTCCCGTTGCGTTTCACTGAGGATGGGGTTGTCCAGCGACATTTCATTTTTATCATCTTGCCAGCGTGCCCGACGAATCTGATCGAGTAGCCGCCAGCGAATGCGCTGGTAAGCGTAGTGCATGAAATCTTCGGTGTTCTTAGTGGGGTCGCCACTGAAGTCGACGTAAGTTTTCGCGAAAATGAGGCAGGCATCCTGGAAGTAATCGTCGTATTGGAGGTCGCTGGGACGCATATAGAGGCCCTTCAGTACCCCGTGAATCAGGCGTTGACGGTCGTTTTGTAGTAAGAAGGAGAAGCCTTCGCAGAGAGTTCGGTTATTATTCATCATTAAGAAACCTTTATTTTAGATTTCCGTGGCCGCGGATGGTCTTAGAATAACGATTTACCAACGTAAAGACGAATTTCATTTTGGCGAAATTTCTTCCAAAAAAAGCTAGACAGAGACAGACTTCTCCTGTAAATTTTGTAGAGGAGCTGTTTAAAATAAAATGGCGCTATTTTCATTTATTTGGGGGAATACTATGAAAAACGGCAGTTTAGTTGATATGACGCGGTTTGAGCAGTCAGATATCGACGACCACTTTATTAACTACCGCCTGAGCTGGCAACAGGTTCTGCTGATCGTGGGGGATCCGCAAAATCCAGTGAGTAAAACTTTAGTGCTGACGGTTAGTGGCAGGCTGCTCAAGATTAACCAGCCGCTGCGGATCATGATCAAGGAATTCTTTGACCGCCATGATTTGGATGACGACCACAACTGGGCCTATTACCAGTATTGTTCTTTGCAGGGGCGCACCCGGTCAGCAGTGGCGGGTCGTTACCGGATGGTGCCGACGTGTAGCCCACGCAGCCGGCAGGTGTACTGGATTATGGCACACCATTTAAATTCTTGGCATAAGCACGAGCGGGGGACACTTCTGATCTTTGCTAGCGATGGCCAGCCGTCACGGCAATTGCAGGTTTTGCTCGATGTGTCACCTCGGAAATTAGAGAGCAACTTAGCAGCTGCAGATATCGTGTCGGCATTTCAACTCCAGATGTTGGAATATGAGCAGTATCTGAAGGGGTCGGAATTGACTAGTATTCGACCGGATGATTTTGCCAGATTAAACCAGCTGCAGGAACAGAGTCGGGGTTATAACATCACTTATCAACAAAGACGGTGGGATCATTGTAATCGCAATGTGTATGGTGAGGGACTAGCGGATGAGATGCTTCGGGAAATGAATAAGCCATTTCCACCATTATCACCATATTGAAATGCGTTACACATTTGTGAAACATTTTAAAAACTTTTTCCATACTATGCTTAACATATTTTAAAAAAGGACTATAACGGAAGGTGAAAGGAGGTCACTGATTATGACAGTACAAAATGACACAATCAAGAACATGGAGAAGTACAACTTCGACGTGACGAATGCTGATGATAAGCCAGTTGACCTTGCTAAGATCAATGATGCCCCAAAGGGTACGCAATATGATCTACGTATTAAGAACCACATTGTCCAAGACCAAATGACCGGCAAGGAAGTCGTAACTTCGGTTAACGACTTGTTTGCACCGGCAGCTGCCTAAATAAAGAGCTGTAAAGAAACATACTGAAACTTGAAAGCCCTGAATTGCAATGAAATCATTGTGGTTCAGGGCTTTTGGACGAAAAAAATAAAAAACGCAAGAACTCTTACGCTATACTTTAAGTGTCAAAATCAAAGTAGAAAAGAGTCTTGCGCTATGCAAATTATAAACCATTTCAGTACTGAAAACGATTCTCAAAACATTATTTCTCACTTCTTAAGCCTAATTGGTCTAGCTAAGCTAACTCACAGGGTGAATTTTAAGCGTCACTCATTATGTTCATTGAAAATGATCGTAGCTTGGTTAATGACAGCTCATTTTGAGCGTCTTTCGATCAATCGTGCTCATCCAGATTGCCATTTTACCCCAAGAACGGCACGGAATGTTTTGAATGATGGCCGTATTAACTGGCAGAAATTAGTCTGTTTAGTAGCGATTCAATTAATTCGCATCTTAACCCCGTTTATTGATGGTCGACGTCGTTTGGCATTAGTGCTTGATGATACTCTGTTAGCACGTCGTTGGTCCCAAAAGACTGAATTATTAGCCAAGACCTATGACCACGATAAGCACGAGTATGTAAATGGTTACCGTGGCTTAACTCTCGGTTGGAGTGATGGTAATACTTTTTTGCCTATTAATTTTGCTTTAATGTCAACTCACCAGCCTGCTAATCTGATTGGATGCTTAGCGCAGATTACTGACCAACGTCAAATTGCCGGTCAAAGAAGGGCTCAAGCTCAACGCCCAATGAACCAAGTGGCTCTAGAATTGATTAGACAAGCGCAAACACTAGGCGTGTCAGCTAAATACGTCCTTTTTGATTCTTGGTACAGTTCGCCGAAGATGTTTTGGCAACTCGCTCAGCTTCAGCTTTTTGGTGTGGGTATGCTCAAACGCAGCGCAAAAGTCTATTATCGATATCGTGGTCGTCACTATAGCATTAAGGGTCTTTATCAACGTTTAGCAGCTTCTAAAATGAATTGTCGGCATCACTATCTTTACAGCAGTGTCATTCAAGCCCAATATCATGGCCATCAGTTTCCGCTAAAAGTGGTTTTTGTATCCAAAAAGGGGCACCGTCAGGACTACCTAGTTTTAGCGACCACTAACTTAGCTATGCGGCCAGAAGAAATCATTCAATTGTACGGACGCCGCTGGCAAATTGAGACCTATTTCAAAGCTGCTAAGCAGTATTTAGCTCTTAATCGATCACAAATTCAAAGTTACGACGGTCAATGTGGTTATATTGCCGTCACCATGATTACTTATGACTTATTGGCTTGGCAAGAACGACTTAATACTGATGATCGCACAATTGGTGGACTCTTTTACATTATGAATCAAGCACTGCCAGATATTCGTTTTATGGACGCATTGGTCTACTTATTTCATGAACTGGGTCGAGCTGAGCTCAGCCTAACTGATCACATTGATAACATCATTAATCGATTCATAGCTCAGTTGCCAATAACGATCCAAAAAGCATTGAATACTGGCATCTAAAAGTCTAATTTAGGCTGAGAAAAGCCGAAGCTGACGCAGCTCCGGCTAGTTTTCGTGCTTTCAAGTTTCAGAAACATATTAAAAATGCGGATCTAACTCCGAAAAGAAGTTAGATCCGCATTTTCGTTTTCTATACTATTTTATTTTTGCTGTGCGCCATGTGGTGCCTTAATAAGCGCACCCATAATGATCGTTAGGATCGTGACCAGGAATGGGAAGAAAGCCCAGGGGATGAACTTCAGCGGGTTGATTTCCAGAGCACCAGCGATGAAGACCCCAGAAACTGACCACGGAACCACCGCGTTGATGGCGGCCCCGGCATCGTTTAGAATCCGGGTCAGATACTTGCGCTTGAGCCCTAGACGATCAAAGGCGTGGCGGAAGGATTGACCAGGCAGGATGATGGCCAGGTAGTGTTCACCGACCATTAGGTTGACCCCGATACAGGTAACAGCAGTAGCCAAGGTTAGTCGTCCTGGTGTCTTCACGATACCGGACAGGTGGTCGATGATGGCGCCAATGATGTGGAATTTGATCAGCAAGCCACCGAGTGCCAAGGCAAAGACAATCAGGGCCAGCGACGTTAACATACTAGCAATTCCACCCTTGGACAGAAGGGTGTTGATGGTTTTGCTGTTAGTGTGGGCAACGTATCCCATCATGATCGTTTTAGTAATAGCAGTAATGCTCGTTGTCGGGGCGTGGACCCAACCGAGAAAAGCGGCGAAGAGTGAACCTAGCCCCAGTGACGGGATGGCTGGCACTTGCAGAATAGCGAGGACAATCAAAAGGACAACTGGTAGGAGGGCCCAGCCGGAGATCCAGAAACCATTGGCCAGACCATGCATCATTTGGTGAACAGCGGTCAGGCTGACTTTTTTGGAGTTTAGTCCCAAAATCGTGTAGGCAATGACACAGAGAACCCAGGCTGGAATGTCAGTCATCATCAGCGATTTGATGTGCTCGTAGATGCTGATCTCACCGACACTGGCGGCCAGGTTAGTCGTTCCGGACAGTGGTGAAATGTTCGATCCACAGAAAGCCCCTGAAACGATAACTCCGGCGGTGAGGCCCGGATTGATCTTTAACGTAGCGCCGATCCCGATAAAGGCGATTCCCATGGTTGAGACGGTTGTAAAGGAACTTCCACAGGCCACCCCGACTAAGGTACAGACAATGAAGACCGTCGGCAAGAAGAACTGAACGGAGATTATCTTGAAACCGAAGTACATGATCGTTGGAATCGTTCCGGAGAAGATCCAGGTAGCAATCAGAACTCCGATGGAGAGGAAGATCACTAACGGATCGACCCCAGCACGAAGCCCTTCTCGCATACCGTTCATGACGGTCGACCATTTAAAGCCACGTAGGCGACCATAAACGGCTAAAACAGTAAAAGCAATGAATAATGGCGCTTGGGGTTCCTGCTTTTGACAAATGATTAGGTAGCCCAAGATACAAAGAATAACAACTAAGACGGCGATGCTCTCACCAAAACTGAAGACCGGTTCAGGCTTATCAGTTGCTTTCTTTAAGTGATGCAATGTAATCGCTCCTTAATAATTTTATTGTATTTTAATTTTAAGCGTCGCCATGGTCCGTAGTCAATTGCTCTTTGGTGTTAAAATAAGCAAAGATTGAATGATTATTGGGAGGATCATTGAGATGAAGAAACGATTATTGACGATGACGGTCTGTGGTTTGGCACTGTTGACGCTGGCTGGGTGTGGCCAGCAGAACAGTAAGCAGGGGGCTAGTTCCAGTAGTTCGAGCTCTAGTTTGTTGGTTAAGAAGACAAGCACGAAGGTCAGCCCGAGCACTTCGCCACAACAGTCAGTGGCTCTGATCACGGCTTACGCCGGCAATAAGTACGGCAATGGCTGGGCAACAACGGCCAAGAAGGCTCAATCTGCCGGTCTGCAGGTTAACCTCTACCAGTCCAACAAGTATAAGCTAGCTGATGGTGGCCAGGGCGTGGCATACAGTGTCACGGCTGGTGGTAAAGATACTGGCTTGCTGTACACGATGAAAGGTAACAACGTTATTCTATACAGCAATAACGGTAGCCAAAAACTTGGGACGGTTAGTCGCCAACAAATGGCTGACTACATCAACCAGAACGGCCAAGGTTCACTGGTTAAGCAGCTCGCTGGACAGGCCAAGGTGGTCGATAAGACGAACGGCCAGCTGAGTGGTGGTTCGAGCAACGGCGGTAGTTCCAGTAACAGTGAAACCGGCAAATACGGCAACCAGGGGCCATTCACCGTTCCAGCGGAAATGCGTGGCACTTGGTACACGTCCAGTGATGATGACGATAGTAGCGTGACCTTTGGTGCACATAGTATGTCCAATGCGGACGATGGGGATAGCAGTACCTTGCAGCTCTTCAAGCAGGATCCGAAGTTCTTAAGCAGTGATCAAACTGAAGATAATTCAATTCAAGATGCAACGAAGAACTGGGGCAGTGCCCGGATGACCAATGTTCACGATCTGGACTTTCTTACTATCCGTGGTTGGACCCAGAGTGCAGGGGATGGCGAATCCTTTGCTGTCCACACCGAAATGGTTGACGGTCAACAAGTGAAAGTTTTGGTCGAAGCTGGTGGTGCCGGCTACTGGACTGACGCGGTTTACTATCAGAGTAAGTCGATGTCTCAGCATCAGGGGGATCACCACTTTAGTGATTTGAAGTATGAGGATGATGAGTAAAGAACTGAAGATTCACTGAAGCGAAGGCCGTTATTGGTCGTCGCTTTTTTTACTGATCATTAACAAGTACGGAAGCAAAGCAATTTGCAAAGATGATTGAAAAAAACATTCATTTAGCGTATTATAAAAGTAATGTAAGCAAGTAATTATTTTTATAATAAATAAAGGAATGGGGCTACACGATGGATAGGGTTATTGCAATTTCAACTGATATTAACTACTTAACGCCAGTTGAAACACTGATTAAGTCGATTGCTTATAACAATCATGATGTCAAAATTTACGTAATTAACGAAAATATTCCACAGGAATGGTTTATTAATTTGAACCATCGTTTGAATAAAATTGGTATTCAAGTTCAGGACGCCAAATTTGATCCAGCCCTTATTGAACAGGAAAAGATTTCAATTGATTATCTCAGCAAGATGGCTTATGGGCGAATTTTAATTCCTGATTTAATTCCCGAAGACAGGGTGCTTTATCTGGATGCCGATATCATTGTTGATGGTAGCCTTGATGATTTGTTTAATCTGGATCTCAAGGGTAAACCAGTTGCTGCAGCCACGGAATACTTTGATACCTCCATTTTTAATTCAGGTGTCTTATTGATGGACAATGCCAAGCTGCGGGATACTAACTTTGTTCAGGACTTGTTGGAACGGGGAAAGAATTCGCCTGCTGATAACGATCAGACTCTACTTAACGAAGAGTTTGAAAATAACTATTTACCGTTGAAGCCAACCTATAATGCGATGATTGGTGGAGACTTAGTTACATTCTTCCATCGTGATCAGTTAGATATGTATGAAAGAAAATTGAAGGAAGCAGAACCTTACACGGTTATCCATTACACTACCTCTGACAAGCCGTGGAACGTGGTCAGTTGCCTGCGGATGCGTGACAAGTGGTGGCAATACCGCGAACTTGAATATAACGAAATCGTTAATCATGATCCATTGCCAAGTGATGCAGTACCGAATAAAAAGGGAACCTTCTTTACCTTCACTGATGATGAAAATGTTGAATCCTTGTATGATCTTGCCACGGCAATGCCGGAATATGAATTCAATGTGGCAGCTTACACAATGATGGGTTCTAAGCTTGTTCAAGCGCTTAAGTATCCTAATGTGCGTCTCTATCCATCAATGACGCAGCACACTCTGCACCGGATGTTAAATGAAGCAGACATTTATTTGGACATTAACCATGGCCCTAAGACACAGGACATTATTAAGCAGTTCATAGAAAAAGGCGATCCAGTACTGACTTTTGATGATGTCAAAACTAATGAACTTACTGGACAAAAGGGTTATGAATCCTTTAAGAGCGGTGATGTCAAAGCAATGGTAAAACGGATCAAGGAATTGATTGCTAAGTAATGCATTAAATTTTGATACACGAAAAAATCCTCTAAGGTTGAGAAGTACCAGATATGGTGCCTTTTCCTTAGAGGATTTTGTGATTTATAAGAATAGCTGGTAAATAGCCTCGTTTAATACCAATTTGGTGTTGATTCCCATTCTTAATGAATTGCTGTAGTAGTCTACAGAAGATACATATTCGTTATATTTATCTTCTGTCAGCTCATTTAAGAATGAGTTTATTGCGTCTTTAGAGTCGACAAGAACTCCCAAGTTATTTTTCTGAATGATATCCGCTACCGAAATATTAGCTGGTGCAATTACAGGCAAACCAGCGGCCAGGTAATAACTGAGCTCATATGACGGATTGAGAGAATAATACTCGTTGGTATCATCCCAAACAATGCTAAGCCCGCCAGATAAGCGGAGATTATCAATTAATTCCTGCTTTTGGTGGGGCTTTGCAAAAGACACACCTTGTTGTTTCCAATTAGGATTGTCTTCAAATAGCTGGAGAGTGTACTTATCTGAATCCCAGTGACGGAAAAACTGTTGATTAGGGTTATCTCCGAGATATGAAACTACCTGATTAAACTTTGGCTTTCTGTTGGGATTGACTACGCCTGGCCGGTCCCACATACGCATGATAACAGTTCGATTGACAGTTAAACCATTATTGTTGAGTAGATCTACCATTTTCTGACTTGGTGCAATAATCAGGTCAGCTTGGTTTAAAAATTCAATTTCTTGTTTTAACAACTGGCTGTCGCTATTGTCGCCTTGCTGAGATGGCAAATCATGAATCAAGATAATCAGGTGTGCATCATAGGCACGAACGTGGTTGATAAAACGGTTATCCCAACTGAGACTCATAGTGGGAAATTGAAAAATAACCGTATCATTGTTATGAAGAGAGGCAATGATACCATCAATGCGATTATCCAAAACTTCATCTGGCTCGTTTGGCCAATTATAGTTGTATATGCCAAGCTCACGGTAATTTAAATCGTCGCAGGCAATATCAGTAATCATATTTTGAGCTTCTTGGTTGCCACCAATAAGGCCATTAAGGTTAGTAATATATGTTTGCATGTTGTCCCCCAATACTTACTTGTTAAACAGCTTGTACAATGCGGTAGCTAATGCACGTTTGGTAAAGATACCTTCACGGATGATATTGGCGTAACGGTCAATGCCTTTTACCATTTGTTGATACTGTTGAGGGCTCATTGCTAGCACTTGTTTTTGGGCATCAGCCATATTATCAGCTAAGAGACCGAGTTGCTCGTCCTGAATCAATTTGGCTTGGGTCAGCGATGGTCTTGCGATAACAGGAATGCCAGCTGCTAAGTAAGTGCTAAGCTTAAAGGAACTATTCATTTTCATATAGTTGTTCCAGTAAGGGTCGTCGGACCACACAAGGCCAAAGCCGGCATTTTGGCGTAAATCAATTAATAATTCTGAATCTTCGTGCCAACCGATGAAATCAATGTTTTTATCTTTTCCCCAATCGTGTTGGTGATCATAAATTCGTAATTTTACATCATCAGAATTCCAGGACTTGATGAAAGCCGCTTTGGGGTCGTTTGGTCCAGCGTAGGTCATCACTGGCTTGTAGGTCGGTAGGGGACCGAGATCCATTTTAGTAGGATGATCCATGATGCCTAAAACCACTGATTTTTGAACTGTCAAACCATGTTGACGCAGGAAATCCAGCATTTGCTGAGAGTGAGTAATAATGAGCTCAGACCGGTTGTAGATAGATATTTCTCCCTGAAGCTGGTTAGCCCAAGCATGATTCATTTGTGATTCGATGTCATGGATGAAAATTACAACGTGAGCTCCATAAGCTGCAATGTGATCTAACAATGCCATTGTCCATGGGTTTGGCATCCAGGTTGGCATCTGAATGATTAAAATGTCTCCCGCTTGAAGAGGGGCAATAATACCATCTAATCTGGCGTTACGGCTCTCGTCCGGTTCGTCAGGCCAATCATAGTGGTAGATGCCCATAGGTCTAGCATTAAAATATCTAGCAGCAATGTTGGCTATCATATTTTGGGCCACCTGGGCTGTTCCGCCGACCCCATTAATATTAGTTATATAGATATTCATTAATTGGTTCTCCCAGATTTAGTTAATAGATTTTAGATAGGTGATCATTCCAGCTACATCATCCTGTTTGAAACTATGATAGTTAATTGCTCCCTTTATGCTGGAATTAACATCATCAAATGAGACAATTGGTTTCCCAGTGGCCTGGAATTTTTTTAGCATATCATCATCTTTACCGCCGTAGTTAATATCTAGGTAAGCGTCGGCGTTGTTTAATAATGGATCGATCACAACTTGAACAGCATTCATGTAGAGGTGGACATTAGGATATGGAATTAATTTAACTAATTTACCACCCATATTGGTTCGCGCAGCGATGTTAAAAGTGTAATGTGGAAATGCTTTGACTAATTCTTCGAGATGTTCAATGTTTTCACTATTGGTGAGGGTGAAGAAGGATCCCTCTTCTTTATAGTCGAATACTGCTGGTAAATCTGCATGAGCGACAACTTCAGCCCAGTCAAGGTCGTAATACTGCCACCAAAGGTCACGGTAGCGTCCTGTAGAGAATTGTTTCCATGGCTTATAAGGACTGGTGTAGTGAATGATACTACCTTGGATGTTAGTCTTTTCAAAATAGTTGTGGTCAAAACCAGGGTAGTAGTAACAAAGAAAATCATAGCCGATAGCAAGGTTGTACTTCAGTGGTAAGTGGTAGTACTTATCGCTAAAGAAATGATTCAGGACTGACTGGTCACCTTCGCTAAGATCAGAAGTTAAGCCAAACTCGAGCATTTTATGAACTATATCGGGATCTTTCTTCAAAACGGGGATGTTGAAGAGGAGGACACCTGAATTAAAATTGTTTGCATACAGTAAATCAGGAATAGCAGCAACTGGATGGTCACCAAGATCCATGTCGAACAGTTCGCTTAGATCAGCATTAACGACAATGTCACTGTCTAAATAGAGGATGCGTTCTTCATCAATGAGGTCAGGAATCAAAATTCGACCATATGACATTTCGTTAATTTGTGGCTGTGAAACGTGTTCATTACCTAATGAATTTTCATCAATTTTTTGGTTAATCACTTTACTGCCGATGGCTTCGACGCGATTGTTAATACCACTAAACCATTCTTGGGGAATGTCCTTGTTGATAATATAAATTGTCGAGTCATGATTGTGATAAAGAATGGATTTGACAGCCGTTGTAATTTGATTAATATATCCATAATCAGCTGATAATGCAAAAACCTTTTTTGACATGTGGTGTCCCTCCAGTTAGTCGAAAGCTATTAGAAAAAAGTTATAAGTAGTATAATTATACTATAATTGATAGAAACGGGTGCTAAGTTCATTTGGCATGACGAATAATTCCTGTTAATATTTATATATTACATCTATCAGGTAAAAAGCACATGTTCAAATAACAAGAAAAATGGGAAATGAAATAATGAGAAAAACATCTCAATTAAGTAACTTATATAAACGAATTCGTGTAACTCTTTTGATTTTGTTTGTGTATATTCTAGGTTCATCTATACCGCTGCCTTATGCACATACTAGTCATCAGTTCACGCGTTTGCTTCACGATACGCCGATGGGGATTACTAGTTTTATGAGTGGTGCTAATATGCAGCAATTATCGCTATTTATGGTGGGACTTAACCCCATGATGATAGCCATGCTGTTGATGCAACTATTAATGATGATACGCTTGTTCCACTTTGATACATTGTCGATGAGCCAAATCATGTATGTGCAGCAGGGACTCATTTTAGTCTTGGCGGTTATACAATCGGCTGCGATGACAGTGGGACTCCACCTTACTGATAATCCATGGACAACTGCTTCTGTAATTATTATTTTAACTACGGGCAGTATGTTCGTAACTTGGTTAGGCTTTATGAATATGCAATTTGGTATTGGTGGAACAGTTGCAATCATCTTGTTCAACATTATTACCTCATCTATCCCAACGGTGCTGGGGGCTTTGCGAAGCATTAATAAATTGTCACACCCCACACTAATTTTAATTGCTATCGTTATCTTCAATATTTTACTAATGATATTCTGGCTTGCATTTACAAAGGCTTACTACCCACTAAAAGCTGTCAATATATTATTAGATAGTCATAGCAAGTTAGTGACGACGCCATTAGGCTTAAACATGGGGGCCATGATGACGTACATGGTTGGTATGGCCTTATTGATGATGCCGCTGATTTTTAGCAGTATTTTAGGACCACATTCGTTGCTAGCACGTCCAGGGTTTGATGCCTTAATCAGTGGCATCATGTCATTTTTCCTGTACTATTTCTTCTCGTTTGTCCAATTTAGTCCGTACCAACAATCAAGGAGTTTTCGTAATTCCAATACCTACATTCCGGGATTACATCCAGGAAAACCTACTCAAAAGTATCTGACACGATTGATGTGGATTGTTTGTTTCCCAGGAGCCTTGCTTAATAGTATTCAATTGACCTTCGGCCTGATGGGTCAATATTTCCTGGGAAAATATGGCGGTTTATCTGTTATCCCAATGAATGTCGTTATGATTGTTTTAATTATGAATGGTGTTAAAGATAATTTGTTCACCCTTACGTTTCCTCGTAAGTATGAACGTTTTAGCCAAAGGGGGGATAAGTAGTGGAATATCTAGTTCCAGCCTGGCATGACCAATTAATCGACTGGTCATACACCACTCCAGAAATCAAATTTGATGATGTGGTTAGCCATGCACGAGTTTTGCAAAAGGGTGGACACCAAATTAGTTTAGTCATTACTGATTACCTTCCACAATTATTGACCCAGCTTAATCAATTTGCCTTACAGCCAGATCACATGTTTTCCGTTTTTGACTACATTCAGGGAATTGATGTGTGGGGCAATCAAACGGTGGATTACCGTGATTTAAAATGGCCTGAAGGAATCATTTTTGATTTTACTAACTTCCGTTTATTCGCTGTTTTAAACGACAAACTATATGCGCGGATCACATTTGATATTCAGGGCAAAATCCTATCGGTTGAGTACACCGATGGCCCCCAAAAGGGACAAACTTTTCTGTTTGATAGTCGCGGATTTGTCTCTCAAATTAAAGATGGAAATATCGAGATATATCTTGATTTAAAAGGACATTGGCGGATTAAACATAACATTGATAGTGGTCATGTTGAAGTTAATCCTGCGGCACCGAAGTTTTGTGACAAGTCTGAATATGATAGCTTAAAAGATTTGATTGAAGAAATCGTCACAAAGCATTGCCTTGATCACTTGAATAGCAGCGATCACCTAATTGTGACCGGGGATGACCAATCTACGGTGTCACAAAGCATTTATAATCCTTATCATCCTATTTTTTCGTTTAGCCATTGGCACACAGCAACCAAAAATTTGAATGAATTACAGCCAAGTACGGTTCTTGTGAACAATGACCACGAAAAAGAGCGGTTAGCTGACAAAATTGCGGGCGGAGATAAGGCACAGATAATTCCATTATTTCAATCTCAATTCAAATTGGGCCATAGTCAGCGCCTCTCACAGCAGCGCATTGCGATTTTCGCCGAATATATGGACCCACAAGAATTGGATGAGATGATAGAAATGATCTATCCACGTTTAATTGACAATCCAGACGATACAGCACTGTACCTGTTTTCTTACAGTCCAGATAAGGATGGGATGGTTCACCAAGTCTTTAACAAGTTTCGAGAACGACACGAGGGAGAATTTATTCTTTCACGTAATGAAGTTGACCCCGGTGAAAATCAGTTAATTGATGATCTTCCGCCATTGTTAACAATTAAGGCGCAGCGGTTGATGAGCAGTATGGATGTTTTAACGGCACTAGACCAAATTCGCCTGTTGATTTGCTGGAATAAACCCGACGATTTCATGTCCATTGCAGGTGTCAGTGTAGGTATTCCGATGTTACAAAACTTCGAAACTGCTGAACTCCAGGACGGTAAGAACGGCATGGTTTGTCAGAATATCAATGCTCTTAAACATGGTATTGAGTATTATCTGGACACTTTGAAGCATTGGAACCAATCTCTGGTTTACAACGTTCAGATGATGAATCGTTATTCAGAAGAACATTTACTAGCAAGATGGGAAAAACTATTTAAGGGGGAATCAGCACAATGAGGATTTTACAATTAGGGTCCACTAATTGGGCTGATCAATACCAACTTCCTAAAGATATGGACTGGGAATTTAATGTCTTTCCCAACCCTGATATGCAAAAAGCTAAAAAGGGATTTGATGCTGTCATCATTGCCGGACCTGTAACGTGGTCTTCCAAAAAATGGAATCAACTTCTTAGAAAAGTTGACCCATATCATGTTATTTATTTGCCAGCAGCAATGCAAAAATTGGATAAAGCTGGGCAACTATTTATTCAGTGCAGTAATGCCACTGAGATTACTGAAGATCCGCAGACTGTCATTGATCATTTGCCAACGCGACTCTTTTTTGGACAATCAGGAATCCGGTTTATGCCATCCAGTTTTCAACCATTGATGGACCGAATTGAATCTTTTCAGATGATGGACCAAAGCCACATCAAGATGGAAATAGATACGGATGGTCAGTGGGTAAATATTGGCAATTTCCGTGACAATATTTTTATTGATCCTGGTAAATTGATGAGTCTTTGGCTTGAGATGGAAAGTGATGGTCTTGAGGCACGATTAAGAGTTTTCATTCAACCATCCGGTGGTGATGGGGATGTTAAGGACTGCTATCTTGTATCAATAGGCAGTAACTTAGACAATCCGCCTTTGCCAATTAGTGCAGCGGATTATCCGCGCTATGCTTCAGTTAGTCTTGAAGTTAAGGGCAGTGGTGATTTTACCCTTGGAATCCTTCATTCACGTTGGTCTCGTGAAGGTTACGGAGACTTCATCGCGGGTGGCAAGCGAATTGTTAATCCCGCCAACCATGAAGATATTGCTTACTTCTTTAGCAATGGCGATTTGCGCCCACCACTGAATGTATATTTCTCGGGTGCACGTTCTGCAGAAGGTTTTGAAGCATTTCCTTTGTTCCATAATCTTCATGCACCAATGCTCTTGTTTACTGATATGCGTCAAGAAGCGGGCCAATTCTATACGACCAGCTACATGGAAGAGCATATCAAATCTGTGATTGACCAGTGCTTAAAGCAACTTGGTTTTAACAGGTCTCAGCTTGTGATGAATGGTATTTCAATGGGGACTTATCCTGCTTTGAAGCTGGGCGTACAAATGCAAGTCGGCTTTATCAACGTTGCTAAGCAAATTTCTAATTTGGGTTATGTATCCCGGAGAGCACGTTTGCAGCGTCCTGGCGCTTTTGAAACCAGCTATGATATCGATAATCGTTTAGTAAAACAACTGGATGATAAGAATCTTCAAAAACTGGATAATGATTACTGGGAACTTTTTAATAAACAAGACCTGAGTAATACCCGTCTATTTGTAGCGTATATGGAAAACGATGATTATGATGACCATGCTATTAAACATTTGCGAGAGAGTGCAGCGATTGCGAAAGCTAAGCAGTTTGTTTATCGTGGATTCCCTGGTCGTCACAATGACAATCGCCAAATTAACTACTGGTTTATGCGAAGACTGCAACAAATTCTTCGTCAAGACTTTTCAAGGGAGCTGTGATGATGTCAATGAGTCAGGAAATTATGCAACATGTTTATTGGGACAACGTTGACATTTTTCAGCATGGCGTCCAAATAAGCGTTGATCATCATTATCACGTCCGGTGGCAAAGCAATTTGATGGGTCCGGGTCAGTCTATTATTAGCTGGCAATCAGAATACAACTACCAAGGCAGTAAAGTTGTTCCTCAATTACCCATTTTGTCTGTTGGTAAGCGTTATATCATTATCAACCATTTGACATCCGTTCCTGAAAAAACACATTTAGTTCGTTTGATTTTCCGGGACCTGCAAGGCACTGTCATTCAAAAATATGATTTTAATGATGATCATTTTGAATTTGAGGTGCCAGAAGGGACAGTTTCGTATTCGTTAGCGATTATCAATGCGGGTTGCTATCAATTGGCATTTGATCGTTTTGATATTTGTCCTGTTGATATGGATGCCAATGCCAGTTCCGATATTTGGCCACACCAGCCGATTAACACTGACCGTCACGTTGCTAATAATTTAATATTGTTAGCTGATGCTAAACGTTCGCGTAAGACTTATCCAGAACTGAATAAACTGATAAAAATGCCTGTGCAACTTATTAGTGTTGGTTGGCAATCTCAGCAATCCTTAACGCGTTGGCTACGGGATTGGCTGCGCAATAACCAAATGAAACAACCACATATTGCCGTGGCGTCAGCGTCATTAAATATGACCGCTCTTGAATTGACACGGGCATTTCCTTTGGCACAGTTATTATTGACAACAACGATTGCAGGACGCAGCGTTGAAACTTGGGACGCACAACCTGTTCCTTGGGCTTCACCGTCCCTGGTTGATCCTGATTGGCAACGTTTAACAGAAAAAATGAACAAAATTTGGAAGTAAAAGAGGTGAAACTAATCAATGCTGATGGATCAATTGACCATGCATCGGGTCAGACAAACACTAAAAAAAGTTAATAGGTTAGCCCCGACAATGAAGAAAATGAGTGATGAGGAACTTAAGGGACAGACAGACATTCTAAAACGGCAATTGAAGGATGGTAAAACAGAAGATGATATTTTACCGCAAGCCTATGCTGTTGTACGGGAAGCGGATCGTCGCGTTTTGGGAATGTATCCCTATGACGTTCAAGTAATGGGCGCTATTGTCCTTAACTCAGGCAACATTGCTGAAATGAAAACGGGGGAAGGAAAGACCCTGACGGCAACAATGCCACTGTACCTCAATGCTTTATCCGGTAAGGGTGCAATGTTGGTAACACCTAATGCTTACCTTGCTGAACGGGATGAGACTCAATTAGCCCCAGTTTATAATTGGCTGGGTTTAACGGCTGAGACAGCATTTCCAAAAAAGGATGAAAAAGACAAAATTAAGATGGATGCTGCTGAAAAGCGACGCCGCTATGCTGCTGACATTGTGTATATTACGTCCAGTGGGCTGGCTTTCGATTACCTCTTTAATAACCTAGCTGATAATCGGGAAGATCAGTACTTACGCCCATATAATTACGCTCTTGTTGATGAAGTTGATGCTGTTTTACTAGATAATGCGACGTCGCCATTTGTTGTTTCTAGTTCTCCTAAGCTCCAGTCTAATTTGTACGAATTAACTGATAACTTTGTCACCACACTGCGTCCCAAGGTTGATTATGTTATTAGACGACGCGACCATGCGACATGGTTAACTTCGCAAGGGATCGAAAAGGCAGAACTATACTTCCGAATTGACGATCTTTTTGCCTTGAAATACCGGGAACTTTATCGTCATATTATTTTGGCAATGCGGGCTCACTTCTTTATGGAAAGGGACCATGATTATGCCGTACGTGATGGTAAAGTCGTCTTACTGGATGAGACCAATGGTCGTTTGATGAAAGGAATTCAGATTAGTACTGGGATTCACCAAGCCATTGAACAAAAGGAACATGTCGAAGTGACGGCACAGCAAAAAACGGCTGCTTCGATTACGTTTCCTAGCTTATTCGGATTATTCAATAAGGTCTCGGGAATGAGTGGGACTGCGAAAGTAAATGAGAATGAATTCATCAACGTTTACAATATGAAAGTAGTCCAGATTCCGACTAACAAGCCCATGATTCGCAAGGATCTTCCTGATAAGATTTATCTCAATACTAGTGATAAATTGTTGGCGGCGATGAATGAAACGGTTGAATTACATAAACAAGGACGACCAGTGCTACTGGTTGCCGGTTCAGTTGATAATTCGGAAATTATTTCAGAACTGTTATTAAACCGTGGAATAGCACATAATGTTTTGAACGCTTATAATGCTAGCCGTGAAGCAGCGATGGTAAAAGATGCCGGGCACACGGGGGCGGTTACTGTTGCCACTAACATGGCTGGCCGTGGGACTGACATTAAGCTATCAGACCACGTCAAAAAGTTGGGCGGTCTTGCTGTGATTGGCACGGAAATGCTGCCAGAGCGGGTGCGTCTGCAACTAGCTGGTCGTGCGGGAAGACAAGGTGATCCTGGTACTAGTCAGTTTTATATTTCACTAGAAGACAGCTTCATTTCTAAGGCCAGCACTGATCGCTTTCGTGCATATTATCGTCACTTAATGGCTCAGAAGCGTCGCGGAAAGAATATCGTGACGTTGCATGGCCCAAGGATTCAAATTGCATTGGATATGCTTAAGAATCGGGTAGCCAGCAACGAAGAGAATAACCGGACTCAAACCAACAGAGCAGATGTTGTTCTGCGGATGCAACGCAATAATTTTTACAGACAACGTAACCATATCATTGATGCCAAAAAACTGGATAATTTGACTATGTCTTGGCTTAATGATGGTATTGATGATTATTTAGATACGGTGTCTAATTTCCAAATTCCGCAAATGCAAGAATTAGTGAACGAACACTTTGATTATGGCAATATTGTGGTGCATTTAAACTTTGACGATAAGGCATCTGCCAAAAAGTTTTTGGTGGAGTTGGCACATCAAATATTGGACAAAAAGGAAAAACAGCTTATTAATGATCGACAATTGCAGCAATTTTATAGGTCTTCTTTACTGCAAGCACTAGACGAATGTTGGACTGATGAAGTTGATTATTTGAATAAGCTACAAGCTTACACGTCTAACTGGGCTATGGCTAGCCGTGATTCCGGTTATGTTTATAACCAATGGGCTTTAGAAGCTTATAAACGGATGTTCAGACGAATTAAGAAGCAACTAGTGGATAATCTTTTACTTAGTGAGATTCAAATTAATAAAAAGAATGAACTCATTTTGACCTTTAATTAATGATGGAGGCAAATTATGACAATTTATAATGTCAATTTAGGGATTGGCTGGGCCAGCAGTGGGGTTGAATATGCCCAGGCTTACCGTGCCCAATCTTTGCGTCAAAATAAAATGGATGCTAAGTTTATTTTTTCTGATCTTATTTTGGCTAACAATATTGAAGCAATGACGAAAAACTTGGGATTTACTGATGATCAGATTATCTGGTTCTACAATTTCTTTACTGACGTCAAAATTGCTCCATCAACGTATTCTTTAAAACAACTGGAACAAGATTTGAATTTAGGCCAGCATCACGTTGATAAGAAATTTGATCGTGGTGATGAAACAGTATATCAACTCTCTGATGAGCAGCTCGAAGTAGCTGTCCGGATGGTCAACCGTGACAAGCAGACATTAGATCAGGTGTCCTATGTTGTAAACGGCGTGATGGTTAAGCGCGACTTTTATTCTTATACCAAATATGCCAGTGAATACTACAATGGCGACAAGAATAATAACCACGTTACTTTCCGTGAATTCTATAACGAGAATGGCCAAGTGGCCTATACGGAATATCTGAATGACAATAATGGGGAAACTTTTGAATTTCCTGACCACCAGATTTTCTATTCGAAGAACGAATTGTATTTGGAAATGATAAAGCGGCTTAATTTCCAGGATGGGGATGTTATCATTCTGGACCGGATGGATGAAAGTAAGGGACTGAATAATGGTCAGCTGATTTTTGAACATCATAATCCAGCTAAGCTGATGGTTGTTGTCCATGCTGATCATTATGACAAACACTATACCGATGAGCATCATATCCTCTGGAATAACTTTTACGAGTACCAATTTACTCACACCGCGGATGTAGCCAGTTTTGTAGTGGCAACTGATGCACAACGTGATTTATTACTCAAGCAGCAAAAGCATTATTATGACTTGCAACCCCGTGTTGACACCATTCCTGTTGGTAGCTTAGATCAATTGCGGCGCCCCAAGGATAAGCGCAAGTCGCATTCACTCATCACAGCTTCACGCTTGGCCAGTGAAAAGCACATTGACTGGTTGATTAAAGCAGTGGCTTCTGCGCATAAGCAAGTTGCTGATGTTACTTTGGATATCTATGGTCAAGGCAGTGAACAGGGACACTTACAACAATTGATCAGCCAGTTTAATGCCGGTTCTTATATCCACTTGATGGGCCAACATGATTTAACCGATGTCTACACCAAGTATGATGCTTATATTGCTGCTTCAACGAGTGAAGGTTTTGGTCTGAGTTTGCTGGAAGCTGTTGGGTCTGGGTTGCCAATGATTGGCTTTGATGTTCCTTATGGCAACCAAACTTTCATTGATGATGGACAAAATGGCTACCGTTTGCCTTACGTTGAGGATTGGTCAGATCAGAAGAAGGTTGATGTTTTAAGTCAGGCTACGGTAAAACTATTCACTGAAGCAGATTTGAAACAGTTTAGTCAGCATTCGTATAATTTGGCTGAACCATACCTGACAGATAATGTTGCTAAACGCTGGAGCCAAGTTTTGGGGGAAATAGAAAATGCTTAATCTATTCGAAACGTTTGATCAGGCTTCGCTTGATTTCTTAAACTCGCAAAAGATTACTAATATCAAAGTGCCAACGGTGGTTTTAAATGATGATGGTTTCTTGCCGCAAGACGTGGATTCTCCGGTTCAATATTATTGTGAGCTACCCACTAACGGGCAACCAATGTATTTTGATCAGTTACCAATCCCACGTTATTGGAAAATAAATGCCAACAGTACTGGAGCCCAAGTCTATGATGTGGCTAAAAAACGGGCTGACGTGGTATTCAGCGCTAATGACAATAGCCGATTTGTTAAGGAAGTTCACTGGTTAAATAACGATGGCAAAATCAATTGGGTAGATCATTATGATCAACATGGTCAATACTTTGCCAAAACTTACTACCATAACAATCAACCAGTTTTGCGTCGTTATTATAATCGGCAAGGTCAAAAGGTAATTGAGCATAATTTACGGATAGATGATGTGTTCTTGAGCTTTAAAGGTAATCAACGCCATTTCGCTAGCTTCAATGACTTGGTTGTCAATTACCTTCAAGAATGTAACTACAATTTAGACCATGTCTTTTACAACACACTTAACAAGACAATGGCGGTTAGTTTACGCTTGCCGGCTGGTGGATCAGACACATTGTTGTGGCATGAAAAGATTAACGGCAACGAAATTCCGGGAAACATGCAGTACTTGATGGATAATCAGACGCGTACTAAGCACGTTATTTTTCAAAATTACCGGGACTGGCAACGGCACTCTGATTTTCTTCCGGATGACACCGGTAATGTCGATGTGAATTATTTAGGATTCGTTTATCCTCATCCGCGGAGTAATAATTTGCGGCCAACTGCCTTGATTTTGACTAACTCTGACGACTTGGAGCAATTGGATCAGCTGACGACATTGTTGCCAAACGTTACTTTTAATGTAGCGGCAGTAACGGAGATGTCTGAAAAATTGTTGGCGTTTGGGGATCGTGCCAATGTTAATCTGTACCCAACAGTTAGTTCTAAGCGGACAAAACAATTGATTAAGGATTGTGATGTCTATTTTGATATCAATCGTGGGAATGAGATCTTGGATGCAGTACGTGGTGCTTTCGAACAAAACATGCTGATTGTTGGATTCAAGGATACGTTACACCGTCCACAATTGGTAGCACCAGAAAATGTCTATCAGGCCAGTGATGTGCGTAATATGGCCCAAAAAGTGCTAACCGCATTAGTTAAACCAGCATTGATGAAAAAGCTGATCGATCAGCAACGTTTAATGGCATCGGATACACTGACTGATGACTTTAAAAAGGGAATGGAAGTGCTGATGCATGACTGATAAAGATGAACAACACAAACCTAGTTTGGTTGAACGCCATGCAATGGGCAAGCTAGATAAGGTGCAAGAAGAAAAACAGCGTCCCTATAAGAAGCATAAGAGTGATTTTCACTTTTCTAGTATTATTATGGGTTTAGTGTTTTTGATTGTTTTAGTGACGATGTTGATTGGGATTATTAAATAGAGTTTGATAGCATTAGAAACAATGAGTCATCCGTTCAGGGTGGCTCATTGTTTGATTGATCACCTTTTATCTTGCCGAGCTGTAATGATGAAAGATATCAATGAGTAGTTTTTGTTATATATTGATAAATAACATAAAAATAAATCTCGATATTATTTAAAAAATGTAGGATTACTAGAAAAGTAGAAAAGTGCTTCATTTATCAGCATATTATTATAAGCTAAAAATAGTATTTAAAATTAGACCATTTATCAGCAAATGCTGAACAATAAAAGTAATTCCAAAATACAAATAATTATTATCGTGTTATAAAGAGAACAGACATATGATATTAATTATATTAAGTAAAAATAATGATATACCATTGTGAACAGTACTGCTTAGCAGTTGATTTATATTTTCCAATTGATTATTATGTAAATGTTCAAACCATTAGATAGCTTTTTCGGTTGATAATCATTTATTGAAAGATAATTGTTTACTAATTGATAAATATGATGGGTTAGCACAAAAAAGTTATTTATCAGAATGGTTCTTCAATATTCATGAATGATGCAGCTACTAGGAGGCAGGTTTATGTCAAAGAATAATCAACAATCTAATAGGGAACAGGATAGTAACCGGGTTAAGCTTTTCAAAACTCACCAAGGTTGGATGAGCTGCTTAACTCGTTTCTTTAAAGTTTTTGAAGGTAAGGATGCTAAGCAGGTTAAACCAGAACAGGTTTTTGACCGCGATGCTCTGAGTAACTCGAAAGTCAGCAGCACATTAAGCAGTTACACCAAGGGGGCGGCTGCGATTGCTGCTATGCTGGGTGCAGGTGCTTTAGGTACTGGTGCTATGAGCACGCAGGTTCACGCCGCAACTACTAATGCTGACACTCAGGGTTCAACAGTTGTTGGTTCTAACACTACTAGTGCTTCAACTTCCACCAGCACTGCTTCAACTTCAGGTTCAACAAGCAACGCTTCAACCTCTACTTCACAGAGTGGTTCCACTTCAACTTCTGGTTCACACAGTCATTCCACTTCAACCAGTGGTTCAACGAGTACTTCTGGCTCAGGCTCCACTTCAACCAGTGGTTCAACGAGCACTTCTGGTTCAGGTTCCACTTCAACCAGTGGTTCAACGAGCACTTCTGGTTCAGGTTCCACTTCAACCTCAGGTTCAACCAGTACTTCAGGTTCCACTTCATTAAGTGGTAACAGCAGCACTTCAATTGCTGAAAACGGTACTGCTACCACGACGTTGGATACAGCAAGTATTGCAGCTAATACAACTGACCTGAAGAACGCGGCAGTAAGTTTAATATCAACTGACACTGTTGCACGTCACGTTTCCACTGAAAAGGAATTCGAAGACGCAATGAAGGACAGTACCGTTACAAATATTGTCCTTGACAATAACATTGATATTCCTACTGCAATTCAATTTAGTGATAATATCAGTCGAACTAAAGTTATTGATGGTCAGGGTAAGTACTACATTAACGCCAATAATACTGCAGATGGCGGGATCTTTGTTAACAACAGCCTGACTACTACTACAACAAACCTGACATTCAAGAACATTACGCTGTACGACCAATCATGGTATGGCTTTGTTCACATGAACACGATGGGCACAGATAATGTGACCTATGATAATGTAACTGCTTACGGTGGTACGCTGGTTTGGAGCCAAACTCACCAAGGTGTTAAGTCATTTACAATGGCTGGCCACACGACGATGAACAGTGTTTCGTCATACACAGTTGGTGGTAAGACTTATGCAACCAACACGTTTAGTATGTTCACACACAATCCTAACGGCACCAAGACCGCAGCTATCTATGTTTCCAATAACGTAACGGTTGCCGATAATGCTAATGTCAACATTGCCAACTCTAATGCCGACATTGATGTTTGGATGATTGCTGACAATGTTAACGTTACTCATGCTGCTAAATTTACTGTTGGTCAAAATGCACGTCTGACCATGGCCAATGAAAACCGCGCCGCCTTCAACGTTAAGATGGATGGCATTGCGAGCGATTCATTTACTGTAGCTAAAAATGCTACTGTACACATGAATGCCCTGGTTGATAACATTCGTATTTTACCTGCTGATAATAATGGTAACCTTGACCAAACCGCTACTGTCGATTTTGCTAAGGGTTCTGATGTTGAATTAACTACTAGTACCGGTTCGAACATCCGTATGGGTGCAGCTACTGGAGATGCTAAGCATATTGGAACAAACACGGTTAACTTTAATGGTAAAGCAACGTTAACAAAGCTTAGCGGTGGCAGCGAAATTAGTTTTGACGGTAATGCCACTAAAGGTAACATTGAATTCACTGCAGCTCCGGCATGGAAGAGCACTGGTTCTGTTTCATTCAAGCCAGGTTCAAACGTTACATTAATTGCGGATGGTAATGGTTCTAACATTGCTACTTCTTACGGTAACCAGTCGGTCGATGTTAATATCAATGACCCTGAACGGGTAACGTTAAACACTGACAAACTTACTGGCACTGACGGGTACGCATACAATGCCAATCCAAAGATCAACGTTAATGTTCAAAATGCTAACATTGCTGTAAATAACAATCCATTTACTAATGTTATTAGTCTGAAACTTGAAAGCCCTGAATTGCAATGAAATCATTGTGGTTCAGGGCTTTTGGACGAAAAAAATAAAAAACGCAAGAACTCTTACGCTATACTTTAAGTGTCAAAATCAAAGTAGAAAAGAGTCTTGCGCTATGCAAATTATAAACCATTTCAGTACTGAAAACGATTCTCAAAACATTATTTCTCACTTCTTAAGCCTAATTGGTCTAGCTAAGCTAACTCACAGGGTGAATTTTAAGCGTCACTCATTATGTTCATTGAAAATGATCGTAGCTTGGTTAATGACAGCTCATTTTGAGCGTCTTTCGATCAATCGTGCTCATCCAGATTGCCATTTTACCCCAAGAACGGCACGGAATGTTTTGAATGATGGCCGTATTAACTGGCAGAAATTAGTCTGTTTAGTAGCGATTCAATTAATTCGCATCTTAACCCCGTTTATTGATGGTCGACGTCGTTTGGCATTAGTGCTTGATGATACTCTGTTAGCACGTCGTTGGTCCCAAAAGACTGAATTATTAGCCAAGACCTATGACCACGATAAGCACGAGTATGTAAATGGTTACCGTGGCTTAACTCTCGGTTGGAGTGATGGTAATACTTTTTTGCCTATTAATTTTGCTTTAATGTCAACTCACCAGCCTGCTAATCTGATTGGATGCTTAGCGCAGATTACTGACCAACGTCAAATTGCCGGTCAAAGAAGGGCTCAAGCTCAACGCCCAATGAACCAAGTGGCTCTAGAATTGATTAGACAAGCGCAAACACTAGGCGTGTCAGCTAAATACGTCCTTTTTGATTCTTGGTACAGTTCGCCGAAGATGTTTTGGCAACTCGCTCAGCTTCAGCTTTTTGGTGTGGGTATGCTCAAACGCAGCGCAAAAGTCTATTATCGATATCGTGGTCGTCACTATAGCATTAAGGGTCTTTATCAACGTTTAGCAGCTTCTAAAATGAATTGTCGGCATCACTATCTTTACAGCAGTGTCATTCAAGCCCAATATCATGGCCATCAGTTTCCGCTAAAAGTGGTTTTTGTATCCAAAAAGGGGCACCGTCAGGACTACCTAGTTTTAGCGACCACTAACTTAGCTATGCGGCCAGAAGAAATCATTCAATTGTACGGACGCCGCTGGCAAATTGAGACCTATTTCAAAGCTGCTAAGCAGTATTTAGCTCTTAATCGATCACAAATTCAAAGTTACGACGGTCAATGTGGTTATATTGCCGTCACCATGATTACTTATGACTTATTGGCTTGGCAAGAACGACTTAATACTGATGATCGCACAATTGGTGGACTCTTTTACATTATGAATCAAGCACTGCCAGATATTCGTTTTATGGACGCATTGGTCTACTTATTTCATGAACTGGGTCGAGCTGAGCTCAGCCTAACTGATCACATTGATAACATCATTAATCGATTCATAGCTCAGTTGCCAATAACGATCCAAAAAGCATTGAATACTGGCATCTAAAAGTCTAATTTAGGCTGAGAAAAGCCGAAGCTGACGCAGCTCCGGCTAGTTTTCGTGCTTTCAAGTTTCAGTTATTAGTAGTAACAAGACAGTCATCACCAGCACGAGTGATGTTACGACTGGTTCTGTTTCATTAGCATCCAACTCAACGAGCTTTGCTAATGAAAGTGAAGCAAATAGTGCTTCACTCAGTTTCAGCATTGCAAGTTCTACTGCAAGCAGTCAATTAAATGCTGTTGATACTAACAGCACTAGCACGGTTATTTACCAAGGTAGTACAGTTGTTTCTGAATCTACTTCAGTTTCGACTTCTAATAGTACCTCTGTTTCAGTAAGCAATAGCCAATCTGGATCAGTAAGTGCAAGTCAATCAGGCTCTGTTAGTGCAAGTCAGTCAGGTTCCGTTTCAATTTCTGAATCTAATTCAACTTCTACATCTGAAAGCAATTCGTTAAGTGTTAGTGAGTCTAACTCAGTATCTACATCAGAGAGCAATTCAGTATCTACTTCTGAATCCAACTCAGTATCATCTAGCGAAAGCAACTCAGTGAGCGCATCTGAATCTAATTCAGTATCTGCATCTGAGAGCAACTCAGTCAGCGCAAGTGAATCCAACTCAGTATCTGCATCTGAAAGCAATTCAGTAAGTGCTTCCGAATCCAACTCAGTATCAGCTAGCGAAAGCAACTCAGTGAGCGCATCTGAATCTAACTCAGTATCAGCTAGCGAAAGCAATTCAGTAAGTGCTTCCGAATCCAACTCAGTATCTGCATCTGAAAGCAACTCAGTGAGCGCATCTGAATCCAACTCAGTATCCGCAAGCGAGAGCAATTCCGTAAGTGCTAGTGAATCCAACTCCGTATCAGCAAGCGAAAGCAACTCAGTAAGTGCTTCTGAATCTAACTCCGTATCAGCATCTGAGAGCAATTCAGTATCTGCTTCCGAATCTAACTCCGTATCAGCTAGTGAAAGCAATTCAGTAAGTGCATCTGAATCCAACTCAGTATCAGCTAGTGAAAGCAATTCAGTAAGTGCATCTGAATCCAACTCAGTATCAGCTAGCGAAAGCAATTCAGTAAGTGCTTCCGAATCTAATTCAGTATCAGCATCTGAGAGCAATTCAGTATCTGCTTCCGAATCCAACTCGGTATCAGCATCTGAAAGCAACTCAGTGAGCGCATCTGAAAGCAACTCAGTATCCGCCAGCGAGAGCAACTCCGTAAGCGCATCTGAATCCAACTCGGTATCCGCATCTGAGAGCAACTCGGTAAGTGCATCTGAATCCAATTCCGTATCCGCCAGCGAGAGCAACTCAGTCAGTGCTTCCGAATCTAACTCCGTATCAGCAAGCGAAAGCAACTCAGTCAGTGCATCTGAATCCAACTCAGTATCAGCTAGCGAAAGCAACTCAGTCAGCGCATCCGAATCCAACTCCGTATCCGCCAGCGAGAGCAATTCAGTAAGTGCTAGTGAATCTAATTCGGTATCTGCATCTGAAAGCAACTCAGTGAGCGCATCTGAATCCAACTCGGTATCTACTTCTGAAAGCAATTCTGTAAGTGCTAGCGAATCCAACTCGGTATCCGCCAGCGAGAGCAATTCAGTCAGTGCATCTGAATCCAACTCGGTATCCGCATCTGAGAGCAACTCGGTAAGTGCATCTGAATCCAACTCCGTATCAGCTAGTGAGAGCAACTCAGTAAGTGCATCTGAATCCAACTCGGTATCCGCATCTGAGAGCAACTCAGTAAGCAATGCATCTGAATCTGTAAGTGCATCTGAATCTAACTCAGTATCCGCAAGCGAAAGCAACTCAGTAAGTGCTTCTGAATCTAACTCAGTATCAGCATCTGAGAGCAATTCAGTATCTGCTTCCGAATCTAACTCAGTATCAGCATCTGAAAGCAATTCAGTAAGTGCTAGCGAAAGCAACTCAGTCAGTGCTAGTGAATCCAACTCCGTATCAGCTAGTGAAAGCAACTCGGTAAGTGCTAGTGAATCTAACTCGGTATCCGCTAGTGAGAGCAATTCAGTAAGTGCTAGTGAATCCAATTCCGTATCCGCAAGCGAGAGCAACTCAGTCAGTGCTTCCGAATCTAATTCAGTATCAGCATCAGAGAGTAACTCAGTCAGTGCTTCTGAATCCAACTCAGTATCCGCAAGCGAGAGCAACTCAGTCAGTGCTAGTGAATCCAACTCAGTATCTGCCAGCGAGAGCAATTCAGTAAGTGCATCTGAATCCAACTCCGTATCAGCTAGTGAGAGTAATTCAGTAAGCAATGCATCTGAATCTGTAAGTGCATCTGAATCTAACTCGGTATCAGCTAGCGAATCTAACTCAGTATCAGCATCTGAGAGCAATTCAGTAAGTGCTAGCGAATCTAACTCCGTATCAGCTAGTGAAAGCAACTCAGTAAGTGCTAGCGAATCTAACTCGGTTTCTGCCAGCGAGAGCAACTCAGTCAGCGCATCTGAATCCAACTCAGTATCAGCATCTGAGAGCAATTCAGTCAGTGCATCTGAATCCAACTCAGTATCCGCAAGCGAAAGCAATTCAGTATCTGCTTCCGAATCCAACTCGGTATCCGCAAGTGAGAGCAACTCAGTGAGCGCATCCGAATCTAACTCGGTATCAGCTAGCGAAAGCAACTCAGTCAGCGCATCTGAATCCAACTCAGTATCAGCATCTGAGAGCAATTCAGTATCTGCTTCCGAATCTAACTCAGTATCCGCAAGCGAAAGCAACTCAGTCAGCGCCAGCGAGAGCAATTCCGTAAGTGCTAGTGAATCCAACTCAGTATCAGCATCAGAGAGCAATTCAGTAAGTGCTAGCGAATCTAACTCAGTATCAGCTAGTGAGAGCAACTCAGTAAGTGCTAACGAATCTAACTCGGTTTCTGCCAGCGAGAGCAACTCAGTCAGTGCTTCCGAATCTAATTCAGCATCAGAGAGCAACTCAGTGAGTGCATCTGAATCCAACTCAGTATCCGCAAGCGAGAGCAACTCAGTCAGTGCTAGTGAATCCAACTCAGTATCTGCCAGCGAGAGCAATTCAGTAAGTGCTTCTGAATCCAACTCGGTATCAGCTAGTGAGAGTAATTCAGTAAGCAATGCATCTGAATCTGTAAGTGCATCTGAATCTAACTCGGTATCAGCTAGCGAATCCAACTCAGTATCAGCATCTGAGAGCAATTCAGTAAGTGCTAGTGAATCTAACTCAGTATCAGCTAGCGAAAGCAACTCAGTCAGTGCATCCGAATCCAACTCGGTATCCGCAAGCGAAAGCAACTCAGTGAGCGCATCTGAATCTAACTCAGTATCAGCATCTGAAAGCAATTCAGTAAGCGCATCTGAATCCAACTCAGTATCAGCATCTGAGAGCAATTCAGTAAGTGCTAGTGAATCTAACTCAGTATCAGCTAGCGAAAGCAACTCAGTGAGCGCATCTGAATCTAACTCAGTATCAGCTAGCGAAAGCAACTCAGTCAGCGCATCTGAATCCAACTCAGTATCAGCATCTGAGAGCAACTCAGTAAGTGCTAGCGAATCCAACTCAGTATCCGCAAGCGAAAGCAACTCGGTATCCGCTTCTGAAAGCAATTCAGTAAGCGCATCTGAATCCAACTCAGTATCAGCATCTGAGAGCAATTCAGTAAGTGCTAGTGAATCTAACTCAGTATCAGCTAGTGAAAGCAATTCAGTAAGTGCATCTGAATCCAACTCAGTATCCGCAAGCGAGAGCAACTCAGTCAGTGCTTCTGAATCTAACTCAGTATCAGCTAGTGAAAGCAATTCAGTAAGTGCATCTGAATCCAACTCAGTATCCGCAAGCGAGAGCAACTCAGTCAGTGCTAGTGAATCCAACTCAGTATCTGCCAGCGAGAGCAATTCAGTAAGTGCTAGTGAATCCAACTCGGTATCCGCCAGCGAAAGCAACTCGGTAAGTGCTTCCGAATCTAACTCAGTATCAGCTAGCGAAAGCAACTCCGTAAGTGCTAGCGAATCCAACTCGGTATCCGCAAGCGAGAGCAACTCAGTAAGTGCATCCGAATCCAACTCGGTATCTGCTTCTGAGAGCAACTCAGTGAGCGCATCTGAATCTAACTCAGTATCAGCTAGTGAAAGCAACTCGGTAAGTGCTTCCGAATCTAACTCAGTATCAGCATCTGAGAGCAACTCAGTCAGTGCATCTGAATCCAATTCAGTATCAGCTAGTGAAAGCAACTCAGTAAGCGCATCTGAATCCAATTCAGTATCCGCAAGCGAAAGCAACTCGGTAAGCGCATCTGAATCTAACTCAGTATCAGCTAGTGAAAGCAATTCAGTATCTGCTTCCGAATCTAACTCAGTATCAGCTAGTGAGAGCAACTCGGTAAGTGCTAGCGAATCCAACTCAGTATCAGCATCTGAGAGCAACTCAGTAAGTGCATCTGAATCTAATTCAGTATCCGCAAGCGAAAGCAACTCAGTTAGTGCATCTGAATCTAACTCAGTATCCGCAAGTGAAAGCAATTCAGTAAGCGCCAGCGAGAGCAACTCCGTAAGTGCTAGCGAATCTAACTCAGTAAGCGCAAGCGAGAGCAATTCAGTATCTGCTTCCGAATCTAACTCGGTATCAGCTAGCGAAAGCAACTCGGTAAGTGCATCTGAATCCAACTCGGTATCCGCATCTGAGAGCAACTCAGTAAGTGCTTCTGAATCTAACTCGGTATCAGCTAGTGAGAGTAATTCAGTCAGTGCTTCCGAATCTAACTCAGTATCCGCTAGCGAAAGCAACTCAGTGAGCGCATCTGAATCTAACTCAGTATCAGCTAGTGAAAGCAACTCGGTAAGTGCTTCCGAATCTAACTCAGTGAGCGCATCTGAAAGCAATTCAGTCAGCGCTTCTGAATCCAACTCGGTATCCGCAAGCGAGAGTAATTCAGTCAGTGCTTCCGAATCTAACTCAGTATCCGCTAGCGAGAGTAATTCAGTAAGCGCCAGCGAGAGCAACTCGGTAAGTGCATCTGAATCTAACTCGGTATCTGCTTCTGAGAGCAATTCAGTAAGTGCATCTGAATCTAACTCAGTATCCGCTTCTGAAAGCAATTCGGTAAGTGCTTCCGAATCTAATTCAGTATCCGTATCTGAGAGCAACTCGGTAAGTGCATCTGAATCCAACTCGGTATCTGCATCTGAGAGCAACTCAGTCAGCGCATCTGAATCCAACTCAGTATCCGCAAGCGAGAGCAACTCAGTCAGTGCTAGCGAATCCAACTCGGTATCAGCATCTGAGAGCAATTCAGTATCTGCTTCCGAATCCAACTCAGTATCAGCATCTGAAAGCAATTCAGTAAGCGCCAGCGAGAGCAACTCAGTCAGTGCTAGCGAATCTAACTCAGTGTCCGCATCTGAGAGCAATTCAGTAAGCGCCAGCGAATCTAACTCAGTATCCGCTAGTGAGAGCAACTCGGTAAGTGCTAGCGAATCTAACTCGGTATCCGCATCTGAAAGCAACTCGGTAAGTGCTTCCGAATCTAATTCAGTATCAGCTAGTGAGAGCAATTCCGTAAGTGCTTCCGAATCAACTAGTGCATCTAACTCTGGTTCCAACTTGCCAAGCAGCCAGTCTGGTTCTCAGACGAACTCTGAATCTAATAACTCAGGTTCACACTCAACCTCAACCAGCACCAATGTTCCAAGCAGTGCTAGTGAGTCATCCAATAACTCAGAAAGCATGAACATTGATAATGGTTCTGGTGCAGCTAATAACGATAACGGATCAACTAATAACAACGGTAATAATGGTAACAACGGTAACAATGGTAATGGTGGTAATGTTCCATCTGGCAGCACTGCTACGGAAGTTATTACTAACCGTCAACCAGCTGCATCTGTTTCAACTGAAGCTCTGAATGGTGGTAATGGTAATGCGGTTGCTAACCATCCTTCAGCTGCTAGTGAAACTGCAACTAATACCAAGCTTCCACAAACCGGGAATGCTAACCAAAACGGTGGCAAGTTCCTTGCATTAACCGCTCTGGGTGCAATCCTCGGCTTGGGTCTTGGCAAAAAGAAGAATCACGAAGATGACTAAGTAGCAAAATCTCAATTGAGTTGAGAGAAGACTAAAAGAGCAGTTCATGTCTGAAAGGGCATGAGCTGCTTTTTTGGTTTTGGAATCTGCATTTATTGCTTTTACTACGCTATAATAAAAACGTATCATCTTATCAAGGAGTGAAAGAGTTTGAAGTTAATTAGCTGGAACATCGATTCGCTCAACGCTGGGCTCACGGGGACGTCCACGCGGGCCAAGGAAACCCGCACGATCTTTAAATTGATCAACGCCTTGGAACCCGACCTAATCGCTTTTCAGGAAACCAAGCTGCGTAAGGACCCGTTGAAAAAGCACCAAGAGGCATTAGCTGAGTTGTTCCCGGGATACCAATACGTTTGGCGCAGTTCCGTTGAACCGGCCCGCAAGTCATACGCCGGTACGATGTATCTCTATCGTGAAGGATTGAAGCCAAAGGTCACTTATCCTGAAATTGGCGCCCCATCGACGATGGACCAGGAAGGGCGGATCATCACGCTTGAATTTCCGCACTTCTTCGTGACGGAAGTTTACACACCTAACTCTGGCAATGGCCTGAAGCGGCTGGACGATCGTCAGGTGTGGGATGACAAATACCGTGAGTACTTGGCTGGTTTGGCTCAACAGAAACCGGTGATGGCTAGCGGTGACTTCAATTGCGCTCACGAAGAAATCGACCTGGCACACCCATCTAATAATCATCACTCAGCTGGTTTTACTGATGAGGAGCGGGAGCACTTCACAAAACTGTTAGATGCTGGCTTTACAGACAGTTTCCGCCATTTGTACCCAGACAAGAAGGGTGTCTATTCGTGGTTTGCCCAACGGGTACTGACCAGCAAGAAGAACAACTCTGGCTGGCGGATCGACTACTGGCTCGTCAGCAACGACCTCGCCGACAAGATTCAGGATTCCAAGATGATCGATACCGGCGCCCGGCGGGACCACTTGCCGATTGAACTGGACATCGATGTTCAGCCGTAAATCTCACTGATAATCATTATTTTTTGGCATACGCTAACTTCTTAATTGAAAGCACAGAAAGCACCTCATGTGGGGTGCTTTTTAATTGGCATCTGAATAAATTTCGCTACAATTAGTAGTTGGAATAAGAGAGAAGGAGGTGCCTGTCATGCGAATCCAAAAGGCTATCTGGGTGAGCCTGGCCATTAGTTGCTTACTAGCGATCACCACGATTCCGGCCCATGCTGACGATCTTACCAGTAATAGCCAGCCCTACTTTAATTCAGGCAGCCAGACTGACCAGCCAGTGACAGGCAATGAGGAACGCAACGAACCGAAAAAGCCGTTAACAATCCCAACAACGTCACCGGTCCCTCTCGAAGGCTACCGCTGGAAGAGCAGGCGCATTCATATTTACATGGAAACTGACAACCCACAGATACGGGCCGGTTTTCGTGACGCCGTGAAAAAATGGAATCATCCGGGTATCATTCACTTTGTCTGGACAAAGCATCGTTCAAAGGCGCAGGTCATTGCATCCGATGGCGATCTGACTGACACGGCCAATGATCAAACAGTAGGCTACCAAACTTCACAGTTGGGTACGACGGAGACTTCTTATGATCCGCAAAGCCACGCCATGTTACGTGCAACGTCGATTCTCGACTCAGGCACCTTGGCAGGAACGAGCTTGCATTACCGCAGTGAAGTGGCCCAGCATGAGCTCGGTCACGCCCTGGGGCTTGGTCATGCTCAGGAATATCAACATAGTGTGATGGTGCCACGGAATGTACGGACAGGAATTACCAAACAGGATATCCGTAGTGTCCGTCTTTTATATGGAAGGTAGCGCTTCCACAACTTGTGAATGCACATCGACAAGTTGAGCTAGGGGGATGCAATTTGCTTGATGGACCGATATAATAAGTAAGATGTGTTTTCTGAATTAAAAAGGAGAGAAATCGTTTTGGATCAACCAATCCTCAGCATTATTGTGCCATGCTATAACTCAGCAGATTATTTGGATCGCTGTGTTCAATCATTGTTAGCAGGTAACCACAATGTCGAGCTTTTGCTAGTGGACGATGGCTCGACTGACACTACTCCCCAGCTCGTTGATCAATACCAAAGCAAATACCCGAACCGGGTGAAGGCTATCCACCAACCCAATGGGGGCCATGGCCAGGCTATCAATACCGGCCTTGCTAATGCCACCGGTGTTTACCTCAAAGTTGTCGATAGTGATGACTGGCTGGATGCAGCAGCCCTCGATCAGATGATGTCTTTCTTATCCAAGACCGTTGACCAAGGCAACCTGATGGACATGGTGATTGCCAACTTTGTCTTTGACAAGCAAGGTTCTAGTCACAAAAAAGTGATGTCATATCCCCAATTGCCAACTGATCGGGTCTTCGGTTGGGAAGATGTCCGCTTCCCGTTTGGCAAGTATCTCTTGATGCACTCGGTCATTTACCGGACCGCGATGGTGCGCGATGAAGCGAAGTTGCAGTTGCCGAAGCATACTTTCTACGTGGACAATATCTACGTTTTCACGCCGATGATCTACGTTCGCAAGATGTACTACCTGAACATCAACTTGTATCACTACTTCTTGGGGCGCGACGATCAATCGGTTAACGATAGCGTGATGATTTCACGGGCTGACCAGCAACTGAAGGTTAACCGGATCATGTTGCATTTCTTCGTCCAGCACCCAGAACTGGATAAACGCCTGAAGGCCTACCTCAGTAAGTATCTGCAGATCATCACGACCATTACTTCGGTGCTGCTGATCGAACAGAATACTAAGTCGAGTTTACAGGCTAAAAAAGACCTCTGGCACGAGATCAAGGATCTGGACCGCAAACTTTACCACCACTTCCGTCACAGTTCCTTTGGTGTGGCGGTCAATCTACCGGGCAAGGTTGGCCGGAAGATGACGGTCGGCACTTACCGGATGGCTGAAAAATTGTATGGCTTTGAATAAACTGAACACAAAAATACCGCATGGTTGTCAGCGTTCTGCTGAGCCATGCGGTTTTGTTATATCTTCGGCCATTTCTTCGCTAACTGCTTAATCACTGGCTGTAGCCGTTTGCGGTCGCTCTTCAGGTAAGCCGCGTAAAAGGTCATCGTCGCGGCAGGATCGGTGATCGGGATGGTTACGCGGTCGTTGTCTTCTAGCTGGGCATTTTCCGGCGGGTTGAGCGACGTAATGTTGGTGTTGAAATATGGGAAGTTAGAGTAGCGGGTGATTTCGGCGAGGGCGTCCCGCTGCGCCTGGTAAAGGAACTTGGCGTTGGGAATGTGCTCTTGAATCACGTCTTTCCACGGCCCGATGTCTTCGAGGACGACGAAACTCAGACCCTCGAGCTCTTTAAAGGTGACCGACTGTTGGTTGGCCAGGTACATGAACTGGTCGAGGTTGACGGACAGCCGTTCCTGGCCGATGAAGATGGATTCGATATCATCGGTCTGGATTTCCTGGTTGGTGAAAATCAAGGAAAACTTGTGGTTGGTTAGCAAGCTGGGAATGTCTTGCTGGTGCACGAATTTGCTTTCGATTTTGACCGGCGTATCCGCTAGTTGCACTTGCCGCGCCACGAAGATTGGTCCCGGCGCCACGGTGGCGATGTTAATCTGTTGGTGACTGTTATCGTAATTGCGCAGGTTGGTGACGAATTGCTGGTTGTCAGCGAGGAGTTTGCGGGCGCCCCGGACAGCTTCCTGGCCCGTCTTAGTTAACTCAATGCGGTTGGGTTGGCGGTGGAAGAGTTGGACACCCAGTTCATCTTCTAGTTTTTGCATTCCGCGGGTGATTGTCGGTTGGGTCACCATCAGCTTTTCCGCCGTCTTGGCCAGAGTCTTGGTATCGGCAAAAGTGACCAGTTCTTCTAGAAGGTAATAATCAATCATGGGTCTCTTCCTCTCTGTTAGATGTGGCCTTTGCTTCGGCGGGTCGGTTGAACATAACCGTCAATCTGAACCAGTGGTCCTTGATGCCCACCGTCATCGTCCCGTTGTACTTGTGGGCGATGCGGCGGATGCTCTTCAGGCCGTAACCGTGGCGCGATTTGTCACGCTTAGTCGTTTTTGGCAGATCGGTAAAGTCCTGGTTAGCAAGGGTGTAGTTTTCCACTTGGTAGATGATGAAGTTGCCCTTATTGACGATCCGCAGGTTGATCATTCGTTTTTCGGGATCCTTGATCTTTTCCACGCTCTCGGTGGCATTGTCGAGTGAATTACCGAGGAGGCTGCAGAGGTCCATCGTGTTGATCATGTTGAGCAGGGCCCCGTTAGCAATGCAGGTGAAGATGATGTGATGTTGCTTGAAGTAGGCGTTCTTCCGCGTCAGAATGAAGTCGGCGATCTTGTTGCCGGTTTTGACGCCGACGTTGTACATGTGGATGTCCTCCGAAATTTCGTCGAGGTACTGTTGGCGCTTCTTACTGTCGTCTTCCATGGCGAGGACGGTCAGCTGGTGTTTGAGGTCGTGGAAGTGCTGGTTGACCAGCTCGCTACTTTGTTTATATTCCTGGTATTGCTGGTACTGGGATTCCATCATCTGGTTCATCGTCGTCAGGTCGTTGCGCAGGTTGTTGACCATCCGCTGCCGGTCTTCCAGTGTCAGCATCAGTACCCCACAGATGTCGACGAAAGAGCGGATGGTAAAGATGACGGCGGATCCGCCAAAGAAGGTCTGAACGTTGCTGCTGATGAAACCGACGTTGGAGATGGCAAAAACTATCATGGCCGTCAGGGCCGCGACGGCGTCTTCCCGCACCGAAATATTTTCAATTGTGAATTTGCGTTGGGTAAAAAAGAAAAAGGCAAATAAGATTAAGAGATCGACGAGTGACCAGAAAAAGATGATTCCGTTGCCGACACGCAGAGGTAGTAAAGTCATGCACAAAGCCTGCCAGGTGACGGAGGCAAAGGTTTCGGCCAGGACAAAAGCCCGACAGAGGCCGTAGAAAAGGCGACGCCATCCGGCATCCGGAGCGTTAGCGAGAATCGTTAGCAGCATCCAGGCAATATTGATGATGATTCCTAAAATCCAAAAAGCGATCGGCCAGGTGCCACACCAGATCTGCAAAAAGACTTGTCCCAGGAGGCAGGCAACGAGAATCAAAGCGTTGGGCCAGCGCAAACGATGGTGGGTAAACATCAGGACGACCTGGATGCAGGCCAGCCACTCGGCAATGGCGGTGAGTAGACGCGGAATGTTAGGCCAAATTGTGTTGGAAAAAGCCATTATAGTTCCTCCGTTCCCAGGTAATTCGTCAGGTGCTGGAGGAAGTCCTTTTTCCGCGACCGGCTGATCGGCAGGTCAAAGGGACCGACGTGGACGTCGTTGTTGTTAACGCTGGTGACAAGGGCCAGGTTGACCAAGTAGCCATAGTTGCAACGGAAGAAATTCTTGTCCTGGAGTTCCTTTTCCATGTTTTTGAGGCTGCCGATCATGCTGTATTCCTTGTCGTGAAGGTGGAATTTCAGGTAATGACCAGAACTCTCAATATAGTAAAGGTCTTTTAAGGCCACCCGGTGCATCTCGTCGCCGTGACTGACGGTGATGTATTGGTCTTCATTATTTTGCAGACGCGCGCTCAGCTTAGCAAAGTGGGTGGAAAAGCTGAAGTAGGTGATCGGCTTCAACAGAAAATCAGCCGCCTGAACTTCGTAGCCATCGATAGCGTACTGCACGTAGTTAGTTAAAAAGACGATCTGCACTTTTTTATCGTGCTGGCGGACCTTCTTGGCGGCCGTCATCCCGTCCATCACGGGCATCTGCACGTCAAAGTAGATGACGTCGAGGTTGGCCGGGTAGTTGCTGGTGATCTGGACCCCGTCATTAAAAGTGAGCACTTCGATCCCAAGCTGGTGCTCCTTGGCATATCTTTGAATGTACTGATTGAGTTTGGCACGCGCTTTGGCGTCATCTTCGACGATGGCAATCCGCATGGTATCAGCCCTCCTTGCTTACTTATTGTAATTGTAGCACGGCGATAACAGGTTATGGCAATAGAACGACCAACTGTGCGAATTTTATAATAAAGCGTTTTCATTTGAACTAAGATAAATCATGTTCAATGAAGAAGATTTATCTAATAGAAATGAGGCTTAGACTGATGCTAAAAAATCAACAACTGATCGATCAGTTAACGCTCGAACAAAAAGCGGCGCTGATGTCGGGAGCCAACGAATGGCAAACCTTTGGAATTAAAGGAAAATTACCAGCCATCTTTATGTCAGACGGTCCACTGGGCTTGCGAAAACAAGAAGGGGCCGGCGACCACTTGGGTCTAAACGGCAGTGTACCTGCTACCTGTTTCCCGTCACCGGCCGGCTTAGCTAACAGCTGGGATCCGAAAGTCACCCAGATGGTCGGCGAAGCGATCGGTAACGAAGCCAAAGCTCACCAGGTTCAGGTGGTCCTCGGACCTGGTCTGAACATCAAACGCAATCCTCGTTGTGGTCGGAACTTCGAATACGTCAGTGAAGATCCTTATCTCGCCGGCAAGATGGGCGCCGGCATGGTCCGTGGCATCCAGGAAAATGGTACGAAGGCTTGCCCCAAGCACTTCGCGGCCAACAACCAGGAACTGCGGCGGATGGCTTCTAACTCCGTCGTCGACGAACGGACTTTCCGCGAATTGTACACAACGAACTTCGAGATTGCCGTTCGTGAAGGCAAGCCGGGCGCCATCATGACGTCTTACAACCAGATCAACGGTACCTATGCCAACGAAAACGCCCACTTGTTGCAGGATATTCTGCGCAAGGAATGGGGCTTTAAAGGTTACGTTGTCACCGACTGGGGTGGCGACAACGACCACGTGAATGGTATTCAGCACGGCTCCGATTTGGCCATGCCGGGCCAAGGAGTCAACGGTCCGTTGGAATTAGTGAAGGCCGTCAAGGATGGCCGCCTCGATGAAAAGGACTTGGACGCCCGGGTCGACGAACTGATCTCCGCCATCAAGTCATCGACCGCTATGAAGCCGGATGACAAACCGACAATCGACTGGGACCACCAGCACGCCGTTGCCCGCCAGGCAGCTACGAAAACAATTGTTTTGCTGAAGAACGATGATGATGTTCTGCCGCTGGACGGCAAGGAAAAGGTTGCTATCATCGGTGACTTCGCCAAGACCCCACGTTACCAGGGTGCCGGTTCATCACTGGTTAATACGAAGAAACTCGAATCGATCCTCGATCAGCTGCCGGACAGCGGCCTGAATTCAATCGGCTACGCTCGTGGCTACAAGCGGAATAGCGACGCCGATCCGGATCTGGTGGATGAAGCCAAAAAGCTGGCCAGCCAGGCGGACGTCGTCCTCTTCTTCGGGGGCCTCGACGAAATTGCCGAATCGGAAGGGCTCGACCGGCCGACTTTGGACATGCCAGCTAACCAGGTTTCCTTGATCGAAGAACTGGGCAAGTTGGGTAAGCCGGTTGTCGTTTGCCTGTCGGCGGGTTCCAGTGTCACCATGCCGTGGCTCGATTCCGCTACTGCCATCGTCGACGGTTACCTTGGCGGGGAAGCCGGCGCCGGTGCGATGCTCGATGTTCTGACCGGCAAGGTTAACCCGTCCGGGAAATTGGCCGAAACCTATCCGATGAAGTATGCGGACGTGCCGTTTGGGGATGCTTACCCGCAACCGCAGCGCAATTCCTACTATAAGGAAGGATTGTTCGTCGGTTACCGCTACTACCAGACCGCGCAGGTACCGGTTCGCTTCCCATTTGGTTACGGCCTGTCCTACACGACTTTTGATTACGCTAACCTGAAAGTTACGGACCAGGGCGTTGAATTTGACCTGACCAACACCGGGAAGGTCGCTGGTGAAGAAATTGCCGAAATGTACGTTGGCAAGCAGGATACGAATCTCATTCGGCCGGCCCGCGAACTGAAAGGCTTTGCTAAGGTTGCGCTGGAGCCAGGTGAAAGTAAGCACGTCAAGATTGCCTTTGATGACAAGACTTTCCGCTTCTGGGACGTTAAGGCCAACGCATGGCAGGTTGAAGGCGGCACTTATCAGATCATGGTCGGTGCTAGCGTGGCTGACATCAAACTCACTGGCAGCATCGATCGGCAGGGAACTGTTGAGACGGCTCACAATGACCAGTTGGATCCTTATTACAAGTGCCAGCTGGACCAAGTGACTGACCAAACCTTTGCGGCCCTGTACGGCACCGAATTGCCAAGCAACGACTTCCAAAAGGGCCAGGCATTGCAGCGCAACAATACCTTATCTGAATTACGCTTTGCCCGTGGCTGGCTTGGCCGGCGGATCGGCAACATTTTAAAGGGACGCTTGGAGAAGAGTGAACAGGCCGGTAAGCCGGACCTCAACATCCTGTTCCTATACAACATGCCGTTCCGGGCAATGGCCAAGATGACGGAAGGGCAGGTCAGTCTGAAGATGGTTGATGACATGCTAGATGCTGTCAACGGCCACTTCTGGGGCGGCCTGGGTCACCTGATCCACGACTACTTTGCAAATAGTTCTGTACAAAAGAAGACACACATCAAGGAGGACTAATCATGGCTGAACAAGTTAATACTCAAAAGGAATACCACGGCGTGATCGGCGCCATCAAACACTTTAAGGATAAATACCCGAACATCTGGCAGTTCATCATGTTCAATATCTTTTCCAACGTTGCCACGATTACGAACTTCGTTGTCCTCTGGATCAGTGACGCTGCTTTGAAGAACGTGGACTCAGCCTTTAGCTGGTGGATCTTCCACTACTCCACTGACCAAGGTGGTTTGGGTGGCTTCATCGCCTTCCTGCTGGCTTATGTCTGCTCGCAAATCGTTAACTTCTTTGTTCAACGGAAAGTTGTCTTTGGTTCCCACGTCCAAATTCGCCGGGTCATCTTCTGGTACATTTTGACTGTTACGGTTGCCGGGATTATCTCAGTATGGCTACCACCGTACATCATCGGTTTGACGAAGCCAACGATCGGTGGTTGGGCTCCAACCGTTGCCAACATCGTCAACATTGTGGTTCAGGTTGCCATTAACTGGCCGATGATGAAGTTTGTGATTATGAAGTAAACATTATTTAAGAGGTTGCACTTTGCGACCTCTTATTTTTTGCTTCACATTTGCAAGTTATGCGCTTACATTATCCACTTATGCGCTTAAGCAGTTTTTCACAATGAAAGCGCTATACTCAAGATGTATCAGTTATTATTCATTATTTGAGAGGAGTTTCAATATGCAGAAGAAGGGCAAACTTCGTAGCATGTGGATCTCCCTGGGAATCATTATCGGTTTGATTGTGTTGGTTGCTGTGGTAGCCTTCATCGTCATTCGCACTTTGATGAGTCAAGGTGTCCTGACGATCATGGATATCATGTCAACCGTTCAATTAGCTGGTAAGTACTTCATCCCGCTGGGAATCTTACTGCTGCTGATTATCATTGGGATCGTTGCTTTCCACAACCGGAGCAACCGCTTTAACTTCTGGTTTAAGTGGGAATCACTCCTGGCATTTATCGGTGTTTTGATTTTAACGGTCAACGTCGTCATGCTTGGACCTATGGCTGCACTGCTGAGTGTTCAACAAGCTCAACTGGCACCGGTCAGTTCCAGGACATTAAAGCACTCTGCGAATGTTGATGAAGACATCGCAGGTGAAGGTGCTGTTCTGCTGAAGAACAATGACAACGTTTTGCCATTCGATGGGCAAAAGAATGTCAACATCTTCGGCTGGGCTTCCACCAATCCACTGTACGGTGGGACTGGTTCTGGTGGTGTCGGTGCCATCAAGCAGACTAACCTCTACCAGGGAATGGAAAATGCCGGCTTTAAACCGAACATGCAGCTCTACAACTTCTATCGTCATTACCGGAAGAGTCGTCCGCAAGTTTCGATGATGCAGCAAGATTGGACTTTGCCTGAACCAAAGGCCAGCACCTACTCAAACAAGATGATGAACCACGCCAAGAAGTATTCGAAGAATGCCGTCGTTGTTCTGAGTCGTTCTGGTGGTGAAGGTGCCGATTTACCTAAGGACATGACTAATCTGCCAAAGGGTGCTGTTTACAAAGGTAACAAGGGTGACTTCAAGAAGGGCCAGGATTACCTGTCCATCGACAAGTCTGAACGTCAGATGTTGAACAAGGTTAACAAGAACTTCAAGAACGTCGTTGTTGTTGTCAACTCTGCTAACCCAATGCAGTTAGGCTTCCTGAACCAGTACAACCACGTTAAGGGTGCTATCTGGATGCCAGGTCCTGGCCAACAAGGCTTTGATGCCCTTGGCAAGATTATTCGTGGTAAGACTAACCCATCCGGGCGTTTAGTTGATACTTACCTTTACAACGACAAGAATTCACCGTCCAACAACAACTTTGGTGACTTCCAGTACGCTAATGGTAAGCAAGCTTACAATAGTGCTGGTAAAGGTATGACCTTTGCTAACTACACTGAAGGTATCTACGTCGGATACAAGTACTTTGAAACCCGTTATGGCTCTAATAACAGTCAGTACAACCGGATCGTCCAATACCCATTCGGTTATGGTCTGTCATACACTCGCTTCCGTCAATCGATGAGCCAATTGCACCAGGGTAATAATGGTAAGATCACTTACTCTGTCACCGTGCGGAACACTGGCAAACGTGCCGGCAAGGATGTTATTCAGACTTACTACACTGCTCCTTACAAGAACGGCGGGATTGAAAAGGCATCAACGAACCTGTTGCGTTTTGCTAAGACTCGCAACCTGAAGCCTGGTCAATCACAGACAATTCACTTTACTGTTAACCGCGCTGACCTAGCCTCATTTGACCAGAAGCTTGGCAAGTACGTCTTAGATTCTGGTAACTACCAGATTCAATTGAAGAATAACTCACACAGCGTTGTTTCTACGCGTCAATTCAACTTGGCTAACCGGGTCGTTTACAACAAGCTTCCTGGCGACAAGAAGAACACTAAGAGCGAATTTAAGTCCGCTCAAGGTCACAACATCACTTACTTGAGTCGGCGGAACAACTTTGCTAACGCCAAGAAGGCTTTGGCTGCTCCAAGTAAGAACACGAAGGCACCGAAGAGTGTTCTGAAGAACGCCACTGTGCCAAAGAACGAAAAGGTACCAAAGGCCACTGGAAAGATGCCAACGACTAAGGCTCACAACAACATCAAGCTGGCTCAACTGCGTGGCAAGTCTTATGACAACCCGATGTGGAACAAGCTGCTGGATGAAATGAGCGTCAAGGATATGCAGAAGCTGGTTACCTATGGTGGTTACCAGACACCAACGATTCGTTCCATCGCTAAGCGTCAAACCTATGACTTTGACGGTCCTTCTGGCTTGTCTAGCATGATTGTTAAGGGATTGAAGACCACGACCTTCCCAGCTGCCGACTTGACTGCTGCTACCTGGAATGCCCAATTAGCTAACGACAAGGGTCAACAGGTTGGCCGTGAAGGTCAAGCTGCTGGTATCTCCGGCTGGTATGGTCCTGCCATGAACATTCACCGGAACCCATTCGGTGGGCGGACTTTCGAATACTACTCCGAAGACCCACAGATTGCTGGAACGATGGCTGCTAACGAAATCAAGGGTGCGAAGAAGTATGGTGTCTACTCCTACATGAAGCACTTTGCCATGAACAACCAGGAAACTAACCGGATGAACGCTATCAATGAGTGGGCAAATGAACAATCCATTCGTGAAACTTACCTGAAGCCATTCCGGATGGCAACTGAAGATGGCCACGCCATGGCTACGATGAATTCCTTCAACTTCATTGGTGACCGTTGGGCTGGTGGTAACAACAACCTGCTGAAGAACGTGCTCCGTGGTGAATGGGGCTACAAAGGTCTCGTTGAAACTGACTACTTTGCTGGTGGCTCTATGAACTCCAACACTGCTTTGGCTAACGGCACCGACCTGATGCTGTCAACCAACGGTGCCATGGGCGCAAAGCCACAGGGTGCTAACAACCCAACCGTTGTTCGGCAGATGCGGACTGCTTCTCACCACATCCTTTACACGGTTGTTAACAGCAACGCTTACAGCAAGCAAGCTGTTAAGAGCGCTAACGCCGTAACCCTGCCATGGAAGAAGCGTCTCTACGTCATCGATACGGTACTGGTTATCATCCTGGTAATGCTCGAATGCCTGCTCGCTTACGTGGACAAGCGCAAGTATCGCGACTAAGGAGAAGCTGATAATTAAACCTTTCAGAACTCCGGTGGGATAGCCTAGGATGATCGTTGACACGGCACGGGTCGATGATCATACGTAGCTATCCTCGAGGAGTTCGGTTAATTATCGCGATTAGGAAACTTATAATTCACCTTCTCGGGGATTGAGTTCCCCGAGCAAGCAAACTGAAACGAAATCCCTCGCCATTGCTGACTTGATGTCGGTGGTGACGGGGGATTTTTAGTTTTTGCAAGTATACGGACTAGCTATCATTAACTATTCATTATATGTATGTTAATCCACTTGCATAAGCATTTTTGACTAGTTATGCTTGCAAAAATGCAACTTATTCAAAATGTAAGCCCTTTATTAGTGTAAGCGATAACATAAGAACCGTTAAAGGATGTTGCAATCATCAATTCAATTTCAGTTTGCTTGTTTATCAAGAAAGGGGTATGGGAACAATGCGTAAGAAAAGACTTCGCAGCTTGTTCATCACGCTGGGCATTATCTTTGCTTTGATCGTGATTGCCATTGTTGTCGGCTACTTTGCCGTCCAATCATTGATCAAAGCGGGGGTTGTTTCAGCCCAGGATATTACTAGTACCGCTTCAGTGATCATCAAATATTTGATCCCACTGATCGTCTTATTGGTACTGATTATCATCGGTTTGATTGCCTTTTGGAACCGCGGCGAACGGTTCAACTTCTGGTTCAAGTGGGAATCACTGTTGGCCTTCATCGGGGTTGCCATTCTGACCGTCAACTTGATTTTGACTGGTCCGATGGTTGCTCTGATGAACGTCAGCCAAGCCCAAATCAACAAGGTGAACCAGCCGACAGTTCAGTCATCCAACCAAGTCAGCCAAGATATCGCTGGTGAAGGGACGGTCCTGTTAAGAAACAGTGACAACAATCTGCCTATGAAGGCTGGTAAGATCAACGTCTTCGGTTGGGCTTCCACGAACCCAATCTATGGTGGGACTGGTTCTGGTGCCGCGGGGGATGTTGCTCCAGTCACGTTGTACCAAGGTTTGCAACATGCTGGCTTCAAGCCTAACATGCAACTCTATAACTTCTACCGTGGCTACCGCAAGACGCGTCCTGCCGTTGGTCTGTGGAAGCAAGACTGGACTTTGCCTGAACCAAAGACTTCCCAGTACTCCAACAAGATGATGAACCACGCTAAGAAGTACTCGAACACCGCAGTTGTCGTCCTCGCCCGGAATGGTGGTGAAGGTGCCGACTTGCCAGAAAACATGGGAAAGCTGCCAAAGACCGCCGTTTACCATGGCAACAAGGGCGACTTCAAGAACGGCCAATCCTACTTGGAACCATCACAGACTGAAAAGAATATGCTGAAGATGGTCAACAAGAACTTCAAGAACGTCATCGTCCTGGTCAACACTGGTAACCCAATGCAACTGGGCTCACTGAACAACTACAACCACGTTAAGAGTGTACTGTGGATGTCAGGCCCTGGCCAACGTGGTTTCAACTCCCTTGGTAAGATTTTGAAGGGCTCCATTGACCCATCTGGTCGGACGGTTGATACTTACCTTTACAACCTGAAGAATCAACCATCATTCAACAACTTTGGTGACTTCAAGTACGCTAACGATCCAAAGATGTCATACGTCAACTACAACGAAGGAATTTATGTCGGTTACAAGTACTTTGAAACTCGTTACGGCTCCAACAACAGCCAGTACAACCGGATCGTTCAGTACCCATTTGGCTATGGGCTGTCATACACCCGGTTCCGTCAATCGATGAGCCAGTTGCACCAAGGTCGTAATGGTCGGATCTCATACTCCGTCACTGTTCGTAACACCGGTCGTCGCTCCGGGAAAGATGTTGTTCAGACGTACTACACCGCACCTTACACCAACGGCGGGATTGAAAAGGCTTCAACGAACCTGCTGCGTTTTGCTAAGACTAAGAACTTGAAGCCTGGTCAGTCACAACGGCTGCACTTCACGGTTAACCGCGCTGAGATGGCTTCATGGGACAGCAACCACGGTGGCCGCTACGTCCTCGATCCTGGTCAATACCGGATTCAGTTGAAGAACAACTCACATGATGTTGTTACTAGTCGAAACTTTAATTTGAACAACCGGATTATCTACAACAGCAATAACAAGCGCCCTGGTGACCACCAAGCACCAAAGGACGAATTCCAATACGCTAAGGGCCACGTTACTTACCTGAGTCGGCGCAACAACTTCGCTAACGCCAAGAAGGCTCTGGCTAAGCCACACGATGTCAAGGCATCACAGCACACGATCAAGACTGCTACGATGCCAAACAACTACAAGCTGCCAAAGGCTAAGGGTAAGATGCCAACGACCGGTGCTCACAACAACGTTAAGTTGAGCCAGCTGCGTGGCAAGTCTTACAACAATGCTAAATGGAACAAGTTGCTGGATGAAATGACACCAAAGCAGATGCGTCAGTTAATCGCCTACGGTGGTTACCAGACGATGAACATCAACTCCATCGGCAAGCGTCACACTTACGACTTTGACGGCCCTGCCGGCCTGCAAAGCTTCATGGTTCACGGGCTGAACACCACGACCTTCCCAACTGGCGACATGATCGCTGCTACCTGGGACTCCAAGTTAGCCAATGACAAGGGTCAACAAGTTGGTAGCGAAGGTCGGCAAGCCGGGATCTCTGGTTGGTATGGTCCGGCAATGGACCTGCACCGGAGTGCCTTCGGTGGTCGTGACTTCGAATACTACTCCGAAGACCCACAACTGTCCGGGACGATGGCTGCTAATGAACTGAGTGGTGCTAAGAAGTATGGCGTCTACGGTTACATGAAGCACTTTGCCATGAACGAACAGGAAACTAACCGGATGGGTGCCATCAACGAATGGGCTAACGAACAGTCAATTCGTGAAAACTACCTGAAGCCATTTGAAATGGCCGTGAAGGATGGTGGCGCAACGGCTGTCATGTCTTCTTACAACTTTATCGGGAACCGTTGGGCTGGTGCTAACAAGAACCTGCTGCAAAACGTTCTGCGGAACGAATGGGGCTTCCACGGTTTGGTTGAAACCGACTACTTCATCGGTGGCTTCATGAACTCCAACCAGTCTCTGAAGAACGGTGGCGACATCATGCTGTCCACCAATGGTTTGAACGGGGCCCAAGCTAGTGGCCTGAAGAACCCAACCGTTGTTCGGCAGATGCGCAAAGCAAGTCATGACATTCTCTACACGACCGTTAACAGCAACGCTTATAGCAAGGAAAGTCAGCAGAAGTCAATGACTCTGCCATGGCGGAAGCGTCTGTACACGATCGACGTCATCCTGGTTGTTATCCTGGTACTGCTCGAAGCCATGGTGGTTTACCTCGACCGTCGCAAATTTAAGAACTAGTCACTTGGATATGAATTAAAAAGTCGTCTAACTGGCGAGATAATCGTCGGTTAGGCGGCTTTGTTTTATTGTAAGGGGGTTGAATTAAATCGCTTTCAGTGATAAAGTAATCGCCGTGCGTGTTCGCATAGAGAGAGGAGAAATTTGATGTTTAAGGAAGCTAATTGGATTCGGGCCCTGAGCGTAGTGGCCAGTATTATTGCGGTCTGCATGTACGTTTCTTACATTCCACAGATTTTCAACAACCTTCACGGTAATTACTGTGCACCACTGCAACCCTTTGTTGCTGGTGTGAACTGCACGTTGTGGTCGATCTACGCTTGGTTCAAGCACGATCGTGATTGGGCGGTCTTTATCGCTAACTTTCCGGGCATTTTCTTTGCCTTCATTACATTTTTTACGTCAATCCATTAAAAATTAGAACGCGTCGTACCAGGGATGACCTTGGGCGACGCGTTTTTGTTGTTATGATAGATGAAAGTTGTATGATAATTGAAAATAAGTCGGATTAGGGGAGGGATGATTATCAAAATTGCCGTCAGTTCAGACAATCATATCGACGTCAACCGCCAAGACCCAGAAGAAGTGTTGGCTTTTCAGTCTCAGTGGCTGCAGGCGCATGGGATTGATTATTACTTATTTGCTGGTGATCTTTTCAACAACTTTCAGAAGACAGCAGACTACATGTCGTTACTGCAGTCCAAAACTCCAAGTACTAAGGTTTTCTACATTGCCGGTAATCACGACATGCTTGGTGCATCCAGTGAAGAACAGATTGAAAACTTTGCTTCAGATCAGTATCTTCACAATCAATATGTGGACTTGCCTGGAACTGACTGGCGATTGATCGGCAACAATGGCTGGTATGATTATTCCTTTTCGACTTATCGTGATCAAGCTAAAGAAGTCGAACGCTGGAAGAAGGTCTTCTGGTTGGATTCGTCGACGCCGCAAGATGAGAGTGATGGGCAACGGGTGGCGCGGGTGCTCACCCAGTCACGCCAACAATTGATCGCAGCCCAGCATCACAACAAGAAAGTACTCTTCTTAACGCATTTTGCCCCGCGTCACGAATTATTGGCGCCTAAACCCGCAGCTGTGAATACGCCACGCCGGGAACGGATCTACCAAATGATTAACGCCATGATGGGATCTGATGCACTTGGTAACTTGTTAGCGGATTATCCTTCGGTCCAGACTGTCTTTTATGGCCACCTGCACGGCCAGCATCCTGATTGGCGTTGGCACGGGATTTCTTTCCTGCACCAGGCAGTGGGAGTGAAGAATAAGCGGATCAATGAGTGGCAGGCACCAATGTTTGAGCAGCAGTGGGTGAAGACACTGCGGGTGATGGAGTTTTAAAATGAGATAAATGTTGTGTCTGAATTTAGGTGTACGTTTAATTGGATGCTTGATCTAATTCATTTGTCTACGAATAGCCATATTAGTAACGAACACATCAATTCATGATATAATAAATATACGGAATAGGTTTTGATAGTTCATTGGACTTCAAACCACAAAAGCCCCCCGCTAGTGCTAGTAGCGAGAGGCTTTTTTTTGTGGGCGACTTTATGTCGTTCGATTTCTTGTTAATGCTTCTTATGATTGTTGTGGTTGTTCAGCCACCAACCAAACCATGTCACAAGCAATGCACTAACGAGCTGGAATAGGTCTTGTAGATAGTTCATCGGTCTCACCCCCTTCCCACAGTTCCAAGGGTGACGAACGGCCTGCTAATTATATCATGTCTAAACGTTGTTAAATTAACCAAACAATAGTATTTGATTTTATATAAAAATCCCTCCATCCTAACTATTAGGATGAAAGGATTTGTTCGTAATAGGCCCCGTAGGGTATCTATCACTCTTCCGTGATTTTGCTTTACTTTAGTGACATGAAATTTAACAGGAAGAACATTATTCCGCCAAATCCTGCACCCCGTGGTGCTTGAGAAACGGCGTAAGTGCAAGGGCAATGCACAGCAGCAGAAAAGCAACGCCAAAACCACCTTGGATACCGAGGTGGGATGTACTGCCGTGACCAGTGACTTGGTCGACAATACCGATCGTAGCGACGATGACGGCCATCCCCATCGAAGCCGCAATCTGCCGCAGAGTATTGAAGCAGGCGACGGCGTCAGGCAACACTTTAACGGGCACCATCACTTCAGCTTGGGTCTGTAGTGGAATCAACATGGTGACCAGGCCGGCCTGACGGACAGTTTGGAAGATGGTCACCATGACGGTGGACGTCCGTACGCCAATCAGTGCTTGGCAAGCGGTCCCAGTCATATCGATCAGCAGGCCACAGGTGACTAGCGTCCGGATAGAGTATTTATCGTAGAAGCGCCCGCTGGTGGTTGACAGGAGGCCCGTTAAGCAGGCGCCCGGAAAGATCGCTAGTCCACTGGCCAATGTGCTTTGGTGCTGCACGGTTTGAACCAGCAGGGGGATCAGGATGGAATTACCGTACATCGTCGAGACAATCAGCATATTAATCACCGTTGGGATGGTGAATTGGCGGTAAGAGAAGATGTGGAGGTTCAGCAGGGGATGCGAGCTGTGCCACTGGGTTGCCACGAAAATCGTCAGGAAGATCAGGCCAATGATGATGCAGCCGAGGACGTTCCAGGACATAAATGAGTGAGTAGATAGATCTGACAGGCCGTTCATCAAGGTGAAGAGGCCGATCGTCACGGTGACCAGACCGGGTAAGTTGAAGCGTGGAGATTGCTGGTGCTTAATATCTGGCAGATTTTTGAGGGCCAGCGCAAAGATAATCAGGATGAAAGGAATCATCATGATGAAGAGGTAGCGCCATGAGAGATATTTCAGCATTAACCCCGAGATGACTGGGCCCGCGATCGGGGAACAGTTAAAGGCGAGGCCGATCCAACCGTTGATCTGCCCCTGGTGCCCCTTGGGTGCGTAGTTCATCGCGATGACGTTGACCAGTGGCATCATCATCCCCGAACCAACGGCTTGTACCATCCGCCCGGCAACTAATGTTGGAAAAGTGTGGGCGAATGCTCCCAGGAAGGTGCCACAGATGAAAATGCCCTGGAAGATCAGGAATAAACGACGAAAGGAATACTTTTTAATAAAGTAGGCACTGATTGGAATCATCAGGGCGTTGACCAAAATGTAGCCGTTACTAACCCACTGAACCCGGGCGGCACCGATGCCAAAGTCTTTCATCAACACGGGTAACGCTACGTTCATGACGGTTGAACTCAGGATGCCGAAGAAAGCACCTAGTACCATGATAATCAGCGCATTCCGGATGCGACGGTTACTCATTATTTTCAATCTCCTCCAAAGTAGAATAATGTTCATCATAACATAATCGCATCATTTTGAAAGGGAAAAGGGCGAAGACACCATTGGAGATGTCGTCGCCCCTCTAAAGGAGATAGTGAACTGCAAGGCAATGGTTTCTAGGAGTGAGAATTTGTATGGAAGATTACGATAAACGTATACTCGACAGAAAGAGGGAGCGTGACAGAAGTCATTTATGACTTCGTAGTCATGCCCCCACAAGCAACAATAGGCCTTTAGCGTTCGGATTTGCCGAATGTTAGAGGCCATTGTTGTACTGTGTGTTCACTTTTTATCCATGTAATAGGAGTTATGCCACAGCCCCTTTACCTTAATCGAAGTCGCCATCCGTGATCTTTGCCAAAACTGTCTTCGAAGGAATGAAGAAGAGTTGACCTGTCAGGATCTTGGAGAAGCTCAGCAGGTAGTCGTGCTTGTTGACCATGTTCGTCAGCATCGTCTTAGTGACGTTCCAGTGACGAGCGTAACCAATGAAGTAGGTCCCGGTCGTCTTTTCGGCTGGTTCAGAGAATGGTACGTTCATCCGCACGATGTTTTGGGTGACGCCATTGATCTTAGCCTGTGATGCGACGTTGTGTGAGTTCTTAAACTTGTCCTTGTCGAACAATTCAAGGTCGCTAAACTTCTTCCGACCAACGGCCTTTTCCTGGGTTTCGGTGGACAGGGCATTCCAGATGTCCATGTCGTGGTGCCACTTTTGAGCGAAGGCGTACGAGCCGTTTTCAAATTCAGGATCTTCGTCACCGATGATGGCGTAGTCCTTGGCTTCGTCGATCTCAGGGTTTTCGGTACCGTCGATAAAGCCGATGATGGACCGGCCTTCGAAGTAACGGAAGCCGTGGGTTTCGTCAAGGGTGGTAGTGACGTCGCCGATGAACATCATGATCTGGCGCATGAATTCATAGACGGTTGCCCGGTCGTTAGCCCGGACGTGCATGAAGATGTCACCCTTGGTAGCTGGCATTTCATATTTGTCACCCTTAATGGTCTGGTAGGTTTCCAGTTCCTTTGGCTTATCGGCGTTCGGGAACAGGTAGTCCCAGGCAGCGTTGCTAAAACCGAGGGCCACGTGCAGATCGCTTTCCTGAGCACGGATCCGCAGGGAACGGGTGATGGCTTGGAAACGGTCAACGAATTCCTTGACGGCGGCTAATTCCTTATCGCGGTCTTTGCGGTTGAGTTCCAGAACCGTAAATTGGACTTCTTTGCCGGCATCTTTCCAGACGTCTTGAGCTTTACTTGGATCAACAGACATAAAAAGGTCTCCCTTCCTTAATCTCTAACTACACTTCCAATATATCACAAATGTGAACAATCGAGGAAATAATTTAGACTGTTTCCAAACTAAAAGGCTTTCTCACGGATGTGCGAGAAAGCCATCAAATCAGTTTACATTGTTAATCGTTCGTCGTGAAGTTGACGCCCTTTAACGCCGATCCTTTGCAACTGGGTTTCCACTTGCAGGATAGCCGCCGAACCACCGATGATGATGAATTCACCATTTTCAATTTCGCTGTCAGATAGTTGTTCCTGCCACCGTTTCGGGTTCATGCGTCCTTGCAGAGGAGAATACTGGAAGTCCTTGTTGTCTGTTAGGTCCTGGAATTGGTTATCAACGTTGAGAAAGTGGTCGGCTTCACGTGAATACGACCACAGGACGTGGATAGTGCCGTGCCCAGCAAATTTTTGGCTGATACCGATGAGGGGCGCGATACCAGTACCCATCCCATAAAGTACGAGGGGATGGCCCTGCTGGATAGCTTGTTGAGCAGTCTGGTCGAGATCGCCAAATGGGCCTTCCACCCGCACGCGGGCACCGGTCTCAACTTGGTCTAAACGTTTAGTGTCATCGCCGTTTTGCCGAATGATAAATTTCAGCTCTTGTTTACCATCCTGTTGTTTAGCACTGATTAAGGAAAATGGGTGGGGCTCACGGAGGCCATGAATCCCTGGAAAACGCAGAAAGAACGTGGCACCAACATGGACTGTTTGTGCTTGCTGGAGGTCAATCACGAACAGACGCGTGGAGTCGTTGAGCTGCTGGTTGCTGTGGACAACAGCTTGTTGTCGCCGGCTGAACGGGAGAACTTTGCTGCCCACGTAAATCAAGATAGTAACGATAGTGTAGATATCAAAGACCAGCATGAAGGGACGCACAGAACTGACTTGGGGGATGAAGTTGACGTGCAACCAAATTAAGGCAATGCAAATGAGGTTGAGCCGGTGCAGCCACATGATGAGCTGGTGACGCAGGCCATGATGACTTAACCAGTTTTTAAAACGAGCTAGCCCAGGCCAACGATCAGTCAGCCATCCGGAGAGGAAAATGATTGCGAGGATAGCGCCGATGATGGTCAGCCACCAGGCAATGTTTCCGGTTAACTTGATTGCAGGCTGAAAAGAAAACTCGGTTTGACGGTGAATAGTTGCGGCCAAAAGTGCAAAGACCCCAAGCACACCATGAACCTGGTAGACGGTTTTGATGTTTAACCGACTGACGAGCCAGCGGGGTCGTGAAGCGAGAATGGTTGCACCTAACCACCAGCTATAAGCCAACAATCCTTCGTCCGCAGCTTGGATGTGTGCCGCTGTATCAACCATGTGCTGGTTTAACAACCACAAGAGTGGAATCGGTAGAATGATAATGAATCCTACCCAAATAAGAATACTTTGCCATCGACTTCGTTGCTGCAAGAGCGCCACTTCCTTTAACTAGAGATTTTAGTAGCCAAGCCCCTTCAGCCAACGATTAACTTTGCCCTGAGCACTAGATGCTTGTGAACCACGAACGGTGAAGCCCTTGGCGTGCTTAGCTTTCGGGAAGGTCTTCCGCAGAGTTTGAGCGGTATTGCCTAAGCCGGAGCCTTCAGCCGTGGTAAATGGAATGACGGTTTTCGAACTAGAATTCAGTGCCGGTTCTTTGTCCATAAAGGTCCGAACAATCATTGGGTACTGACTCCACCAAATTGGTGAACCGATGAAAACGGTCGAGTACTTCTTAACGTTTGGCAGCTTGTTCTTGATAGCTGGCCGTGCGTTATTACGTTGTTCACGCCGTGCAATTTGGGTTGTCTTGTTGTAGCTGGATGGGTACGGCTTCTTGGGAACAATTTCGTATTCCGTGCCGCCGGTCCGCTTTTGAATATAATCAGCGACCCGCTTGGTGTTACCAACTTTTAATGGCCCATTATACACCCCTTTTGTCCTAGAAAAGTACACAATTAAAACTTTGTTCTTTCCATCTTTGTTGGTAGCAGCATTAGCCTGTTGGCTAGCTAAGGTGAAAATCCCTAGCGCAGCAACGGTTGCTAAGCCCACTTTCCATAATTTCTGCCAAAATTTCTTCATAGGAAAACTTCCCTCCTTTATTTATTGCCACCGATTCTAAACCATGAAGTGCACTCCAAGGCAAGCGCTTATTGCCAAGAAGTGGAAAAACTTGTCGATTGTATTGAAGGGGCGTATTTTAGGGTGCAGAAAAGAGGTTTGAGCAATGATAAAACACAGTAAGATTTGGTTAATCGTCATCGTCGTCTTGGTATCCGTCTTTGGCATCGGCCATGTTCGTGGTTACATGGCGAGCCAGTACAAACCGGTGGCTAACCGTCCGCGGATCGGTACCCCGACTTTCTTCTTCCATGGATATGGTAGTAGTGCCCATGCTGAACAGCACATGACTAATGCGGCCAAGCGCGCTGGCGTTACGAACACGGTGATCCGGGCGACGGTGGGGATGGATGGTCACGTTAGTCTACGGGGTCAGATTCCCGCTGGAACGAAGAATCCGATCGTGCAGGTTCAATACAACAACAATCGCAATCCAAACTTTAAGCAGGACGGCCAGTGGGCTGCCAATGTCATTACTGCCTTGCAGAACCACTACCGTTTTAAGCAAATGAACCTCGTCGGTCACTCGATGGGTAACATGGACATTGCTTATTACCTAGCAGCGAATGCCAATAGTTCACGACGCCCCCGTTTAAACCGGGTTGTCGATATTGCCGGCCACTGGAATGGTTTTGATGGCAGTATTAAAGTTGGTGCCAATGGCAAACCAGAGCAGGAAGACCGTGGCTTTAAGCCATTGCTTGTGTTGCGGCACACCTATCCACGGACGGCTCGTGTTCTCAATATCTACGGCGATAAAGGCGGCAATACTGATGGCACCGTGCCTAACAATTCCTCCAAGACGCTGCGTTACTTGATTAACGGTCGTGCCAAGTCTTACCAGGAAAAGAAGATGACGGGGCCACTTGCCCAGCACAGTAAGTTGCATTCGAATCCACAAGTCGATCGGGCCTTGATCAAGTTTTTGTGGAATAAGTAAGTTGGGTAGAGCGTAAAAATAGGGCTCCAGTATTCGAAATTAATGAATGCTGAAACCCTAACCCTATTATTGTATATTTGGAGTTCCTTAAAGGACTAAACGTGCTTTTTGAAAACGGGCAAGGAAACACGTTCTTTTAAGGACGTGATGAATTGCCCTCTTTTTTGTGTCCTTTAGACACATGGATTAACTTAAATATGATATAATTATTGATATGAAAGATACTAATAGGATTACATATGGGAGAACATCTGTCTATAATCTGAATTACCACATCATTTGGGGTACCAAGTATCGCAATAAGGTGCTTACCGGCCATGTAGAGGAGGTATTTAAGGCCTTAGTACAAGATATTGCGAAACAATATGGCTTTGACATTGCCCATTTGGAAATCGGTAAAGATGATCATGTTCACCTGCTAGTAAGTGCACCGCCAAAATTATCGGTGACTAATATTGTCCGTTGGTTAAAGGGAATTACTGCTTATCAGTTATTTCGCAAATGTCCCGAATTGCAAACTAGTTACTGGAAAAAGCGAGGGACGTCATCTGTGGGGTCGCCAGCTGCTATGTGGAAAGCATTGGTGCAGTAAACGAACAAGCGGTAGCTAAATACATTGATGATCGAAAACGAAAAAGGAGCAATAGAAGTGAGGTGAATGTAGTGACTAAAGTGATTAAGGGGATCAAACTTCGTTTGTACCCAAACCAAGCTCAGACCAATTTGATTTGGCAGATGTTTGGCAATGATCGCAAAGTCTGGAATCTCATGTTAGATATGGCTAAAAAACGTTATCACAATAATCCCAAGAGCCAGTTTGTGAATGAATATGGCATGAACTATCTTTTGAAACGCCTAAAGCAGGAATATCCTTATTTAAAATTAAGTGATTCCACGAGTTTCTTAGTAGTTAACCATAATTTGGCCTTGGCTTTTAAAGCTCTTGCCCAAGCACCGTGGTGAGATTCTATCCACGCTTTAAATCACGGCATCAGCTACGGCAAGCCTACACTGGTCGCTCAGTTTGTCGGGTAGAAGCTAAGCGGCGCATGAAATTACCCAAACTAGGTAGTATTCGCACCAGCAAGACCGGCCGATTAACCCACAGCAAAATTAAACGCTATACGCTTAGTTACGACCCGACGGGTCGCTATTACTTATCATTGCAAGTAGAAACTGAGGTTGAGCAGTTGCCTAAAACAGGTCAATCCGTGGGCATTGACGTAGGTATCGCTGACTTAGCCATTGCTTCTAATGGGATCAAATATCCTACATTCAATGCTCATTGGTATGAAAAACAGGTTATTAAATGGCAATCTAAATTTAACCGTCGTAAAAATATAGCTGAAACATCGGTCAACCAGTGGAATCATAACCATAAAACAATTAAAGAAGATCTGCAGGATTACTATAATTGGCAAAAAGCAAGAATGAGGAAAGCCCGTTATCAAAAAGCAATTGCCAACAAGCGCCAAGACTATTTGCAAAAGCTGACAACCGATTTAGTTAGGAAATATGATGTAATTGTGATTGAAGATTTGAAAACCAAAAATCTACTCAAAAACCATCATTTAGCTAAATCGATTGCCAACGCTAGTTGGCGTCAGTTCCGGATCATGCTGGAATATAAATGTACCTGGTATGGTAAAAAACTGATTACCATCAGTGCCAAGGACACTAGCCGTATCTGTTCAAAATGTGGCTTTAACAGCGGGCCCAAGCCCTTAAAAATTCGTAAATGGACGTGCCCACAATGTAGTGCCCATCACGATCGAGATATTAATGCGGCAGTTAATATCTTACGTAGAGGATTAAAAGCCGTTGGCTAGGGACTAGCCGTGGTAAAAGAACGAAGTTCTGTAAGTTGGGTAGCATGAATACATGCGCAATACCCCAAATACTACTTCGTGTTCCCAGAAGCTCGGTCATTCATGGCCGAGTAGTTCACTACGTATTTCATCCAAAACATCAGCTGGACATTTTTCGACAAATTGCCATTGACGTTGGTTGAAGTTAAAAGATTTAATTTGTTCAACATAGACTGTGCCATTTGTCTTAGTTCGTTGGTCCAGTAAAACGTGTAGTGGGTAATCCTCACCATCGAAATGACCATGTGAAATGGGCACCACCCAGGCAAAGGAGAAGTTTCAGCTAAGATGTCGTCACTGATAACCACTGCGGGACGTCTTCTTTGAATTCCGCGCCAACAGAAGGATCAAAGTCAATGTAGATAATACTACCTAATTTGGGCCGCTTTACCATAATTCTTCACCTTTTTGGTTTAGCATTTTGCCAGTCTTGAAGGTCATTTGGCATATGATAAGAGCCATGCCAATTTTTAAACAGCTCTTTCATGGTCGATGGGACATGAGCAGTTGGAATTAGTGTAAGGACACCGTTTTTGACTTTCACAAAGCGGTATTCTGTACCTGGTTGAACGTTAAACGATTTGGGAATTATTTACCACCGTTGCGTTTCCTTGAATTCTTGCCTTTTACTGTATCCATAGAAACACCTTCTTTTAAAATATTTTATCATAATCAATTACAAAAGTAATTACTTTTGTAAATGCCGGCAAAATTAAAGAAAAAGATCTGTCCAGGAATTTATCAAGATTCCCGAACAGATCTTCTTTGTTTAGAGACTTATTTCACAGTTTTTTGTTAACTATTTGTTTTCTTTTTCTGCCATTTCCTTGGCATTCTTGGCAGCCATCTCTTTTTCGCTCCGCGCCTCTTGCGGCAGAACGAGGTTGAGAATGATGCCCAAGATTGCAGCGACGGCCAAACCAGAGAACTGGTACTGGCCTAGCTTAAGGTAGGCGTTCCCAATCCCGATGACCAAGATGACAGATGCGATCATCAAGTTGCGCTTCTTATTGAAGTCCAAATGATTTTCAATCATCACCCGGAGACCACTTGACGCGATCACCCCGAAGAGAAGGAACGAAATTCCTCCGATGACGGGCATCGGAATGGTTTCGATCAGAGCGCTCAGCTTGCCAATGAAACTAAAGAAGACGGCAAAGAGGGCAGCCCCGGCGATGACGTATACGGATTGAACCTTGGTGATGGCAATCACACCGATGTTTTCCCCGTAGGAAGTAACTGGCGGGCCACCAACGAAACCAGCGATGATTGAGGCGGTCCCGTCACCTGCAAGAGTGTGGTTCAAACCAGGATCCTTGAAGAAGTTACGTTCGGTCAGTTCGTTGAGGACCATGATGTGTCCCAAGTGTTCAGTCATGGTGACGAAGGCAATCGGCGCCATGCTTAAGATCGCACCCCAGTAGAATTGTGGATGGTAGTTAATAAACGGTACCTGGAAAGCCGGTAAGCTGAACCAATGAGCCTTGACCACCGGAGCAAAATTAACGATGCCGAAGAGGCATGCGACGATGTAACCGAAGACGATTCCCATCAGGATCGGGATTAATCCCAAGAAACCCTTGAAGTACATGTTAAAGGCAATGACCAAGAGCATGGTGATCATGGCCACAGCGAAGAACTTCAAGTCATACTTGCCAGTTGCCGAGTTAATCGTGGCGTCCTTGGCAGCAGTGCTGGCTAAGGACAGCCCGATAACGACTACGACCGGGCCGACGATGATCGGTGGTAGGACTTTGTCGATCCAGTCGGATCCAATCAATGAAACAATGAGAGCAACGATGAGGTAAACGCAACCAACGGCGACCGTCCCTTGGGCGATCCCCGGATAGCCGGTTGACTTCATCAGTGCCATCATTGGGACGACAAACGAAAAGCTTGAACCCATGTATGCCGGGATTTTGTGCCGGGTAATTAAAAGGTACATGAGGGTTCCGACACCAGAACTGAAGAGGGCAATCCCGGGGTTTAAGCCGACTAGGATTGGCACCAGCACGGTGGAACCGAACATGGAAAACATATGTTGCAAAGAAAGGCCAAACCACTGTCCAGCAGTCGGTCTTTCGTCGACGTCTAAGACGACGTCATCACGGTGTGCCATCAAATTTCCTCCTTTATATAAAAAAAACAACCTCGAAGTCCGCAGACCCAAGGTTGTCATCAATTCATTCTCACGAAGATATTTGATTTTTGCCGTGCCTTGAAAGCCTCACTGGACTTTGTTAAAGGAAGTATATTCGATGAACAATGTTACTTGTTTGGCACAGAGATGTCAATAGGAGGCTGGGACGGATGTCTTATTATAGTCCCAGTGCCTGTGACCACTTTTGCAACTGGCCATTAGTTACACGTGAGCCGTTGACATGTAAGCCATTGGAAATAGGGGACAGATCAGCCTGTCGAGCTAACTCCTTGAAGTCATTTTCGTAACCACCAGTATCACTAGCAGCACTAGAAAAATCGGCTACTTGTCCTTTGAAACCGTGGAGTTGGCTGCTGATAAAGGTGCGAACTGGTGACGCAACGGTTACGTCCCAAACCGGCCCGCCGATGAGGATCAAGTCATAGTTATCAGCATTGTCCAGATGACTAGTCAGGGCTGGCATCTTGCCATCAGCCAGTTGTTGCTTGAAGACATCGTTGGCAGCAAACATGTCACTTGGAAAAGTTCCTGGGACCTCTTTGATTTCGTGCAGGTCAGCTCCCATTTTTTGAGCGACTGTCTTTGCAATTCGTGCAGTGTTACCAGACATTGAATAGTAAGCAACTAAAACTTTCTTTGTCATTATGAATAACCCCTTTTGATTTGATGCTGGGGTCAGTATAGAGCTTCCAGTGAACTGCAAGGCAAGAGGGAAAATGCAATTTTATATTAAAAATCCGCCCAGAAAATTCTGAGCGGATTTTTGAGTGTTTATTGGTATTGAAATTACTTAGCGTCGCTTGCAAAATCAGCCACGTGGGTGAATTCACGACGCATTGCCAGTGAAACAACCATGGCAATCAGATCGATGACGATGAAGACAACCAGGGTGACGTAGTAGTTGTGGAGCAGCTGGTGAGTGAATGACAGCAGCAGGGGACCAACAACACCGGCGGCAGCCCAGGCGGTCAAAACGTAACCGTGGATAGCGCCGAGCTCGCGAGTACCAAAGATGTCACCGAGATAGGCAGGGATAACAGAGAAACCAGCACCGTAGCAAGACATCAGCAGGCAAAGGGCCAGTGAGAAGATGAATGGAACCTTGCACATGATCAGGATCAACAACATGATGACGTCGACGATGAAGATCAAGCTGTAGGTTACGGGACGGCCGATGTAGTCAGACATCGTTGCCCAAGCCAGACGACCGAAGCCGTTGAAGAGGCCGATGATGCCGACCATCACGGCGGCAGTAGCGACTGACATACCAGTCATTTCTTGAGCCATTGGGGAAGCGGCTGAAACCAGGCCGATCCCGGTAGTGATGTTAATGAAGAACATTAACCAGAGGAAACGGAAAGCACGGGTCCGAACGGCTTGGTTGGCGGTCAATTGGGCACCGTCAGTCAAACTGACACGGTTGGCTTGTTTAGCAATAACGGTTGGCAGTTCACCCTTCTTTGGCTTCTTGATGAACTGAGCTGCGATGATCATGACGATGAAGTAGAAGAGACCGAGAACGTAGAAAGTCCGTTCAAGACCAACGGTGGTCATTAAACGCTGGGCAACCGGACCAGTCAGCAGGGCCGCAAAACCGAAGCCCATGATGGCAAGACCAGTAGCGAGCCCCCGCTTGTCAGGGAACCAACGAATAATAGTAGAAACAGGAGTAACGTAACCAGAACCAAGGCCAAGACCGCCAAGCGCACCATAAGAGATGTAAAGCAGCCATAACTGGTGGTCATGGATTGCCAGACCAGTCAAGGCAATGCCCAGACCATAGCAGATACTGGAAATAGTACCAGTAGCTGTCGGGCCAAACTTTTCAACCAAACGTCCCATGAAGGCTGCAGACATTCCTAAGAAAAAGATAGCAATACTGAAAGTGAACGTAACGGATGATTCGCTCCATCCGGTTTGACTAGCAATCGGTTTGGTGAAGACACTCCAAGCGTAAACACCACCGATCATTAAGTGAAAAATGACACCTGCTAGGGCAACACCATAGCGCTTAAAACGATTAGCCATGCTAACTGCACACTCCTTTAAAAATGATTCAAAACTGAATAATTGAATAATACCGCTGCGGTGTTTTTAGATTATCACGAATTATTTAGATTTTTCAAGGCTTTAAAAGCATTAAAAAACGAACAATAAAAGCTAAAGCAACTATTGCTGTGAAATGGTTTTCAAAGATAGTTACAAATTAATGTTCGGGAAAAAAGCAAAAATTTGGTGCATCACAGCCGTAGTGGGCCAAATTGAATGGTCGATAACTTAAAGAAAGTTCGTTGAACAGAAAAGGGCTTGCATGTTCAAAAAAAGGTGTTACTATAATAGGCGTAAGCAAAGTTATCATTATATAGATGAATTTAAAAAGTATTTATAATCAATTTGATGGGGGAGTAATTAATCATGACGCAGAA
>NZ_JAXGYB010000006.1:0-144776 GCF_040772465.1 Limosilactobacillus sp. | reverse complement strand
AAAAGACTTTGAACAGTAACGCACAATTAACTACGTCTATATGATAACCAATAATCGCCGGTAAGTCCATCTCTTATCAAAGGATCGTCCCAATTAAATTATGAAACCGTTTTTATTTTCAACATAATTTGGACTTGCTTTTTCTTTCTTCCTAAGGTAGTATAATATTTGTTGCGCGCCCTTAGTGTAATGGATCGCACGTGAGATTCCGGTTCTCGAGATCGGGGTTCGACTCCCCGGGGGCGCATTAGTAAGGAAGCAGTGTGAAGCTGCTTCCTTTTTTCTTTCCTATTATGTGTACAAAAAAATCCGCCCAAGCACCAAAGCTGGGCGGATTAATTCTGGGGTCATCCCCATTATTATTTAAGTTAAGGCAATTACTTTTCGTCGGCCGGCTTTTCCTTAGCCCACTTGCGAATTGCTTCAATCTTCTTTTCCTTGCGGGCACGCTTGTAACGTGATGCTACCGGACGGCGACCTTGTACGCCATGTGGATGTGCTTTACGCATTGGGATATGCCTCCTTTATTCTACGTGAATTTCAACATTCCCCATTATACTGGTGCGAGGTCGGAAAAGCAACCTCTTTCCACGATTGATTACTTACTCTGGCAAAGAAACTTGGAAAAATGAGCAAAATGATTTGACCTTTTTTGACCAACGGTTTATAGTAAGAGCATCAAGAAGTTAGCAATCAATGCTAACAAGTGCTAATTAGGAGGCGCAAGCATGAACTTAGTTCCAACTGTTATCGAACAGTCCTCACGTGGTGAACGGGCTTATGACATTTACTCGCGGCTGCTGAAGGACCGTATCATTATGCTGTCTGGTCCTATCCAAGACGACATGGCTAACTCCATCGTTGCCCAACTGCTGTTCTTGGATGCCCAAGACTCATCTAAAGACATTTACATGTACATCAACTCACCTGGTGGTGTGGTTACCTCTGGGATGGCCATCTACGACACGATGAACTTCATCAAGTCAGACGTTCAAACCATTGTTATTGGCATGGCTGCTTCAATGGCTAGTGTCCTGGCATCATCTGGTACTAAGGGCAAGCGTTTTGGTCTGCCACACTCACAAGTTCTGATTCACCAACCTTCTGGTGGTGCTCAGGGTCAACAGACTGAAATTGAAATTGCCGCAACGGAAATTCTGAAGACTCGTAAGATGATCAACGGAATTTTGGCTGAAAACAGTGGCCAGTCTATTGAAAAAATTAATCAGGATACCGAGCGGGACCACTACTTGACTGCACAGGAAGCCGTTGATTATGGTCTGTTAGATGGTATCATGGCTAACAACGAAATCAAGAAGTAAATAAGTAGTTAAGTTTTACTAAGGAGCGAGGGCTTTTCAACCTTCGCTCTTTTTTTGGTGTAAAATATTTTATTTGGAATGCTATTTTCACTATTTGGGAATTGAAGGGAAGGTTTTTGATGAATACCCGCAACTCTATGCGCTACATCCCCTGGCCGCTCGCTTTAAGCAGTCTGCTCATCATCACCGCACTGACTGCCACAGCAGGTGGTGCTTTAACCAGTCTGACGATTGGCAGCCCTCTTTTTATTGGCTTGTGGATGTTAAAGTGCCTTGCTGTCGCACTCGTCGCTACGGTCCCCGTCTTGCTCGGCGCTTACGTGAAGCCTAGTGACAACTTAGTCACGTTGGCGGGCGGAATGCTGATCAGTGGTTTGGTCTTTTCCTTAATCGACAGGCTGACACCACAGTTGCCAAACGATCCGCGCGAGCTATACCTGATGGCGAACATCTTTGCCTACTGGCTGATGCTCTGCTTGCTGGTCGCAATTGCGCCTTGGTTTAAAAAATTGATCAGCAACATCCCCGTCCAAACACGACGCCACATTACTTTAGCAGTGGGAGTAATTTTCTTCGTAACTGACCTCATTTGGCACCGTGATTTCTTCGGTTTCCGCACCGGCAACACGATCACGTGGGATGCGTTTCTCTTCCTTGCAGGCGATTGGCTAGGCAGCGAGCCCCGCGTTCAACGCTGGTCCAATCGTCGCTGGCTAGGGCTGGGAGCCCTTTCGTGGATTTTCGCTGCCATTCACAATTGGTACCGGATTTACCACGTTAACTACAGTCCACATAACGGGATTACCGTTACTAATCACTACCTAGTTGGTCTTTGTACGACGCAAGCATTTATGCTGGTGTTCATCCTTGTCTTAGCCGCTTGGTTCATCCATAACTACCCACGGCAAAAAATTAGCCTTACCCAGCTGCTAAGTGGAGAAACAATTCTCCTCTGTCTAATGATCATCGCGCGTTCACTGGACACCCCATTTCAGCAGACGAAAATCAATCCTTACTTATTACTAGCAATCGAGATCGTCGTTTCAATAATTGTCTTTGTGGGATTAACATGGCTGATGATTCATTTAGTTCACCGTTACCAACGGCCGATGAACCTCTTACCAGCCGTTAAATCTTTTGCTCAATGGGTCGTCCATAACTGGCGCTGGTGGTTGGCCATTCTCGCCGCTTGGCTCCTCACCGCCATTTCTTACCTTTTGATCTGGTCTGGAAACAATGACATGGTTGTCTGGCTCTTCCACAACCGACCAACTTTAGTCTGGCTAAACATCTTGATTCTGTTAGCTTTATTTGGGATCGTCATGGCAATTACCAACTGGTACTGGCCTTCACTGATTTTCATGATTGCTTTCAGTGGTGTTTGGACCACCGCCTCCCAGTTAAAAATTGCTAGTCGTGATGAACCAATCTTACCAACCGACCTCTCGATGGTTGAATCACTTAAAGAACTGCTATCAATGGTCAGTGTTACAGTCATCATTAGCGTCGTCGTTGCCCTGGTGATCCTCGTAGTAGTCGCTGTCGTTGCCCAACGCAGTGACCACCACGTCAGTCGCTTAGGATGGAAAGGCCGTCTTATCATGGCCATCATCGCTTGTGCCTACCTCGGAAGTTTTACTGTTGCCAACCACAGCAACACTCCGGTCCGTCACTATTTGGACAACGCGAAGGACGTGCCTTATTTCTACAAGCAAATCCGGGGTGCCAAGATTAACGGAACCTTGCTTCAATTTGCCAACAACGTCGACGTCACCATCATGGATAAACCAGAAGGCTATTCCAAAGCAACGATGGAAAAATTAGCACAACGCTACAATAAGCTTGGCGCACAAATTAATAAACATCGCTCTGGCAATGCTAAATCACAGTCCCTAATCTTTATCCTGAGCGAAAGTTTTGCTGATCCACGTCGGGTTCCCGGCTTAAACGTTAACCACAACCCGATCCCTTATATCAGCCAAATTAAGAAGCACACGACCGGTGGATTGATGCTCAGCTCTGGTTACGGCGGCGGAACAGCCAACATGGAATACATGGCCCTGACAGGGTTGTCGGAAGCTAACTTCTCACCAACCTTGCCAACACCTTATTCCCAACTCGTTCCCTACCAAAAGCAGGCATGGTCGATCAACCAACTCTTTAATTATAGTCAGGCTGTTCACCCGTTCTCGGCCCAGCTGTACAGCCGCAATAAGGTTTATCCGAAATTTAAGTTTGAGCGTTTCTACCACTATGATAGTCACCCCGCTCTAACTTACACTAGTACCATTCAAAACAACCCCCGGGTGTCAGACGATGCCACCTATAAGCAAACTTTAAAAGTACTGAAGCAACATCATGGTGGTCAGTTCATCCAAGTTGCGACGATGCAAAACCACATGCCTTACCTGCCGACGTACTACAAGAAACTGCATTACACCGTCAGTGGTGATGCAGCGCCAACTGACAACAGCGTTGCCAAAATCGAAAGCTACATCCAGGGTATTCACTACACAGATGGTTCAACGAAGAATTTTCTGAAACGCTTGGATAAGGTAAAGAAGCCGGTAACCGTCGTTTGGTACGGCGACCACTTGCCTGGAATTTACGGTCACGTGTCGATGAGCCAGTATGGTGTCACCCTCCACGAAACCGACTATTGGATCTACAGTAATCCAGCAGCAACCGGTCACGGACGCAAATTAGTTAAACGGCGCGTCGTCAGTCCTAACGACTTTGCTGCCATGGCTTTGATGCAAATGGGTGTTAAAGTCTCCCCTTATTATGCTCTGCTTACGCGTATCTATACTCAGATGCCAGCCATGAGCCTTTCCACTAACGGGACGGACCACAATAACACCATTCATACCGGTGGGACCACCTTCGTCAACCAGCACTCGCAGCAAGTCAACTTAACTAAGAAAAAGCGACGGCTGCTCCACGATTACAAGCTGGTTCAATACGACCTGACTGCTGGTCATCAATACCTCTTCAAACAGAGTTTCTTGAAGCAACCAGCCCATTAAAACAGAAAATGCCTGCAGAGCGTGAAATTCACGCCCCGCAGGCATTTTTTTAGCTAACGCCACTTCGCAACTTTTCCGCGTACTGGTTGATCTTGCGCAAGCGGTGATTGACACCCGACTTCGAAATCGGACCATCGGGAACTAATTCGCCGAGTTCTTTTAAACTAACTTCCTGGTGAGCTAAACGGGTTTCAGCCATTACCCGCAGCTTATCAGAAAGCTGGTTGAGGCCACCACGTGCCTGAATCAAGCGAATGTTTTCCAATTGCTTATTAGAAGCATTCGCAACCTTATCCAGGTTGGCGTTCTCGCAGTTAACCAAACGGTTGACAGAATTACGCATATCGCGGACAATCCGAATATTTTCGAACTGAAGCATACTTTCTGTAGCACCTATCAGTTGTAAGAAATTAGCGATCTTTTCGGCTTCCTTGAGATAAACAATATAGCCACTGCGTCGTGATGTGGTACGCGCGTTGAGGTGGTAACGATTGATCATCTTGGCGATCATCGCGTTATGTTCTTCATAAAGAGAATAAATCTCTAGATGGTAGCGTGAAGTTTCCGGGTTGTTAACTGAACCCCCGGCCAAAAAAGCTCCGCGCAAGTAAGAGCGTCGCTGCAGATCGTCTTTTAAGAGACTTACGGGTACGTCCTCACGAATCTGCAAACCATCCAAGATACCGAGGTCACCAAGGATTTCCTTAGCATGGTAACGCAGACGCACGACATAAGTATTGTTCTTATGCAGCTTCATCTTACGCCGAACTACGATTTCACTTTCCACACTGTAAAAGTCTTTTAGCAAAACGTAGATGCGTCGGGCAATGGCCGGACTTTCCGTTGAAACATTCAGTACCAAGTTATGTTGGAAAAGGCTCAGGGAACCATTCATCCGAATTAAGGCCATCAATTCAGCCTTAGCGTTGGCCCGATGAACTGTCAGCTGTGTCAGTTCTTTTTTGACTTGACTAGCGTAGGACACAGCCTCACCTCCTAATCGTGAACCTCGTGCAGACGATTGAGCAATTCAGCCGCCACTGATTCCTGATCGTGGAAGGCACCATTATCACGCAGACGGACAAAGTTCGAGGAAATCACCCGGCAACCTTGCTTCCGCAATCCTTGGAAATCATGACCCACCGGTTGGGAAATTTCATTCCATTGCTGGAAATTGATGTAGTCTTCCGGAATCGGCTGGATGTTAACAAGGACGGTGTCGATAAAATCTTGGCCCATGTGCTTATTAAGCACACGCACGTGGTCGGCATCAGTGAAGTTATCTGTTTCGCCCTTTTGAGTCATGATGTTGCAAACATAAATTACTTCAGCTTTGGTCTTGCAAACGGCCTCACCAACGTTTTTAATCATTAAGTTTGGCAAGATGGATGTGAAGAGTGAACCGGGTCCCAGGACAATTTCATCTGCATTCATAATGGCATCGATCACTTCAGGCATTGCTGATGCTTCATGCTTATCGCTGTCTTCAGACGGGGTGACCCACACCCGCTTGATCTTACTATGAGCCTTAGTAATTTCAGACTCGCCACTGAGTTGCTTGCCATCTTCAAATTCGGCATTCAAAGTTAACGGTTCGTTAGCAACAGGATAAACGTGACCGCAGATTTTCATCATCCCTGATAATTCCTGGACAGCCGTGAAGATATCTCCCTGCATTTCAGACAGCGCGGAGATAATCAGGTTGCCGATAGCGTGACCGGCCAAAAACTTGTCATTGGAATCAAAGCGGTACTGGAAAATATCCTGTTCCAACTTTGGTAAATCGCTGAGAGCTACCAAGGCATTGCGAATATCACCAGGTGGTACGACGTTGATGTAGTTTCTCAGTACACCAGATGATCCTCCATCATCTGCAACAGTAACAACGGCGGTGATGTCGACATCTTTACCGCGCAATCCCCGCAAAATAACTGGCAAACCGGTACCGCCACCGATCACCACAATTTTTGGTTTTTGATACATTTTTTTGCTCCTAGTCTGCTTTATGAACGTCCCGATGATGAACATTGACTGTATACTGCTTATCACGCAAATCGTCAGCTAAACGGTTAGCGATCGTAACCGAACGGTGCTGACCGCCAGTACAACCAATCGCAATTGTCAAACTGCTCTTTCCTTCGTGAATGTACCCCGGTAAAGCGACTTTTAATAAACCTAACAAGTGATTGTAAAAGTCCTTCGAGATTTGATGATTCATTACATAATCCTGAACCACCTTATCATTACCGGTTAAGTGCTTGAGTTCTGGAACATAGTATGGGTTCGGCAAAAAGCGGACATCCATTACAATATCCGCATCTAACGGCAAGCCATACTTAAAGCCAAAGGACAGCACTTCAACATAAAAGTTGTTTTTGTCCCCTTCACCAAAATAATCCGCAATCCGCAGACGCAAGTTACGTGGTGTCAGGGTCGTGGTGTCAATGATCACATCGGCGTGACTCTTCAGGTCGTTCAACAGCTGACGTTCGCGTTGAATGCCTTCTAAAACACTGCCGTGTGGTGACAGCGGGTGATTACGCCGGGTTTCCTTGTAACGGGAAATCAGCTCAACATCATTGGCGTCTAAAAATACCAACTTCACCCGCACATCATCACGCTGACGCAGGGTGGCAACGGTCGAAGCCACTTGGTCGTAAAAACCACGCGAACGTGAATCCATCACCATTGCAGCTTTGTTGGATTCGTCAGATTGCTTTAAGACATCGATAAACTTACCCGCTAACGACGGTAGCATGTTATCAATGACGAAGTAGCCTAAATCCTCCAAGCTTTGAACAGCCACCGTTTTACCAGCTCCGCTCATTCCCGTAATGATGACCACATCCATTTGTTTTGCCATCTCGTTGCCTCCAATTTTGAATCACTTCTGAAAGTATAACATACCGGGCGTGTCTTGTAACGTAATTGTTCGGGATACGTCCCGAAAGCCCATGATATAAGAAAATGGACGGCCACGATGACCATCCATTTCTAAACTATTTATTCGTCTGTTTTTGTTGACGCTCCTCAGCCCACTTTTGATCACGTTCCAGCATCGGTTTCAGGTACTGACCCGTATAACTAGCCTTAACTTGCGCTACTTCTTCCGGGGTTCCGGTTGCAACTACATGGCCACCACCTTCGCCACCTTCAGGGCCCAGATCAATCAACCAATCGGCTGACTTCACCACGTCCAGTTCGTGTTCGATCACCAAAACTGTATTGCCAGCATCGACTAAGCGCTGCAGCACACCCAGCAAACGCTTGATATCATCCATATGTAGACCAGTGGTCGGTTCATCAAGGATATAGAAACTCTTGCCGTGACTCTGCTTATGGAGTTCAGCCGCTAGCTTCATCCGCTGGGCTTCACCACCGGACAGTGTCGTAGCGGGCTGTCCTAGGTGGACGTAACCGAGGCCGACATCCTCAATCGTCTGTAATTTGCGGCGAATCTTTGGAATAGCATGGAAGAACTTAAGGGCCTCGCTGACGGTCATATTCAAGACGTCCGCAATGTTCTTACCCTTGTACTCAACTTCGAGCGTTTCTGAATTGTAGCGAGTACCGTGACAAACCTCACACGGCACATAGACATCAGGCAAGAAGTTCATTTCAATTTTGAGGATGCCGTCACCATGACAAGCCTCACAACGGCCACCCTTGACGTTGAAGCTAAAGCGTCCCTTCGTGTAACCACGCATTTTAGCATCGTTGGTCTGGGCAAAGAGCTCACGAATATCGTCGAAGACCCCCGTATAAGTGGCGGGATTACTCCGCGGCGTCCGGCCAATCGGTGATTGATCGATGTCAATTACCTTTTCGATGTTCTTGAGTCCCCGGATCGACTTGTACTTCCCGGGTTTAGCCGAATTGCCGTTTAACTTTTGAGCTAGAATCCGCTTCAAAATAAGGTTAACTAACGTCGACTTACCCGATCCCGAAACGCCAGTAACACAGATAAATTTACCTAACGGGAACTTGACCGTGATGTCCTTCAGGTTGTTGGCCTGTGCCCCCGTTAAAGTGATGAACTTACCGTTGCCTTCCCGCCGCTTTTCAGGAACCGGGATGTACTTGCGGCCTGATAGGTATTGGCCCGTCAGTGATTTCCGTGAACGCATAATTTGCTTTGGCGTCCCTGCCGCCATGACCCGGCCACCATTTTCACCGGCTCCAGGGCCTATATCGATGATGTAATCGGCAGCCCGCATCGTATCTTCATCGTGTTCAACGACAATCAACGTGTTGCCAAGGTCACGCATCTTCTTTAACGAGTTAATTAAGCGATCATTATCGCGTTGGTGCAAACCAATCGAAGGTTCATCCAAAACGTAAATCACTCCTGAGAGGTTAGAACCAATCTGGGTTGCTAACCGGATCCGCTGGGCTTCCCCACCGGAAAGAGTCCGGGCAGAACGTGAAAGAGTTAGGTACTCCACACCGACATTTTGCATAAAAGTCAACCGATCGATGATTTCCTTGAGGATCGGTTTAGCAATCTTCATCTTCTCATCAGAAAGTTTAACTGATTTGAAAAATGGCAAAGCCTTGCTGATCGGTAGTTCGCTGACCTGGCCGATGTTTTGGCCCATGATCTGCACACAAAGTGCCCGTTGGTTCAGGCGGTAGCCATGGCAAAGCGAGCACGGCAATTCGGTCATGTATTTGCGCATCTGGTCGCGGGTAAAGTCGGAGTTAGTCTCCTTGTAACGCCGCGAAACATTATTGATGACCCCTTCAAACGGCACGTCGACGTCCCGAACGCCACCGAAGTCATTCTCGTAGTGGAAGTGGAACGTCTTGTCACCATTGCCATAGAGAACCATCTTTTGCTGCTTCTTTGGCAACTTATCGAAAGGCGTATCCATGTCGATACCTACTGACTGGCAGAATTGCTCCAATAAGGATGGGTAATATTGCGACGAGATCGGGTTCCACGGTGCCATTGCCCCTTCACGAAGGGTCTTCTTTTTATCAGGGACTACCAGGTCAACATCAACTTCAAGTTTTGATCCCAGTCCTTCACATTCTGGGCAAGCCCCCATCGGCGCGTTAAATGAGAAGAGCCGTGGTTCCAATTCACCGACCGTAAAGCCACAAATTGGGCAAGCGTATTGTTCAGAAAAAGGAATGTTCTCGCCACCGATGACGTCGGCAATGGCATAGCCGTCGCTCAGTCGTAATGCTGATTCAAAAGAATCAAACAGACGTGACCGAATTCCGTCCTTTACGATAATCCGGTCAACCACGACGTTAACCGTGTGTTTCTTGTTTTTATTTAATTCTGGGACTTCATCTAGTTCATAGGTTTCACCATCGACTTGGACACGAACGAAGCCTTCCCGCTTCACCTTGGCAAAGACCTTTTTCTGTGTTCCTTTCTTATCCCGGACAATTGGCGATAAAATCTGCATTTTCGTGCGTTCCGGCAGTTTCAATACCCGATCGACCATCTGTTCCGGTGACTGGCTGCTAATCGGGATGTGATCGTTTGGGCAGATCGGCGTCCCTACCCGTGCCCACAACAAACGCAGGTAGTCATTGATTTCGGTAACAGTTCCCACCGTCGACCGCGGGTTATGGCTCGTCGTCTTTTGGTCGATGGAAATAGCTGGTGAAAGTCCATCGATACTGTCAACGTCTGGCTTATCCATCTGTCCCAGAAATTGACGTGCATAAGCAGAGAGGCTTTCGACATAACGTCGTTGTCCTTCGGCGTAAAGGGTGTCAAAGGCCAGTGAACTCTTACCGGATCCAGACAATCCCGTGATAACGACTAGCTTATTTTTCGGAATCGTGACGTCGATGTTTTGCAAATTATGTGCTCGCGCGCCATGAATCACAATTTTGTTATTAGTGTTTGCCAACTTTTGCTCCCCTCTTTTTACTCTTCTTGGATGAACCCTTTTTGACGGAGCCTTTCAGTTCTAGCACAGTATCACGCAGGGTGGCCGCCTGTTCGAAGTCCAGGCGCTTAGCTGCATCACGCATCTGCTCAGTCAATTCTTGCAGCATCTTCACTTGCTCAGCCCGACTCAGTTTAGCAAAGTCGCGATCGGAGAATTCTTGGTCGGTCTTCTCTTCTTTTTGATCATCCGTCTTCTGAACAGCGGTGATGGCATCTTGAATCGGCTTGATGATTGTTTTCGGAGTGATGTGATGGTCCTTATTGTATTTCTGCTGGATTTGACGACGCCGCTTCGTCTCATCGATCGCCTTTTGCATTGATTCCGTGACGGTGTCAGCGTACATGATCACCGCCCCGTGTTCATTGCGGGCTGCCCGGCCAATAGTTTGGATCAGTGACCGTTCATTCCGGAGGAAGCCTTCCTTGTCGGCATCCAGAATGGCTACTAAGGAAACTTCAGGAACGTCAAGACCTTCCCGCAGTAAGTTAATACCGACGAGGACATCAAACTTCCCTAAACGCAGGTCCCGAATAATCTGCGTCCGCTCCAGGGTTTTAATCCCACTATGCAGGTACTTACACTTAATTCCTAAATCCTTCAGGTAATCAGACAGATCTTCTGACATCTTTTTCGTCAGGGTCGTAACAAAAACCCGTTCGTGGCGTTCAACCCGCTTGTTAATCTCACCGACGAGGTCGTCGATCTGTCCCATAACGGGACGGACTTCGATCGTCGGGTCAAGCAAACCCGTCGGCCGAATGATCTGTTCAACGATGTGGTCGGTCTGGTTGAGTTCATAAGGGCCAGGCGTTGCTGACATGTAGACTACTTGGTTGACCCGTTCTTCAAATTCCTTGAGTTTCAATGGACGGTTATCAAGGGCACTAGGTAAACGGAAACCGTAGTCGATTAGCATCTGTTTACGGGCTCGGTCACCGTTGTACATCCCCCGCACTTGGGGCATCGTCTGGTGTGATTCATCGACGACGAGCAAAAAGTCCTTCGGGAAGAAATCGAGTAAGGTAAACGGTGGCTCCCCTGCCTTACGACCATCCATGTACCGTGAGTAATTTTCGATACCGTTGGTGTAACCCATCTCACGCATCATTTCCATGTCGTAGGTGGTCCGTTGCTCAATCCGTTCAGCTTCCAGTAGCTTGCCCTGCTTGGTGAATTTAGCCACCTGGTCCTGCATTTCCTTTTTGATTTGCGGCAGAGCCCGGTCCATGATGTCATCGTTCGTCATAAAGTGGGTGGCCGGGAAGATAGAGACGTGGTCATAGTCCCCGACCACTTCGCCAGTCAGTGCATCCACTTCACGAATGCGATCGATTTCGTCACCAAAAAATTCAATCCGCAGGGCCTTTTCGTCACGCGATGCCGGGAAAACTTCGACAACGTCTCCGTGTACCCGGAAACGCCCACGCTGAAAGTCGATATCGTTGCGGTCAAATTGGATGGAGACCAGGTCACGAAGTAATTGGTTCCGCTCGATCTGTTGACCCACGTGTAAGGAAAGGACGGATTTCTGGTATTCACGAGGATCCCCTAAGCCGAAGATACTAGAAACAGAGGCCACGACAATCACGTCATTGCGTTCTAGTAATGAACTGGTGGCTCCGTGGCGGAGTTTATCAATTTCGTCGTTGATCGACGCGTCTTTTTCAATATAGGTGTCACTAGACGGAACATAGGCTTCTGGTTGGTAGTAATCATAGTAACTGACGAAGTATTCCACCGCGTTGTGAGGGAAAAATTTCTTCATCTCACCGTAGAGCTGACCAGCTAGGGTCTTGTTATGGCTCAATATCAAGGTTGGTTTGTTGATACGGGCGATGACGTTGGAAATGGTGAAGGTTTTGCCCGTCCCGGTAGCTCCCATTAAGATTTGGGCTTTATCGCCATCCTCAATTCCCTTCGTCAGCTTATCGATAGCTTGAGGCTGGTCGCCAGTTGGCTTGTAATCAGAAACTAATTCAAAATCACGGTCAGGTTGACGATATATCATAACTGCCTCCCACATATTTTTGCTGTTCTCAAACACACTTGATTTTACCACACGAACATACATTCCCCCAAAGCATCTACTCGGTAATTTCCCGGGAAAATAAAAAGCCCCTCCACCATTTAAAGGTGGAAGAGCTAGTTAGGTAATTCCCAGCGCCATCAGTTATGATTGCTTCCGGTAGCCAAGGTAGAATTGAACGATGGCTAAGACAACGTTGACCCAGTTAACTACAAGGAACCAGGTTGCCAACGTGTTTGCTGGGTGACTTACACCATAGAATACCCAGAAGCCAATAATGATAGCTACGACGTTGATCCAGGCAAATGTCTTGATCAATTTCTGGTTGGACAGCTGTGTGCACATCCAAATCAGGTTGACAATCAGCCAGATGAGTAAGATCCAGAAAATAGCGGTAAACATTTTAATAACCTCCTTTGGTATAGAATCCGAAGGGAAATGAATGGAATTCTATCAATAAAAGCTGTTTCTTTTCTCCTTCCCTTCACTATTTATGGTAGACCATTCGTGACCATTTACCAGAAACAAAGCTCTGAGTTGATGCCATTAGTTAACACCTGAACATGATTAGTCCACCTTTGCATACAATTAGTAAGTAGTGCCGCAATGCTACAAATTCAGCTATCTGTTTGGCTGGATTTACAAAATTTGTTAAAAATGATAAATCTGGAGCTAAATTATTTCTAAAACATTGCCTGATGTTGGAATTTTGACAATAAAAAAAGCCGCGATAGCGGCTCCTTTTAGATTACAAATGCTTATTCTTTAGTCAATTCCTCGATAGCATCTTCAAACTGATCCAACTTTGTATTAGCTTTCTCAAGGCTGTCAGCGAATGTTCCGACGTAGAACTTCAACTTTGGTTCAGTGCCAGATGGGCGGATGGCAATCCACGTTTCATCATCCATAATATACTTCAAAACGTTGGAATTTGGCATATTGAGGTCGCTCGTTTGCCCATTGCTAGTCTTGGTGTTTTTGCTGAAGTCTTCTGTCGTCACAACTTTACGGCCAGCAAATTCATCGATACCCTCATCACGGAATTTCTGCATCATCGCTGCCATTTGATCACGGCCATTGATCCCAGGGTACTGTTTAGCAATGGTCTTTTCACGGAAGTAGCCATAACGCTTAAAGAGCTCTTGAACCCCATCATACAGGGTCATCGAACGACTCTTGTAATAAGCAGCCACTTCAGCCAAAAGAACCAATGATTGGATAGCATCCTTATCACGAACAAATGGCTTGACCAAGTAACCATAACTCTCTTCAAAGCCAAACATAAAGGTGTGGTTATGCTTCGTTTCGTACTGGTGAATCTGGTCAGCAATCCACTTAAAGCCGGTCAGTACGTTAATCATCTTGACACCATAGGATTGGGCAATCTTGGTTGCGAATTCAGTTGAAACAATGGATTTCACGGCAACAGCGTTGTCCGGTAATGTCCCAGCCTGCTTGTGAGCTTCCAGGATGTAGTGCAGCATCACTGATGCGATCTGGTTACCAGTCAGTAACTGATATTCCCCACTTGGTTGACGTACTGCTACGCCCAAACGGTCGGCATCAGGATCGGTAGCAATCAAAACATCGGCGTCCACTTTTTGACCCAGCTTCTTGGCACGTACAAAGGCCTCAGGAAATTCTGGATTAGGGTGCTTGAGGCCCGGGAAGTCACCATTAGGCTGTGCTTCTTCAGCAACTAGCTCGTAGTTAGTAAAACCAGCTTGCTTTAAAGCCCGTTCACCCAGCATCCGACCAGTCCCACATAGCGGTGTGAAGACAAATTTGAGGTTTTCGCCATACTTTTGAGATAGTTCTTGATTAATCGTGACGGTCTTGACGTTTGCCAAATATGCTTTGTCGACGTCATCCCCCATCACTGTTTCAAGTCCGTTGGACAAGAGCTGGTCTTCATCAGCCAATGGAATGTCAAACAGATTGGTGATCTTACGAATATAGCCAGTCATCATGTCTGATTCCTTTGGCGGCATCTGGCCACCATCTTCACCATAGATCTTATAGCCGTTATATTCCTTTGGATTATGACTAGCAGTAATCATAATCCCGGCATATACATGTTCGTGACGCACTGCAAATGAAAGTTCAGGTGTTGGGCGCAGATCATCATAGATGTAAGACTTAATTCCCTGAGCCCCTAAAACACGAGCACAATTATGAGCAAAGAGCTTGGAATTATGACGAGAATCATAGCCAATGGCTACACCACGGGATTTCACCTCATCACCTAGTGAAACCATCAAACTAGCTAAACCAGCCGTGGCTTGGCGAACGGTGTAAACATTCATCCGATTAATACCAGGGCCCATCAATCCACGCATTCCGGCTGTTCCGAACGACAGCGGGGCATAGAAGGCATCTTTGATCTCATCATCATCCTGCATGGCATCTAGTTCCTTTTTCAAGGTGTCATCCAGTGATTGATAGTCTTTCCAGTTTTGGTATGTCTCTTTCCAGCTCATTAAGGGCATCTCCATTCATTCCGATATATTCACAATTAAGTATACCCCAACAATAAAAACAATGAAACGTTATCAACACCAAAAACGGACAGTGATTTCACACTGTCCATTTCTGATAAAAATTTTTTAAACTGTCTTTTTTTGACTTTGCAGATAATGGTATACTTCCTGACCAGCAATAGCGCCATCGCCAACAGCAGTTGCAATCTGACGCAGTGGAGTCTCCCGAACATCTCCAATCGCGTAAATGCCTGGAATCTTCGTCGCCATCTTAGCATCAGTAATGACCCAACCTTTATCATCTAAAATACCGAGTGACTTAAATGGCTCTGTCATCGGGACGCTACCGACATAGATAAACACGCCATCAATTGGCATCGTCGACTTTTCTCCAGTCTCATTGTTGACTAGGTGTACCCCATTGACTTTTACCTCGTCACCATCAATGGCGGTAATACTGTGACTGAACAAAAACTTAAGCTTATCGTCCTTCTTGGCCCGTTCTTGCAGCAAAGGCTGCGCCCGTAAATGATCTTTACGAACGACGACGGTTACCTGGTCAGCCAGCTGAGTGAGATACATTCCTTCTTCAACGGCAGAATCCCCACCACCAACGACGATTAGTTGTTTGCCTTTAAAGAAAGCTCCGTCACAAACCGCACAATAAGAGACACCTCGGCCACTAAACTTATCTTCGCCCGGCACTCCAAGATGACGCTGAGTGGCCCCGGTAGCAATGATGATAGCCCGAGCACGGAATTGTTCATCCATGTCAGTAGTCACTTGTTTCCATTCGCCTTCATCTTCAATGCTAGTGACACTGCCGTAAGCGTAGGCAGCCCCAAATTGAGTGGCTCCTTGATACATCTTTTCGGCTAATTCTGGCCCCTTAACTGACTTGAATCCCGTATAATTTTCAATTTCAGCAGTGTTATTTAAATTACCGCCATAAATTCCCCGATCTAACATCAGGACAGACAGATTAGCACGCGAAGCGTACAGTGCAGCGGTCATACCGCCTGGGCCGGCTCCAATAATGATGACATCATAGTCGGTTTTCTTTTCTTCTGCCATGATGACTCCTCCTCTAGGTTGATATTGCTTTTATCATACCAATTTTTAGATTTTTGTCGAGCTTTTTGCTTATTTTTAATAAGTAAAAAGGCAAAAATAAACGGAGCACCTCAACGGCTGCCCCGTTAATTAAACTTACTTCTTATTGTGACTAGCCTTGGCCTTATCTTCGGCCTTCAATTGGTCACCTAATTCTTCGATGTATTGACGCAGGTCTTCCTTCACCTGTGGGTGCTCAAGACCATACTGAATATTAGTCTTAATCCAGCCAAACTTGTTACCAACATCGTAGCGTTGACCCTTAAATTCGTGTGCAAATACACGTTGGGTCTTGTTCAACGTGTCAATAGCATCAGTCAGTTGAATTTCATTACCCTTACCTGGCTTTGTCTTAGCCAATACATCAAAGATTTCAGGATTGAAGATGTAACGACCGATGATAGCCAAGTCACTCGGTGCATCCTTTGGCGCCGGTTTTTCAACGAAACTCGTGACGTTGTAGAGCCCTGGGATGACTTCCTTGCTTGGGTTGATCACACCATATTTGGCAGTGTCTTCGTGTGGTACACGCATGACAGCCAGGGTTGAAGCACCGGTACGCTGGTAACTTTCAATCAACTGCTTAGTCAGTGGTTCACCCTGACCGTTAATGTTGTTTAAGTCATCACCTAACATGACGACAAAAGGTTCGTCCCCAATAAAGTCACGAGCCGTCAGGACAGCATCACCTAAGCCACGCGGGTGTGATTGACGAATAAAGTAAATATTAATATCCGTCGTTTCTTGAACCAACTTCAGCATGGCATCCTTGTGCTTTGCCTGCAGGTTATCCTCCAGTTCTGGGTTGGAATCGAAGTGGTCTTCGATCGAACGCTTATTTTTGCCATCGACAACGACAATGTCTTCGATGCCGGATTTACGCGCTTCCTCAACGATAAACTGAATCGTCGGTTTGTCCACGATCGGAAGCATTTCCTTTGCCAACGCCTTAGTTGCGGGTAGGAAACGTGTCCCCAAACCAGCAGCTGGAATAATTGCCTTACGAACTTTTCTCATTTGTCAAAATCCTTTCATGCCACTCTCTCTGGTAGCCAATAATAAGTATACCACAAGCTATTCTAATTCAGTAGTGACCGAACGATTCATCAGCTCAGTGATAGCTTGTTCAACGTCCTCATCTTCATACAGGACACGGTATAGAGCGTCAGTGATCGGCATTTTTACATGGCGTTTTGCAGCGAGTTCATGTGCTGCTTTGACGGTATAGACCCCTTCGATAACCATTCCCATGTGAGAGATGACATCATCAAGGCGCCGCCCCTGTCCTAACTGGTAACCGGCACGCCAGTTACGGGAGTTCTTGCTGGTACAAGTGACAACCAAGTCACCGACACCAGACAAACCGATAAAGGTAAACGGGTTAGCACCGAAAGCTACGCCAAGACGACGAATTTCGGCCAAGCCACGGGTAATCAGAGCGGCACGTGCATTGTCTTTGTAGCCGAGACCAGTTAAGCAACCAGCACCAAGAGCAATGATATTTTTCAGTGCAGCGCCATACTCGGCACCGATGACGTCATCATTAGTGTACACACGGAAGTAGTTATTTGAGAAGAGTTTTTGAACCCTTTCGGCAGCCTTCAAATCAGTGCAAGCAGCTGTAACGGCAGTCATATCCTGAATAGCGACGTCTTCAGCATGACTTGGCCCCGACAGAACAACGATGTCTTGCCGATTTTCCGGGGCAACACATTCAGCGATGATTTCAGATGGCCGGTTGTAGGTATTTTGTTCCAATCCCTTGGTAGCGTGAATAATCAACGGCTTCATATTCAGCTTTTTTAATAACTTGCCTAATTTAGTAGCTACCTGACGAATTCCTTTAGTCGGAATAACAATCAGTACAAACTCAGCATCCTTAACGGCTTCTTCCATATTGTTGGTAACGTGCAGGTCGGTTGAGTACTTAAAATCTTCCATGTACTTTGGGTTGACGTGCCAACGGTTAAATGTTTCTACTTGTTCCGGATCACGTGCCCACAACCAGGTGTCTTCACCATTGCCAGTCAATAAGTTGGCTAAAATACTCCCCCAAGAACCAGCACCAAGAACTGCAACTTTACTCATTTTTATTTTCTCCCTTCACAAGGTACCACGGTAGACGCTTTTGGCGCCGACGCGTGATCAAGATAACCAAAGCAGCCACAAAAAAGACTAACGACAATAGCTGAGAAATCCGGATCGGGCCGAGCATTAAGCTATCAGTCCGCATTCCTTCAATAAAGAAACGCCCAGTGGCGTACCACAACACATAAGACAAGAACACCTCACCGCGTTTAAACAGGTGGCGGCGGTGGCGCAAAATCATCAATAGGGCAAAGCCAACAAGGTCCCACAATGATTCATACAAAAACGTTGGTACACGGTAATGACCGGAAATCAACATCTGGTTGATGATCCAATGAGGAATATGCTGACTCAGCAGAGCCGCTCGAGTTGTAATGCGCCCGAAAGCTTCCTGATTCATGAAATTGCCCCAGCGGCCGATTCCTTGCGCCATTATCACCGTAGGCGCAATGATGTCGAGCAACTGCCAAGCAGATAAATGGTGATGACGGCAATAAAAGTAAAGCACGAAAAAACCACCAATAATAGCTCCATAAATGGCAATTCCCCCGTCCCAAATAGCGATGATTTCATCAGGATGTAAGGCATAGTATGGCCACTGAAAGACAACATAGTAGATTCGGGCGCAGATAATGGCAATGGGCAAAGCCCAGAGCAGGTAATCATAGAAGACATCCTCGTCTAAACCCTGCCGATGGCCCTCACGCACTGCAAGCCACAGTGCAATGATCACTGCACTACCAATAAATATGCCGTACCAGTGAACCTGAATTGCCCCAAACCGAAAGGCAATCGGGTTCAGTGCCCCTAGAAGCAAAGAATTAATCATGTTTCTGACTATCCTTAGCTGAGTTTTCCTTAATTAGCCGGTTAAGGTTATTGTCAAAAGTCTGAGTAGCATCGTAACCCATTGATTCAGCACGGAAGTTCATCGCTGCTGATTCAATGATAATGGCTAAGTTTCGACCAGTCTTAACAGGAATCGAAACCTGAGGAACGCGAACACCACGAATTTCCCGTGTGTCACCACGATCGCCCAACCGGTCAAACTGAACATCCGGTGTCCACGTCTCCAGGTGGACGATAAAGTCAATATTATCAGATGGCATCACGGCAGCCGTTCCGTAAAGTGTCATGACATCGATGATCCCAATTCCCCGAATCTCCATCAGGTGATTGAGAATTTTCGGAGCCTGGCCAACCAAGGTTTGTTCATCAAAGGCGTAAACTTCAACCCGGTCATCAGCCACTAGACGGTGACCACGACGCACCAATTCTAGCGCTGTTTCACTCTTACCAACACCAGAATCACCAGTAATCAGCACGCCGACACCATTGATATCAACAAGGACCCCATGGATAGACTCCCGGTCGGCCAACTGACGTGTCAAAAACGAAGTCATGTAAGAAATGGCTTTTGATGACGTGTGCTGGCTACTTAAGATCGGAATGTGGTGATCTTTAGCCGCTTTAAGCAGTTCCTTAGGAGCAGGCAGATTGGTGCTGATCACAAAACATGGCGTTTGCGGTGTACACATCTTGGTCATGTAGTCCGTCCGCTGTTTTTCCGTTAAATCCTTCGCAAAAGACGTTTCCGTAATGCCTAGCATTTGAATTCGTTCTTTTGGATAATGAGTGAAATAACCAGCCAGTTCCAAAGCTGGACGGGATATTTCCGGTGTTAAAATTGGCCGCTGTAGGTACTCAGAGCCCTGCATAACCTTTAATCGTGTGTTTTTCACAAGTGTTTCAACACTAACACTGTCTACCACTAAAGTTCACTCCCTTAAAGTCCTAGCGGTCTAACGCCGTTGCCCTTTATTAATATCATGTTCTTCAACATCGTGTAATTCTTTACGTTGTGATGGATTACCATTATTGCGATTGTTTTGGCCCACTCCCAAGAGATTGGCTAAAACGCCCGTAATGCTAGTATCATTTGCATCCGGCGGCATAACCAAAGCACACATAAAGTAAAGAATGGTACACGGTACAATTCCCGTAATGATCATTAGGACGATGAAGAGAACCCGCAAAACGTTAGCTTTTAGGCCAAAATATTGAGCAAATCCACCGAAAACACCAGCTACATAACGATCAGTTGATGAACGGGTCAATTTTTTCTCTTGATCTTCTCGGCGCCGCATGCGCCATCACTCCTCTCTTCACCTAATCTTACTTGTTTTAGGTCCAGACTGCAATTACCCTTATTGAGGATTTTTCTTACTTAATTTCCACTGCAGATAAGCATTGATGAAAGGATCCAAATCTCCATCCATCACGGCATCAACGTTGTGGGTTTCGTAGCCGCTCCGGTTATCCTTAACCAAAGTATAGGGGCAGAAAACATAAGAGCGAATTTGCGAACCCCAGCCAATGTCCAGCTGTTGACCTTCAATCTGGGCCTTCTTCTCAGCTTTTTTCTGCTCTTCCAACTCGTAGAGCTTGGACTTCAACATGTTCATCGCGGTCTGACGGTTTTGAAGTTGTGAACGTTCCGCCTGTGACGATACAACGATTCCAGTCGGCAAGTGAGTAATACGGACAGCCGAACTCGTTTTGTTGACGTGTTGTCCACCGGCACCACTAGAACGGAAAACATCAACCCGTAAATCATCTGGATTAATGTCCACTTTAATCGTCTCATCCAATTCCGGCATGACATCCACCGATGCAAAAGAAGTATGCCGACGGCCCGCCGAGTCAAAAGGAGAAATACGAACGAGACGGTGGACACCCTTTTCAGAATGCAGATAACCATAGGCATTATGACCTTGAATCAGCAAAGTGACAGACTTCACCCCGGCCGTTTCACCAGCCTCATAGGAAGCTACTTCGGTCTTAAAACCGTGTGAATCAGCCCAACGGATATACATCCGCATCAACATCTGGCCCCAGTCCTGAGCTTCTGTGCCACCAGCTCCCGGGTGAATTTCCACGATGGCGTTACGACTGTCGTATTTGCCATCCAGCAATTGATTTAAGCGGTAATCACGCAATTGTTTTTGGGTAGCCGCAAATTGTTTTTCAAAATCCTTCTGCAAATCTGGATCCGGTTCAGCATTCAGCAGTTCTACCGCTGTCTGCAGATCACCAACTGAATCACGCAATTGAACAAAGTTATCACGCTTGTCTTTCAATTGGTTATTTTCATCAATCACTTTCTGTGCTTTGACGTTATCATTCCAAAAATCTGGTGCAGCCATTTGCTGCTCATTTTCGGCTATCTGCTCATCGAGGGCATCAAGGTCAAAGAGACCTCCCGAAGCGCATGATTTCGTCATGCATTGCTTCTACTTGTTTACTTGCTTCACTTAATTCCATGTTTGCTCCAATCTGCATTTACAAAAAAGACGGGCCAAAATTCAAGAATTCTGGTGCCGCCTCTTTTTTGTATTAACGTGCAACGTTTTGCCGAATCTCTGACTTCATAAAGAGACGGGTTGATTCGTATTCAATATCAGCCACCATTTCTTCAAACATGTGGTAGCCAGCGGTTTGGTATTCAACTAAGGGGTTCAATTGGCCGTAACCACGCAGACCAACTGATTGCCGGAACTGGTCCATCATGTCAATATGATCGGTCCAGTGTGAGTCGACAACCCGCAGGATAACAACTTTTTCGAACTCAAGCATCTGAGCAGGATCATAGAGTTGTTTTTGCTTTTGCTTGTAAACTCCATTTGCCAATCCCATCAGATAATCAACGATTTCCTGCTTGGACTTGCCTTGCAGATCCTTAACACTGATTTCATCCGGCTTAACGAGCACTTCAACAGCAAAGTCGACAATCTCCTGCAGTTTCCATTCTTTCTGGTCACCCAGGGTGTGCTGGTCCACTTCGCGTTCGATCGTCCGCTTAACCATCGGCATCAGGACCCACTTCAGCGACTTCTTTTCCGTGATAATCTGTTGACGTTCTTTGTAAATAATTTCACGTTGCTCACGCATCACGTCATCGTACTGCAGAACGTTCTTCCGGGAGTCGTAGTTGTTACCTTCAACCCGCTTTTGAGCTGACTCAACTTGGTGCGTCAGGAAACGAGACTTGATAACGGCATCTTCATCCTTAACATTCATCCGGCTCAAGAAATCCTTGATGCGGTCACCACCGAAGCGCCGCATCAGGTCATCTTCCAGTGACAAGTAGAACTGTGACAGACCAGGGTCACCTTGCCGGCCAGAACGACCACGCAGTTGGTTATCGATCCGCCGTGATTCGTGACGTTCAGTCCCAATCACTGCCAGGCCACCGAGTTCCTTGACACCAGGTCCCAATTTAATATCAGTCCCACGACCAGCCATGTTGGTAGCAATCGTCACGGCACCGACCTGGCCGGCGTTCTTGATGATGTCGGCTTCTTTGGCGTGATTCTTCGCGTTCAAAACAACGTGCGGGATATTTTCCTTGTCGAGCATCTTGGATAAACGTTCAGAAGTTTCAACAGCGACAGTCCCAACCAGTACCGGTTGACCCTTCTTGTGCAGCTTCTTAATCCGGTTAACTACGGCGCGGAACTTACTATCCAGCGTTGGGTATAGTAAGTCTGGTTCGTCATCACGGATGACGGGTTTGTTAGTCGGAATCGTGATCGTTTGCATATTGTAAATTTCACGAAATTCCTCTTGTTCAGTCTTAGCAGTCCCAGTCATCCCCGCCAGTTTGTTGTACATCCGGAAGAGGTTTTGGTAGGTGATATCTGCCATCGTCTTGTTTTCTTCCTGAATTTCGACGTGTTCCTTGGCTTCGATGGCTTGGTGCAAACCGTCAGAGAAGCGACGGCCCTTCATGATCCGGCCGGTAAACGAATCAACAATCATAACTTCGCCATTGGTTACCACGTAATCTTTATCACGAATCATGATGTAGTTAGCACGCAAAGCCTGATCTAAGTGGTGAGTCAAGGCCGTGTTTTGTTGATCGTACAGGTTATCTAGGTTAAAGTACTGTTCAGCCTTCTTAATGCCTGAATCAGTCAGTGAAACCGTCTTGGATTCCAAATCGATCTTGTAATCCAGATCCTTCTTCAACTTTTTAACAAAACGGTCTGTTTGTTGGTACAGCTTTGATGTTCCCGTACCTGGTCCAGAAATGATCAGTGGCGTCCGGGCTTCATCGATCAAAATGGAGTCCACTTCGTCGACAATGGCGTAGTTGAGTCCCCGTTGAACCTGGTCTTCTTTGTAAACGGCCATGTTATCACGCAGGTAGTCGAAGCCGATTTCACCGTTGGTCGAGTACATAATGTCGGCCGCATAAGCCTTCCGCTTCTCGTCAGGTGATTTTTCTGAACCATTGACCCCAACGGAACACCCTAACCAGTTGTACAGCTGACCCATTTGAGTAGCATCACGTTGCGACAGGTATTCATTAACGGTAATAACGTGGACGCCCTTGCCAGTCAAAGCGTTAAGGTACACTGGCATGGTAGCGGTCAAAGTCTTCCCTTCACCAGTCTTCATTTCCGCAATGTTACCTTCGTGCAGGACAATTCCACCCATTACCTGTACATGGAACGGGTAGAGGCCCAACACACGCTTGGCGCCTTCACGAGCAACAGCAAAGGCTTCTGGTAAGAGATCATCTAGGCTTTCACCCTTTTTAATCCGTTCACGAAATTCTGGTGTCTTGGCTTTGAGCTCATCATCGGTCATCTGACCCATTTCTTTGGCATATGAGTCAACCTTATTAGCGATCTTGTTGATGCGCCGTAATTCGTGACGGTCACTTTCAATCCATTTTCTAAGTACGTTTGCCATCTAAACGTCCTTCCCCTATTCATTAATTATCACAATGGCAGTGACTTCCAGTTGTCATTGCAGCATTTTAGCTGATATACAAAATACATTTTATTTTACCATGTTGAGCGTCTCTTGAGAACTAATCTGCAAGAGTGACAACATTTTCTTCTTGAGTGGTTTCATCCATCAGATCCGTTGTCACAAAACTAAAAGAAAAGCACCCGGAAAACCGGATGCTCGTTAAGGCCAAGCCCTTAATTAGTCAATTTCAATTAAGCCATAACGGCCATCTTTGCGACGGTAAACAACACTGGTACCATCAGTATCAGCATCCTGGAAGATAAAGAAATCGTGACCCAGCATGTCCATTTGCAGAACAGCTTCTTCAGAATCCATCGGCTTTAAGGAGATTTGCTTGGTACGAACGATCTTCAAATCGTCATCTGAGGCTTCATCATCATCGTTGTCAACGAATTCTGGTGTCTGCATTCCGGTTTCACGTGACTTACGGTTAACCTTGGTCTTGTACTTGCGAATCTGGCGTTCCAATTTGTCAGTTACCAAGTCAATACTACCATACATGTCGTTAGAAGTTTCTTCAGCACGTAATGTCAGGAATGGCAGTGGGATCGTAACTTCCACCTTGTATGAACGGTTTGGGTATACCTTCAAGTTAACGTGAGCGATAGCCTGCACGTTGTCCTCAAAGAACTTTTCCAGTTTGCTAATCCGTTTGATGACGTAATTACGGATTGCCTCAGTTACTTCAACATTTTCTCCACGAATATTGAATGTTAACATATTGTACTCTCTCCTTTCAGTCCAAGCCAATCTAGCTTGATCTGATATCAGAAGGACCACTCTTCTCATATCCTATCTTTATTATAGAGTAGTTAAGTCCTAGAAACAATGAAATAGGAACCGATTTCACCAAAGTTTAACCTGCTAAACTGAGTCCCAGCACCTCTTTAGCACCAGCTTCATGAAATAAAGAGGCGGCATGATAGATTGTGCGCCCCGTCGTGTAAACATCATCAACCAATAAAATTCGTTTGCCTCGTATTTCATTCGTATCAACTGCTAGTTGGAATGGCTGTGGCGTAGCTAGCCGCTCCTGGCGACTCTTGGTTGATTGAGCCCGTTTTTCCCGGGAAATAGTGGTCAAGAAATGAGATAAGGAGCACGTAAGCAGACCTTCCACTTGGTTAAAGCCACGTTGTTGCATTGTCGTTGCAGTAACCGGAATGGGGACGATGTAATCTACCTGCTGTTCAATTGCTCGCTGTGTCATTTCCCTTTGAAAAATTTGGCGTAACAAATAATCACCCTGAAATTTGTAGCAGTGCATCAAGTCCTTCATAGCATCATCATAGAAATACAGACAACGATGATGAATTGCCCATCCCAGTTTATTCTGCCACTGCTGACATTCAACACAATATTTCCCGTTGCGTTCGGCATGGCGACCACAGCCAGGGCAATGTGGTTTGGGATAATGACGAAATTTTCCGCGACATTGCCGACAGATAACAGGTGCATCAATCGAGCCCAGCTTTAACCACTGGCCAAGCCGCGGTTCCCAAGATAAGTGGCGGTTACAGAGCAGACATTTCATCCTTGAGCTTCCTTCCCCGCCTATTCATCAAACGAATTTGTCTTTGCGCTTCTTGAACCGATCGGCAAACTGTATCCACCCAAAAAACAACCTTACCCGTGGGGCGCTTTGCCGATCGCCCCACTCGACCAGCAATCTGCACTAGAGCGGATGAGGAAAAAACGAGGTCATCGGCTCCTAAGACACCCAAGTCAATTCCGGGAAAAGTAACGCCCCGTTCCATAATTGTGGTGGTGATTAAAGCCTGCACTTCTTGTTTTCTCATCTCCTGAACCTTAGCTAAGCGCTCAGAATCGGCAGCATATACCGTTCGCAGTTTGAGGCCTGGCCAATGCTTTGCCATGATTTCCCGCGCAGGACGCAAATCACTGATGTGAGGAACAAAGAATAAAAAGCGTTGCCCTGACCGAACCCATTCCCCTAACTGCTTCTGCACTGGTCTTGGAAAACGTCCTTTTTCCAACTGTTTGCGCCAACCCGTTACCAACTCTTCCTTAATTTGAGGTAGTGGCTGACCGTGAAAACGCAGCGGCAAATAGCTGACTGCTAATTGATGACGCCTGACCTGACGCATCAACACTCGGCCGGGAGTAGCAGTCATCATGAGCAAACCACCATTCTTTTTGATGGCCTGCTCCGTGGCAAAAAGCAGGCTTTCGTTAGCAGCATAGGGAAAAGCATCGACCTCATCAACAATCAGATTATCAAAAGCCCGATAAAAACGCAGCAACTGGTGGGTCGTGCAGATCGTTAATTGGCGGTAATGATAAGGTTGAGGATTGCGACCGTGGAGTAGTGCGATCGGTGTGTTAGCAAATGCTTTTTGTAGTCGCGGATATAACTCCAAGCAAACGTCGACACGGGGTGAAGCAAGCCCTACCCGTTCACCTCGTTTAAGAGCGGCCGCTAGCCCCGGAAAAATCATTTCCGTTTTCCCCGCCCCAGTAACGGCCCACAACAAGCGATGCTCATGTCTCGCCATTCCGGCACTTACTTCAGCGGATACTCTTGATTGGAGTGGCGATAGTTGCCCCTGCCAAGTTAGCACCGGTCGTTTGACCTGAAATTGATTTGGTTCTGGGAGGTGGTAAAATTGGTCTAAAGTTGAGACTCGTCCTAACTGAATACAGTGACGACAATAATATTGCCCATTCGGTAAAGCAGCCGTTCTTCGATCAGACAAATGATTGCACCGCAGGCAACGTACCTGACGCCGGCCTACTTTCATGGTAGGTAGTTTCTGTGCATTTGCCACGTCCACTGTTTCATGTTTATTGACAATCACCCGTCTACCATAGAAATCACTGATTTCCATAAATATCCCTCCTAGTCATAACTACGTTAGAAAAGAAGGAATCACCAGAATGTTTTTAACAATTGCACACAATGCTGAGTATACAGCAATTATCAAAAAATCACGTTTTATCGGCCAGGTTTTCCGCATCGATCTTGAGGACCAAGCCCAACAGATCATCGAACAAGTGCGTACTGAAAACCGCAAAGCCAACCACAACTGCTTTGCCTACATGGTGGGTGATGATGATAGTATCCAACGTGAAAGCGACAACGGTGAACCCAGTGGCACAGCTGGCGTTCCTATTCTCAAGTCGCTCCAGATGATGCACCTGCATAATGTGTTGGCCGTCGTGACCCGTTACTTCGGCGGCATCAAGCTCGGCGCTGGCGGTTTGATCAGGGCATACAGCAACACTACGACCAATGCACTTGAAGCAGCCGGAATTGTCCAACGCATAAAGCAGGCAACGATGATCATCACCGTTCCCTATGCCCAGCACGACGCCGTAAGCTATTTCCTGAAAGAACATCAAATTACGATTGATAAAGAGGATTACGGTGTGAATGTCAAAATGAGCTGCTTCGTCAACAGTGACCAGTATGATGCTTTAAAAATCAACCTGACCAACCGTTTTGCTGATCAATTGCAGTTTAAAAAAGGAGCACCCCACTTTCACGAGGTGCCATACAAATCATCGAAATAAAATAAACGAGGCCGCAACTAACGACCTCGTTTTTCATTTACTGTTTCAAGTGGTAATTGTAGTTAGCAACGATAATGTTTTCCCGCGAATTCAGCAAAGCCCGCAAACGTAAGCTGGTTTGGTTATGCAGAGCCAATTGCCACGGCTTCTTCGGCACAAATTGTGGCACGAGAACCGTTGTGGAATAATTTCGCGCTGCCGCCCGCTTTGCAATGACATCGACAAAGCGAATTGTTGGTCCCCCGATTGAGCGGTAAGACGAGTGAATGTCAACAAAACGGACATCCGGGAACTCCGATTTGAATTCGTTAGCCGTCCGGTGCTCCTTGCCAGGGTTCTCATCAAATGAAACGTGCATGGCAATGACGTAGTCCCCGATTGAGCGAGCGTAATTGATAGCCCCTCTCGTCACCCGGGTTACGTTACCGACAAGAACAATAACGGTCGCACCATCGTAGTCATGGAGCTGGACTTTCGTCTTCTCGGCAATGTGAAGTTGCCGAGCAACCATCACGTAGTGAGAATGAATCTTGTGGAACATGTACAGCAGCACCGGCATGATAATCAGGTAAGGCCAGACGTTACCAAAGTGTTGCCAGAACAAGAAGACAACCAAGCTCAGTGAGATCAGTGCACCGACTAAGTTAATAAACGATTTCCCTAACCAGATACCTTCACGAACCCGGAACCAGTGGATAATCATCCCTGATTGAGAAAGAGTAAACGGAACGAACACACCGACAGCGTAAAGCGGGATCAGCATGTTGGTCTTCCCGTGGAAGATTAAGATCAAAACAATAGCACCAACGGCCAGAGAAATAATTCCGTTAGAATAGCCAAGCCGGTCCCCACGGTCCATAAAAGCATGTGGCATGTACTTGTCACGAGCCATGTTGAAAGCCAGAATTGGAAAGGCTGAGAAACCAGTATTAGCCGCAACAGCTAAGATCATTGCCGTCGACAGCTGCAACAGATAGAAGCCTAGTCCATGTCCACCAAAGATCTGCGTACCAATTTGGGCCAGAACGGTTTGGTGAGCATTAGGCACAATCCCTAAGTAAAAGCTGAAGAAGGTAATGCCAGTGAAGAAGGTTGCCAAAATCAAACTCATGATCGACAGAGTAGCAGCTGCATTCTTACGCTTCGGGTGATTGAAATTGGGAACCGCATTACTGATCGCTTCAACACCAGTCAGTGAAGAAGAACCAGCAGAGAATGCCCGAATAAAGAGGGCTGCACTCATCCCTGCTACCGGCGTACCAACACCTGCCGTTGCCCGGTATGTGACCTGACCAGTAGCAATCCGAAATGCACCCCAAATGATCATCGCGGTGATGACGATAACGAAGAAGTAAACGGGAACCGTCAAGAAGTTTGCGCTCTCACTCATTCCCCGTAGATTCATCATCATGATCAGCAAGACAATCACAATCGAAATCGGAATTGAAAAACGGTACAGCGCCGGAATAGCAGATGTGATCGCTTCAGTGCCGGCAGTCGTGGAAACGGCCACCGTCAACATATAATCGACCAGTAGTGATCCACCAGCGACTAAGCCCCCGTTAGACCCCCAGTTTTTAGTTGCGACTACGTAAGCACCACCACCACTCGGGTAAGCATGGATGATTTGCCGGTACGATAACGTAATGGCCAACAGCAGAATCAGAACGATTCCCGCGATTGGCAATGAGTACCAAATTGCGGCACTCGATAAAGTGACCAGGACAGTCGTAATTTGTTCCGTCCCGTATGCAACAGACGACAAGGCGTCTGATGAAAGCATGGCCAGCGCCTTAAACTTTGTCAGACGGGTCCGCCCTTCATCCAGGGTCTTGAGTGGTTTACCAATCAAAACCCGTTTTAAATATCGCCACATATTAGATCCTCCAAAAAATACTCAGGTGATATTCTACAACACTATTTTGGCGATTGCTAGCAAGCTCCGCTGACTTTGTCTTATTTACAGACAAATTGTTAGTAAATGTCGATTTTAGCCAATAAAAAAATCCGGTGGATTGCCCACCGGATTGATTTTGTATTTGAATAATCAGCGCGATTACATTGCACCGCCCATACCAGCACCTGCGCCGGCACCAGGTTGAGCATTGTTATCCTTTGGTTCAGGCTTGTCAGCCACAACGGCTTCAGTCGTCAACAGCAATGATGATACTGAAGCGGCGTTTTGCAGAGCTGAACGGGTAACCTTGGTTGGGTCAACAATCCCGGCGTCAACCATGTTTTCAAACTTGTCAACAGCGGCGTTGTAACCAATACCAGGCTTTTCGCTCTTCAGATGGTCAACAATGACGGAACCTTCAACACCAGCGTTTTCAGCGATTTGACGTACAGGTGCTTCCAGAGCAGCCTTGACGATCTTAACACCGGTCTTTTCGTCACCTTCGGACTTGTCTTCCAGCTTCTGCAGGTCAGGAATGACGTTAACCAGTGCAGTACCACCACCAGGAACGAATCCTTCGTCCACAGCGGCACGGGTGGCGTTCAGAGCGTCTTCGATGTGGTACTTGCGTTCCTTCAGTTCGGTTTCAGTTGCGGCACCGACCTTAACAACGGCAACACCACCGGCTAACTTAGCCAGACGTTCTTGAAGCTTTTCCTTGTCAAAGCTTGAGGAAGTCTCAGAAATTGACTTCTTAATTTGGTCAACCCGTTCGTCAATTGATTCCTTGCTACCAGCACCGTCAACGATTGTGGTGGTGTCCTTAGTAACAGTAACCTTGTTAGCTTGGCCTAATTGGTCAATTGAAACATCCTTCAGGTTCATGCCAAGGTCATCAGAGATGACAGTCCCACCGGTCAGAACGGCGATATCTGCCAGCTGTGCCTTACGACGGTCGCCAAAGCCAGGAGCCTTAACGGCACATACATTGAAGGTACCACGCATCTTGTTAAGAACCAGAGTTGGGAGAGCTTCACCAGTAATGTCATCAGCGATGATCAGCAGAGCGCGACCCTGTTGAACAACTTCTTGCAGCAATGGCAAAATGTCTTGGATGTTGCTGATCTTCTTGTCAGTAATCAGAATGTAAGGATTGTCGAGGTCGGCTTCCATCTTGTCGTTGTCGGTAACCATGTATTGTGACATGTAACCGCGATCGAAGCTCATCCCTTCGACAACGTCAACACTGGTTTGTACACCACGGGAATCTTCGATAGTGATAACACCATCGTGGCCCACTTTTTCCATGGCGTCAGCAATCAGTTGACCGATCTTGCTGTCAGCAGCTGAAATAGAAGCAATTTGTGCAATGTCGTCACGGCTCTTAACCGGAACAGACATCTTCTTCAGGCTTTCCACAGCAGTTTGGGTAGCCTTGTCGATCCCACGACGAACACCGATTGGGTTAGCACCGGCAGTAACGTTCTTCATGCCTTCGTTAACGATAGCCTGTGTCAAAACAGTAGCAGTCGTAGTACCGTCACCGGCAACGTCGTTAGTCTTAGAAGCAACTTCGCTAACCAGCTTGGCACCCATGTTTTCGAAATGATCTTCCAGGTCAATGCTCTTAGCAATCGTTACACCGTCGTTAGTGATCGTTGGTGCACCGTAGTTTTGTTCGAGCACAACGTTACGGCCCTTAGGACCAATCGTCGTCTTAACAGTGTCAGCCAGCTTGTCAACACCCTTCAGCATACGTGAACGAGCATCTTCAGCAAAACGAATTTCTTTTGCCATTATTTTGTCACCTCAAAATTTGATTTATTTTTTATAGATTCAACGTACATTTATTATGCGTGGAAAGATTAGTCCACAACAGCAACGATGTCCTTTTCGTGAACGATCAGGTACTTTTCACCATCGTAGTCCACTTCGTTGCCGGCGTACTTGTCGAACATCACCTTGTCGCCCTTCTTAACAACCGGAGCGACAACCTTGCCGTTGTCCAAAGTCCGGCCAGCACCAACGGCAACAACCGTCCCAGTAGTTGGCTTGCCCTTAGCATTTGAAGCTAAGACGATGCCGCCAACTTCTTTTTCTTCTGGTTCAGCCTGCAGAACAACACGATCACCTAATGGTTTTAACACGTGAATCCCTCCAATTACTTTTTTAAAGATTGTTTGTCGTTATCAGCATTAGCAGATTTAGCACTCAACTGCATCAAGTGCTAATTACATGATCTACTATACCATGCTCATTCCAGATTGCAACAATTAATTTGACCAAATTTGACTATTTTACGCCTAAAAGAAAAACCTAGGTCCGCCAAACAGCCGTCACTGTCGCAAACCTAGGTATGAAAATTGATAATCTACCTCGTTAATCTTCATCATCATCTTGACGATTATTTTCAATAAAGTAGATCAATGTTTGAAGTTCATTCGTCAAATCAATATTTTGAACCTGAACGGATGAAGGAACCTGCAAACGCACAGGCGTGAAGTTAAGGATTCCGTGAATTCCGGCATCAACTAGCTGGTTAGCAACCAGTTGGGATGCATCAGAAGGCACGGCCAAGATAACCGCATCGATTTGTTGGTCACGCAACTGCTTCTTGAGTTCGGACATTGGATATACCGGAATGCCACTCTTGACCTTGTTAACTAGTTCAGGACGGTTGTCAAAGGCTGCACTAATTCGTAAATTGGTGTTTTGGTGGAAATTGTAGTTCATCAAAGCACTACCTAAACTACCGACTCCAACCAAGGCCACACTAGTCAACTTATCTTGGTTGAGAATACCCTTAAAGAATTTTAGTAATTTTGCTACATCATAACCATAACCACGTTTTCCCAGTTCGCCAAAATAGGAAAAGTCACGCCGAATAGTGGCAGAGTCGACTTGAACGGCGTCAGATAATTCTGTTGACGAAATGCGATCTTTATTGGCGTTTTTTAGAACGTTTAAGTAACGGTAATAGACTGGTAGCCGTCTTGCCGTTGCCCGCGGTATCTTGCGCGTTGCCATATGCGTTCCCCCGATCTATCAATTGTGAATTTGTCTTTATGTATATTATAACAATGAAGCGAATCTTTGTGAATGTTTTTTCAAGAAAAGTAAGACGCTTGTCTCCTAATTTTAAAGCAAAATATGATAAAATAAAAGGAATGTCTAAGGAGGAAATACAATGTTACTGTTGCAAACCAACAACGTTTTGCGTCGCTTTGGCGCAGACGTTTTGTTTCACGATGTTAATTTACAAATCAATGAGCACGCACGGGTAGCATTAGTTGGCCGCAACGGAGCTGGGAAGACCACCCTCCTAAAAATGATTGCCAATATCACAACCCCCGACGAAGGTACCATTACTAGAGTCAAGGGCCTCAAAATTGGCTATCTTGCCCAAGACCAGGGATTAGACAGTCAAAACACCATTTGGCACGAATTAGACACGGTCTTTACCCCACTTCACAAACTGAGTAGTCAAATTAAAGATATCGAAAATAAACTAGCTGATTTGCAAGAGACTGACCCCAATTACGAGCGCACCATGAGCACTTATGATCATTTGCAACAGCGATTTAAGGATGCTGGCGGCTTCGATTATCGCTCACGGATGCGTGGCGTTTTGACCGGTTTTGGTTTTAGCAAAGACATGGATGACCTGTCAGTTAACTCCCTTTCCGGTGGTCAGAAGACCAAGCTAGCACTAGCAAAAATTTTACTTCAGCAACCACAATTATTAATTCTCGACGAACCGACTAACCACTTGGACATGAACGTCCTATCATGGCTAGAAGATTATCTTAAATCCTATCCAGGCGCTTTGTTAGTCGTATCACACGACCGTTATTTCCTGGATCGGGTCGTCAACGAAATTTACGATCTCGATAATCACACCCTTCGTCACTACCGAGGCAATTACTCGGCCTTTACCAAACAAAAGCAGGCCTGGCTAGTTACTGAAATGAAGCATTATCATCAGCAACAGCAAAAAATCGCTAAGCTAGAAGATTTCGTTAATAAAAATCTGGTACGCGCGTCGACAACCAAACAAGCTCAAGCTCGGCGTAAGCAGCTCGAAAAAATGGACCGGATGGATCGGCCAACGACGGACGACGCTTCCATCCACTTCTCTTTTCACAGCGACAAGCAAAGTGGCAACGAGGTATTGGAAGTCAAGCAACTGAAAGTCGGGTACGACGAAACTGTTCTCGCTGGTCCCCTTTCCTTTAATGAACACCGGAGGCAAAGAATTGGCATCATCGGTCCTAACGGGATCGGCAAATCAACGCTATTCAAAACCTTACTGAAGCAAATCCCACCGATTGCGGGAACATTCAAGATGGGCGCTAATTTGGAAATTGGCTACTACGACCAAGAGCAGCAAACCTTGCACGACGATAAAAACGTGTTAGACGAAATTTGGGACGATCACCCAGAAGTTCCAGAAGCACAGATTCGTTCTCTGCTGGGATCATTTCTCTTCGTCGGTGACGACGTCTTCAAGCCAATTCACGACCTTTCTGGTGGCGAAAAGGCCCGCTTGGAATTAACCAAACTAGCCTTCATCCCCATTAACTTTCTAATTCTCGATGAACCGACTAACCACTTGGACATTGACAGCCGGGAAGTACTGGAAACAGCTATTAACGAGTTTGATGGAACAGTGCTTTTCATCTCCCACGACCGTTACTTCATCAACCAGGTGGCAACTGACGTTCTGGACATGCACGCTGATGGCATCACGCACTATGAAGGTAATTATGATGACTTCTTAGCGCAACAACAGCGTCAGCAAAGTCAACAAGGGAACAACAACGAAACTAAGGGCGGTTCCAACAAGCAGTCCGCTAAACAACAATCGTATCAAGAAAGCAAAGCCAACCAACGGGCTCGTCGGAAGATCCAACGACAAGTCGATGCTGCTGAAAAGCTGATGAACGATCTAGAAGAAAAACAAGAGGCCATCAAGGAAGAAATGGCCAAGCCGGAAATTGCGACCGATATTGGCAAACTGACCGACCTCCAAAAGCAGCTCGATGAACTGACAAGTAAGGCAGATAAAGCCGAAGAAGATTGGACGGAAGCAGCTGAAAAGCTAGAAGAATTTGACCAACAATAACGAAAAGAGGGACTGGAAAATCCAGCCCCTTTTTTGTAACCACCGACTACGAAGGAGGAGCCGACGCATTCTGCGCCAACTCCTCCTCATACTAGTAATCGCGGTAAACCACCGAGCTCCTAGAGATAGCTACGGACAAACGTCGACGCGTACCGCGCCAACGCCTGTCATCACACAAGATAACGTGCTCCACCACTCAGAGCCCTCAGTATCTAACTACGAAGGAGGAGCCGACGCATTCTGCGCCAACTCCTCCTCACACTAGTAATCGCGGTAAACCACCGAGCTCCTAGAGATAGCTACGAACAGACGTCGACGCGTACCGCGCCAACGCCTGTCCTAGGCTATCTTACCGGAGCTCCGAGGAGGTGGTTTACCAGCTTAATCACATATGCCTAAACATCAAACTCGGCTCCGCATTGAGGTCGAGACCAGCGCGATCGCCATAACGATAGTTAATGTAACCAGCTGCCCCGATCATCGCAGCATTATCACCGCAATACTTCAGCGGTGCCTGCAGGACACTGAGATCTGGGAACTTCTTGCTCAAATCGTGGCTCAAACGGTTACGCAAACCGTGGTTAGCGGCCACCCCACCGGCCAAAATAAACTGTTTAGCAGGGTAGCGATCCAGTGCCCGCTCCGTCTTCTCGGCTAACACGTCGACCACGCTCTGCTGGAAGCTAGCGGCCAGGTCGATCTTGCTGAGCTCTTCACCACGCTGGTGTGCATTATGGACGACGTTGATAAAAGCACTCTTCAGACCACTAAAACTAAAGTCGTAATTAGCTTCTTTTTCCATGGCCCGTGGGAAATGGAAGGTATCTTCACCCTTAGCAGCCCATTCATCAACAGTCTTGCCGGCCGGATAGTTCACACCCATCACCCGACCGATCTTGTCATAGGCCTCACCAGCCGCGTCATCACGCGTTTCACCGATAATCTCATACTCGTGCTCCACTGGCATATAGACTAGCTCCGTGTGACCACCAGAGACCAAGAGGGCCAGCTGCGGATAAACAAATTCACCAACAAAACGAGCGGCATACAAGTGCCCCGCCATGTGGTTAACTGGAACCAATGGCAAGTGATGCGCCCAAGCAATGGCCTTGGCTGCAGTCACCCCGACGAGCAATGACCCAACCAGCCCCGGGCCATACGTCACGGCAACGGCGGCAATCTGATCATAATCGACATCCGCTCTATCCAATGCTTCACGGGTGCACTTAGTAATCTGTTCAATATGGTGACGGCTGGCTACTTCGGGCACGACACCCCCAAAACGTTGGTGGCTGGCAATCTGGGTAGCCACTACGTTGGACAAGACCTTCGTTCCGTTTTCTACAACCGCCACACTGGTTTCATCACAACTAGACTCAAAAGCCAGTATTAAAGTCCGCTTTGTCAAAATTTGATCCTCCCTCTAATTTTGCCACCATGTCGAGTGCATCGCCATGGTCGTCATCATAATAGTGGTACTTGACCCGACCATCCCGAAAGCCGAGTCGGTGGTATAACCGCTTTGCCGCTGCATTTTCTACCCGAACTTCCAAACTCATTGTCTCTAATTGATAGCGGCTCGCGACTTCCATCTGCGTCATCATCAATTCTGTGCCAATACCACAGTGCTGGTAAGTTGGCATAACGGCAATGTTAGTAATATGAGCGTCACGCCGTCGCCAATAATAATCACAACCAGCATAGGCCACAACCTTATCATCATCTTTAACTACTAGATACAGACGATTGGCACGGCCTAATTCCTCTTCGAATGCTAATCGATTCCAGGGAGCACGACCATATATTTGTCGTTCGATGTCCACCATCGCCGGGATATCTTCATCCCGCGCCGTAGTAAATAAATAGTAGTGGTAACGACAATGTTTACGTGTCGGCGAGTAATTGATCTGGCGTTGGGTCAATCCCCAAGAATCCCAAAAATAACGCTTAAACCTCGCGAACATAGTTGCGATGTGGGGCGTTCGGGTGTTGTTTCTTCCATTCTACTTCTGCTTCTGTCAGCAAAAGATAATGCGGTACAAAAGCATCCAGGTCTGTCACCGCATCCTGATCAGCACCAAGAAGAGCCAATTTTTGTGGATCGGGAATGGCATAACCGGCTGATAAAAGCGTTACGTTGTCAGGCAATTGACCATCAAAATGCTGGTTAATCCGCTTCGTTAACTGGCCAACTAGGATAACCGGCTGCTTGAGTTTGCCCAACTGTTCCACAAACTCAGTCATCGCGAGGTGGGCATCCTTTTGCACATTTACCAGTTGCTGATCCTTCCACTGGTAAACACCGCCATACACATTGCCACGGCGAGCATCAAAGAATGGAGCAATCAACGCTTGATTAATTGGTGGCACGTTAGCGGCTAGGACGGATAAACTCGAAACACCTACCAAACCAATCTTTAAGGTCGCAGCCAAAACTTTCGCCGTCGTGACGGCAATTCGAACCCCCGTATACGAACCAGGGCCCTGGGCAACTACGATTCGTTCCAAGTCACTGGGACGCCACTTAACGCGCTGCATCAACTCATCGATAGTCGGCATCAAATAGATACTGTGGTTGCGCACCATGTTCAAGGTTGTGGATGCCAGCAGTTGTCGATCATCTAGCAAGGCAACCGTCATTGGGTGGTTAGAAGTATCAATCGCCAAAATTTTCATCCGAAGAGCCTTCCTTTCTTCTTCATTAATGATTTAATGATAACCCTAAATAAGGATAATTGAAAATACTATAGTCTCTGTCAACAAAGGAAAAGGCTGACGTAATCATAACTATCCGTCAGCCCTTGATATTTGTTTACTTAAATCCTACTTTTGGTCATCATAACCATTCGGGTGAGTTGAATGCCACTTCCAAGCCGTAGCAATGATCTTTTTAACGTCATCGTACTGTGGCTTCCAACCTAATACCTGCCGTGCTTTGTCGCTGGCTGCTACCAGTGCATCGGGATCGCCGGGGCGCCGCGGAGCCATCTTAGCAGGGATTTCCTTGCCAGTCACTTCACGGGCTGCTTCCAGCATCTGCTTGTTAGAAAAACCAGTTGAAGAACCGAGATTAAATGCGTTCGACGGGTTACCAGCCTGCAAGTACTTGATAGCCAAAATATGGGCATCTGCTAAGTCCATTGGGTGAACATAGTCACGTACATTGGTGCCATCAGGAGTGTTGTAGTCATCACCAAAGATGGACAGCTCTTTACGCTTACCTTCAGCGACTTGCAGAATAATCGGTACCAAGTGAGTTTCTGGATGGTGGTCTTCACCGATCGTTCCATCTGGCTTGGCACCAGCCACGTTAAAGTATCGCAGAGCAACGAAATGAATACCGTAAGCCTTGTCACACCACTTCATGATCTTTTCCATGGCTAACTTGCTTTCCCCATAAGGATTAATTGGCACTTGCGGATCACTTTCCTTGATCGGCATGTGTTCAGGAATCCCATAAGTTGCGGCAGTCGAAGAGAAGACAATGTACTTGATGCCATGATCATGCATTGCTTCCAGCAAGGTGATCATACCACCAGTATTGTTATCAAAGTACTTCAGAGGCTTCTTCATTGATTCAGCAACCAGTGAAAAAGCAGCAAAGTGAACAACCGCTTCGATGTTTTCTTGATTAAAAACTTTATCCAGGAAAGCACGGTCACGAATGTCGCCTTCGTAAAACTTTGCTTGCGGATTAATGGCAGCCCGGTGACCTGTAGACAGGTTATCTGCAACTACCACGTCATAGCCCTTTTCTACCAAATCGGCCACCATATGTGAACCGATATAGCCAGCACCGCCGGCAACTAAGATTGACATAATTCTTCTCCTTCAAATCGATTGATTAATTAACATCCAAAATTGTATCACAAAGTCACTTGTCTTGCAGATGCTGAATGCTCTCGGCACTGAGTTTGTGGTCGATGTACTTAAACATCAACCCTTCCCGGAGACCGTTATTACTGAACATCAGTTGCTTCATACTCAATTGCCGTAAGAGGGCCATCAACGGAAGAAGCCCACCGACGATCACATCTGCTCGAGCTGCAGCGATTCCGTGCATGGCCGCCCGTTGTTCCCGATTATCACTGATCAATTGGTGCATCATCGCATAAGCATCAGCCGTCGCCATCGTCAAGCCATGAACCGACGGCACTGTTGACGCATCAGCAAAATGTTGCCAGCGATAAGCCTTGGCTAGTGCCCGGTTAGAACCACCCAGAGCAACGATCCGGCTATGACGAGCTCGGTTTAACCACCGTTGGCTGGCCAACAATTCATCTACTTGAATGATCGCGTCATATAAGTTAGCCGGATCAATCACGTCACCCAAATGATACTGCTGGGACAGGAGCACTGAACCAACTGGGATGCTGACCGTTTCTTCAGCATGACCATCATCAACCAAAATTAGTTCCATACTGGCCCCACCAGTGTCCAAGATCAGGCCGTTTTTCATCGGCAAACTCCGCGTCACCCCGACATAATCAAGGTAAGCCTCCCGTTCACCAGAAATGACGTTGATGTGCAGGCCAGCTTCTTTTTCCACCCGCTGCAAAAATTCTGCCTGGTTAGTAGCCTGACGAACAGCTGCCGTAGCCACCGAAATCAGTTGGATATCATCAAACTTCTGGCAAATTTTTTTAAACCTTTTCAGTGCCTTGATGGTTCGCGCTACCGGTTCGGGCTTCAGTAATTTTTCAGGGCCCATGTTGGCACTGAGTCGCACATATTCTTTTTCGTAAGCTAAGACCTTGTACTGGCCGTTCTCTAATAATTTTGTGATGCGCAAGCGAACGGAGTTACTGCCAAGGTCAATAACAGCTAAATTAGTCATGCGAGCCCCCTTTGCTTGGGTCGTTCAGACGCAATTTAGACACATGACGCGTCAGGGTTTCAAAGACTGTCGACATATGACGGCGGTTCTTTCGTTGCCGTTTTTCTGCTGATTGCTGTGCCATCGCTTCATCCACAAAATGCTGCTGGGAGTCGAAGGCAGGAGCGTCGCCACGATCTATCATTTCGTATTCCGTTCCGTGAAGAACGCGAGTGTTGACGTTATCACGCCACATGTCGTTGAAGATCTGAATAGCCCGCTTCTTGGTGTCATCTTCTAGGACAGGGAAGAGTTCCTCTACCCGCCGGTTCAGGTTACGCGTCATCATGTCCGCACTGGCCAGATAGATCTCCTCGTGACCGTTGGACTTGAAGTAATAAATCCGCGAGTGTTCCAGGAAACGACCAACAATACTGTGTACCTCAATGTTGCCTTGCAGAGCCGGCAGGTCATTGCGGAGACAAGTAATCCCCCGGACCAGCAGCTGGATCTTCACCCCAGCCGCTGCCGCTTCGTACAAGTGAGCAATGATCTGCTTATCAGATAACGAATTCATCTTCATCCGAATTAATGCCGGACTACCACTCTTGGCAACTTCGATCTGCTCATCAATCTTAGCGTTGATAAAGTTCCGAATACCGTGTGGAGAAATGTGCAGCTTGTGGAAGTAACGTGGCCGAGCGAAGCCTGACAACATATTGAAGAGGTTGGTCATATCGACCCCAATTTCGTAGTCACAAGTGAATAGCCCCATGTCGGTGTAAAAGTGGGCCGTAACATCGTTGTAGTTACCGGTACCCAAGTGCATGTAGCGACGGATGCCGTCATCATCGCGCCGAATAACGAGGGCCAGCTTACAGTGTGTCTTCAAGCCAACCAGTCCGTAGACAACGTGGCAACCCATCCGCTCGAGCCGTCGTGCCCAGCGAACGTTGTTTTGCTCATCAAAACGGGCTTTGACTTCGACCAGAACAGTGACCTGTTTGCCAGCTTGCGCAGCTTGGCCGAGGTACTTAATGATCGGTGAATTGCCTGAAACCCGGTACAAGGTCATCTTAATGGCTAAGACTTGGGGATCTGTGGCTGCCTGGTGGATAAAGTTGACAACTGCCTGGAAGTTATCGTACGGGTGTTGAACCAGGTGATCCTTCTGCCGAATGGTCTTGAAGATATCATGATCCATTGAGAAGTTAGGATCCAAGTAAGAGTGGAATGGCTTGTAACGCAAATCGTCGTGACCTTCAACCATCCCCGACAACTTCTTTAAGAAGGTCAGGTCAACCGGTCCGTCCACCCGGTACAAGCTCATGTCGCTGACACCAAGGTTGTCGACCAGGTGGTTGACCAACCATGAATCGGTCTTAGCTTCAACTTCCATCCGCATAACCGAACCGTGTTCCCGGGCCCGCAGTTGGTGCTGAACCGCCCGCAGCAAGTCAGAAGCATCTTCTTCGGCCACGTCCAGGTCCATATCACGGCTGACCCGGTAGGTCCCGGTGGCAATAATCCGGTAGCCTGGGAAAAGTTCGTCCAGATACTGCTTAATCACTTCATCCAGCAAAACGAAGGTGTTTTCGTGCGGCAACTTCACCAGACGCTTGTAGATAGCTGGCACACGAACGGTTGCAAATTTTTCTTCGCCCTCGGTACGGTCATCATGAGGTTCTTGCGGACGCCGTTCGACTTCCTGGTCACCTTCCAGCACCTTCTGCTTAGTTTCCTCATCTGCTTCACTGTGGTCACGTTCCAACTTAATGGCAATGTTCAGCGAATTGTTAGAGATGAACGGAAACGGCCGTGAACTGTCATCAGCCATCGGCGTCAGTACAGGAAGCAGTTCTTCCCGAAAATATCGGTGCAAGAAATTATGTTGCTTCTCATCAAGTTGATCAAAGTGAACAATATTAATTTGATGCTTGGCTAAAGCTGGCAGGATCACGTCATTGTACACGTGATAACGTTGTTCAACCATCCGGTGTTCTTTTTCGTTCACCGCTGTCAGCTGTTCTTCAGGCGTCATCCCCGAAGCATCAGTTGTTGTGACGTTAGCAGCCATCAGTTTGTGCAGTGAGGCCACCCGCACCATAAAGAATTCGTCAACGTTACTCTGGGTAATTCCCAAAAAGTTAGCTCGTTCCAGCAGCGGATTTGCCTCTTCTTTAGCTTCTTCCAGTACCCGACCGTTAAAGTCAATCCAGCTCAGTTCACGATTGACATAGTTTTGCGGTTGGTAAAACTCCTTGTAATTTGGCATCGCTAGTCTTCCTCCTTCGTGATCAAAACCGGTTCAAGGCCGTAAATTGCTTTAAATAACTGTGCTTTTTTCTGGAATGCCCATTGTTCAACGACAAGGTCATCATCAGCATTAACGATAATTTGCAGTTGATCGTCATGTAAACGCAGACGGACTTGTTTAATCTTTTGCTGCCGTGAATCATCCAATGAATCAGCCATCCGGAGAATAGCAGCGAGCTTACCTACCACAATCTGGCTGTCAATATCCAATGATGTATTGCTGCGACCGTTAATATGGGGACTTTCCATACTGTGATAACGTGCTACTTCGGCAACGATATGGTTGTCGCGGTCAGACAGACCGATCAACGGATTGGCTTCCAAGATATAGGCCGAATGACGGTAATGGGCTTGGGGATTGATGAAGTTCCCAATATCATCGACCTTGCTGGCAATCTCCAACAGCAAACGAGCGTGATTTGGCAGACGGTGAATCGGTTGTAAGGCATCAAACAACTTGACAGACAGATCCGCTACGAAAGCATTATGCTTTGAATCGGCACCGTAGCGTTGGGCCAGATTATCCGCTGAGGTACGAATCATCTGGGAAATCAGTTGTCGGCCACCACTAGCAGCTGTCGTCACCCCGTCCAAAACTGAAATATTCGTGGTGTAAATATGCTTAGCGTTGAGGAGATGAACTACCTGGTCAACTACCAAGTAGTTAGGCAATACCCAGTTAACACTTTGTTCGTTAACGTCATAGTGGCTCATAATGTACTGGTCCGTGGCCGTAATCAGACTCTGGTAACGTTTGTCAAAGTCTTCCCGTGGAACCTCACCCAGCTGGGCCCCCTTAGGAACAAAACTCTGCGCAAGCGTACGTACATTTTGGATCAACAATTTGGATTTTTTCACGTGACGAAGTTCGGGTACCAAGTACTCCAATTTACTGGAGATGTAATCCAAGATAATTTCACTCGGGTTAGTGGTCGTCTGACGCAACGTAGTGACAAGTTGACTCAGTCGCGCCCCACCGAGGTCGATATCCCAAGACATTTGGAACTTGCCATGACGGAAATATGCCAACGTTGATGTGTTAAGGCCCATACTAAGGACATAGAGGGTCTTTTTGCTCAACTCATCAAACTCCGGCAGCTTGGTCATAATCCGGCTTAAAGTATCAGCAATCAACTGGTTGGTATTGAGCCAGTGGATCTTCATCCCCGTCCGCACTTCCACCTGATCAGATACGTACCGAGCAGCCACTGGGTTCAGATCTTCACGGTTTCCGTAAAATTGAGCGTCTTCTACCCCATAATCAGCTAAGACTCGCTGAAAGCCAGTCAAACTATTAACAATGGCTGACAAATTATGTGCATAGTTGGCAACCGGATGAAGTCCGACTTGCATCGTTGCCGACCGGACTTCAGTGATCAATTTCATCGAAGGCCGCTCAAACACTTGCAGGATCAGCTCATCCGGCTCAAGGTAAATTAAGCCAAACGTTTTGTTTTTCACGACTAAACACTCCTATCGATTCTCGCTTCTTCTTTGCTACTATCGACTAGTAATACACATTCAGAATACCACCTTTTGAAGAGCCTTTGTGAATTTTGAGCGAGAAAATGAAATCCGTTTTCATTTCCGAAACTAAAAAAAGAAGTTGGTTTCACTGCCGACCTGACAGCTATTCCAGCTTCTTAATCATCGTGTTAATTTTCTCTCTTTTGCCACAGAAAACTAGCATCGGCACAGAGTTTATCACCTACAAAAATCTGGTTCATTGATTTGGCTTCGTCCTTGCTACTAGTTTGTAGTTTATAGCGACTGATGACCTGGTCAGGATAACGGACCTCATTTTTGTATGAGATATTGAAGCGACGCAACTGGTGTCGGTTCAAGAAGTCGGCACCTAAAGGATCCAGCATCCAATCGAAGTAACGAGTGTTATTGACGTGGTGATTACCATCAATATCAAAATAGCGCACTTGGTAGCCTGCCTGCCGGTCCGCCGTCTCTTTTGTCAATTCTTCCTGATTCCGCGGGCGGGTGAGTCCCTTCAGTTTTGGTGCATGGAATGGTGCGACTAACTCATCAGGAATAGCCTGGATGCGGCGCTTCGTCAAATCCACAAAACTCAACTGACCCGTCATCGTCGCAAAGCGGTGACCGGCCAAATCGGCTAACCAGAATTCCCGTTGGGCAAAGAAACGGTTGACGCCCACCATTTTGGTACCGAGAATAATCTCGTCACCAAACACAGGCTGTTCTGCGGATAACTGTCCCTCATAAGACAAGATGATCCAAGCACCATTGTGCTTCAAGCCAGCAGCTCGTCCACAACCCATTTCTTCTGCATGACGCTCCGAAACGAGGACGGCCATGGCTACAAGCATACTAAGGCTAGGGTGCGAGCTCTGGTCGCATTCGTAGTATGCCAAATGATGACGTATCGTGTATTCTTGTGGATTTTCCATCGATTAATCCTTCCCGTCTAAGTGGTGAAATTCCCGGTAAAGCTGCTGCCGGTTAGCATGATTCGTGCGGGCTACCTTTTTAATAGCCACGTTAGGCGCTAAGTGCTGGTTCTCAATCAATAACTGCACCTGTTCAACTAGCGGCAAGTCGGTGACAGCAGGCCCAGCTGAAACATCGTCTGGATGCGGATTACCACTGACCAAAACGACAAATTCTCCCCGAACCTTGGCATTGCTGGCCCAATCATAAAGGTCAGCTAAAGTTCCCCGCAAGAATTCTTCATAACGTTTGGTTAATTCGCGGGCCAAAACTGCTCGCCGATCCGCCCCAAAAGCAGCCACCATCGACTTTAACGTTCTTTTCAAGCGGTGGGGTGCTTCGTAAAAGATCAAGGTCTCCGGTCGGTTGACCAGGGGTGCCAGTTCAGCGGCTTGCTGTTGGGGTTTACGGTCCAAAAAGCCGTAAAAGGTGAAAGGCTGTGGTGACAATCCAGAAGCTATCAAGGCCGTCAGTCCAGCATTAGGACCAGGTAAAGGCACAACGGCGATACCCTCCTGGGCGCACGCTGCCACTAATTCTTTACCCGGATCGGAAATGGATGGCATCCCCGCGTCGCTGCACTGAGCAATATTTTGCCCTTCACGCAGTCTTTTCAGCAATTCCGGTAAACGTGCTTCGGTATTATGTTCATGAAAACTCAGGGCGTGTGTCTGAATGCCAAAGTGGTTGAGCAGCATCTGGGTATGACGTGTGTCTTCCGCCGCAATCACGTCCACATCTTTCAGCACATTGATGGCCCGCATCGTCATATCATCCAAATTGCCAATCGGCGTGGGCACCAGGTAAAGAGTTCCTGTTTGGTGTTTTTCAAAACTCTGCGTTGCCTTAACAGCCATTACCTGCCACCACCCTTCGGTGCTCCCGCTGAATGATCACCATAGATTGTATCCAAGCAGAATGTACACGACTCGCCCTCATCTAACCGTTTACCAAAGTATTCGTTGCAGACGTGAAAGCCCCGCTGGTATAACTTCTTCAGGTTCTCACGTGACGGGGTCAGTTTACCCGATTCGCCACCGGCAGCCGTGGCGGCTTCCTTGGCAGCTTGCTGGCTAACCAGCTGCTGCAGGTGTTCGTTTTCAATGGACAACTCTGCATTTTCCTCCAGAACGGCGTTAACTTCTTCTTGAAGGAGCTTCATATTAGCCACTAAGTCCTGGGTTTGCTGGTTTAACCGGGCGAAGTGGTCGTAGAGTTCACTTTTATTGATTCGTTCAACCATTTTGATTCCCCCGTGCTTTTAAAACATTATGTAAGCGAATAGTCAGTTGCTCACTGACATTTTGAAAAGAGACGTTGCCATCCAGCATCCGTCGGGTTTTCAGTGTCAGTTCACTAGCGGCTAATAACTGCCGCTTTGAATAACGCTGCACCGTCTTATCAATGTCTTGCTTCGCAATTTGAAAATGCAGCTCTGTTTCACTAATGCCATTAGCCAATAAAAGCGTATCACGCCAAATCATCGTCTGCAGGTCAAGTAAAACTTGTTGACGCAAACGGTCCGTTGCCAGTTTTAGCCAATCCGTCTGAATCATCACAAAAGAAAGCAACGAACCAGCTACCACTTGCTTATACCAGTCAACAGTTGTCTGAACCGCATTGGCCAGCCAATCGTCAGCAGTTAAAGCTTCAGCATCCGTAACGGAATCAGTCAAACCACGGACGATCGGCTGCAAACCTTTGCTGATTCCAGCATTGGCTAGCTCTTCCGTGAGTTTGGCCGGCGCCAGTGGCTGCAACTCCACCACCTGGGTACGCGATTGGATCGTGGGAAGAATTGCCGCTTTATTGGTCGTCAGCATCAAAATGTAGATACCCGGTCCCGGTTCTTCGATAAACTTCAGCAAGCTGTTGGCGGCGTTAACCGTCATCTTCTCCGCGTCGTTGATGATGAAAACCTTGCGAGAGCCTTCCATTCCGCTCTTAGTGAATTCAGCCTTCAGCCGACGCAATTGGTCCACTTTTAATTGACGACCAGCTGGACGGGCGATGATCACGTCCGGGTGGTTGTGACTTAGAATTCGCTCACACTCCGGGCAGGTACCGTCCGGGGCATTGTCCTCTGGATGTTGGCAAAAAAGTCTCATGGCTAGCCAGTCCGCAATCGCACTCTTGCCTGAACCACTAGGGCCTACTAATAAATAAGCATGAGCCAGTTCATGGGCAGCGATAACACGCTGAAAGCGGGAAATAATGGCTGGTTGTAAGTCTTCTGCCCGTTGGATGACTTTCTCCACCATCAAATCGCTCCCGTTTAAAATTCCATGTAACGTTCAACTGGAACGACGAAGCAGATAGCCCCGCCGACTTGAACGTCGATTGGGTACGAAGAAACACCATTATCGATGCCGTTCCCCGGCGTTAAGTATTGGCGCCGTGCCTGGGCATGCTCCTTGATCACCTTCAGGGCTTCATCCACCCGCTCATCCTTTGAAACAATCATAAAGGTCGTGTTGCCTTCACGCAAGAAACCACCGACTGAACTCATCTGGGTAACCCCAAAATGAGCATCAATGCAGGCATTGCGTACTCGCTTGGCATCTTTTGGTTGAACAATGGCAAAGATTAATTTCATTGGCAAAGGCCTCCTTAATGGCTGTCAAACAAGCCTGGTTCGACGCGGTTCAGCAGTTGCTTGGCATCCGCAATCACCTTGTCGAGTGGCTGGGTAGCATCAATTTTCTTAATTCGTTCAGGGTATTGGTCCAGCAAACGCAGGTAAGCATGGCGAACCCGGTGATGGAAAGACAAGGCTTCCCTGTCCAAGCGGTTCACCTGGTTTTGTCGGTGTTGGGCAATGCGCCGAATTCCAACTTCGGAAGGAACGTCAAAGTAAAGGGTAAGCTCGGGCATCACTCCCTGCGTTGCGAAGGCATTGATATCCCACACAGCTTGTTCGCCGAGTTGGCGTCCGCCACCCTGGTAAGCGACCGAACTGTCAACGTAGCGGTCGCTAAAGATAATCTTACCGGCTGCCAGCGACGGCTCCAAAACCGAAACGACGTGTTGGCGGCGGGCCGCTGCAAAGAGCAAGGCTTCGGTGCGGTCATCCATCCCCTTATTGCGGTCATCAAAGAGGACCCGTCGCAGCTGTTCCGACAAAGGATCGCCACCTGGTTCGCGCGTTACTACTAACCGCTCACCCAAGAGGGGCTGCAACTGCCCGACCAGAGCTTTTAAAACGCTGGTTTTACCAGCACCATCCGGGCCTTCAAATGAAATAAAATGTCCCTTCACAACTTTCCACCTCTTATTGTTGGATCACTCCCGGATTCAGTTGGCCGTGCGCATTGCGTTTACGGGCCTTTTCATACAGATACATATACTTCTTTTCCTGTAGCTTAGCCCGGTAATATAGCTCGCTATCAGTATGGCCTTCATAAACGGCTTGCTCCGTTTCCAGGGCATGATTCCAACTTGCTTTAACGTCATAGATCGTATTCATCAAGCGATAATCACCATATTTTTTCACCTGGTGTGGATCTTTTTTAAATAACGGCATCGCTAGTCCCCCTAGAGTTCTGTCCGTCCTTGAATTGCTTTCATTAACGTCAATGAATCCGTGTAGTCGATATCAGCCCCAGCTGACAAACCGTGGGCCAAGCGGGTAACTTTGATGCCTGCCGGCTTGATTAATTTAGCCAGGTACTGCGCCGTTGTTTCGCCATCGACCGAAGCGTTAGTGGCGACGATCACTTCTTTAACTTTCTGGTTGTTTTTCAGGCGTTTCAGCAGTGATGGGATATTGATATCCATCGGACCTGTCCCGTCAGCTGGCGAAATGGTGCCGTGCAACACATGATACAGGCCATGGTAGTCATTCATCCGTTCCATCGCCATAATGTCGCGCGAGTGTTCGACCACCACAATTTGGGACTGATCACGGTTAGGATCCTTGCAGATATCACAGGGATCATCAGCAGTGATATTACCGCAGATGCTGCAATAATGCAGATCTTTTTTGACCGATTGCAGAGACTTAGCAAATTCATCGACATCGCGACTGTCCATCCCCAGGGTATAGAAAGCGAGCCGCGTTGCGGTTTTCTCGCCAATGCCCGGTAGCTTCATGTAGCTAGCAATGAGCTTGGCAATCGGTTCAGGATACTGAAGACTGCTCATTATAATCCGAGTCCCTTGGTGTACTTACCCATCTTGGACTGGGTAGCACTGTCAACCTTCTTCAAACCGTCATTGACGGCTGCAATGACCAAGTCACTGAGCATGTCCACATCATCCGGATCAACTGCTTCGGGCTTGATCTTGAGGTCAGTCAGCTGCTTATCGCCACTGAACGTTGCGACCACCATGTCATCTGGGGACTTGCCAGTAAAACTTTCGGCAGCCAATTCTTTTTGTTCCTTAGCCATCTTCTTTTGCAGCTTGCGTGCCTGCTGCATCATCTGTTGCATGTTCATTCCGTTCATCATGATATCTAACCTGTCTTTCTTTAGTTATCTTCAATTTTGACGACGTCGCTACCAAATAATTCTTCTGCTTTGCTGACTACTGGATTTTCATCACTAGCAGGTCCAGGTGTTGGCGGTTCATCCGGCAACGGTGGCTCTGGACCCGCAGCAGCTGGCTGCGCACCACCAGCTTGACCTCCTGATTGCGGATGCGGTGCTGGCTTTGCCGATACCGGATTCTGCCGTGGTTGGGACTTTTGTGGCTTTGGCTTAGCCTTTCCCTTAACGGCATAACCGTGTTCTTTTAAGAAGTCCATCCGAATCTGCGGCCACTTGTCTGCTGGCACGAAGGTGACGCGTCGGTTCTTGCCACACAACTGCTGCAAGTCTTTTTGGAGGACCTCGCCAAGATCACCACCACTTGCTCGCTGAAGCAGGAATGGCTGCTGAAAAGAGACGACCATGCTCTCAGGTCCAGCAGCTGCTGGCGTGGCCAATTCAACGAGCCCACGCTCCATGTTGGACAGCATCGTCAATAGATCAGACCAACAATCCTTAACTTCGTCTAGATCAGCACGGGTCGCAGTTTCCAACACTTGGTAAACCTGGTGAAGGTTGACCCGCGTCTGTCCGCCATGACTGCTCGTTCGTTTGGGAGCATGATGACTCTTGGCTGTAGTTGAACTTACCGCTGGAGCAACCGTAGTTTTTTGCTTTTGCAGCTGATTGACTTCATTTTGCAGCTTACTTACCTGTTGACTCAGCTGATCGATGGTTTCTTGGGCCGCGCCCAAGTTTGCTGTATTGGGTTGAGCTTGATCTTTGCCAACCTGGCACAATTTGACCGTCAGCACTTCTAAGTAAACATCCGGGTGAGTCGTAAAGCGCATCTCATCCTGGGTTTCGTTAAGCACGTCGATCATGTCGTAGAGTGTCGTCGCATTAGCAGCAGCACTCAGCTGCTTAAAGTCGTCATCGCTGAGGCCAGTGCTCTCCACGTGGACCAGCGATGGTGACTCCTGATATAACAAGAGATCGCGAATGAATGAGATGAGGTCTTCAATGAAGCGCTGACCATCTTTACCTGAAGCAAGCAGTCCGCTCAAGCTCTTCAAAGCAGCTGCACTATCAGGTTTGGTCACTTCCAAGAAATACTTCTTGAGTAGTTGCTTGGCAACACTGCCCGTCACCAGCAAGGCATCATCCAATTTAACGTGGTTGTCCGAGAAGGAAAGCACCTGATCCAAAATGCTGAGGGCGTCCCGCATACCACCTTCCGCAGCGTTAGCGATTACCCACAAGGCCTTTTCCTCATAGGTGACGTGTTTTTGATCCAGGATATATTTCATCCGGTCAAAGGCATCCTGAGCGCTGATTCGTCTGAAGTCAAAGCGCTGAACCCGGGAGATGATGGTCAGCGGAATCTTATGGGGTTCCGTTGTTGCCAAGATGAAGATCACGTTAGCTGGTGGCTCTTCCAACGTCTTCAGCAAAGCGTTGAAAGCTCCCGTCGAAAGCATGTGCACTTCGTCGATGATGTAAACCTTGTAGTCGGCCTGTGTTGGCGCGTACTTGACCTTATCACGGATGTCACGAATCTCTTCGACCCCGTTGTTAGAAGCCGCATCGATTTCAATCACGTCGTTTAGGCGGCCTGCAGTAATGGCCTTGCAAGTTTCACATTGGTTACAAGGCTCACCGTCTTTAGCATGATGACAGTTAACTGCCTTGGCAAAAATTTTGGCTGCAGAAGTCTTACCGGTGCCCCGGGGACCCGCAAACAGGTAAGCATGGCTGATCTGTTTGGTGATAATCGCGTTTTTCAAGGTCCGGGTGATCACCTGTTGGCCAACGATCTCATCAAAGCGTTGGGGACGCCAAACCCGATAAAGTGCCTGGTAACTCATCGTGCTCTTCCTTTCTTTAGGATAGTCTTCTATATTATACAAGTTTTTTATCAGGCGCCAATAAAAATAAGCTAGAACTGAAAATATAATAAGAGGCTGAGAAAAACAGAGTTTTCTCAGCCTCACGTTATTTACTAATCAACTTAGGACACAGGGCTCAACAAACTTAGTGCTGCTTCCTTCCGGACCTGACACGGTTCGTAAGTGCGCCTTTGTCCTAAGGCCTTACGGCAATTAACATCATACACTAAATTATTGCTTTTGGCTAGTCGATTGACCATTTTGCAACTTTAATCGCCGCTTGAGTTCCTTACGTTGGCGTCGCACCCGCCTAAAAAAGCTACGCAGCAGTTGGCTGCTCTCATCAGCACAAAGACCCGCATGTACATTTACCTGGTGATTTAACCGCGAATCGCTTAGCAAATGGTAGAGGCTGTCAACTGCTCCAGCCTTGGGGTCGGCAGAAGCATAGTAAAGATTTTTTATTCGGGCGTTGATGATGGCACCACTACACATAATACATGGCTCAAGCGTAACGTAGAGGTCGCAATCTTCTAAACGCCAACTGCGGAGAGCCTGACATGCTTCGCTGATTGCGATCATTTCCGCATGCATCGAAACTTCTTGCATATGTTCCCGCAAGTTATGGCCCCGACCGATAATCTGACCATCTTTGACAACCACTGCCCCAATCGGCACTTCATCGATTCGTTCGGCTGCCCGCGCTTCGAATAATGCTTCTTCCATCCAATGCTGTTCGTTCATTTTGCCAACCTCTCCGTTACTTTTGATAACATCATTTTAACCGATTTACAGAATGCTTTCACGCGAGTAAGCTTCAAATGAGCAAAAGATCATACCAAAAAATGGCCTGAATAATCAATTCAAAAATGAGAGCACTTTCGCCGTTCACCACTATATCTTGTGGCTAGAACTATTTTTATACCCATATCTTGTGCCTAATTTTCTTGATTTTTAGTTCTAGCCAGGTATACTAGAAAACATCAACGCAAGACGAAGGAGGTCAGACCAATGGTTGAAGTCTTTTCTAAAAATAATTGCATCCAATGCAAGATGACAAAGAAGTTCTTAAAGCAACACAACGTGGACTTTGTAGAACATAACATTGATGAACAGCCCAAGTTTGCCGACCAGCTTAAGGCAGAAGGTTTCCTTGCCGCTCCGGTTGTCAAAACCCCTAACGGTGACGCTTTTTCCGGCTTCCGTCCTGACAAGCTGCAACAATTGGCTTAAGCGCCAAGCAAATTGACCCAGGCAGGATAGCGGGCACTGCAAGACCGATCGATTTTCGGTCTTTTTTTATGGAATTTTTATACGAAAGTGAGTTAATTATGGCACTATCGAAAATTGATATTACCAAAACCAAGTACTACGACCTGAACAACGAATTGAACATCCCTAAAGACGGGAAAATTCAACTCGACAAGGACCAGGAAGCTTTAGCTAATTTCCTGGAAACCAACGTCAAGCCAAACACTAAGCATTTCGCTTCGTTAAAGGATCGCTATGATTGGCTGATTAAAAACGACTATGTTGAAGCGGGATTTATGAATAAGTACTCCGATTCATTTATCGAGAAGCTTTACAAATACCTAGAAGACCAACACTTCCACTTTCATTCTTTCATGGCGGCTTACAAGTTCTATGCCCAATACGCGATGAAGACTAACGACGGCGAATACTACCTGGAAAACTACATCGACCGGGTAGCCATGAACGCCCTCTTCTACGCTGACGGCGATGAAGACTTAGCGATGGACCTCGCTGACGAAATCGTTCACCAGCGCTACCAACCGGCAACACCTAGTTTCTTAAACGTCGGTCGGAAACGCCGTGGCGAATTTGTCTCCTGTTTTGAAATCCAAACCACCGATAACATGAACACTATCGGGCGGACGATCAACTCCGCACTCCAGTTGTCCAAGATCGGTGGCGGTGTCGGGATCAACCTCTCCAACCTGCGTGCCGCCGGTGACCCCATCAAAAAGATTGAAGGCATGGCCAGCGGTGTTGTTCCCGTCATGAAACTACTGGAAGACAGCTTCTCCTACTCTAACCAACTGGGTCAGCGGCAAGGTGCGGGCGTGGTTTATCTTAGCGTCTTCCACCCAGATATCGTGGAATTCTTAGGGGCCAAGAAGGAAAACGCCGACGAAAAGGTGCGGGTTAAGACTTTGTCACTGGGAATTACCGTTCCTGATAAGTTCTATGAATTGACCGAAAAGGGTGAAGAGATGTATCTCTTCAGTCCCTACGATGTTGAACGCGAATATGGTGTGCCATTCTCATACGTTGACATCACCAAGGAATACGACAAGATGGTCGCCAACGACAACATCCGTAAAAAGAAGATCGACGCCCGCGAACTGGAAGATGAAATCAGCAAACTCCAGCAAGAATCCGGCTACCCATACATCGTCAACATCGACACGGAAAACCGCGACAACCCAATTGACGGCAAGATCGTGATGAGCAACCTCTGTTCAGAAATTGCCCAAGTGCAAAAACCATCCGTCGTTGCTAATGATCAGTCTTACGACGTTCTCGGAACCGACGTCTCCTGCAACCTTGGTTCCACTAACATTGCCAACATGATGGAAGGACCTCACTTTGGACGTTCCGTCAAGGCCATGATGCGGGCCCTCACCCACATCTCCGATATTGAAAACATCGACGTCGTACCTTCAATCAAGGCTGGTAACAAAGCTTCACATGCCGTGGGCTTAGGTGCCATGGGCTTGCATAGCTTCCTGGCTAAGAACCAAATTCAATACGGCAGTCCTGACGCTATCGAATTCACCGGCGTCTACTTCTTACTGCTGAATTACTGGACCCTGGTCGCTTCCAACGAAATCGCACGTGAACGTCATACAACCTTTGAGGACTTTGACAAGAGCAAGTACGCTGATGGTTCATACTTTGATAAATACGTTACCAAAGACTGGGGACCGAAGTCAGCCCGCGTAAAGAAACTCTTTGACGACGCCAACATTACAATCCCATCAATCGATGACTGGAAGAAGTTAAAGGCCGCCGTCCAAAAAGACGGCTTATACAACCGTTACCGCATTGCCGTGGCACCAAACGGTTCAACTTCTTACATCAATGATTCGACTGCCAGCCTGACCCCGATCGTCAACCGAATCGAAGAACGACAGGAAAAGATGATCGGCAAGATTTACTACCCGGCCCCATACCTGAGCAACGAAACGATGCCTTACTACCAGTCCGCATACGACATCGACATGCGGAAGGTTATCGACACTTATGCTGCTGCCCAACAACACGTCGACCAGTCGATGAGTCTGACTATCTTCATGCGTTCCACTATTCCAGAAGGGATGTACGAATGGAAGAAGGGCCGCACCGACAAGATGACGACGCGTGACCTGAATATTTTACGGCATTATGCTTTCCAACGTGGCATCAAGTCAATTTACTATGTTCGGACCTTTACGGACGACAACACTGAGATTGGCGCTAACCAATGTGAAAGTTGCGTAATTTAATCAGTCGCGCCATAATATAATAGTTAAAAACGAATTAGATTTAACAACTAGGGAGACAAAATTAATATGGCATTGAAGAGCTATAAAGCGATCAATTGGAACGAAGTATCCGATATGATCGACAAAGCAACTTGGGAAAAGCTTACTGAACAATTCTGGCTCGACACCCGGATTCCTGTTTCCAACGACATGGATGACTGGCGTTCACTCGATGACGACCACCGTTGGCTGGTAGGTCACGTCTTTGGTGGTTTGACTTTGCTGGACACGGTGCAATCCGAAGTGGGGATGACCGCCTTAAAGCAGGATGTTAAGACTCAGCATGAAACTGCGGTTCTCAACAACATCCAGTTTATGGAATCAGTCCACGCCAAGAGTTACTCCACGATTTTCTCCACCCTTAATACGCCTGATGAAATTCGTGAAATCTTCAATTGGTCAGATACTGAAGACTACCTGCAAAACAAGGCTGTCCGGATCGCTAACATTTACACTGACCCAGCAGAAAGCCCGTTAAAGAAGAAGATTGCTAATGTCTTTTTGGAAACCTTCTTGTTCTACTCCGGCTTTTACACTCCACTCTATTACCTGGGCCACAACAAATTGAACAACACGGCCGAAATCATTAAGTTGATTCTGCGGGACGAATCAGTTCATGGTACATATATCGGCTACAAGTTCCAAGTCGGTATGCACGACTTAACTGAAAAGCAGCAACAAGACATGAAAGACTGGATGTACAACTTCTTATATGAACTCTATGATAACGAAGAAAAGTACACCCACATGCTCTATGACACCGTTGGCTGGACTGATGATGTCTTGACATTCATCCGTTACAACGCTAACAAGGCTCTGATGAACCTCGGACAAGAACCTCTCTTCCCTGACACTAGTTCTGACGTCAACCCAATCGTCATGAATGGTATCTCCACTACAACTTCCAACCACGACTTCTTCAGTCAAGTTGGGAATGGTTACCGCTTAGGTGCCGTTGAAGCAATGAGTTCTGATGACTACCACGTCAAGGATCCAAACGAAAAGAAGTAAGATTACACATTAACTACAAAACCGCTGACCAAACGTTGCACAAACGTTAAATCAGCGGTTTTTCTGTACAAAAAAACTGTCAGCCAAACAGCTGACAGTTTTTTATTTTGAATGAAGCTGTAACTACTTAAGGGTAACAGTAGCACCGGCATCTTCCAGCTTGGACTTGATGTCGTTTGCTTCGTCTTCCTTAGCATCCTTCTTGATTTCGGAAGGAGCAGCGTCGACAAGCTTCTTAGCGTCCATCAGGCTAGCACCAGTGATGTCCTTAACAGCCTTGATAACCTTAACCTTGGATTGGCCAGGTTCAGTCAGTTCAACAGTGTAGCTGTCCTTAGCAGCAGAGTCGCCACCAGCAGCACCGGCAGCAGCAACTGGAGCAGCTGCAGAAACGTCAAATTCGTCTTCGATAGCCTTAACCAGGTCGTTAAGGTCTGAGATTGATGCTTCCTTCAGAGAAGCAATGATAGCATCCTTATCAAAAGCCATGTTTATAATCCTCCAATGTATTGTACTTTTTTAATTCGGTAATCGGTAAGATGAAGAATAGCCTTATGCGGCTTCGTCGTCGCCCTTGTCGGCAACTGCCTTGACGGCACGTGCAACCTTGCGAACAGGGTCCTGCAGGCAAGATACCAAGGTTGACAGCAGTTCTTCACGACTCGGCATCGTAGCGAATTCATTGATTTCGTCCAGAGTCTTAACACTCTTTTCAATGAAACCACCCTTGATGGAGAGTTGGTCGTGTTCGTCAGACAACTTCTTCAGGATCTTAGCTGGGGCAATTGGGTCTTCGTTTGAGAAAGCCACAGCAGTAGGACCAACGAAAGTGCTCTTCAGATCTTCGTAGTCCGTACCTTCAACAGCCCGGTCCAGAATCTTGTTCTTAATAACCTTCATTGAAACGTCAGCGTCACGAAGCTGCTTACGCAGGTCAGTAACTTCTTCAACCGTCAGGCCACGGTAGTCAACGACGATTGCAGATTCAGCGGCGTTCAATTCATCAGCGGTTTGCTTAACGATTTCGGCCTTTTTAGCAATAGCTGCTTCACTCATCGATTTCACCTCCTGAATGTAAAATTGAAGATTAGGATTAAAAAAATCCCTATGACCGCAGACATAGAGAAGGAATTTTATTCTTCCTCGGCAGGTAAATTGAGGCTTGCGCCACCTGAGTCTTAGGCAGAGTCATATTTAAATCAACTACAATAGAATAACACAACTGCTAGCCTTTTGCAATCGGTCATTAGGGATTTTTTATTATTTAACTGTGACGACCAGTATCAACTGGCAGCGTACTGAAGGAACGGTTTTCCAGAGCAGTCAGCAAAGCGCGAACCGTATCCAGTGCCGTTAACAGTGGCACGTTGTGGGAAATAGCGATTTGCCGAATGATGAAGCCATCCGACGTCTGGGCAATGTCATGGCCCATCGTGTTGATAACGAGGTCAACCTTACCGTCCTTGATTGTCTGCAGGATGTTGTCGGCTTGGCCTTCATCTTCGTGTACCTTAGTGACGGTCGTAACGTGAAGATGGTGTTGCTTCAAGAAGGCCGCCGTCCCGGCAGTCGCCATGATCCGGTAGCCGATGTTGGCAAAGCGCTGAGCTAATGGCAGGATCTTTTCCTTGTCATTATCTTCGATCGTCAACAAGACCGTTCCGTTATCAGGTACTTGCATCCGTGCACCGGCGAAGGCCTTGATCAGAGCCTTCGGGAAGGTCTTGTCAGAGCCCATCACTTCACCGGTGGACTTCATTTCTGGTCCCAGGTAAGAGTCCACGTCGGACAACTTGTTGAAACTGAAGACAGGTGCCTTGACGTAAACCTGCTTTGGTTCTGGTGCCAAACCATCTGGATAACCTTGATCCTTCAAGGATTCACCAAGGATAACCCGGGTGGCGACTTGGGCCATCTCAATACCCGTAATCTTACTCAGGAATGGTACCGTTCGGCTAGCCCGTGGGTTAACTTCGAGGATGTAAACCTGGCCCTTGGAGACGATGAATTGGATGTTCATAATCCCGATGCACCGCAGTGCGATCGCCAACTTCTTAGTCGCGTCGACGATCTGTTGTTTAATGTTATCGTCAAAGTTCTGGGAAGGATAAACGGCCATCGAGTCACCAGAGTGAACCCCGGCGTGTTCGATGTGTTCCATAATCCCTGGTAAAAGAACACGCTCACCATCACAGATAGCATCGACTTCACATTCGGTTCCGTCCAAGTAGGAGTCGATCAGAATCGGGTGTCCATCAACGTCAATGTTGGTGTTCTGTTTGAGGTAGTCTTCCAGTTCGTCGTCGTTATAGACAATTTCCATGGCCTTCCCGCCGAGAACGTAGCTCGGCCGTACCAGAACTGGGAAGCCGATCTTGTGGGCAGCATCGATAACACCCTGGTGGGTAGTAGCAGTTATACCCACTGGTTGACGCAAGTCAAGGCGCTTGATAATCTCGTCGAATTCTTCACGGTCTTCGGCCAGGTTAAGGTCATGAACCGTCGTCCCGAGGATCTTGACGCCGTGTTTCTTTAGACCGGCAGCTAAGTTAATGGCTGTTTGACCACCGAATTGAACGATGACACCTAGTGGGTGTTCCTGATCAATAACGTTCAGAACATCTTCCAATGTCAGTGATTCAAAGTACAGTTTATCGGAAATTGTAAAGTCAGTCGAAACGGTCTCCGGATTAGAGTTGATGACAATGGCCTTGTAGCCCATCCGCTGAATGGCACGAACGGAGTGAACGGTAGCGTAGTCGAATTCAACCCCTTGGCCGATCCGAATAGGACCAGAACCGATAACCAAGACGGATTTATCTGACAATTGGCTGCTTTCGTTTTCTACATCGTAAGAGCTGTACATGTACGGCGTCTTGGAGTCAAATTCGGCAGCACAGGTGTCGACCGTCTTGTAAATCGGCACGATACCCTTTTCTTTCCGGAAGGCCCGTACTTTATCAGGGGTAGTCTTCCACAAGCGAGCAATGGTCGGGTCAGAAAAGCCGTAACGCTTAGCAGTCTTCAGCATGTCCACATCTTGGGGAGCCTTTTCCAACTGCCCCTCCATCTTAACCAGGTGCTGAACGATGTCGAGGAAGTACGGTGTGATCTTCGTCAGTTCATGAACGTTATCTAGCGTGTACCCGCGACGGAATGCTTCGGCCAAGTAGAAGAGTCGGTCATCCTGGGGGTGAACCAGTTTAGCTTCCAGGGCTTCGTCACTAGCAGCATGAGCTTTCGGACTGAAGAGATCCTTTTCGTCGATTTCAAGGGAACGGACAGCCTTTTGAAGAGCTTCTTCGGCACTCCGCCCGATCGCCATGACTTCCCCGGTTGCCTTCATTTGACTGCCGAGGCGGCGATCAGCACGGGTGAATTTATCGAATGGCCAACGTGGAATCTTGCAGACAACGTAGTCAAGTGCTGGTTCGAATTCGGCGTAAGTCGTTCCCGTAACCGGGTTCTTAATTTCATCCAAGTTCAGGCCAACCGCAATTTTGGCAGCCATCCGGGCAATTGGGTAACCAGTGGCCTTCGAGGCCAAGGCAGATGACCGCGAAACACGAGGATTAACTTCGATGACGTCGTAGTGGTAGCTGTTTGGATCGAGGGCCAGTTGGACGTTGCATCCCCCTTCGATCTTCAGGGCCCGAATGAGCTTCAGGGCACAGTCACGAAGCATCTGGTATTCACGGTCGGTCAAGGTTTGGGAAGGACTGAAGACGATTGAGTCACCAGTGTGGATCCCAACTGGATCGAAGTTTTCCATGCAGCAAACGATCATCGCGTTATCACTGGCGTCCCGCATAACTTCAAATTCGATTTCCTTGTAACCAGCAATAGATTTTTCAATCAGACACTGAGTTTCCGGTGAGAGGTCCAGACCATTGGCAGCAATGCGTTCCAGCTCTTCGCGGTTGTTACACATCCCACCACCGGTACCACCCATGGTGAAGGCTGGCCGCACAATGACTGGGTAACCGATTTGTTCGGCAAAGTCTACGGCACCCTGTACCGTGTTGACCGTTTTCGAAGGCGGAACTGGTTCGCCTAATTTAAGCATCAGCTCCTTAAACTTTTCCCGGTCTTCAGCCTGGTCAATTGAATCCAGCTTGGTACCGAGCAGTTCAATGCCTAATTCATCCAGAATGCCGGTCTTGGAAAGCGAAACGGCCAGGTTCAAACCAATTTGACCACCCAGGGTCGGCAAAATTGCGTCCGGATATTCCTGCCGAATGATCCGTGAAACACTTTCTGTCGTCAGTGGTTCGATGTAGACCTTATCAGCAATTTCCGTGTCGGTCATGATGGTTGCAGGGTTGGAGTTAACCAGCACCGTCTCGTAACCTTCTTCACGCAGAGCCAGGCAGGCTTGGGTTCCGGAATAGTCGAACTCCGCCGCTTGGCCAATGATAATTGGGCCTGACCCAATCACCATGATCTTATGAATATCAGTTCTCTTAGGCATTGCTCTCTTCCTTTCTGCGTTGGTCAACAATCGACATGAAGTCATCAAAAATCGAAACGGCATCGTGCGGGCCAGGAGCAGCGTCCGGGTGGAATTGAACCGAGAATGCTGGGTACTGACGGTGCTGCAAACCTTCGACCGTGCCGTCGTTGATCTCAACCCGGGTGACCATCAACTTGTTTGGATCAATCGACTTCGGATCAACCGCGTAACCGTGGTTTTGTGAAGTAAAGTCGATCCGCCCCGTTGCGATGTCACGAACCGGGTGGTTGAAGCCACGGTGGCCAAACTTCATCTTGTAAGTATCGGCACCGTTAGCTAAGGCGAAGACTTGGTGTCCCATGCAAATCCCAAACAGTGGCAAGTGCTTCTCAACTTCGCGCACCATTGGGAAGGCGGCAGCCATGTCCTTCGGGTCACCAGGGCCATTACTCAAAAGCACCCCATCTGGTTTGAGGTTGAGGACCTGCTCTGCCGTCGTGTCATAAGGCATCACGATGACGTTGCAATCGCGCCGAGCGAGCTCACGCAGAATACTGTTCTTAAAGCCAAAGTCGATCAACACGATGTTACGTTTAGTCCCTGGATTAGGGAATGGCGTCTTCGTTGAAACTTCGGAAATGATATTCTTCGTTAGGTTCTTTTGACGCAACTTAGCAGCAATGCTTTCTGCATCATCAGGACTATCTGCCAGACGGCCACGTAAAGTTCCGTGTGTGCGCAGTTTACGAACCAGTTGACGGGTATCGATACCCTTCAAGCCGGGAATATCATTTTGCTTCAGGAAGTTGGGCAGTGTGTCTTGCATCCGCCAGTTGCACGGGTGGTGAGCCACTTCGCGGCAGATCACGCCACGAATATGTGGCTGCATTGATTCATAGTCTTCTAAAGTAACCCCGTAGTTACCAATTAAGGGGTTAGTAAAGACCAGGATCTGGTTAGCATAGGACTGGTCGGTAATGGCTTCCTGGTAACCAGTCATCCCCGTTGAAAAGACGACTTCACCATTAGTCTCTTTGTCAGCACCAAAAGCTTCGCCGGCAAAGACCGTCCCGTCTTCCAAGATTAAGTATCGCTTCATCAAGTCTACCTCCTCTGGTAAACAACCTTGCCATCCACAAGGGTCAACATCGTTGTGCAGTCAACAGTATCGCCAGTAAATGGCGTATTCTTACCCTTTGATCGGTAATCTGCCTCTTCTAGTTTCCGCGGAGTGTGCAGGTCAAAGACCGCTACATCCGCTGGTTCACCAGGCATTAAGAAACCAGCATGTTGGATATGAAAGGCTTCAGCCGGTGCCACCGTTAACCAGTGCAGCAACTGGGTCAAAGTAAAGACGCCTTTTTCAACAAATTCCGTATACAACTTGTTAAAGCAAGTTTCACTGCCGGTAATCCCGTTAGCCGCATGGATTAAGTCATCATGTGGTTTTTCCTTAGCGGCGTGGGGTGCATGATCGGTGGCAATCATGTCAATCGTGCCGTCTAACAGACCTTCGATCAAGGCCTGCCGGTCTTTTTCATTTCTCAACGGTGGGTTCATCTTGTAGTAAGAGTCGCAGCCGACAATGTCTTTATCGGCTAACAGCAAGTGGTGTGGTGCTGCTTCAGCCGTGACGTTCAACCCATGGGCCTTGGCCTGGCGAATCAATTCCACACTTTGCCGCGTTGAAACGTGGCACATGTGGTAGTGACCACCCGTCGCTTCGCAGAGCATTAAGTCTCGGGCCAGCTGGGCACTTTCGCTGGCGTTAATCTTCCCCGGTACACCGAGCTCTTCCGCCTTTTTACCGGCATTGATGACACCGCCGAACAAGAGCGAATTTTCTTCAACGTGGGCTGCCACCACTGTGTTATTAGCCTTTGCCTGTTGTAGAGCATGGTACATCACATCAGCGTGCTGGATCCCACTGCCATCATCAGAAAAAGCGAAAGCTCCAGCAGCCAGCTGCTGCTTAAAGTCAACGGTCTCCTGACCAGCGCGGCCAACCGAAACAGGCGAATACTGTTTGATGTGAACAACGCCTTCCTTGGCATTCAGTGCTAATTGTTTTTGCATCTGTTCTGGATTATCTGGCGTTGGGTCAACATTGGCCATCGCACCGACAGTCGTAAAACCACCATGGGCAGCAGCTAAAGTTCCAGTATGGATGGTTTCCTTATATGTCTGACCGGGTTCGCGGTAGTGCACGTGGACATCAATCAGCCCTGGTGTCACCAGTAAATTAGTCGCATCAAAGTCGCAATCAACCGTTGATGGATCAGCCAGATCGTGTCCCAAAGCAGCGATCCGCCCATTCTTAATTAAAACATCACATTTGACCAAGCGGTCGTTGATGTCAACCGTTCCGCCATGGATCAGAATGGTTTCTGCTTTCTCTGCCATTATTCCAGTCCTCCTAAGTGACGACCGCGCAGAACACTTTCGAGCATCGCCATCCGCATGAAGACACCATTAACAACCTGGGTAACATAGAGTGACTTTGGTGATTCCACCAAATCACCAGCCAGTTCAACGTTGTGGTTGATCGGACCTGGGTGGATAATCACAGCATTGTCCTTCATCCGGTTATAACGGTCGTGATTGATCCCATACTTCTTGAAGTAAGATTCTTCACTGAAGCCGGCTTCGTTGGGGTCACCAGCGTGGCGTTCGTGTTGAACCCGGAGCAAGTTGAGGACGTCAACCTTGTCAACCAGTTCATCAATTGGCAAGAACTTGCCATACTTATCAAACTTGTGGTCGTACCAGTACTCAGGACCAGAGAAGTAAACTTCGGCGCCCAGCTTGTTAAACATCTCCATGTTGCTCTTAGCAACCCGGGAGTAGTTGATGTCACCGACAATTGCCACTTTCAAACCCTTGAAATGACCAAAGTGTTCGTGAACAGTCATCATGTCCAACAAGCATTGTGATGGGTGCTGACCAGAACCGTCACCGGCATTGACAATTCCCATGTCGAGGTGCTGGTAAGGCTTGGTGTGGATCAGTGGCTCATAATAAGCATTATCCGAATGGCGCATTACCGCTAAGTTAACACCGATAGCATTGAGCATCAGCAGGGTGTCATACAGCGTTTCACCCTTGCTCATTGAACTATGAGCTGTGTCTACTGGCAATTCAGTTAACCCTAATTTCCGTTCTGCCATGCCAAAACTGTTATGGGTTCGTGTGGAATTTTCAAAGAAAAGGTTGGCAACGTAAACTGGGCTGGTCAGCTTTGGTACAGCCCCGCCGCGCTTGAAGTACTCTGCCCGATCGATCAAAGCTTGCACTTCATCAGGCTGCAGATTTTCAACACTCACAAAGTTTTTAAAGGCAGCATAGTGACGGTCATCCATGATATTTCCTCCTTAGGATTCATCCAAGCCACAAAAAAACACCCCGCTAACCCGTGAAGGAGCGAGGTGTTTACAGGGTGGGCCCATCCCACCTATTTTCACCGAAATCCCCTTGCTAGCCTCACGGGACCAACGTTAAAGGTTCATTGGTTTAAATGTACCTGTCTCGGGGCTAATTGTCAACCCCTAGAAATGGTGGAAAACCTTTAATATGTGGGGATCGGTGGAATTATTATTTTCTTCTTTGGAAGCGTTTCACCGCAGCGGCTGTTTGACCGATAATCGGCGTCACTTCATCATAATACTGAGCTACATAATCAAACATCAAAAGGTCAATCGTGTACATTTGACTGACCAGTGACGTCGTCGCAGCAGCTCGTGAATGAGCCTCACCCACATCTTGGGTCAGCAAGGTCCAACTAGATAAGCGAGCCGCTTTGGATTTGGCACGCGCAGTGAGCACAATGCGTGTCATCTCACGTTTTTTCAGTTCCTGCAGCAAATCTAAGACTGAGCGAGTTTGCCCCCAGTTAGAAATCACAACAAAGACAGTGTCTGGATCCGCGGTAACCACCCGCATCATTGCCATATGCAAATCGCGGACAGCAACAGCTTGCCGTCCGATCCGGGTCAGCTTAAGTGCTAACGCATCGGCAGCAATTGATGATGCACCTGCACCATAAATAATAATTTGCTTAGTCTCAGCAAAAGCTTTGACAGTTTTGGCAACCAATTTGTCATCGAGCATCCGGCTAGTCTCGTCGACGACGATCTTGTAGCGTCCAGCCAACTTATGGTTGATAGCGGTAGAACTTTCTCCTGGCTCAATCTCCAACTTTTTAGTTGGTTTCTCTTCCCGCTGTAACTGCATGGATAGTTGCACCTTCATGTCCGGATAACCCGAATAGCCCATTGCCTGGGCAAAGCGAAAAACCGTCGACTGCGATACTCCTGCGGCTTGAGCCAACTGGTTAATGGGCTTCATAGCCAGATCATCATAATGATCTCGCATGTAAATGGCAATCCGCTGGTTACTGCCGCGCATTTCCTTCGCTGCTCGTGTGATTCTCCCCCGTAAGTCTTCCATATTGATTTCTCCTATAAAAAAAGCAGTGGTTGCAAAGCAGCCACTGCCTTATAATCGTGATCGAGTTTAGAAACTACTCAAATCAAGCGTTACGCTTGGGCCAAATGTTGAGGCAATTGAAGCGTGCTTGATGTAAGTACCACGAACTGAAGCTGGACGAGCCTTAGCAACGATGCCTTCAATAGTTTGAAGGTTTTGAACCAGCTTGTCAGTGTCAAATGAAACCTTACCGAATGGAACAGCAACGTTGCCGTCACGGTCAGTCCGGTAGGTAACCTGACCAGCCTTGGCGTCAGAAACGGCCTGGGCAACATCCATCGTCACCGTACCAGTCTTCGGGTTAGGCATTAAGCCCTTAGGTCCAAGGATACGACCCAAGCGACCAACAGTCGGCATCATGTCTGGCGTTGCGATTGCGACGTCAAAGTCCATCCAACCGTCTTGGATCTTCTTAGCCAGGTCGGCGTCACCAACAAAGTCAGCACCGGCGTCCTGAGCCTGCTTTGCCTTTTCACCCTTAGCGAAGACGATTACCGTGACGTCCTTACCAGTACCATTTGGCAGAACAACGGCACCACGCAGCTGTTGGTCAGCTTGCTTAGTGTCCACGTTCAGGTTAAATGCTACTTCAACACTGGAGTCGAAGTTAGCAAAATCAATATCTTTAACTAATTGAACCGCGTCGTTAACAGCGTATTCTTTCTTGCTGTCAACCTTTTTCAGCGCTTCTTGGTATTTCTTACCGCGTTTTTTAGCCATCTGTTGTTTCCTCCTTGCAAATGTGGTCTAACGGAGTTTACCTCCCACGTGAGGTGACGAACTTTAACCCGTCACCCGGTCTGACCGAGCTTAGCCTTCGACTTCGAAGCCCATGCTACGAGCAGTACCTTCAATCATGCGCATTGCGGCTTCAACGTCCGCAGCGTTTAGATCTTGCATCTTAGTTTCGGCGATTTGCTTAACCTGATCTTTGGTTACCTTAGCAACCTTCTTAGTGTTAGGTTCACCGGAACCATGTTCAACACCAGCGGCTTTCTTCAGCAATACTGAAGCAGGCGGAGTCTTAGTAACGAAGGTGAATGAACGATCCTCGTAAACCGTGATAACAACTGGGATCAGCATACCCTTTTGATCAGCGGTCCGGGCGTTGAATTCCTTCGTAAAGCCCATAATGTTAATACCTGCTTGACCTAATGCAGGACCTACTGGTGGAGCTGGTGTAGCAGCACCGGCAGGGATTTGTAACTTGACAACGTTCGCTACTTTCTTTGCCACGAGACAAAACCTCCTTAGTCCGTGTTGTGGTAATGATGGGGTATTGAAATTTGCCCCTCCCACAGTATGACAAACGCATACTAGGATAAGTTAACATAAAAAGCGTCTGATGGCAAGCACCAAACGCCTAAATCAACATAAGATGATCAATTAATTTTCAACGGTATCAACCTGGTCAAAGCCCAGTTCTGTTGAAGTTTGACGGCCGAACATTTCGATATCAACCTTTAACTTCATCTTTTCGTGATCGACAGCAGTGACCTTCCCATTTAAGTCGGCAAAGGCCCCCGCAATAATCTTCACTTCATCGCCCACGTTGACGTTGATGTCGGTTTGCGGAACATCATCGCCCATCCGTTTGAGGATGCGGTCCACTTCTTCAGGCAGCAATGGGGTTGGCTTAGAGCCACCACCATGTGAGCCTAAGAAGCCAGTAACACCAGGCGTGTTACGTGCAATGTACCAAGCCCGGTCAGTCATGATCATTTCTACTAGCACGTAGCCAGGGAAGGTCTTCTCAACGGTTTCCTTGGCATCCCCGTCCTTGACAGTCCGCACCGTGTCTTCTGGTACAACTACCCGGAAGATGTAGTCCTGCATGTTCATCGATTGAACACGTGATTCAAGGTTGCTCTTAACACGGTTTTCGTAGCCGGAATACGTGTGCAGCACATACCAGCGTTTTTCATTTGTTTCCACGTTTATTCTCCTCGTTCAACCTGAATTTTCCTAAAATAAAAAACCTCGCTTTGCACGAAGTTTTCAGCCATAAAGATTATAACAAAATTGACCAGCAACTACCAGTCTTACTTAACAAACCACAGCATCAATGAGTGGATCAGCCAATCAGCGATAGCAAAGAAAACCACAAAGAACAGTGTCAGCGTAATGACGATACTGGTATCACGCCGGTTTTCTTTTGCTGTAGGCCAAATGACCAGATGCATTTCATGAAAAACACTCTTGATAAACTTCATCAAACTACCCCCGCTCACCGCGTTTCACGATGAATAGTGTACTCACCGCAGTGCTTACAATATTTACGCAACTCCAACCGCTTCTCACGGTTAGGATTGACTGTCGTCGTGTAGTTGCGGGCTCCGCATTTGGAGCATTCGAGAGCGACCTTTTTCTTAGTCACGCAACCACCTCCATACCATAATAGACTAGCACGAATGCGTCTTTTAAAGCAACTAAAAAATAGCTGGATCTATCATGAGTAAGTCTGCATCTTAGCCTATTACTGTTCTAACAACTTAAAAAATTTATCATGCACTTTTTTTGATATACCAGCAAGAGCTAATGATCTTAAAGGAACATTGGAGGAAATTGCAACCCATTGTTTATCAGCCATCATTGGTTCTAAAACATCATATAGTCCTGAGTCGTGAAGTGCATTTTGGACCTTAGAATCATTATTATTCCAAACATCGCCAACATAACTTTCATCAGTAATGGGTCCTAACGGACTAGTCCCAATTGTCAACTCGAACTTAGCAGTTAAACGAATATCACGTGAAGAACTGCCTACCATAATCTCATAATCGCCATTATCAGCTTTCCATTGCTGTTTATTAACATCATAGTAAGCAAATGCTCTTCTAGGTAACACCATGGTAACAGTCTTAGTTTCACCAGGATCTAATTCTACCTTAGCAAAATCACGAAGTTCTTTAGCAGGCATTTCTACTCGACTAACGTGATTAGATACATAAAGTTGCGCGACCTCCTTGCCAGACCTTTTACCTTCATTGGTTAATTTAAAACTAATCTTCACGTCATCATTATTTTCGACTACTGTCAAATCGCTATATCCAAATTGCGTATAGCTTAAGCCGTGGCCAAATGGGAAACGAACAGGAATTTTATGTAGGTCATAGTAGCGATAACCAACAAAAATTCCTTCATGATAATCTTCGTTCTCTGGATCCTTACCAAAAGTTCCATAAGTTGGATTATCTTCTAAACGCAATGGAAAACTTTCTGATAATTTACCAGATGGATTTACTAGCCCGGTTAAGATGTCCCAAGTAGCTTCACCAACTGCTTCCCCGGCTAAATAAGTTTCAACAATGGCAGGAACTTTATCTGCCCATGGCATTTCAAGAACAGAGCCATTTTGAAGAACCACCGTAACATTAGGATTTACTTTAATTACCTTCTCTAACAAGGTATTTTGGTTTGAAGGCAATGAAATTGTTTCCTTGTCAATCCCTTCTGTTTCCATATTTTCTGGAAAGCCAGCAAAAAAGACAACTCGATCGTTATTTTGGGCTAGTTTAAGAGCTTGTTCTTCCAATTGATTATCTTCTGAATCATCTGTTAACCGATATCCTAAAGCAAAGTGAGCATTATTAGGTGCTGCATCTAATGGTGTAACTACATGGTGAGCATTAACGTGAGAAGAGCCTCCACCTTCAAAGCGTGGCTTTTGTGCTAATTCCCCAATTACAGCTAATGACTGGTCATCTTTTAGTGGCAGCTGATTATCAGAATTTTTTAGTAGCACAATACTATCATCAGCAAGTTGGCGGGCAAATTCATGTTGTTTGTCTTTATCATAATCATTTGCTTTAGTAACTTTTTTACCCCATTTTTCAACTACTTGAAGAACCCTTAAAACGGATCTATTCAGTGTTGACTCTTGCAATTGTCCATTCTTAACTGCAGCAACAATTTCATCAACAGATTCTTGACCTTTACCAGGCATTTCTAGGTCTAATCCAGCTTTTAGCGCTGCTACATGGTTTTCTACGGCACCCCAGTCAGACATTACTAATCCCTCAAATCCCCACTCATTACGAAGAATATCCGTCAATAAACGCTGATTTTGTGAATTTAAGGTGCCATTAAGGCGATTATAAGAACACATAATCGTTGCCGGATGTGCTAATTTAACAATTCGTTCAAACTGCGACAAATAAATCTCACGAAGGGCACGCTCATTTATGTTAGATGAAGAAGTAAAACGTTGGCTTTCTCGATTATTAGCTGCAAAGTGTTTAACTGAAACTCCGACCCCTTCATCTTGAACTCCCTTTACATAGGCAGTTCCCATTCTTCCAGCTAAGAGTGGATCTTCGGAGAAATATTCAAAATTACGACCAGCAAGTGGACTTCTCTTAATGTTGACACCTGGTCCCAATAATACTCCTAGGTGTTCAGCATTAGCTGCAACACCTAAGTGATGGCCAAGCTGATACAGCATTTGATCATCAAATGAGCTAGCTGTTAGAGCTGATGATGGAAAACAAACCGCTTCAACCGAGTTATTAACATCTTTGATACTTGGATCATCAATATTTTGTTTTCTCAATCCAGAAGGTCCATCTGATACCATCATCCGATCAACTTGTGGAGCCTTTGCAGTGAACCAAAAATCTTTTCCTGAAACAAGGGCAGCTCGTTCTTTAAGAGTAAGATTTTCAACAAAAGATAAATCAATTTTAACCATAATTATTGGCAATCCTTTCTATAAATATCGAACAAATTATTTATTGATATGACGTAATAAAAATGCTATCTCGTCATCATTACATTGCTTAGCAATCGGATCATTCTTTAAATTAAAATGAAAAACATGGTTACGAGAATGATCAGGAGATCCATATATTTTAAACTCATGTTCAATGCGACGAGCATTTAAAAGCTTATCAAAATGAATACCTACATCACGAAGAAAATCATTATTTGCGGTCATTATAAAAACCGGCAAAAAATCTTCTGTAACATAATCCTCAACTCTTAACTGTTGTTGGTATCTTTTCTTTGCAACAGGTGAAAAATAAATATCAATCAAGCTAGGCTGTGCCAATAATTGAGGCAAAAAATAACAGCCACAATTAAGTAAACCCGCACGAATAGTCAGATTAGGCTTAGAGAATCTCATCATCCCTCTATAAACCGGGTTGGAATAAGCAACGAGATATTGCTCAGCCATTTGACCACCGGCACTATCTCCAACAACAAAAACGTTATTAAGGTCCAGATTATATTCTTTACCATGCATTGCTACCCACTGAAATACCTGATTGACCTCGTTAATTTCACTTGGGTACTGAACATCAGGTGCTAATTGATAATTAAAATTAACAAAAGCAAACCCTTTTTGAGCCATCATTAACCCATAAAATTGATAAGTTTCCTTAGTGGCATAAAAATAACCACCACCATGAATATTAATAATTACTGGCAAAGGCCCCTTTAACTTATTTGGGAGATAGAGATCTAATAAATTATATTTGCCATGAGATCCATAACTCAGATTATCTAAACGATGAACATTCATGGGATGTTTGTCTAATCCTGCATCCCTTAAATCATCGCCCTTCTTCCATTCTTGCCGTAATTGTTGAATTTTTATTTGTGAATACTTCACTGCAATCACCTATCCTCTTCCAACACACTATGTCGTTTACTTTATAGAACGAATCAATTGGATAAAAGCACAAGCAATGATTGCAAAGATAATAGCAACTGGGAAAACTAATTTATATCCCGCAACACTAACCAAAGCACTAGCTACAATTGGTCCAGCTGTTTGTCCAAGAGTAGTGGCAATATTCAAGATTGCTAAATCCTTGCCAGCATTACTCCTAGAAGGCAGGACATCCACGTTTAAAGCTTGGTCAACTGCACCATACACAGCAAACCCTAAACCAGCAAAACCTGCAAAGAACAGCATTGACGTAGCAGTTCTAAATACCCATGGGATTAAATAACCAATAGCCAATAAGCATGAAGCACAGATTACTGGTAATTTGCGTCGACCTATTTTGTCAGAAATTGCACCTGAAGCTAGTGAACCAACTAATCCAACAACCATGATAATAACGGACATGATAGAAATTGTTTTAGCTGCGGCTTGTTTGCTTTGTCCAATATACATTTCCAAAATATAAAGTTGATAATTCAGAATCATGTAATAGCTAAATAGCAATAAACTGCGGCCAACGAAAGCTAACCAAAAATCTCGGGCGCCTTTAATTGGAGGACGAAAAGAAAATACAAATTCTTTTAAGCCGCCTTCAACAGGCTGCATATTTTCTGATGATTGTTCACTTGGCCAAACAATAATTGTGGCAATACCGGCAAAAGCCATCAAAATACCAGCAGCAGCAAATCCCGGAATCTGCACAGAGATAAAATGTGCACCGAGCAACGTTCCCACTGATGTTCCAATAGTGATACCAGCCGAATTAAAAGCCGACATCGTTGCTCGGGCATCTTTAGGAATTCGGTCAGACATAGTTGCAATTACTGGTGCAACTATGGCGTTAAGTCCTAACATACAAATGCAATAAAAAATTCCCATTGCCCAAATGTTAGTGAATACACCACTCAAGAACAACGAAATACCACCAACTAATCCGCCACCGATAATCCACGGTGTACGCTGTCCAAAACGTGAACGTGTACGATCGGATAAATTACCAAAAACCAAATTAGCAATCAAAGACACCACTGCAGAAATGGCGTTAATTAAACCAAAAATAGCTGTAGCTTTAGTTCCACCAACTATATCCTTCAAATGCTGCGGGAGCAAGACAGAGCCAATCATGCCAAGTCCACTCATCCAAAGCAATGAACAAATAAAATACGATAACGCAAATCGCAAACGATCAATTTTAGAAAATCCTAGGCTCATTTTTTGTCCTACATTGTTATATTGCATTTTAGCTTCCTCCAATCAATGACGATTACCTTACATGAATAATAATATGATTGGGAGATAGCGCTTACAATATCGATAAAAACAAAAAAGTGGCGTTAATTAGCCACTTGTTCGATCCCGTTTTTGTTCGCATTAGTGTGTCTAAAAAGCTATTTAGTAATATGTATCATATGAATTAGCATTATTGATTAATCTAATATTGGCGTAAATAAAACTAATTTTCTTGATTATTTTTTGTATGATGATAAATTTCTGAAGCGGTTTTTCCATAAACCTTTTTGACTGCACGATTCATCGTCCGAATACCACTAAAACCATTATCTAAAGCAAGTTCAGTCAAATTCCCTTTGCCTTCACATATTTCTTGATAAGCATGCTGAGCACGGACATTGCCAATATATTCACCGACTGTAATGCCCATCATATGTTTAAAGAAACGTGTTAAATATTGTTTAGTTACCCCGACTTTTTGAGAAAGTTCATCTAAAGTCATTTTTTCTTGATAATTCATACTAATTGCTTGAGTAAGAATTAAAAGACGTTCTATTTGATAATCTTTTTTTGCATTAACATTGTGCATTTCCCGTTTCACTGTGAAGTATTTTAACAATAGTAACAAAATCGTTGAAATATACATAGATTTTTGCAAATTCTGATAAGCTCCATCTTCATTCAAACTTAAATCTAACTTAGCTAGATTTGTTTGTAAATCAATGTATTTTTGTTTTTGAAGCTGGTTAAGCTTTTCTGTCAAATTCAAATCTATTTGATATTTATCAATCTCCGGAAAAAGACCTCTAACGTAAGTGTATGGATAAAGAATCACTAATCCATGATCTTCTTTTTTCATTACGCTACGCACCGAATGAAGTTCACGCGAATTAACGATAAAGATATCTCCACTTCTAAGGCAATAATGCTGGTCCATTACCGTAAATTCCTGAATCGTCCCCTGCCGAATATAATTCACTTCAATTGCCTGATGCCAATGTGGAGCAACATAATAATTGCCGGCATAACTATCCCAAGAACCCACCTGAACGGGAAATGGTGGCGTTGTTGTGACATTTTCGTGCGTATATCTTTCTTCCATACCTCAAACCTCCAAAAGAAAAAGGCCAGAATTTATCTCCAGCCTCAAATCACATAAATTTGTCTTTTGTAAAAATAATATGAACTAAGGTGGTGAATTGGTCAACTAATCTGCCAATTGCCGCATAACTTAATCACGCATGATCAATTTAAGTGAAATAGCAGTTAAATGCAAGTTGATCATTCCGCCAAACGTGCCAATTTACGGTGCGCGCGTTCCAAGCCGCCCATCACTTTTTTAGGCGAGCATTGCAGAGCATCAGCGATCTCATTGATCTTAAATCCCTGCGTCTGTCGGGAAAAAACTTGGTTCTCAAAAACCGAGCAATCATCCTGTAATTGTCGATATATACTGAGACATTCTGCTTGCTCATGGACTGCCGCCCTAACATTGACATCCGGCAAAGTCTCTTCATGCACCTTACTGAGTTCCGACATTTGATTTACTGGAATACGTTTGTCTGCTGACTGGATGCGGTATAAGTCACGCAACCGATTACCCAGCGCCCGTTTGTAAAACCAGCAAAAATGCACCCGTGTTTCAGCACGGTAGGAAGCAATGGATCGAATAAGTGTCAGCATCGCTTCTTGTGACCAGTCCTCGTATTCTAAACCCGGAATAAAGTAAAGTGCCCAAATATTCTTTATCAAGGGCACGTATTTGTTAAAAAGCTTCTCTAGACAATCATTGTCACCAAACTTAGCACCAGTAATTAACGTTAATTCTTCTTGATTTTCACGGATAAATTTTTCAAGCTCCATGTTACAAGTCCCCCAAAATAGCCTTGCAGCATTAGCCGTTATTGTTTTAAAAAAATGCAAACAAATTTCAATGGCTATGCCAGCAAATTGCGTATATTTATTTTGTTGGCACAAATACTTTACAATTGCTTAATTCATAGATTATCAAAACGTTTTAACAGAATCAAGGTATTTTAAAAACAATTTCCAACGATCCATAAATAAAAACCGCAAGATAACTTGCGGTCATTTTGGAAACTAATTATGGAATTATTTTTCAAAGAGGGTGACGAGAATTAAATCCTTGGTAAATCAGCAAACTAGCTGCCACACTGGCATTCAAGCTTTGGACGTGACCAATCATTGGAATCGTCAGCATCTCATCGCAGCTTTGTTTCAACAGCTTTGAAATGCCCTTGCCTTCATTGCCAATCACCAAAGCTACAGCTCCCTTAGCATCCCAGTGCCGGTAATCCGTCCCCTTCATATCGGTTCCGAATAGCCACACACCACGGGTTTTCAGCTCTTTAGCTGTTTGTACCAGGTTAGTGACCCGGGCTACAGGCACGTGTTCAATGGCACCAGCAGCAGTTTTAGCAACCACTTCCGTCAAACCCACTGCGCGACGTTTAGGAATAATCACACCATGAACTCCGGCGGCGTCCGCCGTTCGTAAGATGGAACCCAAGTTGTGAGGATCCGCTAACTGATCGAGAATCAAGAAGAATGGCGCTTCGTTACGTTCCTCTGCACGGTCAAATAAGTCGTCGAGCGAAGCGTAATGATAAGCAGCCACCGCCAGGATGACACCCTGGTGGTTTTGGTGATCACTCATCTGGTCCAGCTTGGTCTTCGGAACGGTTGAAATTACCAAGCGACGGCGTTTTGCCAACTGGATAATTTCACCGATTGCGTCTGAACGAAGTCCCTCCTGAATAAAGACCTTGTTAATTTCTTGATCTTTAGCTTTCAGAGCGGCCACGGCCGGGTGGCGTCCAATGATAAAGTCATGTTCGTGTTCCGTCTGTTGATTATTCTTCATGTTGTGTCCGCCCCGCTTCTACTTGGTCAATGCACCAGTGTGCCAACTGCGCTAAACGATCATTTTTACCTGCCAACTGAAGATAGCCAAAGAGTGCTTCAAAACCAGTTGAAATCCGGTATGTCAAAACACTCGTGTGCTTAGCGTGGGTGTAGCTCTTCGCATTCCGCCCGCGTTTAAAGTAGGACCACTCAGTCTCATCAAGCAAGTCGTCTTCCTCCATCAACGCAATTAAAGCTGCTTGGGCCTTGGCCGACACAAAATGAGTTGCCGCGTGTTGAAGTTTATTTGGTCGCGTTAACCCCTTTTCAAGAAGGTGCTGGCGGACAAATGGTTCGTACACGGCGTCGCCCAGGTAAGCGAGGGCAATACCATTAAGCTGCTGGTAATCAAAAACTGTCATCTTAAGCCTTTCTGTAACGGGTTCCCTGAGGGGTATCCTCCAGGATAATCCCTTTCTTCTTCAATTCGTCACGAATTTCATCGCTTCGTTTAAAGTTGCGGTCTTTTCGTGCTTGGTCGCGTTCCGCAATCAATTTTTGGATGTGCTCATCGTCAATGCTAGTCTCCTGACTAGCTGCGTCCAGATCAATCCCAAAGATGCTCATCAATTGTTCGATTTTATTCGTCAACGCAACTAAGCCTGCTCGGTAGACCGTGCCTTGCTGCGCATAAACGTTAGCGTACTTAACCAGTTCATAAACTACGGCAATCCCGTTTTGGACGTTAAAGTCGTCGTCCATCGCATCACGAAACTGCTGGTCAAAATCTTTCACTTTTTGACTAACTTCTTTATCAGCACCATCGACAGCGTCACTTTGCCGGTAAGTCAGATTTTGCAAAGCAGTCTTAATATGACGCAGGTTATTAGCCGCATCTTCCAACGTATCATCGCTATACTGAATTGGCCGGCGGTACTGGGTGGTTGACATGCAGAAACGTAGTACCTGAGGATCAACGTGCTGAATAATTTCGTGCACCGTAATGAAGTTGTGCAAGGACTTACTCATCTTTTCGTTATCCTTACCAATGGTCACAAAGCCGTTATGCATCCAGTAACGAACAAACTTCTGCCCCGTTGCTGCCTCTGACTGAGCTATTTCGTTTTCGTGGTGTGGGAATTCCAGGTCTTGCCCGCCACCGTGGATATCAATGGTTTTACCAAGATAGCGCGTACTCATCACCGAACATTCAATGTGCCAGCCGGGACGGCCCTTACCCCATGGTGATTCCCATGAGATCTCGCCGGGCTTGGCTGCCTTCCACAGAGCAAAGTCCAGCGGATCTTCCTTCTTCTGCACTTCATCAGCACTGACGTGTTCACTGGCCCCAGTTTCGAGATCATCGAGCGACTGACCAGAAAGCTCACCGTAGTGCTTGAATTTCCGGGCACGGTAGTACACGTCTCCATCAACTTCATAGGCATATCCCTTCTCAATCAATGTTTTAACAAAATTGATGATCTCCGGAATATTTTGCGTTGCTCGTGGATGCATGGTAGCCGGCTCGATATTCAAAGCCTTGGTGTCTTCCATGAAAGCCGCAATGTATTTTTCGGCCAATGCCGGAACCGTTGTGTTTTCTTCGTGAGCTTCCCGGATCATTTTATCGTCAACATCAGTAAAATTAGAGACGTAACGAACTTCGTAACCCAAGAATTCGAGATAACGGCGCACCGTATCAAATGCGATGGCGCTGCGGGCATTACCGATATGAATGTAGTTGTAGACTGTCGGACCACAGACATACATCGATACCTTTCCGGGAACTAGTGGGTGAAATTCTTCCTCTTTGCGCGTGAGGGTATTGTAAATCTTTAGCATGGTCGACAGCTCCTTTACTAAACTTAGTGACTTAATCTTACCACACGTTAATGCTGTTCAAAAATGGAGTCATAGTGATTATGAGAAAATTCAAATTTTATCCTTGACAGTTTTTAATTGTTTGTCTAAAATAAAATCAATTTCACAGAGGAGGCAGTCAAATGACTAACAACAACGTCAAACTTAACAGCTACTGTTGTTGTGGATCGCGTCTTACGCGACCCATCATTTTGGCGTGCCCCCAGCGGGCTAAATAAATTTAATTAACCACGCCAAAGACAGTGGATCAAATAAGACGCAGATTTCGTTAATCGCGAAAGATGCGTCTTTTTGTTTACTCATTTTCTCATTCATCGCACGTACACAGAAAGGATCAGCTCATGATTTACCATTCAGTTTACCAATTAATCGGACACACGCCCCTGTTGGACCTGGACATCGATGTCCCAAACGGCAGTCGCATTCTCGCCAAACTTGAAATGAAAAACCCTGGTGGCAGTGTCAAGGATCGTCTCGGTCTTGAAATGGTCGAAGAAGGAATTCGCCAAGGTCACATCATCCCCGAAAAAACCACATTAATCGAACCAACTGCAGGTAACACGGGAATTGGCATTGCCTTAGCTGCCCAAAAATATCACCTACCGGTTGTCTTTGTCGTTCCTGACAAGTTCAGCCCGGAGAAACAAATGATTATGAAAGCACTCGGTGCCAAAATCGTTAACACCCCTGCAAACGGAGGAATGAAAGGTGCCTCAGCTAAAGCTAAGGAACTGGCTGACCAAACTCCTGATTCTTACGTTCCGATGCAGTTCACCAATCCAGTCAACCCGCTGACTTACGAACGAACACTCGGTCCAGAAATCATCGCAGACTTAGCTGGCCAACCACTGACTGCCTTCGTCGCTGGGGCCGGAACCGGTGGTACCTTTGCCGGAACAGCACGGGCTTTACGAGCTGCCTACCCTGATGTCCAAGCCGTGGCAGTGGAACCTGAAGGATCAATTCTCAATGGTGGTCCTGAGCACCAGCACCGAACTGAAGGAATCGGGGTGGAAATGATTCCGCCATTCTTTAAGGGATTAAAGATTAACGAAGTGCAAACCATTTCTGATGATGACGCCTTTGCACAAGTCAAACGGGCAGCTAGCGACTTAGGATTACTAATTGGCAGTTCTAGTGGTGCAGCTCTGCAAGCCAGCCTCAACGTAGCCCAACATCTGCCAGCGAAGTCTACTATCGTGACCATCTTCCCTGACGGTAGCGACCGCTACCTTGGCGAAGGTATTTACAACTAAATTTCACACTAATCATTTCAATAAATAAACAGAATTAACCAATAATAGGAGGAAATCAATTATGAAATTCAACACTCAACTCATTCATGGCGGCATCAGTGAAGATCCAGCAACCGGCGCAGTTTCCATGCCAATCTACCGGGCATCAACGTTCCACCAAAAAGAACTCGGTGGCAATCCAAAGTGGGAATACTCACGGACAGGTAACCCGACACGTTTAGCCCTCGAAAAGCTGATTGCCCAACTCGAAGGCGGGGTGGCTGGTTTTGCTTTTGCTTCCGGTTCCGCTGCAATTCACGCAGCCTTTACCCTCTTCTCCGCTGGTGATCATATCGTCGTCGGCAAGGACGTCTATGGCGGAACCTTCCGACTAATCAATAAAGTACTGAAGCGCTTTGGTCTTGAGTTCACGACCGTCGACATGGGCGATTTAGACGCCGTTAAGAATGCCATCCAAGACAACACCAAGGCTATTTACTTTGAAACACCAACAAACCCTCTGCTCCAAATTGCCGACATCCAAGCCATTTCAGAGATTGCCAAGAGTCACGACTTACTGACCATTGTCGACAACACCTTTGCTTCCCCATATAACCAACAGCCATTAAAACTTGGGGCTGACATTGTCTTGCACTCAGCAACCAAGTACCTGGGCGGTCACTCTGACCTGGTCGCTGGCCTAGCCGTCGTCAACAGTAAGGAATTGGCCGACCAATTTGCCTTCTTGCAGAATTCCATCGGCAGTCAACTCGGTCCTGATGACAGCTGGCTTCTTCAACGGGGCATCAAGACACTAGCCGCCCGGATGCGTGTCCACCTGGAAAACACCCAAGCGGTTGTCGATTTTCTGACGAAGTCTCCCGAAGTTGCTAAAGTTTACTACCCCGGCCTAGCAGATTTTCCTGGTCATGAGATTGCAAAAAAGCAGATGAAACATTACGGCGCAATGATTTCATTTGAACTGCAGCCAGGGCTATCCGCTAAGAAATTTGTCGATAGTCTACAACTGATCAGTCTCGCCGAAAGTTTAGGCGGCATTGAAAGCCTGATCGAAGTTCCTGCCGTGATGACTCACGGTTCGATCCCACGGGATATTCGTTTGAAGGACGGAATCAAAGACGAATTAATTCGCCTGTCCGTCGGTTTGGAAGATCCGGAAGACCTTCTGGACGACCTGAAACAAGCACTAGCTAAGCTGGAATAATTAAAATGAAAGTAGTGATCAAGATGTACAACGCAGCTAAATATATTCAAACAGTCGATCCAGCAGCCCACAGTCCGTGGGAAGTTATCCTGACCTATGCTGGGTTTCACGCTCTCGGATGGTACCGAATTAGCCACTGGCTATATCAGCACAACCTCCACCTCTTAGCTGCCATCGTGGCTAACTTTGGTAAATTTTTCACCAAAGTCGAGATCCACCCAGGAGCACAGATTGGTCACCACGTCTTCATTGACCACGGCTACGGAACGGTGATTGGCGAAACTGCCGTCATTGGTGATTATGTCACTATCCTGCACGGTGTCACTCTCGGTAGTAGACGCCCATCGAGCAATCCGGGAGAGCCGCGTCATCCCCAAATCGGAAATCACGTTTTTATCGGTGCTCATGCCCAACTGCTTGGCAACGTTCACGTTGGCGATCACGCTAAAGTAGGTGCTGCAGCGGTAGTGCTCAATGATGTCCCGCCATACCGCACGGTCGTTGGTAATCCGGGACACTTAATCTAAATAAAAACTCCATTCAGCCTTGTGAGCCGAATGGAGTTTTATAGTTGGTAGTTATTTACGCGTTATCTTGACAGCCTGGATACCTGCCTGGCGGCCAAAGACCACCGTCTCAGCAATGGAATTTCCACCGATCCGGTTGTTACCATGCAACCCACCGGTTACTTCACCAGCAGCTAAAAGCCCCTGGATAATATTGCCATTTGCATCGAGCACCCGCGTTTGGGGATCAATGTGCAGACCACCCATCGTGTAATGAACGGCTGGCGCCACGTGAATAGCGTAGAAGGGTCCCTGGTCCAAACGATGTTTGATCGTCAACTGACGACCAAAGTCCGCATCAGTCCCAGCATCAACAGCTTTGTTCCAGCCTTGAAGACAATTTTGGAGATTCTCAACCGGCAGCTCTACCTTCTTTGCCAATTCTTCAATGGATAAACCGCTCTGCACCAGCCCGGCTTTGTCGTAAAAGTCGATCGCCTTGGCACGCGAACGAACTCCTTGGTCAAAGATCAAGTAAGCACTGTGTTCGGGCAAAGCCGTGATAGCATTGCTGACCACCCGCCGCGTCGTCAGCTCATTAACAAAGCGCTGAGCCTTCTTATTGACCAGAATAGCCCCTTCACCACGCACTGCTTCTGCAATCAGGTAAGCATGGGAACCATCTTGCTGGACCGTTGGGTGCACCTGAATCCATGACAAGTCCCGCGTGGCGGCACCAACAGCTTGGCCGAGCTTCAGGCCATCGCCCTGCGCACCAGCCTGGTTAGTCGTGGCATAGCCGGTCAAGTCAGGACGTAATTTGCTGATCAACTGGGCATTAGCACCAAAACCACCCGTCGCGATGATGACAACCTTAGCCTCAACTTGCTGGGAACTTGATCCCGTCTGGACCGTCAATCCATTGACCCGATGACGACCGTTGATGATTTCTGACTGCAACTGCGTCACTTTGCATCCGGTAAACACCGGAATGTTATGTTTGCGCAGCTGCTGAGCCAGGCCCTTAACAAGGTAGCCACCCACTGGTGCGGTCGAAGCTGGCCGATGGGTCCGTTGCCGACTCATACCACCGGTAATTGTCAAACCAGTTAATGGCATATCGTGACTCGCCAACCAGTCAATTGCCAGGTTGGCGTGATGGACGAAGAAGTTCAACAACTGGGGGTCATTCAATCGGCCACCACCCTTCATGGTTTCCCAATAAAAGTTAGCCATCGAATCGATCACGCCGTGGTTAAGCTGAACCATTGTTTCAGCGGCGTTCATCCCTGATGATGCGCGGCTGGTATTGCCACCGATCTGATCTTCTTTCTCGACCACCGCAACAGAGGCACCGAGTTCTGCAGTCTGCAGAGCCGCCGTCATACCAGCACCGCCTGCACCGATGACCACTACGTCGTAACTATCTGCTAAATTTGCCATGATGTTCACCCTTCTGCGGTTTTCCGCCAAAATTCAGTGATAATAGCGTCATTATATCATTATTCTGAATGCCAAGTTAGGTTCACTAATGCTGCTGGGCAAGTAATTCAATGACCTCATTCTGTGGAATACCCATGAAATAATCATTCAGTTTCAACTGTTGCAAAGTTCGGCTAATAGCTGCGGGCTGGTAAGGAACGTCCTTTAAAGCTTCGGCCACTTCAACGACATCTCTGGTGCCAAAGAAATCACCATAAATTTTCACGGATTGAATATACCCATCTTCCACTAAAAAGCGTGCATCGATGGTGCCGGCAGTAAAGTGCCGCCGCTTTTGGACGGTAAACATAGGTGATCGACCATAAACCCAGTCCCAGTTGTCATAGAAACGCCGCCGCAACTCCGCGATAGCGTTTCTATCAGCCGCACTTAATTCATAAGCAGCCTTTTTAATTTGTCCTAGATCACCGACCTGCCAAATTTGCTTCACTAATTCATCGCGAAATTGATCCGTGCTGAGCCCCCGGTACTGTCGGTCAAGATAAGGTTCAATATTCGTTACTCGTGAACGCACTGATTTGATGCCCTTAGAAGCAATTTTATCGTGGGGCACCCGTAAGGCTTGAGCCACTGCCGTCGTATCTACGCGGTACATCAAGGTTCCGTGTGAAAAGGTTCGTCCTTGGCGCGTGTACATCGAATTACCTGAGAACTTCTTGCCAGCAATTTCAATGTCATTGCGCCCGGTGACAGTCGCTTTCTTCGCGCCCATCCGGTGAAGGGCAAGCAGCACTGGTTGGACCAACTGCGCAAAGTTGCCAAAGCGCGCTTGGTCTGCCGGCATAATCATGCTGAAACAAAGATTTCCTAAATCCTGGTACATCGCCCCGCCACCGGACAGACGACGCGTCACTGTAATGTCATGCTCCTGGCAATAAGCTTGGTTGATCTCTTCGACGGTATTTTGGTTACGCCCGACGATAATACACGGTTTTTCAATATAAAAAAGCATCATCGGCAGTTTTATCTTGGGACTATTCATCAAATACTGCTCTGTGGCTAAGTTATCCCGAATGTCCCGACTTTTCATGATGTAGTACTGCACCATAATCACTCTTTCAAATGTTAATTGGCAATCCCAAGGCGAGGTCAGCACAGTCCATCACTGCTTCGCCCAGGCTCGGGTGCGGTGCAATTGTATCTGCGACGTCTTCCACTGTCTGACCACTATTAATCGCTAACGTTAATTCACCAACCAAATCAGCAGCAGCCGCGCCAACAATTTGGGCCCCGACCAGCCACTTAGCCTGCCCGTGATAGACTAAACGGACAAAACCTTGCGTAGCCTGCATCGTGACTGCTCGTCCATTAGCACGGAACGGGAACTTAGCCGTTTCAACATCTTTGAAGCCCTGTTGACGTGCCTGCTGAGCCGTTAATCCAGTCGTTGCGATCGGCGTATTGACATAGCAAACAGCAGGGATCGTCGCTGGTTGACGCTTAACCACGTGTCCGGCGATTGCTGCCGCCGCGATTTTTCCTTCGTACGAGGCTTTGTGAGCAAGAGCAGGTCCAGCGACGACATCCCCGATGGCGTAAATATTGTGGACATTAGTCTGACATTGATTATTGACTTCGATCAAGCCATGATCATCTTTCATCACGCCAGCATGCTGCAAACCGAGTTGATCCGTGTTCGGTTGTCTTCCAACAGCAATGACCACATCATCCACCGTCATTGAATGCAGCTGGCCGTCGATGGTGTAGCCAATTTCAACATTGCCTGCCTTCTCAGAAACCTGCTTCAATCGGGCATTGGTCATGATGTTAACACCATGGTGGGCAAAGTCATCGAGGACCGTTTGAACCAAATCGTCTCCAAAGTTGGCCATAATCCGCGACTGAGCCTCTAAAATCGTGACCCGGGTACCAAAGTTGGCATAGGCTCCCGCTAATTCACAGCCGATATAACCACCGCCGACGATAACCATACTTGCCGGAACTTCTTCAAGGTCCAGGGCACCGCTGGAGTCCAAGACGTGGCCTTTAATCGGAATATCAGGCAGTGCTACTGGTCGACTTCCCGTTGCGATGATGGCGTGATTGAAACTGTAGCTTTGCTGCTTACCATCGTGACTGACAATAATGTGGTGCGAACTTTGAAAAGCAGCCTTCCCCCAAATCACCTGAATATGGTGCTTACGAAAAAGTGATGCCACTCCATCGGTCATTGTTTTGACCGTTTGGTTCTTAAACTGGTGCAACTGTCCCATGTCTAACGTGACGTCATCAGCGTGGATCCCCATTTTGCGGGAATGAAATGCCGTTTGCAGGTTATGGCCCGCTTGGACGAGGGCCTTAGAAGGAATACAACCGACATTCAGGCAAACACCACCCAAATATTGCTCTTCAACTACCGTTACCTTTTGTCCCAGCTCCGCTGCCCGGATGGCTGCGACATAGCCACCAGGGCCTGCACCGATCACCACTGTATCTAAGTGGTCAGAAGAAGTAGTCGAAGGGGTGCTTTGCGGTTGACCGCCGTTGAGCAAATCCTCGATCGTTTCATCTCCCGGCTCAACAAGATTTGTATGACTATCCTGAGCAGGAGCAGCTGAATTATTAACCGGCTGCTGACGCTTCTTTTCCTCATCTTGAGATTTTGCCTCTTCCGTCTGGGCCGCGGCATCGACTTCAATGACTGCTAGATCTTGACCCACTTTTGCAGTATCTCCGCTAGCTACCAAGACTTTTTTTAGTGTTCCACTCCACGGAGCAGCTAATTCTTCCACCGCTTTTCCTGTTTCTACTTGAACCAAATCCTGTCCTTTTTGAACGTGGTCACCTGTTTTACAGTGCCATTCCCCCAAAGTGGCTTCATCAACAAATTCACCAAAAGATGGCATTTGAAACTGCTTTGACTTTTTCATTTTGTTAGCTCCTCGACGATATAAAATGGCGAACAAGCGCTTACTTCCCCATTATAACCAACTTTTATGCTATGCACATCCAACACACAAGAGTTCATTTGAACTTTAGACTGTCTTCCAATACAATTAACCTGATTACGTAAGGAAGGGAATTTGTTATGAATAGATTACCACTAGATTTCTTTAACCTGGATCGGATCAGTATCCATCAGTCCCAGCACGAGCTGAAAAAAGTCGGTAAGATGCAGCGTCAAAAAGTTAAGCCAGAACTACTAGGTACATATACACCGGTGCGTCGTGACGCCATCGAAATGATTAAACTGACGGAAGGTAATATGATACCGGAATTGCTACCACTGCGTCACCAACGGATGGGCGTCAATGCCTTTACGTTTTTCCGCGGAACCGCTGAATTGATGGAGGCCGATCTCCGTCAGCAAAACCAAAGTGGTATTCTTGCAATCATCTGTGGTGATGCCCACGTCAATAATTATGGTTTTTACGCATCCCCTGAACGTAAGTTGCTCTTTGATCTTAACGATTTCGATGAAGCCCGTATCGGTAACTGGGAAAGCGACCTGAAGCGTCTGATGGTCAGCATCATTCTTGCCGGCCGCGTCAACGGCTTTGACGATGATGACCTACGAAAAATATTGAAAAAAGTCGTCAAAGTATACAGACGCAGTGTGAAATATGATTATCACCAAAGTCTAGCTAGCAACTTCTACTCATCGTTTGAAATTAACGACATGATGCAGGAGTTAAAGGACTCAGCTGATGGTCACGTCAGCAATTCCAGCTTTAACAAAATTTTGAACAAGATCTTGGTCAAGAGCAGCAAGTCTAATTCAGAAACCATCACTAATAAGATGACCAAGCTGGATAAGAATGGCAAACGGGTCTTTGTGGACAATCCACCACGTGCCCGCCACGTAACTCCACATATTTACCAGGAAATCGTTAACGGCTACTACAGTTACCGTTCCCAAGTTCGTTCCGACGTGCGCGTCTTTCTTGCCAACTTCAACATCTCTGATATTATTCGTTACAGTGTCGGTGTCGGCAGTTTCGGAACGCGGTGTTACCTGATGCTATTAACTGGTGTCGATGGCTCGCACCTTGTCTTGCAGATCAAGGAATCGATGCCACTGCGTTATAACTTGCTGTCACTGCCAATCGTGGAGGCAGTTAAACGCAGTCGCAATGCCGGTGAACGGATTGTGACCGCCCAAAAAGTTTTGCAGTCTGCGTCTGACCCCTTCCTAGGTTCTACTCGTTTTGGCAATCGTTCTTATTACATTCGTCAATTCCGGGACATGAAAGAATCCATCAACACTGCTAAGCTCGACCTTGACGGCTTCGCTCTTTACACCGAAACGTGTGCTTTGCTGCTCGCCAAAGCACACTTCCAGAGTCCCACCGCACCGATTATTTATGGCTACGTCAAGGGTCAAAAGCAACTGGACAGTGCTTTAACCGACTGGTGTTTCGAATATGCTAAGCAAGTCAACATCGACTTTCAACGCTTCAAAGACGCACTGAATCCGAAGACTCAACAACTAGAAATTAATTAATTTTTAGAACACAGCAAAAGGAGCTCCTAAATCGGCCAAACCGATGGAGCTCCTTTTCATTTACTTTTTTTCTTCGTCCAGACGATTCATCGCTTCGTTCAAGCGGGCCGTCTGTTCAGCATTCATTTTCGGATATGTCAGCTTTAATTCGTCTAGCTTTTTAATCAAGATGTTAGACACCGTCAAACGTTCGTACCACTTATCATCACCAGGTATGATGTACCACGGGTCAGCATTAGTGGCCGTATGACGAATCATCTTTTCATAGGCCGCTTGATATCGATCCCAGTACTGCCGTTCCTTAATGTCATCAGGCGAAAACTTCCAGTTCTTTTCTGGACGTTCAATACGTGCTAAGAAACGCTTTTTTTGTTCTGCCTTCGACATATGAAGGAAGAATTTTAATACCAGATAGCCACAGTGATTCAGATAATGTTCATAGTGCACCACATCGTGAAAACGCTGCTTAAAGAAGTCGTCAGTAACATCGCTCACTTGATTGATGTTTGGCAAGTTTTCACCAAGCAGAATTTCTGGGTGAACCTGGGGAACTAAAAGGTCCTCATAGTAAGAACGGTTGAAAATACCCAGAACACCCCGACGGGGCAATTCTAAATTGACCCGCCAGAGATAATCATGAGCCAATTCGCGATGCGATGGGTGCTTAAAGCTAGCCACCTGAAAGCCAGCCGGATTAATACCAGCAAACATATGAGCAACTAAACTGTCTTTACCTGCTGCGTCCATCCCTTGTAAAATCATCAGCACACCATAAGTGTGGTTAGCAAATAATTTCTTTTGGAGATTCTTCAGTGGCTTGATGTTAGCCTGCAGCTTCTTTTTCAGTTGACTGTCGTCACCGAGATCCTGATCAGGCGCCGTCGGCATCTGGCTGAGGTCAAAATCTTTGCTGGTAACTTCATACTGTTTTGTTTTCATAATCGTACTTCCCAACTTAGTCGTCCAGAACGTGGTTGTGTTCTGCAATCGTGTAGAAGACCCAAGCTACGATTCCGAAGAAGATTGGACCAAAGGCCGTCCAGAAGGCGGTCATGTAATCACCAGTCAAGCATGGTTCGATAACGGTAAACAGAATCCCAATCGCAATGACGAGCCATAAGATGATGGAAACAATCCATGAAGTCCGTTGACTATGGTAGAAGACAAACGGCCGATCCAAGCCTTGTTTCATCTTAAAGAATGGGAAAGCACCGATCAGGAATAGATACGGAGCTGATGATGAAACATTCATCATATCCATCAAAATAGTGTAGAAGCGATTGGCAGCGTCGCCACCAAATGAAATAAATACCACGATGATGCAGACAATCAGGCACTGGATCCACATTGCAAATGCAGGCATTTGAGCCTTGTTCAGCTTAGTCATCCGCTTTGGCAACAGACGTGGATCACAGCCTTCGATGAATGACTTCACTGGTGAATAAACCATAACGAAGGCCGCACCTAAACCGGAAAGAACATCGGTTAAACCACTAAAGCGGGCAAACCACTGACCGATAACAATTGCGGTTGCATGGGACGCACCAAAGTGTTGTCCTAATTTAACACCCAAGTTGTTGATCAAAACATATTCACAGTTGGCAATATTAACGCTCTTGCCACCCAGGACTGAGTACCAGTTAGCAGCAAAACCACAGAGGAAAATTAGCAAGACATAGAGGATGGTCATAATCACCATGGAAATGATAATGCCACGCGGGAAGGTCTTTTCTGGCTTCTTCAGTGAGTCGGTAATGCCAGCCATGGTTTCCAAACCACCATAGGCAAACAAAGCATAAACAATAAAGGAAACAACGGCTATCGGCGATACAAAGGCTTTATTAGGTGAGTGAATCAGGCTCGCACCCGTCAAAGGCTGAGCAAGTTGGCCATGATCCATTACTAATAAAATGATACTAAAAAGAATAAATAGGGCACAAATTCCTAAAACAAAGATTCCACCAACCGAAGCAACTTTGGCGATCTTACCAACACCGTGCGTTGCAATTAAGGTTACTAAGAATAAAAAGATAATTTCACATAAACCGAGTGATTGGTTTGGAACTCAGTCCAAAAAGATGCAATCCTTGTGTTTTATCAGATCCGAAGATCATCGTCGAAACTGAAACAAAAAAGAACTGTGTTGATGAAACTAACCAAACAACCCAAGCGGCTAACCAAATAAAGGTACCAATAAAAGCCGTCTTCTCACCAACAGAACCTCGTAACCAAGAGAAAATACCACCTTTGGCTGCTTTAAAAGTAGATCCATATTCAGCAAACATCATCGCTGAGGGAAGGAAAAAGAGAATGGCAGTCAATACATACCAAATAATACTTGCATATCCCATCTGGTAATATGCATTCAGAGAGTTACTAAAGCCAAAAATAGCTGAAAAGATCATCAAGACAAGACTGCCAAGACCGATCTTTGTATCAATTTTTGGCTCTGATTCGTCGTTCAATGTAAACGCTTCTTTCTGCATAAATATAGTGTTTATAGTTATTATTATACACTGCATTCTTACATTTGCGCGCGTTATTTCAAACTAATCTTATAAATATTAAAAATAAAGCCGTTGAAAGCTTTCGCTTTTCAACGGCTTTTCACACTTAAATAGTGCCGACAAGAGGATTCGAACCTCCGACCTTCGCCTTACGAAGGCGCTGCTCTACCAACTGAGCTATGTCGGCAAAAAGAACAGGACAGATACTAGCGAATGCCAATACCTATCCCTTAATAACTCCGGCAGTCAGACTCGAACTGACGACAACCTGATTAACAGTCAGGTGCTCTACCGACTGAGCTATGCCGGAATAATAAAGCGCGGCAGTGCCCTATCCTCGCAGGGAGCGATCCCCCAACTACTTTTGGCGCGCTGAAGCTTAACTGCTGTGTTCGGCATGGGAACAGGTGTATCCTTCAGGCCATCGCCACCGCACTTCGTCCTCTCGGACTGAGAACTTGCGCTCTCAAAACTAAACAATATCATATCCTCCATCCATTTTCAACCGGACTCACCAGCTTTTTCCTTGGTTAAGTCCTCGACCGATTAGTAGTGGTCCGCTCCACGCCTCACGGCGCTTCTACTTCCACCCTATCTACCTCATCGTCTATAAGGGGTCTTACTTCCATAAAGGAATGGGAAATCTCATCTTGAGGTGAGTTTCACACTTAGATGCTTTCAGCGTTTATCTCATCCATACATAGCTACCCAGCGGTGCTCCTGGCGGAACAACTGGTACACCAGCGGTATGTCCATCCCGGTCCTCTCGTACTAAGGACAGGTCCTCTCAAATTTCCTACGCCCGCGACGGATAGGGACCGAACTGTCTCACGACGTTCTGAACCCAGCTCGCGTACCGCTTTAATGGGCGAACAGCCCAACCCTTGGGACCGACTACAGCCCCAGGATGCGATGAGCCGACATCGAGGTGCCAAACCTCCCCGTCGATGTGGACTCTTGGGGGAGATAAGCCTGTTATCCCCAGGGTAGCTTTTATCCGTTGAGCGATGGCCCTTCCATGCGGAACCACCGGATCACTAAGCCCGACTTTCGTCCCTGCTCGACCTGTCTGTCTCGCAGTCAAGCTCGCTTGTGCCTTTACACTCTGCGAATGATTTCCAACCATTCTGAGCGAACCTTTGGGCGCCTCCGTTACCTTTTGGGAGGCGACCGCCCCAGTCAAACTGCCCACCTGACACTGTCTCCCAGCACGCTTAGTGCTGCGGGTTAGAGTGGTCATAATGCAAGGGTAGTATCCCACCAACGCCTCCAGCGAAACTAGCGTTCCGCTTTCTATGGCTCCTACCTATCCTGTACAAGCAGTACAAACACTCAATATCAAGCTACAGTAAAGCTCCATGGGGTCTTTCCGTCCTGTCGCGGGTACCCTGCATCTTCACAGGGATTTCAATTTCACCGAGTCTCTCGTTGAGACAGTGCCCAGATCGTTACGCCTTTCGTGCGGGTCGGAACTTACCCGACAAGGAATTTCGCTACCTTAGGACCGTTATAGTTACGGCCGCCGTTTACTGGGGCTTCAATTCTGAGCTTCGCCGAAGCTAACCCATCCTTTTAACCTTCCAGCACCGGGCAGGCGTCAGCCCCTATACTTCATCTTACGATTTTGCAGAAACCTGTGTTTTTGATAAACAGTCGCCTGGGCCTTTTCACTGCGGCTGGCCTTGCGGCCAGCACCCCTTCTTCCGAAGTTACGGGGTCATTTTGCCGAGTTCCTTAACGAGAGTTCTCTCGCTCACCTTAGGATTCTCTCCTCGACTACCTGTGTCGGTTTGCGGTACGGGCAGTTGAATACTCACTAGAAGTTTTTCTCGGCAGTGTGACATCAGCGACTTCGTTACTATAATTTCACTCCCCATCACAACTCGTCAACCCGCAACTAAGCATTTGACTCAGTTACTGACTCATTGCTTGGCCGCACTCTTCCAATCATGCGGTTCGCTTAGCCTCCTGCGTCCCTCCATCATTCAAACGCATTCAACTGGTACAGGAATCTCAACCTGTTATCCATCGCCTACGCCTCTCGGCCTCAGCTTAGGTCCCGACTTACCCTGGGAGGACGAGCCTTCCCCAGGAAACCTTAGTCATTCGGTGGACAGGATTCTCACCTGTCTTTCGCTACTCATACCGGCATTCTCACTTCTAAGCGCTCCACCAGTCCTCACGGTCTGACTTCGCCGCCCTTAGAACGCTCTCCTACCACGTGCACGTAGTGCACATCCACAGTTTCGGTAATATGCTTAGCCCCGGTACATTTTCGGCGCAGGATCACTCGACTAGTGAGCTATTACGCACTCTTTAAATGGTGGCTGCTTCTGAGCCAACATCCTAGTTGTCTATGCAACTCCACATCCTTTTCCACTTAGCATATATTTAGGGACCTTAACTGGTGATCTGGGCTGTTCCCCTTTCGACGGTGGATCTTATCACTCATCGTCTGACTCCTGAGGATAAATCGATGGCATTCGGAGTTTATCTGAAGTTGGTAACCCATGACGGGCCCCTTGTCCAAACAGTAGCTCTACCTCCACGATTCTTTTCCTCAAGGCTCCCCCTAAAGAGATTTCGGAGAGAACCAGCTATCTCCAAGTTCGTTTGGAATTTCACCGCTACCCACACCTCATCCCAGCCATTTTCAACTGACACGGGTTCGGTCCTCCAGTGCGCTTTACCGCACCTTCAACCTGGACATGGGTAGGTCACCTGGTTTCGGGTCTATAACTACATACTTCTTACGCCCATTTAAGACTCGCTTTCGCTACGGCTCCGGTTTTTCTACCTTAACCTTGCATGCAATCATAACTCGCCGGTTCATTCTGCAAGAGGCACGCCGTCACCCATTAACGGGCTCCGACTGCTTGTAGGCACATGGTTTCAGGAACTATTTCACTCCCCTTCCGGGGTGCTTTTCACCTTTCCCTCACGGTACTGGTTCACTATCGGTCACTAGGTAGTATTTAGCCTTGCGAGATGGTCCTCGCGGTTTCCGACGGAGTTTCACGTGTTCCGCCGTACTCAGGATCCTGAACTGAGGGTTCTGACGTTTCGTCTACGGGGGTATCACCCTCTCTGCCATAGCTTCCCAGCTATTTCGACTACGTCGAACTTTGGTAACTCAAATGTTCAGTCCTACAACCCCAACAAGCAAGCTCGTTGGTTTGGGCTCTTCCCCGTTCGCTCGCCGCTACTGAGGGAATCACTATTGTTTTCTCTTCCTGCAGCTACTTAGATGTTTCAGTTCACTGCGTATGCCACTTGCCAGCTATGAATTCACTGGCCAAGTAATCAGCGACTAAGCTGATTGGGTTTCCCCATTCGGAAATCTCCGGATCAAAATGTACTTACCACTCCCCGAAGCATATCGGTGTTAGTCCCGTCCTTCATCGGCTCCTAGTACCAAGGCATTCACCATGCGCCCTTCATAACTTAACCTAGATGAACAACTTCGTTGTTCACCAAGTTAATTGAGTATGCGATGTTTCCATTAAAAAACTCAAATAACGCGGTGTTCTCGGTTTATTTGTGAATAAAGAAAATAATTGATATTGTTTAGTTTTCAAAGTACAAGTTTGTTAACCTTGCGGTTAACAATGGAGAATAACGGGTTCGAACCGTTGACCTCCTGCTTGCAAAGCAGGTGCTCTCCCAACTGAGCTAATTCCCCAAATGGGCCTAAATGGACTTGAACCATCGACCTCACGCTTATCAGGCGTGCGCTCTAAACCAGCTGAGCTATAGGCCCAGATAAGCTCTTGGGATGGTAAACCCCTCAAAACTGAATAAAGTTTCAACCAATGTGCAGGTTCCGATTAAATCCTTAGAAAGGAGGTGATCCAGCCGCAGGTTCTCCTACGGCTACCTTGTTACGACTTCACCCCAGTCATCTGCCCTGCCTTAGGCAGCTCCCTCCAAAATGGTTAGGCCACTGACTTTGGGCATTGCAAACTTCCATGGTGTGACGGGCGGTGTGTACAAGGCCCGGGAACGTATTCACCGCGGCATGCTGATCCGCGATTACTAGCGATTCCGACTTCGTGCAGTCGAGTTGCAGACTGCAGTCCGAACTGAGACCGGCTTTAAGAGATTTGCACACCCTCGCGGGTTAGCTGCTCGTTGTACCGGCCATTGTAGCACGTGTGTAGCCCAGGTCATAAGGGGCATGATGATCTGACGTCGTCCCCACCTTCCTCCGGTTTGTCACCGGCAGTCTCACTAGAGTGCCCAACTGAATGCTGGCAACTAGTAACAAGGGTTGCGCTCGTTGCGGGACTTAACCCAACATCTCACGACACGAGCTGACGACGACCATGCACCACCTGTCATTGCGTCCCCGAAGGGAACGCCTAATCTCTTAGGTTAGCGCAAGATGTCAAGACCTGGTAAGGTTCTTCGCGTAGCTTCGAATTAAACCACATGCTCCACCGCTTGTGCGGGCCCCCGTCAATTCCTTTGAGTTTCAACCTTGCGGTCGTACTCCCCAGGCGGAGTGCTTAATGCGTTAGCTGCGGCACTGAAGGGCGGAAACCCTCCAACACCTAGCACTCATCGTTTACGGCATGGACTACCAGGGTATCTAATCCTGTTCGCTACCCATGCTTTCGAGCCTCAGCGTCAGTTGCAGACCAGACAGCCGCCTTCGCCACTGGTGTTCTTCCATATATCTACGCATTCCACCGCTACACATGGAGTTCCACTGTCCTCTTCTGCACTCAAGTCGCCCGGTTTCCGATGCACTTCTTCGGTTAAGCCGAAGGCTTTCACATCAGACCTAAGCAACCGCCTGCGCTCGCTTTACGCCCAATAAATCCGGATAACGCTTGCCACCTACGTATTACCGCGGCTGCTGGCACGTAGTTAGCCGTGACTTTCTGGTTGAATACCGTCACTGCATGAACAGTTACTCTCACGCACGTTCTTCTTCAACAACAGAGTTTTACGAGCCGAAACCCTTCTTCACTCACGCGGTGTTGCTCCATCAGGCTTGCGCCCATTGTGGAAGATTCCCTACTGCTGCCTCCCGTAGGAGTATGGACCGTGTCTCAGTTCCATTGTGGCCGATCAGTCTCTCAACTCGGCTATGCATCATCGCCTTGGTAAGCCGTTACCTTACCAACTAGCTAATGCACCGCGGGCCCATCCTAAAGTGATAGCCGAAACCATCTTTGAAATCAAAACCATGTGGTTTTGATTGTTATGCGGTATTAGCACCTGTTTCCAAATGTTATCCCCCGCTTTAGGGCAGGTTGCCCACGTGTTACTCACCCGTCCGCCGCTCACTGGTAATCCATCGTCAAATCAGTGCAAGCACGTCATATCAGTTGGGCCAGTGCGCTCGACTTGCATGTATTAGGCACACCGCCGGCGTTCATCCTGAGCCAGGATCAAACTCTCATATTAAATATGAGCTTTTGAATAGCTCTAATTTAAAGTAATTAAGCGAATTGACTTCGCAAATGTTTTTGCCTTGATCTCCGAAGTGATCAAGGACCCTGCACATTTGTTTTGTCGAAACTTTGTTCAGTTTTCAAAGGTCTACCATTTAAATGCTATCGTTTTAGCAGCGACAGCATTTAAAATTATAACAAGAACAATTTAAGCTGTCAAGAACTTTTTTTATTTCTTGTTTGTCATCAGCGGCGATTAACTAACCTCCGTGACAACGGTATTAAATATACAGACAAAACCAGTTGAAGTCAAATCTATTTTTGCAAATTTTTGTCACAGTTTTAGCTAAATTACGAACAAGAAAAAGTATGTTTCTCAAATTAGTTCGCGTATTCAAACATAAATCATAATGAAAAACCACTTGGCGTGGTCTACACCAAGTGATTCCGTACAAAATATTTATTTCAATTTTTTTGATTTTCTTTTGAATCGATCATCATCTTCAAATCTTCAGCACTAAACTCATATTTTTTTCCGCAAAAACGACATACTGCTTCAGCGTGATGATCCTCGTCATAAAGCGTCTTAAGCTGTTTCAATGGCAACCCTTCTAACGCCTTAGCAAAACGATCACGGCTGCAATCGCAACGGTAGTTAACTGGCATTGTCTGCAAAAAGTCCAGCTTGCCTTTGCCAAAGATCTTTTCCAAAATCTGCTCAGGTGTCAAATCCTCACGTAGCATCTTCGATACTAGTGGCAAATCTTTAATGGACTTCTCCAATTTAGCAATAGCATCATCCTTAGTTCCCGGCATGACTTGCACTAAAAATCCACCAGCAGCCGTCACTTCATCCTTAGTATCGACAAAAACAGAAAGTCCTACTGCCGATGGAATCTGTTCAGATTGCGCCAAATAGTATGTAAAGTCATCACCTAATTCACCTGAAACTAAGTTAACCTCCCCGCTATAAGGAGCCTTATCATCTGGACTCATCTTTGTGACTGTTAACGTCCCGTGTTTGCCCACTGCGCCACTAACGTCTAATTTGCCTTTCGCATTAGCAGGTAAGTTAACATGAGGATTTTGTAGATAGCCTTTGACATCCCCATTGGCAGTTCCATCACATACAATTGCTCCACAAGGTCCATCACCCTGAATCTTAACTGTCATAGCTTGAGTTTTATCCAAACCAGAGGTTGCAAGTAATAGGGTGCCAATCAACGACCTACCAAAGGCTGCTGACGCAGTACTCCAGGTATCTTGAACGTGGTGGGCATGATTGACCAGTTGTGTTGCATTAACAGCGTATGCCCGAAATTGGCCGTCCTTGGTCATGCTTTTTACTAAATAGTCAGTTGATTTCATATTAGCTCTCCTTCAAAAAAAGCAGCGGGCATTCGCCACACTGCTTTATCTTATTAATCTTCATCATCATGATGGTCTTGGTCGGAATGGCTGTTATTAGAGTCAGATTCATCATGACGATGTGCGTCTTCTTCATTAACGGTCTCATCGTGACGAGCGTTTTCTTTTCGCTCCAGCTCACGTTTTGATTCTTCAAAGGTAGCAGCACGGTGTTCGTCGTCCGCCGCCTTTTCATCACCTGCTGGCATCTTGCCAGTATTGTACAGTGAAAGAATCTGCTTCTCATCCAGGGTTTCGTACTTAAGCAGTGCTTCCGCAATCAACTTGTGTTGTTCACGGTGCGCCTGAATGATCTTGTAAGCCCGCATGTGGCCTTCGTTCAGAATTCGCTTAATTTCTTCATCGACAATGGCCTGAGTGTGCTCAGAGTACGGCTGTTGACCATAGGACTGTTCTGGAGTGATACCACCGCTAGAAACAAGTTCTACCGGTCCAATCTTGTCACTCATCCCGTACTGGGTAACCATGGCACGCGCAATCTGTGTAGCTTGTTCAAAGTCGTTCGATGCACCGGAAGACTGTGAGCCAAAGATGATTTCTTCGGCAGCACGCCCACCCATCAGGCCGGCAATTTGCTCTTCCGCATTCTTCTTTGACATCAGCATTTGGTCTTCACGTGGCAGCATAATCGCATACCCACCAGCACGACCACGCGGAACAATGGTTACCTTGTGAACAACCCGAGCATCGTTCAAGACCAAACCAACAATCGTATGTCCAGCTTCGTGGTAAGCGACGGTTTCCCGTTCTTGTGGGCTAACAACACGATCATGCTTAGCAGGACCAGCGATAACCCGGTCTTCAGCTTCATCCAAGTCGGCTGCATCAATTTGATCCTTATTACGACGAGCAGCCAATAAGGCAGCTTCGTTCAGCAAGTTAGCCAAGTCGGCACCGACAAAGCCCGGCGTTTGCTTAGCAATTTCCTTCAAATCAACATTAGAAGCGAGTGGCTTATTCTTAGCGTGAACACGCAGAATAGCTTCACGGCCCTTAACATCAGGACGACCAACTAAGATCTTCCGGTCAAAACGACCTGGACGCAGCAAAGCCGGGTCCAAAACGTCAGAACGGTTAGTGGCCGCCATGACAATGACGCCTTCATCACCATTGAAACCATCCATTTCAACCAGCAATTGGTTCAGCGTTTGTTCACGTTCATCATGACCGCCACCGACGCCAGAACCACGCCGCCGACCAACCGCATCGATTTCATCGATAAAGATAATCGATGGAGCGGTCTTTTTGGCCTGATCAAACAAATCACGTACACGACTGGCACCGACACCGACGAACATTTCGACAAAGTCAGAACCAGAGATGGAATAGAATGGCACACCGGCTTCACCAGCAACGGCCTTAGCAAGCAAGGTCTTACCAGTGCCCGGAGGCCCCTCTAACAGAACACCAGATGGAATCCGCGCACCCAAACGGGAGAATTTCTTCGGATTCTTTAAAAACTCAACAACTTCGACCAGTTCTTGTTTTTCTTCCTCTTCACCAGCGACGTCGGAAAAACGAACCTTATTCTTCTTAGCGTTTGAAGGTTTAACGTGTGACTTACCAAAGTTCATCACACCACCGCCACCACGGCCGCCTTGTCCCGCCTGGCCCATCATCATGTAGAAGAAGAAAATCATGATGACCAGTGGAACGACCGTCAGAAGCAGGTTCATCCAGACACTGTTCGATTCTTCGGCCCGTGTCGTAATTCTGACATTGTCACGATTTGCATAACGCTGCAGTTGACCCACCGTTACGTCACTCTGCAAAACAGAGCTTTGGAACTGGGTGGTACTGCTGCCCCGATTGCCAGTTAATGAAATACCGGTATTAGAGCTGTTATTCATCGTCTGAGCCTTACGATAAGTCCCAGTGATCTTGTAAACTCCGCCGTTTGGTTGAACTTGGAAACTCTTAACTTTATTGTCTTTTAATTCGGTGATGAACTCGCTTTGGGATACGGTCTTAGTTTGACCCGAATTGTTATTGCCACCAAAGAAGAAGTAGGCAATTCCCATGATGCACAAGAAGATCACTGAATAGAAAAGGACGTTATGAGTAAATCCATTATTTCTGCGATTGTTGTTCATAACAACCTCCTATCAGCAAACGTCGTTCAAATCAGTTGAACGCTCATTATAATAGCATACCTGACCAACGTTGACCAATAATTTACCTAGCTTATTTTTGGTAAACTGATGGCTTTAAAACACCTACGTATGGTAGGTTCCGATAATAACCATCGTAGTCTAAGCCATAGCCAACTAAGAACTCATTCGGCACGTTAAAACCGACATAGTCAGCCTTCACGTCCACAACACGTCCCTCAGGCTTATCCAACATCGAACAAACCTTGATGCTATTGGCACCGCGATCCTTCAACAAATCGACGAGGAACTTAAGAGTCCTACCAGTATCCACGATGTCTTCCATCACGAGAACATCCCGGCCCTTAATATCATTCTTTAAATCATGTACAAGCTTGACATGGCCACTGGATTGGGTGCCACCACCATAGCTAGACACATCAATGAAATCAAGTTGGGCAAAGATGTCCATATTATCAAAAACATCGACGGTAAAAAGAATAGCCCCCGTCAGAACCGAAACGATGACCGGTTTCTTGCCACGGTATTCATCACTCAGTTGAGCAGCTAGTTCTTTTTCCCGTTTTTGAATTGCCGACGCGCTGTAAATGACGCGTTCAATGTCGTTATTCATTCTGTCTTTGATCCTCCCGTTTGTTCGATCGTCTCACAAGGAAATAGTTGTGACCACCCACAGTGCCCGCACTGGGATAATCGTACCAAGCAGTTTTGCGGCCAATAACCCATAGCACAGCGCCGTGACTATCTACCAATACCAACTGCCTAGCACGTTCTTTTAACGGAACGTGCTCATCAATCAAGATGCGGTTAACCCGTTGATGATGTCCGCTGCGCAAACGCAAGCGATCGCCGCTGTGCCAGATCCTTAATCGCAGTGGAAATTGCGAATCACGCAGCCACATTTTCGCTACTAGTTCCGTATTTTCACCAGGTTGAACACCAGGTGAAACGGCCACCTGACCTTTCCTCGTGGAAAACCATTGGCCTAATTTTACCACAGCCCCTTCCCTTTGTTGGGTCCTTTTTTCTGGTTTATCAGCGACAACCACCATCAAGTGTGAATAGTCTTTGACCAGCACTCGGCCAACTGGTAAGGATAGGCGGGCTTGTGGTTTACCATCATTACGGATTAAACGCGTAATTTCAGTGACCAGTCCTTCTTTTAAATCTACTATTCCCATCTGCTTCAACCAAGCTAATAAGACTAACTGTTGGGCACTACCACTTAATTTTAAATAATTTCCCAGCTGCAAACCCTTCTCACAAGTGCATTCCTTTAACAAGCGTCCCACTTGTTCATCACGAAATTGCATTAAGAGACTGAGTTGGCTATGAAATTGGCCAAGGTGTTCAATCACTTGTGGATTTTCGCGTTGTAAAGCCGGCAAAATCTTGTGACGATAGCGGTTGCGTTGAATCGTCAAATCAGCGTTGGTGGCATCTTCATACCATTTGATCTGGTGATGCTCTGCATAATTGCGCAATTCAGCCTTTGTGATATTTAGCAGCGGACGAATCAGGTAACCACTGGCAAAGGGACGTCGATAACGTAATCCCAGCATTTGGTCCAATTCACCACCACGTGTCAGCTTCATCAAAATAGTCTCAGCTTGGTCATTGGCATGGTGAGCAGTCATGACGACCGATGCACCATATTTCTTCATCAATTCGGCAAAAAAATGGTAACGGATATGCCGGCCAGCAGCTTCAATCCCGTGCTGCGGGTGTTCGCCTCGAGGCCAATGACGCACCTCACAAACCAAATGGTGCTGCCGACAATAATCTTTTAGAAATGACTCCTCTTCCCGGCTTTGGTCCCGCAACTCGTGGTTGACGTGAGCGACGACTATCCTGGGACAAGCCGTCCCCATTTTTTGCAGCATCGTTAAAAGAACCATCGAATCGACACCTGTCGACACGGCAACAATCACGACTGGCGTCCTATTAAAAAAGCGGTCCCCTAAAAGGTCCCGCTTCATTCTATTAAAAATATCTGTCATTAACGACGCCGACCGCCACGGCCACCACGCTTGCCATCTGTTTGTCGCTTCAAAGTCGACAAACGTGTTTCGCTTTCTTTCATGTAATCGCCTAACATGTCGTTAAAGTCTTCGTTTTGCTGGTGGTGTTGCCGACCACCAAAACCACCCCGTGGTCCATGGTTGTCATGGAAGCGGCCATGCGAATGATATTCGTGATCATGATGGAAATCATTCCGCCGCTCGTGGTGGAAACCATGTTCATGACCATGGCCTTCATGATGCCGTTCTTCTTTTGGCAAAGCTTCCTTCATCGACAAGGCAATTTTTCCGTCGTCGCCGATTTTCATTACTTTAACCGTTACTGTGTCACCGACAGATAACACGTCGTGGATATCCTTAACAAAACTATCTGAGATCTGACTAATGTGAACAAGTCCGGTCTGATTGTCATCTAAATCGACAAAGGCACCAAAGTTTGTGATACCCGAAACCTTGCCACTTACTTTCTCGCCAACTTCTACTGCCATGAACTTACAAGGTCCTCCTAATCCTTTTTCTTAACTAATTGATAATACATTGAGTATAACATAACAATTATCTCAAATGATACGAAAACGTTGTGTAAAAAGAAAAGAAGCCCAGAATTCATCTTCCCAGCTTCTTTTAAATCATTCAATTTTAGTTGCCTAAGTTATATAAGGTTTCACCCTTTTTAGCATAATTGTACTTAGAACGTAATACTTGTTGGAGATAATCAGGGTTATGCAGTGATTTAACCTGTCCCTTTAACTGGCGATTGGTGGATTGTTTTTGCTTGAGGCTACGCTGAGTTTGCGTAATCTGGCTATTGACTTGTGCTAATGAATGTCGGGTACTAATAATTTGAAAACCAAAAATCAGCACCAAAAGCAAAGTAACACCGACAATAACCCGCCGCCTTTTGGCATGAACTCGTGCCGCGTAGCGGGCATTCACAGCCGCCTGAGCCTGTTTTTGTTGAGAATAAGGCGTATTAATTTGTGAAACGTGCCCCAATGAACGTGCCATCAATCGTTCCTCCGTTCCTAAAAAATTGCACTAATGGCAGTATAACAACCCGCCAGATCTTTTGTCTAGAGCTTCTAGACAGGTATTACACAAATGTAACAATCTTTTAGAAAGGATTGCTGTAATCGTGAGCATATTGTTCATCGATAATCGAGTACATCTGCTCAGCTTCAGCTTTTTTCGTCGTTTCGACCACTTTGTTGATCTTAACCTTTTCAGTCTTATTACCAAACTTGATAGTGAGCACATCCCCAGCAGCCACGCTACTACTGGACTTAGCTTGCTTATCATTGATTAAAATCCGTCCTTGGTCGGCAATTGACTTAGCAACCGTCCGCCGTTTGATGATCCGCGAAACCTTCAAAAACTTATCTAATCTCATTAATTTAACCTCATTTCTTTTTCATTGACATAACCTGATGCCCTCCAGGAAGAACCATCCATTCTTCTGGGGACAACAAGTTAGTTTTCAACGTCAAAAAGCCCGCAATAACAACGCCCATCGGAATAGTGATCACCAGTATTGCAATCATCGCAAGACGACTAGTCCCCAGCCAAAGTCCCAGCAGATGAGCTAGTCCATAGACAATGATTCCCATGACGAGAGCAATCATTAACACCATCCCGTCAAATCTGCTTTGACGTTGTTGTTTCAAAATTTCAGGCAATGACATTCGTGTGATGACAGCAGTAATTCCTAGACTGATCACAGTTCCTAAACTAGCACCAACAATACCCAAATGATCAACCAAAATAAAGTTGATCAGGCATTTGCTAACCAGACCCGCTAGCAAAGAGATCGCCATCGGACGCAAGCGATTGGTACTTTGCAAAACACTGCAATCCATCGAAATCACTGTGACCAGCGGAATACTCAGCATCATGATTGCTAAAGCACCACTGCCACGACGCGATACAAACAGCAATTGGTTGATCTGCGGCATTAAAAAGACTAAGCCAGCAGTCGCTAGACTTGCCATCACGATAGCAACGTGATTTAAGACGTGGTAAGTCGTGCTAAAAGCTGTGAACTCGTGTTTTTGCCAGTGTTCTGCCAAAGTCGGCAATAGGGCTGCTGAAAATGATGTTGCCACCACCATTCCTAGTTGCACCAATGGCTGTCCCCGGTCAAAGATTCCCTTTAAAGCATTAGCAGTGACAATACTAAAACCATCAGCTACTAAACCACGCTTAACGGTAAAAGAATCCACTAGCTGTAAGACTACCATGATCGAAGCCAGCCAACACAAAAGCACGCCTTCACGCAAGAGTCGACTGACCAGTGGCTGCCAAGCCGGGCGCCATTTATTATCAACTGGTTGCCAAATCTGTCGCCAGATTGGGATTAATATCAGTAATGCCACCACGGCAGCAACCGGTGCACTGCTCATCGCTAGCATCCCCATCCGGTAAACGTTCCAGTGGTTCTGCCAAGCTAAAATGGCTACAGCAATGATAATCGTCACCCTGACCACTTGCTCACCGACCTGTGAAAAAGCAGTGGGACGCATCTCCAATTGTCCCTGAGCAAAGCCACGACCCACTGCCAGCCATGGCATCAATAAGAACACCGGAGCGACGCCACGGATAACCATTTTTAAATTTGGATCACCCATAGCCACAGCCAGCCATGGTGCGCCTAATGCTAAAAGAAGCGTCAAAATAACGCCTACAACTGCTAAGATCCACCAACACCGCTGGGCCACTGCACGCTGTCGCTCTTCACTTTCCTGTTCCGCGATCAGCCTTGAGATGAAGACTGGCAGACCGCTTAATGCTAAAGTCACTTCCAGACCGTAAAAGGGATAAACCTGTTGGTAGGTATAAAAACCGACATCGCCAACCAAGTTTTGGAAAGGAACCCGGTAGACGGCACTCAGGATCTTACTGATCAATCCGGCTATCGATAAAATTAGTGTGCCCGTTAATACCTTAGGCAGGACTTGCTTCTTTTTCATTACTTGCACCCTGTACCTTCTCGGCTAAGCTGTCTACCAACTGTTGCAATTGATCCAGCCAGTCGTCCTGCTTCATCTTGGGTTGGATAACTAAGCGCACCTTCATGGCGCCATCTTTACCTTCACCCAGTGTTGCTTTAAAACCGGTCTCGCTGATTGCCTTGATCACGTCGCGTCCACTGATCAACGTACTGCCTGTCTTACTAAACAGTAAGTGGATCTGGTCGCGTTGCCGGTTGATTTTATCGATCATCGCGCTATCTGCAGAGTTCTTAATCTGAGAAATCTTCAATAGGTTGGCCACCGCCGGTCCGTAGTCACCGAAGCGGTCCATCAGATCATCTTCGATGTCCATCACTTCATCATCAGTTCGTGCCTTACGGATCTGTTTGTAGAGTTCAATCTTTTGACGGGGGTCATCGACGTAGTCATCGGGCAAGTAAGCTTCAACGCCCAATTCAATTTCAGAGTTAGTGTGGGCTGCCACTTTCTTACCACGCTTCTTAGCGACAGCTTCAGCCAGCATGTCGGAATAGAGGTCGTAGCCTACCGAATCGATAAAGCCGTGTTGTTGTTTGCCAAGCAAATTGCCGGCACCACGGATCGACAGGTCACGCATTGCGATCTTAAAACCGCTGCCTAACTCCGTGAAGTCCCGGATAGCAGCCAAACGTTTTTCACCCTGCTCGGTCAAGACCTTATTCCGCTGGTACATGAAGTAGGCGTATGCCACCCGGTTAGACCGGCCGATCCGTCCCCGAATCTGGTATAACTGGGCGAGACCCATCCGGTCAGCATTTTCCACGAAGAGGGTGTTGACGTTAGGTATGTCCACCCCGGTTTCGATGATCGACGTCGTTACCAGAACGTCATAGTCCCCACGGATAAATTCGTAGAGCACACCTTCCAGCTCCTGTTCGGTCATCTGACCATGAATGTAACCAACCCGCGCTTCTGGCACCAATTTCTTCAGGTCACTAACCGTTCGTTCAATATCCTGAACCCGGTTGTGAAGATAGTAGACTTGGCCGCCACGCTGGATTTCACGCATGATCCCATCACGGATGGCACCCGCATTTTCTTCCATCACGTAGGTCTGAATCGGGTAACGCCCGGCAGGCGGGGTTTCGATGACGGACAAATCACGAACACCGAGCATCGACATGTTCAACGTCCGCGGAATTGGCGTCGCCGTCAGGGTCAGCACATCCACGTTGGCTTTCATCTGCTTCAAGCGTTCCTTATGTTTGACCCCGAAGCGTTGCTCCTCATCGACGATCAGCAAACCAAGATCGTGAAAATGAATGTCCTTGGACAAAATTCGGTGGGTACCGACGACAATGTCAATTGAGCCGTCCGCCAAACCTTTTTCCGTCTGCTTCATTTCCGCATTGGTCTTGAACCGTGACATCAGCGCGATCTTGATCGGAAAATCAGCAAAACGAGCGCTCATCGTGTCAAAGTGCTGCTGGGCTAAAATCGTCGTGGGCACCAGGAAAGCCACCTGCTTACCGCCCGTGACGGCTTTAAAGGCCGCCCGTAAAGCCACTTCAGTCTTACCAAAACCGACGTCACCAACGAGCAAGCGGTCCATTGGTTGGGGCTTTTCCATATCGGTCTTGACTTCTTTGATGCTCCGCAGCTGGTCACGGGTTTCCGAATACGGGAACTCGTTGTCAAACTTATCCTGCAGATAGTCGTCCTTGGGGAAGGCATAACCCTTTTCCGTTTGCCGCTTAGCGTAGAGATCGACCAACTCGCCGGCGATGTTTTCCAATTTAGCAGAGACCCGCCGCTTTGTCTTGGCCCATTCGTTACCGCCCAGTTTGTTTAGCCGTGGGCGGCGACCTTCGCTGGCCACGTATTTTTGGACGAGGTGCAGCTGGGTAACCGGGACGTAGACCTGGGCATTATTACGGTAATTAATGACAATGTAGTCCTGGTGAACACCGTCGACTTCCATCGTCTTAATACCACTGAAGAGACCGATACCGTGGTTAACGTGCACGACATAATCACCAGGCTTCAAATCTGTATAAGACTTAATCCGTTCGGCGTTGGCTAACTTCTGCTGGCGGTGATGACGCTTCTTAACCTGTTTAAACATCTCGCCTTCGGTAATGATAACGAGCTTAGCGGCCGGCAATTCAAAGCCATTAGCCAAGTTAGCAGCCACCAGTTGAGTTTGACCAGGCTGCAACTTATCAAGGCTCGTTTCGACGACCGGAATTTTAAAATCAGCCAGCGTTTGAGCAATTTTATCACGGCGCTCCTGACTATTAGCCATTAGCACTACCGTCTGCTTCTGCTCGTGCCAGCGTTGCAGTTCCGTCTGCAACAACTTCATCTGGCCGAAGAAGCGCTGCATTGTCCGGCTTGTCAAGTCAACAAGCTGGTCAAAGCGCTGCCGGCCCATCCCCTTTTTGAAGAGGGCCAGAAACATCTGTGCCTGAGGAGCCCTTTCTAGAATAGCTTCGACGTCGTTACCAAGACTCTTGGTGGAGCTAACCTGGTGGTCCTCAACCTTAGCCGTCAACCAATCATGCTCGTCCCCATCAATCCGCTTCAATGCTTCACCGATGCGCTGCCAGTTGTTAATGTAGAGACAGCCTTTATCGGACAGGTAATCGATTAATGAATGATGGTGGGGATATAGTAAGTTACTATAAGCCAGCAGATCATTTGGCAGTTCGTGCTTGTTAACTGCACTGATCAAGTCGTCAAAACGAGTCTTTAAGTCATGTGCCTGCTGGTCATCTTGATCGGTCAGGCCGGCAACGACCTGCTGATATTCGTCTTGCAGATCTTTGCTCAAACGCTTGGTATCGTCAGCTGCCATCAGCAAATCAGTAGCCGGCAAAATTGTCACTTCGTCCACGTTGTTGATGCTACGCTGGCTGCTGGCATCAAAGTACTTCAACGAATCGACTTCGGTATCAAAGAGGTCGATGCGCACCGGATTGTCAGTGTTCAAAGCGTAAACATCGATAATTGAACCACGGATTGCAAAGTCACCTGGTCGCAATACCATCTTTTGCCGGGTATAGCCCATCAGACTCAGTTGGGAGCGCATTTTTTCCGGATCGACTTCACCGTCGCGCTTAATCGTGACAGCCGCCTGACCGAACACCTGCGGATCGACAAGGTTGCGTCGCAATCCTGCAGCTGTCGCAATGACAATGGCTGGACGATCGTGAATCAGCGCGTCAAGAGCTTGTACACGTTGCAAACGGTAGTTAGGCGAGCTTGTCGCGATTTCCGTTGCCAAATTTTCTTCCACCGGGAATGGCAAGACCTGGTCCTCAGGCAGGAGGTTAGTTAGGTCGTTGCTGAGCTCCTCCAGATGAAACATGCTGTCAACAAGGACTAACTGGGTGTGACGCAGGTGCTGGTGCAGGGCCACGAACAATAAAGTCTGGGCAGCGCCTTCGCTCCCCGTCACCAGTTGATGTTGACCCTTTTGCAAGCTAGACAGGATCTGTTTAAACTGACTGCTTTGCTCTAACAAAGTAGTTAACCGCACCTTGATCGCCTCCTAGTTGTACTTGTTCATCAATTCCGCAAAGTTTGACCCCTGAATCCAATCTTCTAGGGCATGTTCTGCCCGTTCGATAGCTGCGTCTTGTTTCGGTCGTTCTTCAGTCGTAAAGCGTCCCAAAACGTGGGAAACAACAGTCCCCTGTTTAGGATGGTCAATACCCAGCTTAATCCGGTTAAAGTCTTTGGTCCCCAGGTAGTGAATAATGCTCTTCAAACCATTGTGACCACCCGAAGCGCCATGGGTCTTTAAACGTACTTTGCCTACTGGCATGTCTAGGTCATCATTGACGATGACTAGGTCGTCTAAACCTACTTTGTAATAATCAACCAGTGGCTTGACGGCCCGGCCGGAATCGTTCATAAAGGTCGTCGGCTTAACCAGCATCACTTTTTGACCGTGGATAATGCCACTGACGGTGACGGCCTCCACCTTGGCATGAGTGAAAGCGCCGAGATGGTAATCACGTGCCAACTGTTCAACCACCATAAAGCCGGTATTATGGCGAGTCCCATCATAACGGGTGCCAACATTACCAAGACCTACAATCATCTTCATCTAAAATTTCTCCCTTCCATGAGAACGCAAAAAGGCTGCACGGGGCTTTCACCCGTCCAGCAAACCGCTATTATTATACCGTAGTTTAGAATCAAACCCAACCTAAAGGCATCGGTAAGGAGATTCACGAATTTTCTAATCTAATTCTAACAATCTTATTTAAAAGTATGCTATCATTGTTGAGGTCATAAACAAGTTTCAATATTTATTGGGGATAAAACAATGATTTTTAAAACCTTAATTAAAACAAAAGATCAACTCACCACTTTACCAGAAAGTGCCACTTTAAACGAGGCCCTCGACCTCCTTGAAAAGACCGGCTACCGTTGTATTCCGGTTTTAGATCCGTCTGGCAAGATCTTTCGGGGCAACATCTACAAACTGCATATCTACCGTCACAAGTCACGCAATGGTAACATGAACTTGCCCGTTACCACTCTCTTGAAGAACGCGACTAAATTTATCTCAATCAACGACGCTTTCTTCAAGGTCTTCTTTACGATTAAAGATTTGCCATACATCACCGTTCTAGACGAGGATAATCACTTCTATGGCATCTTGACCCACTCCCGCCTGCTGAAAATGCTGGCAGAAGGTTGGAACGTCAAGAACGGCAGTTATGTCTTGAGTGTTACTGCTGAACACGACGAACGAGGTAACCTCGTCGCTGCAGCTAAGGAAATCACCCACTACTCTGCGATTGCCAATGTCATCTCGTTGGACATCCCTGAACCGGGGCGTTCCTCTAAGGTGATGATGTTCACGCTACCGGATGGTGTCGATGAAGCCTTAATCGAACGCATTAAAAAACGTTTGGCCAAGAAGAATTTCAAGGTGCAGGAGGTCGAAGACCTGCACCCAACCAACTTTAATTAAGCGTCAATGAAAAAATCAGGGGTTGGAGACCAGTTCTCCAACCCCTGATTTGCTTTTAATAACGAAAACCTTGGTTTTCCGTAATGTATTGACGGTGAAGGCGACGACTCATCCGGGTCATCACTTCATAGTTAATCGTTCCAGAATAATCAGCAATGTCATTGGTCGTGATCGTTTCGTCACCCGACCGTCCTAAGAAGACCGCCAAAGTACCTTCCGGCATCTTCTTTGGCAAACGAACCATCATCTCGTCCATACAGATGCGGCCGACGATTTCGCAGCGCTGGCCATTGATCAAGACGTAAAAGCCCTGCATAGCCCGGGCATAACCATCGGCATAGCCAATCGGCAAAGTGCCGATCCACTCATCATGTTTGGCCGTGTAGGTCTTGCCGTAACCGATGGACTGACCTGCATGAAGTTTTTTAACAAAGGTAATGCGGGCAGCCAGACTCATGACGGGACGCAGATCCAGGGTCGGTTGGAGTGCCCGTCCAGAAGGGTTACCACCGTACATTGACATGCCCATCCGGACGGTATTGCCGACGACTTCTTTGTGGTGCCACATGCCGACAGCCGAGTTTGCAACGTGGCAATACTTAGGCTTCTTCGGTACCACTGCCATAAATTCCTGCCAACGCTTGTATTGCTGATGGAAGTAAGTCTCATCAGCACTATCAGCCGTCGCAAAGTGGGTAAAGATCCCTTCAAAGTCAAATTCTGGTGCTTCAGCCAGCTTGACCGCTTCTGCAAATTCATCAACGTCCGTAAAGCCGATTCGTCCCATTCCGGTATCGAGCGCCAGGTGGATACGCAACGGCTGCTTGATGTGGCTGCGCTGAGCTAGTGCCTGGTAATCCTTTAACCACTGGACAGAACCGACGGCCAAAGATACCCCATTTTCAGCAGCACGACGAGCAAACTTAACCGGCGTGATACCCAAAACAAGGGCTAGGTCATTGATGCCCTGGTTGCGTAAGTCTAGTGCCTCATCCAAAATGGCAACACAAAAACCATCGACTCCGGCTTTCAAAGCTGCGTGGGCAACTTGGTCCAAACCACAACCATAAGCATTAGCCTTGACGACCGCTAAGATATGGCTATTTTCTGGCAACTGTGCTTTTTGGGCACGAATATTATGCTGCAGAGCACCTAGATCAATCCGTAGGTGTGCATCACGTAAACTCCCAACTGTCATCTGTCTATTTTCTCCTCTAATAAAACTTCTGTCATCACAATTTTATCCGTATGGCTGACGGAAACGTGAACCCGGCCATCAAAAGGTGACTTGGTGACAACGGGACGGCCATTAGCTTGGTCAATGATCTCAACGTTTTGAAAATTGACCGTTCGACCAATGCCGGTCCCCATCGCCTTGCTGAAGGATTCTTTCAGTGACCAACGACCACCGAGATACTCGATGGCCCGTTGCCCGTGAAACTGCTGGTACTGTTTTAATTCAACAGGTGTTAACACATGCTGAGCAAATTGCGGATGCTTGGCAATGGCATCCTTAATGCGCCCCAGCTCAGTCACATCAATTCCGATTCCAGCAATCACATTTCCACTCCCTTTTCAGAACCTTAAGCATAACGTGAAAAAAGCTGCCTTGCAAGGGCAGCTTTTTTTATTCGTGATGAGTATGGTGAATGCTAAAAGCATGGCGCTTGGTGTGGCGATGACGATCATTGTTGTCGTGGTCATGACGACGATGGTGACGGCCATTGAATCCCCGCTTTCCACGCCCACGGTAATCACGAGGTGAGTGGTGGCGGTAACCACTATTACGGTGGTGATTTCCATAACGACGCCGTCTAGGCAATGGTTTCTCGGGCGTAATCTTAACTGGCACGGAGGAAGCATCATCCTTGGTGATCGTATTGAGCAGCGCTGCTACTAACTCAGTTGCGTCGTGCTTTTGCAACAACTTTTCCGCTGCCTCTTCATAGCGGGCGTTATTCTCATCTGCCAGCATTTCGTTGATGTCGTTAAAGGCGCTGGCCACTTGTCCCCGAAAGGCTTCTTCGGCCGTCGGTGGCTTCAGTGGCAACATCCGGACGTGGGTCAGCTTCTCAATTTCGTGCAGGTAGTCCATCTCGTTAGGCGTGACAAAAGTCAGCGATACACCATGATGTCCAGCACGACCCGTCCGGCCAATTCGGTGAACATAGCTGTCAGGATCCGATGGAATGTCGTAGTTATAAACGTGAGTAACACCGGAGATATCCAGGCCACGTGCTGCGACATCGGTGGCAACCAAGATATCGAGTTTGCCATCCTTGAAGCGCCGCATAATCTTAGAACGCCGTTCCTGACTAAGGTCGCCATGGATCCCGGCTGCGTTGTAACCACGGGCAATTAAGCCACGCGACAGTTCATCGACCCGCCGTTTGGTCCGCCCAAACACGATCGTTAGATCTGGATCCTGCACGTCGATCAAACGGGTCATCATATCAAATTTTTCGCTTTCCTTAGCCCGCACGTAGTATTGATCCACTAAGTCCGTCGTCAATTCCTTAGCCTTGATTCGCACGGTGTGGGGATCCTTCATAAACTGAACCCCGATCTTGCGAATGGAATCCGGCATGGTAGCACTAAAGAGCAAGGTCTGCCGATCCTTTGGCGTTTCACTGATAATTGCTTCGATATCGTCTAAGAATCCCATATCTAGCATGTCATCAGCTTCATCCAATACCAAAGTTTGGATGTGGTCGATTTTCAGAGTGTGACGCCGTAAATGGTCACGCAGACGTCCTGGCGTGCCGACAACAATTTGCGGGTCCTTCTTCAAACTGCGAATTTGGCGCTTGATATCAGCTCCGCCATATACTACCTGCACTTTGACGTGCTTATCACGACCTAAGCGATACAATTCTTCTTGAGTTTGGATAGCTAATTCCCGAGTAGGGGAAATAACAAGAGCTTGGACAGCGGGATTTTGTTTATCAACGTGTTCGATAATCGGTAAACCAAAAGCGGCCGTCTTCCCAGTCCCCGTTTGAGCCTGACCGATCACATCTTCACCAGCCAGCACCATCGGAATGGTCTGTTCTTGAATTGGCGTAGCTTCTTCATAACCACTACGTTGTACCGCTTTTAACAGGCTTTTGGATAAGCCTAATTCACTAAACTTCAAAAAAATCCTCCTTGGCGGCACTCAACCGCCAGTGTATTTCTATTTTTCTTGTGTGGTCAGTTGTGCCAACACATTTTCGAGATGAATACCATGACTTGCCTTTAGAAGAACCACATCATCTGGTTGAACGTCAGCATTCAGGTCGTTTGCCAACTGATCTAACTGGTCCGCTTGGTAGTAATGCAAATCATCTGTTGGGAAGCCATTATCCTTAAGCTTATCCAACAGCGATTTCATTTCACTACCAACCAGGTAAACTTCGCTAAAAGCATTGTGGTCTAAGTAAGCGGCCAAACCCGCGTGAAGACGCGGCGCAGCCTTACCCAGTTCGAGCATATCGCCAAGCACTACAATCCGGCGTCCATGAACTGGCAAAGTCTTCATCGTTAATAAAACATCCTTGACCGCAGTCGGGTTTGAATTATAAACATCACTCAGGATCTTTTCGCCAGCTTTACCATCTACCCATTCGGCCCGGTTAGCCGTCAGTTGAGGATGAGCTAATCCGGCTGCCAAATGCTTAGGTGTAATGTGCAGACGCTGGCCAACGAGGATGGCTGCCATCGCGTTATCAACATTGTATTCACCAACCAACGGTACCGTAAACTTGATGTCCGGCCACTGATTAACAGTAAATTCAATGTGATCATCATCCGTATCCACATTGGTAGCATATAAATCATTTTTGAGTTGGCGCCCAAAAGTCAATGTGTCCTGTGAAACCTTCTGAACCCGGTCTCTGAGAAGTGGTTCATCCCCGTTATAAACCAGGGTCCCATCTTCCTTCAGGCCATGAGTGATCTCCATCTTAGCATCCGCAATCTTATCACGGGTACCGAAGAATTCAATATGGGCTTCACCGATCATCGTAATGACCGCTACGTCAGGGGTGACCAGCTTACTAAGTTTGTCGAGCTGGCCGAAACGATCCATCCCCATTTCAACGACAACAGCCTCCGTATTGGCATTCATGTTGAGCAAGGTAACCGGAACGCCAATTTCGTTATTGAAATTAGCATGAGTCTTCGTCACGTTATATTGCGTACTCAGAACAGAAGCTGTTAAGTCCTTCGTCGTCGTCTTGCCATTACTACCCGTAATAGCCACGACGAGCGGATTGATTTTATGCAAGTAGTACTTACTCAGTCGTTGAAGGGCTGCTAAGGGGTCGTCAACAACCAAAACCGGCTTATCCTCAGGTACCGGCTGGTGGTCACTGGCCCACAACGTAGCAACAGCCCCATTAGCAAAAGCATTGTCAACGTATTGGTGACCATCATGTGCCGCTTGAAGCGGAACAAAGAGGGCCCCGGCTTCCAGTTGCCGCGTATCAAAGGCAACGCTGGTGACCGTTTGGTCGGCCCACGGGGTCACATCATTTTGTACGGAAATTGCCTTAGCAATCTCCCCTATTTTCATTTTCATGATTTCCTCTTCTTAACCATTTCTTAAGTTTAACTACCCTATTATATCACCACTGCTAATCCATGCCACTAAAACAAACGTAAGCTGAGAATCCACCTTCCCGGAGTTCCGAGTAGGCAATTCTCAGCTTATAATTCTACATTTCTTCAATTCGCTTAATTCGGTCTTCTAGCGGCGGGTGAGTATCAAATAAGTGGGCAAAAAAGCGGCGGTGTTTGGCGTTTTTCTCCGGATCAGTGATGTACAATGCTGAACTGTTCGGATCAGCCTGTTTCATCGGCTGCACATTTTCCAATTTCCGTAATGCCGAGATCATTCCCTGGGGATTCCGTGTTAATTCAACCGATCCGGCATCTGCCAGATATTCCCGATTACGCGACAGCGCCATCTGAGCAATCGTTGCTGCCAACGGTGCCAAGATAACCAGCAAAATGGAACCGATGACGGCAAAGATCCCAATGCCTGAATCATTGTCGTCATCACGGTTGCGGGATCCACCAATCCACCAAAAGTTTCCGGCAAAGTTAACTAGTGCCGTGATCACCGCCGAAAGAGCTAGGGCAATCGTCTGCAAACGAATATCGTAATTGCGGACGTGGCTCATTTCATGGCCCATGACCGCTTCTAGTTCTTCCCGGTTCATCATCTGTAACAAGCCTGATGTCGCCGCTACCGCAGCGTGTTCTGGGTTATTACCCGTTGCGAAAGCATTGGGACTGGGATCGTCGATAATGAAAACTCGTGGCATCGGCACCTGGGCAACCATCGCCATGTCTTCGACGATGTGCCACAATTCGGGTGCTTCCTGCGCCGAATGAATCTCGTGAGCGTGGTTCATGTTCATTACCACATCGGTCGACTGGCCGATCATCACGGACATGTAGACCAGTGCTAGCACTGCCGCGACGACGATACCGGCAACTGCTGAACCAGCAAACCAATACCCAAGTGCCGCCCCAATGACGGCCACCAACAGGAAGAATCCTGCCATCACCAACACTGTTTTTCGTTTATTGCGTGCAATCTGTTCGTAGAGCATTTTACTTCACATCGTTAAAAGAAACTTTAGGTGCCTGCTTAGCTGATTCAGGAGCCTTCAAGAAGTCAATCTTAGTGAAGTGGCCAAAACCGGCAACAATGTTAGCCGGGAAGGTCTGAATCTTAGCATTGTAGTTAGCTGCCGTCGTGTTGTATAGCTGGCGGGAGTAGGCAATTTTATTTTCGGTATTGCTCAGCTCTTCCATCAGTTGACTGTATTCCGTGCTGGCTTTCAAGTCCGGGTAATTTTCAGAAACGGCAATCAGGGATTGCAGTGCACCCGTCAGTTGGTTAGCTACGTTCATCTTTTGCTGGTGATCATCAGCCGGAACATGGGTCAATTCAGCACGCAGTGACGTTACTTTTTCCAAAGTATCAGCTTCGTGCTTACTGTATCCCTTCACAGTTTCTACTAAGTTAGGAATCAAGTCGTTACGCCGTTGCAGCTGAACATCAATCTGACTCCACGATTCTTGGACGTGGGTCCGTTGATTGACTAAGTTGTTGTAAATCAAAACGCCCCACACGATAAGCAAGACAATTACTACCAGAATAACAATCGTCGTTGTATTCAAATCGGTTCACTCCTTTGAATTGGTACCAACAATTTTACCAGTTTTAAATCGTAAAAGATACTATCTTGCCGACACTAAGACCCATCTCCTGCATTCGAGCCTAATTTAATGTAAAATGAATCTATCAACTCCATAGGGGGATTTAGCAATGAAAATTCTGTTTGTATGTCTCGGCAATATCTGCCGGTCCGCAATGGCGGAAACCATGTTCACTAAAATGGTCGCTGACGCGGGACTCAGTGACAAAATCACGGTGGACTCCGCCGGAACCAGTGATGAAGAACACGGTCACCCGATGCATCCAGGTGCTCGCCGCGAACTGAAGAAGCACGGCATGGACGGTCGCGGTCATCATGCCCGCCAGGTTAACCGCCAAGACTTTAAAACAGCTGATTTCATCGTCGGCATGGACGACATGAACATGGAAGATTTAAAGATGATGGCGCCAAAAGGTAGTCATGCTCAAATCTTTGCTATCTTTGACTTACTGCCGGATTTAAAGGGCCAAGCCATTCCTGACCCGTGGTACACGCACCGTTTTGGTGACACTTATGACAGTCTGGAAACCGCTTTGCCATCTTGGCTGGATAAGTGCAAGGAATATTTGAATAAGTAAAAAAATGAGGTTGGGCAGCAAGTGCTCAACCTCATTTTTCATTAGCGTCCATTTGTGTATTTCGAGCTAAAAGCCTTTTGAACATTAGCCGGTGCCGACTTAAACACTTCTGACTTTACCAAATGACCGCGAATTAACAAACGCCGCGCCCCAGTTGCGTCGCAGGTAACCATCGTGATGATCGGTTGCTTCGTATTGTTAACTACATCCACGCGGGTAGCCGCGATAAAGGTACGCTTATAGATCTTGTATTCATAAACCCGCTTTAAGTCAGTCAGATACACCATTTGACCAACCTTGGCGTGGTAATACAACGGTGAGAACAAAATTTTACTTCCGTTAGCCATATTATGACCAGCTAACGCATAGTTGCCTTGTCCCATCTTCATGCCTGGACGCATCGTTCCCGCAGCCAAAGCCAACGTTGTGTTGTCTACACCCTTGGCAACCGGAATGGTCATATTAATTTCAGGCATTGAAATTTCTCCGATGATGTTAATCTGCTGTCGACTGGCACGAGCACGTGCAGCAGATTGCAGATTCAAATCTTTGACATCGCTGAAATTATAGGTGCCTTTTTTCTTGTTATTGTTTGCAATAGATTGCCGCGTCACCTTTGGCCGGTAGGTCGCTACAATTTGTTCCTTAATTGGCTGATTAAAGATCAACACTAAGCCAACCACTAAAAGAATGGCCATGGTGATCCAACGAAGCCACGGACGTCTTTGCTTCATCACAATATCCCCTCAAAAATTATTAATCAGCCTTCAGTATAACCGCCCAAAAGCACCAAGACAATAAAAAAGCAGTGGCAACAACCACTGCTGAATTAGTCTTACTTGAGACCATATTTTTTGTTGAATTTGTCCACCGCACCATCGGCCTTGTTGAACTTTTGCTTGCCGGTGTAGAACGGGTGAGAGTCAGAAGTAACTTCAACCCGGATCAGTGGGTATTCGTTACCGTCTTCCCACTTCGTCGTTTCCTTAGAAGTAGCGGTAGAACCGGAAATAAACTTGTAACCGGTAGCTGAATCTTCAAACACTACCAGGTGGTAATCTGGATGAATTCCTTGCTTCATAATAATTTCTCCTTTGCCATGAATCATTGCCTGAAACATAGTTCTTCTTCGTTTAGTCAACTTTTGCATGATAGCATAATTCCAGCTACGATGCAAGCGCAATTAATGGATGTCCACTTTCTCGTCTTCGTCAGAGATCGCAACGTCGGCGTTCAAGCGGTTGAGTTTCCAAACGATCCGGTCATAGCCGCGCAAGATATTGCCTGCATGATGAATCACGGTTGTACCATGAGCCATCAATGCCGCGATCATCAACGCTGCCCCGGCACGAATTTCACCAGCTTCAACGTCAGCACCATGTAATTCAGGCGAGTGTTTAACAGTGATAATCCCGTGGTCAACGCTGATATTAACACCCATCTTCTGTAATTGCGGAATATGACCTACCCGCTTTGGATAGATCGTATCCTGAATGGTACTCTGCCCAGCTGCCTTCGCCATCAGTGGTGTCAGTGGCTGCTGAAGATCGGTTGCAAAACCCGGATATGGGTTGGTCTTAACTTTCACGCCGTGTAAATTATCAGATTTTGGCACAAAAATCTTATCACTGTCGATTTGGAGCTTGACGCCCATTTCAATCATCTTACTGGTGTAAGCTTCCAAGTGCTCAGGAATAACGTTATTCAGCATTATCCCATCACCCATTGCTGCAGCCAAAGAAAGATAAGTTCCCGTTTCAATGCGGTCAGCAATTACCGTATGGGTGTTCATTGACTGAAGCGTATCGACTCCAGTAATTCGAATCTGTGTGGCCCCCGCACCACGAATTTCAGCACCCATGTTGTTAAGGAAGGTCGCCAGGTCAATAATTTCTGGCTCACGTGCTGCATTTTCAATAATCGTCGTTCCCTCAGCACGCACTGCTGCCAAAATCGCGTTAATCGTTGCCCCAACTGAAACGACATCGAGAAAAATACGGTTGCCATGTAACCCATCTGGCGCCTCAAGATGAACGGTCCCATTATTTTCGGAAACCGTTGCACCTAGAGATTTAAAAGCTTTCAAGTGTTGGTCAATTGGCCGCGGCCCGATATTATCCCCACCAGGAAAAGTCAAAGTTGCCCGGTGAAAGCGACCAAGCAGAGCGCCCATAAAGTAGTATGAAGCACGTAAACTCTTGATCGCCTTACTTGGCAATTCAGCTTCTACGATTTGGGTAGGATCGATGTCCAAGACCCCGTGACTAAAAGATGATTTAACGTTCATCGACTGCAGAATAATCATCAAGTTATGGACGTCCAATATGTCAGGAACAGTGTCAAAACGGACCGGAGTATCTGCGAGAATGGCAGCAGGAATTAGCGCCACTGTGGAATTTTTAGCGCCCCCAATAGTAACTTCACCGCTTAAACGGTTTCCCCCTTTAATGATCATCTTTTTCATCGCTCAACGTCCTCGTTTCAAAAAATAAAGTTTCACGTCACTGTGAAAAACAGTCATAATCATGATAATTAACTTCCTAGATAATTACAACCGTCTTTGGTAAATCGTTTCGCAATCTTTCTGATTACTTGCCTTGGGCTGCAGCCTTGATAAAGGCAGCAAACAGCCCCTCGGGACGGTTCGGGCGAGAAAGGAATTCTGGGTGGTATTGGGAAGCAACAAAGAACTTCTTATCTGGCAATTCGACAACTTCAACCAGGTGGTCATCAGGAGAAGTACCAGAGAATACCATTCCGTGGCTAGCCATCGCATCACGGAATTTGTTGTTGAATTCGTAACGGTGACGGTGGCGTTCACTAATCTGCTTCTTATTGCCATAAGCAGCGGCAGCAACCGTTCCTGGCTTCAACTTGCAAGGGTAAGCACCCAGGCGTTGGGTTCCACCCATGTTCTCAACATCTTCCTGGTCAGCCATCAGGTCAATGATATTGTGCTTGGTGTTCGGGTTAAATTCAGTTGAGTTGGCATCCTTGTAGCCCAGAACATCGCGGGCAAATTCGATGCAAGCCGTCTGCATACCCAAGCAGATGCCGAGGTACGGCACGTCGTTTTCACGGGCGTACTTGATAGCTGAGATCATGCCTTCGATTCCCCGAGAGCCAAAACCACCAGGAACCAAGATTCCATCATACTTGCCCAGTTTTTCTGCAACGTTGTCGTCGTTGATCGTTTCGGAATTGAAGTGATCAATCTTGACGTTGGCGTTAACAGGGTAGCCGGCATGACGCAAAGCTTCGTTAACAGAAATGTAGGCGTCTTGCAAGTTAGTGTACTTGCCGACCATGGCAATCCGAACAGTCTTTGTCAGGTCGTTTTCAATATGATGAACCATTTCAGTCCATTCCCGCATATCGGCTTCTGGTGCATCGATACCGAAGTGGTCACAAACCAGTTGGTCGAAGCCTTGCTTCTGCAAGTTCAACGGAATTTCGTACAAGGTATGAACATCGAGTGATTCGATAACGGCCTTTGGATCAACGTCACAGAACAGAGCAATCTTCTTACGCATTTCTTCAGTGATCGGCTTCTCAGTCCGAACAACCAAAATGTTAGGTTGAATGCCAAGTCCACGAAGTTCACGGACACTGTGTTGGGTCGGCTTCGTCTTCATTTCACCAGCAGCCCGCAGGTAAGGAACCAGGGTAGCATGAATATAGAGGACGTTATCAGCACCGGCTTCCTTCTTCATTTGCCGAATGGCTTCCATAAATGGCTGGGATTCGATGTCACCAACGGTCCCACCGATTTCGGTGATCACAACTTCGGCGTCCGTGCTTTGGCCCGCCCGCATGATCTTGTCTTTGATGGCGTTAGTGATATGCGGAATAACCTGGACGGTATGGCCGAGGTAATCCCCACGCCGTTCTTTGTGCAGAACTTCGGAATAGATCTTACCAGTAGTGACGTTACTGTATTTGTTAAGGTCGTTGTCAATAAACCGTTCATAGTGACCAAGGTCCAAATCAGTTTCAGTACCATCGTTAGTGACGAAAACTTCACCGTGCTGGTATGGACTCATCGTTCCTGGGTCAACGTTGATATATGGATCAAACTTCTGAATGGCAACTTTTAAGCCCCGGTTCTTCAGCAGTCGGCCCAGTGATGCGGCAACAATGCCCTTGCCCAGGGAAGAAACAACCCCACCAGTAACAAAAATATACTTGGTCATGTGCACTCTCCTTTAATGCAAAAACGGTCTACAATCAACAAAAAATCCCCATTTCCAATAGAAACGGGGAACATTTAAACAAGGTCTAGGCCTAAGAATTCTTAGGCGCCCTTGGAAAATAGTACAAGCCGGGAGACAATTAGTCAACCCTTTTCAGCACTTATCAATTTATTTATTCTTCATCGCCATCATCGAGGCTGTCATCATCGGCGTCGTTGTGCAACTCGGTCAATTGATCCTCGAGGTTGTCGTCACCCAGGTCGTTATCATCATCTGGATTGTCTTCGTCATAATCGTCGTCGCTGTCCGTGTCGGTATCAGTGTCGTCTAAGTCGTCATCTTCTGGGTCGTCGTTGTCGTAGTCGATCACGTCGTCGTCATCGTCAGTCCCAGCTAAGAAGGCGTTGACCTTGCGACGCTTCTTCTTTGGACGTTCTTCATCATCTTCGTCATTGTCACCGACAGTGGCTTCGTCAATTGATTCGTATGGGTACCATGAACGAAGGCCCCAGGTGTTGTCACCGAGGGAAATGAAGCTGCCATCGATATTCAGGTCAGTGTAGAATTGCGACAAACGTTCACGAATTTCTTCATCGCTTTTGCCTAGGTATTGTTGAATTTCGTTGGTCAAATCAACAAAAGACATCGCCTTACCGTGCTCATTAAGGATGGCGTGGGCCACCTCAACCATTGACAGCTCTGACTTATCCTGGCCATCAAATACCTTCAAATCCAAACTGGTGCACATCCCTTCGAAAAAGTCTAAACTTTATAATACAATATCAAGCATTGAATTGCAATGCCAGCTCGTAGTCACCAACCAGCATCCCTTGCGAGTGCAACTGGTAAGCCACCGTTAGTTTACCCGAGTGTTCTTCCCAGTCAACTTCTTTTTCCAGTTGCTTGGTCACTACTTCCAAATCAATTTGACCATACTGGGTCTGATACTGGCTTGCGGTCGTTTTATTTTGATCAAAAGTCAGGTTTGTCTTGGGCTCGCCTTCCCGGGTCAGCTGCAGGGCATCTTCCAACAGCTTAAATTGAACCGGAGTTGCAATGCCATGCTGGTGTTCAACGTAACGCAGGTAGCGTTGGTGTTCGTTGAAACGAACCAGTTGGCCGCTTTCGTCAAAGTGAAATTTTTGTGATTGACCATCTTGGGTAATGGTCGTTGTTAGATGAACTTTAACTGGTGTAATTTCTTTCATTGCTTTTCGTCCTCCAGGCACACATTATACCGACTCTGCCGGGAAAATGCAGTAACTTTGCCCTACTAACTAACGATGTGGATAATACTTGATATAATATAAGATATCAACTTAAGCAAGCGAGGATTCAAATGAGTTTTTCTGATGAACGCTTAACACGCGAGAAAGTTTTTCGAGATCCCATTCACGGAACGATCACGGTAGACAACCAGGTCATTCTGGACCTCATCGATACCCCTGAATTTCAGCGTTTACGCCGGGTCAAACAGTTAGGGACGACTTCCCTCGTCTTCCACGGGGCCGAACACTCCCGCTTTGGTCACTGCCTAGGCGTCTACGAAATTGCTCGCCGTATGTGCAACCAATTTCAGCGCAATTATCCAACACAGCATCCTGGTGATGGCTTGTGGGATGACCGTGAACGGCCAGTTGCCCTGTGTGCCGCCCTGCTTCACGACTTGGGCCACGGTCCGTTTTCCCATACGTTCGAACACATTTTTAAGACGGACCACGAAGCTATTACCCGGCAACTGATTACCAGTCCGCAAACTAACGTCAACCACATTCTGAGACGGTGTGGTAAGGACTTCCCCCAAAAAGTGGCCAGTGTGATCGATCACACCTATCCTAATAAACAAGTGGTTCAAATGATTTCCAGTCAGGTCGACGCTGACCGAATGGACTACCTCCAACGCGATGCTTACTACACGGGAACAAATTATGGAAAATTCGACTTGGACCGGGTTTTGCGAGTCATGCAACCAACGAAGAACGGAATTGCCTTCTCAATGTCTGGCATGCACGCCGTTGAAGATTACATTATCAGCCGCCTGCAGATGTATCTCCAGGTTTACTTTCATCCCGTCACCCGGTCGATGGAAGTCATTTTGGATCACTTACTGATGCGAGCAAAGTACCTCTACCAGCATCCCCGGATGGCTGAGCCTGAATTTACACCCCACCTGTTGATGCCGTTCTTTACCGGTCACTTCAGCCTTCAGGATTACCTGGCACTGGATGACGGTTCGCTAACAACGTACTTTACTCACTGGAAAACGGCTCACGATGATATTTTGCGTGATCTCGCCCACCGCTTTTTAGACCGGCGACCATTCAAGTCCGTAGAATACGACAGCCAAACCGCAAAGCTCTTACCACGGTTACGGCAAATCACAACCCGTGCGGGCTTTGATAGCCAATACTACACTGCTGTCAATTCTAGCTACAAGTTGCCATATGACACGTACCATCCCCAGGCTTCGGCACCGCAGACGCAAATTGAATTACGTCAGCCGGATGGCACCGAAATTGAGCTGACCCAAGTCTCCACTTTAGTGGCTAGCGTATCCGGCAAAGAAGCAGGAGACCAACGTTTCTTCTTCCCACGCGAAATGCTTAGCAACCAGGGTGATGAACTATTCCAACCGCTTTATGATGAATTTCAATCCTATTTGCAAAATAATCAACTCGTCAATCCCAGAAAGGATCACTAACAATGGCAATTAAGATGATCGCAATCGATATCGACCAAACCCTCAACAACGACCAGCACGAAATTACTCCCGGCGTCAAAGCAGCCATCAACGCTGCTACTCAAGCTGGTATCAAAGTAGTTCTCTGCACAGGACGACCGATGACAGGTGTTCGTCCTTATCTCCAAACGCTGAGCTTAGACGATCGTGATGACCAATACGTTATCTGTTTCAACGGGGCAAGTGCCCAAACTACTAGTGGCAAGCCACTTGCCGATTACACATTGCATTTTGAGGATTTCCTCGATTGGGAACTGTTTATCAGAAAAGTTGGGGTCCAGGGACACATCGACACAGCCGCAGACGCTTATACCCCTAATCAAGATATCAACCACTATACCGTCCATGAAGCTTACCTGGCCAACTTAGGACTTCATTACCGCAGCATGGATCAGTTGATGAAGATGCGCAACCAGCTAACTATCTACAAATTGATGATCGACGGACATAAGGAAGAGCTGGACCGCGTAACCCCGTTGATCCCTGAAGATTTTAAACATAAATTCCACATCATTCGCAGTGAAGAGTACTTCATCGAATTTATCAACCCCCAAGCTAACAAGGGCAACGCGCTCATGGAGCTGAGCAAAAAGCTAGGCATTAAGCAGAACGAAACGATGGCCCTCGGCAACGGTGGTAATGACCTTTCGATGATCAAGTCAGCCGGTCTTGGAGTAGCGATGGCCAATTCCATTCCCGACGTCCTGGATGCAGCCGATGAAGTCACCACTGACAATAATCACGACGGTGTGGCGGCAGCCATTAAAAAATATGCGTTGAATTAATCTTAAACAATCGAAAAAGCAGGGCTAGAACGAAAATTCTGGTCCTGCTTTTATGTTTATAAATGTAATTCTAACTAATCTTGCTTACTGTACCCGTTTGGCTGTTGTACGAGTAAATGCCAACCATATTAGCCACGGTGTTGTCTGAGTTATTACGCCGTACCTCAAAGTGGAAATTCTGTCCACTAGAAGACTGGGTAATAATTTGGTAATCACTGCCAGTAAAGCCCATCTTCGTGGCAAAATCCACCACTGCTTGATCTTCCGACACTTGAGAACTTTGCGAAGAACTGCTGCTGGAAGAGCTGTTAGCTTTTGTATTTTTTGGCGTTGTCTGAGAACTATTACTTGTTGCCACCTGGCCACCATTGGCAGCTCCGGATGCTCGTGCTGACAAAGTGTCCATGGCTGAATTAAGACGTTGGTTATTAGATTGCCGATTATTCAGTGCTGACACAGCTCCCTGATAATCATGACCATCGTAAGCCTTCTGGGCCTTTAAATAACTCTGCAGGTCACCCTTTAAATTTTGCACCCGCTGAGACGGATTAGCAACGTCATTCAAACGATCCATAGCCGTTTGGTAACGTCCCTCTTTAATTAACTTTTTGGCGTCGCGGTACGCCTTAGCAGATGGGCTTGCCGCGCTCGTTTTAGTCTGACTACTCGAAGTCGAACTAACAGACTGGGCCTGCTTGCCACAAGCAGTTGCCGTTAAAGTCAAAGCAATTACTAAGGCCCCTGCTAACAGGCGTTGATGTAATTTCATCTTCATTATCCGCTCCCCCTTTGCTTAGCTATATTTTATCATGGAGGCGCTTGCGAAAGACTAATTATTAAGGGATCTTAATAAGTTAACAAAATAACGGGAGCTGGCCTTGCCAACTCCCGTTGTTAGATTGATATGTGGGCTCTCTTAAGAGTCGGTCCGCACTTCCTATATTGCGAAAAAGAGCCATTACAATGCACAAACGATAACGTGCTACCTGACTCAGAACCCTAGTGCCTAACTACGAACAAAGGGCCGACATTTTCAATGCCAGCCCTTGGTCTAGGTTACGCCACGGGCTCTCTTACGAGTCAGTCCGCGCTTCCAATTTTTCAGCTCAATTTTAATCCGACATCTGCGTAAAGCGGTTCTTAAAAAGCGGGCTAACCGGCCGGTTCTCATTGATCCGCTTAATAGCTGAACCCAACAGTGGTCCAACTGACACTTGCTTGATCTTTGGCAATTGCTTTTCTTTTGGCAACTGGATCGAGTCGGTAACGACAACTTCCTTCAATGGTGACTTGTCGAGCCGTTCGATCGCTGGACCAGAGAAGACTGCATGCGTAGCCGCAGCATAAACTTCACGAGCACCCTGGTCAATTAAAGCCTGAGCGCCGAGTGTAATTGTACCAGCAGTATCGATCATGTCATCTAGCATGATACATTTCTTACCCTTAACGTCACCGATGATGTTCATAATTTGAGCAACATTAGCTTTCGGACGCCGTTTGTCGATAATAGCAATCGGTGCCTTCAGGAATTCGGCAAGACGACGAGCACGGGTAACACCACCGTGGTCTGGTGAAATAACCACAGCGTCCTTTGCCACGCCCTGGTCGATAAAGTAATCAGCTAGCAGTGGTGCCCCCATCAGGTGGTCCACTGGAATATCAAAGAAGCCTTGAATTTGGGCAGCATGCAGGTCAAGAGCTACAACCCGGTCAGCACCAGCATTTTGAATCATGTTGGCTACTAACTTAGCTGTAATTGGTTCACGTGAACGGGTCTTCCGATCCTGACGTGCATAGCCATAGTAAGGCATCACAACATTGATCGAATGTGCTGATGCACGGCGCAGGGCGTCGATCATGATCAGCAATTCCATCAGATTGTCATTGACTGGTGCTGACGTGGATTGGATGACGTAAACATTGTCACCACGAATACTCTCCTCAATGTTAATCTGAATTTCACCATCACTAAAACGGTCCACAGAAACCTTGCCGAGCTGAACCCCCACGGCATCGGCAATTTTTTGAGCCAAGGGACGGTTGGAATTCAACGCAAAAATCTTGAGACGGTCATCAAAGTATCGTTGTTTCATCGGGTCCTCCAAAAGAAAATCATAAGCCTACAGCTCTAATGATAGGGATAAACGAGCGAAAAAGCAATGTCTACCATGGAAGTTTTTTAGCGTAGTTCGGTTTATTGGTCTGGCGTTGACGAGCAATGGCCATGTCAAAACGTTCAGTTGAATCGGTAATCGTCGAACCTGCGGCAATAAACGAGTCTGCTGCAATGTTGACTGGTGCCACTAAGTTGGAATTGCTACCGATGAAGGCATGATCACCGACGTTGGTATGGTGCTTTTTAGAACCATCGTAGTTAACGAAGACAACACCACAGCCAACATTGATGTTTTTGCCCAGGGTTGCATTCCCAATGTAAGTCAGGTGACCAACCTTAGTACCGTCGCCAATGTAGGCCTTCTTCACTTCACAGAAGTTCCCAATGTGGACGTTCTTACCAATTTCTGCATTTGGACGCAAGTGACTGTTAGGACCAATGTCGCTGCCCGTGTGCATTTCAGATGATTCAAGGGTTGATGAAATAACCTTTACACCATCATGAATTGTGGTGTCAATAATCCGGGAGCCAGAACCGATAAAGCAATCGCTACCGATTGTCGTGTTGCCCTTGATAACAACGCCACCTTCGATAACTGTATCCTGGCCAATCTTAACATCAGCATCGATGTAAGTAGTTGATGGGTCAATCATGGAAACACCCTGTTGCATCAAATGCTTGTTGATCCGGGCCTGCATAATCTTGTTGGCACGAGCCAAAGCCACACGATCATTAACACCCATTGTCTCATTAAAGTCATTGTCACGATATGCGGTGACGACTTCGCCCTGTTGCTTCAGAATGGCGATGACGTCGGTCAAGTAGTATTCACCTTGGGCGTTATCATTGTTGATCTTCTTCAGAGCTTCGAACAATTTAGCGTTGTCAAAGCAGTAAACACCAGTGTTAATTTCCTTAATAGCTTGTTCTTCTTTAGTGGCATCCTTTTGTTCCACGATCCGCTCAACGATCCCCACATCATTGCGGACAATCCGGCCATAACCAGTAGGATCTGGTGCAACCGAAGTCAGAATAGTAGCTGCCGCATGACGTTGTTCGTGGTATTCAAAGAGGTGGTTAAAGGTCTCAGCCGTGAATAGTGGCGTGTCCCCGCTGACAACCAAGGTTTCCCCTTCGGCATCGCCCAGCAAATCTTTGGTCTGCATGACGGCATGACCAGTTCCGAGCTGTTGTTGCTGTAAAGCAAAACTGGTCCGTGAACCCAAAGTTTGTTTAACGGTATCAGCACCAAATCCTACAACCGTTACAATGTTATCAATATTAGCTTTAGACAATTGGTTAACAACGTGCTCAACCATTGTCTTACCACAAACTTGGTGAAGCACCTTGTACAACTTGGACTTCATCCGTGTACCCTTACCAGCTGCTAATACAATTGCATTTCTGTTAGCCATTTATTTTCTCTTCTTCCTAATCAAATACTGTTGTCATGTAACTACCAGGTTCTGCTACTAGCGTTTTACCATTTGTCTCCGGCGTATGCACCTTAATCAGCGATGTGCAATCATCCACTAAGCGCTGACCATCAAACTGACCTTCCGCAAAGACCGTCATCCCAGTCAAATGAGCACCGAATTCTTTAATTAACGAACACATGCCATTCAGGGTGCCACCACCCTTCATGAAGTCATCGACTACCACCACGTTAGCACCAGCCGAGAGTGTCCGCCGCGATAATTCCATCTTCTTGATGCGCTGGGAAGAACCAGATACGTAGTTAACGCTGACCGTCGACCCCTCCGTAATGTGTGAACTATTGCGGACAATCACAAACGGCCGGTTAAGATACATAGCGACACTCTGGGCAATCGGAATTCCTTTGGTTTCAACAGTCATCACTACGTCCACGTCCGTATCAACATACTGGGTGGCAATCAACTGCCCAACGGCCCGCAAGATATCTGGCCGACCCAGCAAATCAGACAGGTAAACATAACCGCCTGGCAGCAAGCGACTGTCATCTGCAACGGCGGCTACAAGCTGAGTGATCAACTTTTCGGCATTCTCCTTGGAATACATCGGCGTGTAACGTGCCCCACCAGAAGCACCCGGTAAGGTTTCCAACCGACCAATTCCGTTTTCCGCAAAGGTCCGCCGGATAATGCTTAAATCTTCACTAATCGATGACTTAGCAGAATCAAAGCGTTCACCAAAAAACTTGAGAGACACCAGCTTACGCGGATGCTCCATCAAGTAATGCGTCATGTCCACTAAGCGATTACTGCGTCGAACTTTCATCTTCTTACCTCTTTTTCCGAATATATGAACAATCACCGCCTTATCATAACATAAACGTTCGTCTTTTACTACTAACCCTCACAAAATCGCAATTATTCTTTGTCTTGGTGGCGGTACCACAATGCTGACACATAAATGGCAACTTCAATCGCTGCAATGAAGAAACTGACTGGCCAATTCGTCAAATAACCAAGATAGAGACCTAACCAGGTGCCGATTAAAGCAAAAAGAACGGCAACCAGCATCATCTTCGCAACCCCGTGCGTAAAGTATTTCGCACTTGCGGCCGGCAAAGTCAGCAGAATAAAAATCAACAATGAACCCACGATCTGGGCGGCAACACTGACTGACAAGGCCAATAGCAGCAAAAAGATAATCGAAATAGCTGTTGCACTGACCCCGTTCACCCGGGCGCCGATAGCATCGAAGGAGTCAAATTTCAGCCAGCGATATATCAACATGACTATGCCCAAAACTATCAGTGAAAGGATGATCAGCTGGTGAACTTCAGCTAAGCTGATCCCAACGACGCTACCAAAAAGAATGCTCGTCGCCGAACTGGCACTCTGGTTGCTCAATGACAAGAAGAGAATCCCCAAACCGATAAATAACGCCGAGACCGCGCTGATGACCGATTCACGACGCGACTCGTCACTACTAAATTGTCCAACTAAAACGGAGCTCAGCATCGTAAAGAGCAACATCCCCGATAGCGGCGACCAGCCCGCAAAGGTAGCAAAAGCCGCCCCGGCAAAGCCGATTTCCGACAAAGTATGGGTCAAGAATGACATGTTGCGGGCAACGACAAAGACGCCGATGACGCCACTCACCATGGCAATCATGGTGCTGGCCACGAAAGCATGTCGCATAAAGCTTAAGGTAAACATCAGTCATCCTCCTCCAGCTCACTCGGTAATTCATTGATCGGTCCCTGGCTGAAACGTCCGCCGCGTTCCAGGTGGAGATAGCGGGTTCCGTAGCGTTTTGCTAATTCCCAGTCGTGGGTAACGAATAAGACGCTAAGGTTGTTCTGCTGAAATTTAGCTACCAGGTCGAGCAAGTCAAATTTCATATCATTATCCAAACTCGCAGTTGATTCATCCATGATCAGCAGTTGAGGATCGTTGAGCAAGGCTTGCGCTAAGTAAGCCCGTTGTTTTTCACCGCCAGATGCCAGTCCCATCGGTCGATCAGCAATTTCCGTCAGTGACGTCGCATCTAAGATTTTGTGGAGTTGTTGCCGTTCTTTCCGGTTGATCCACGGTCGAATCGTTCGTGGCAAATTAAGGGCCACAAAGTCGGCTACCGAGAGGGGGTATTCCGCATCGAGGTTGCGAAATTGTGGTACATAACCAATCTGCAAACCGACTTGACGGTGAATTTCCCCTTCTGCAGGCTTTTTTAATCCTAGCAAAGCCCTGACAAGTGTTGTCTTGCCAACCCCATTTTCACCAATCAGGACCAGGAAATCACCCTCGGTAATGGCAAAACTCAGATCACTGACAATTGTGCGGTGACCATAACGTAGTGTTAAATTGTCCACATCAATGATTGAGATGGTTGTTCCCCTCCGTTTGAATTTTGATTAATTGACGATACTGTCGGCTCATCCACTGAACATAGTCTTCGTTAGCCGGTTGAGCTTCGCTGACCTTGACCACCGGGACGCCTTCTTGCTTTGCTAATCGCACTAAATTAGTGATCATCCGGTCGCTTGTCTGGACATTTTCCACTAGAAAGGCTACCCGGTGGTTCCGTAAATCATCCCGCAAATTTTTGATGTCAGCCGGCGAAGGATCATTACCGTCTTCGATGGCCTTGGCAAAATGACGGTCATTAATCTGATAACCCATGTGGTCCAGGGCATAGTCAAAAACCGGTTCTGTTACGTCAACCTGCTTTTGCGAAGAACGTTGGGCATTAGCGTGTGCCCGCTTAATTTGATGCTTTAGGCTAGCGAGCGAATGGCGATACAACCGTGCTCGTCGATAGTAATAATGGGCGTGTGATGGATCTAATTTGGCGTAACGGCGAGCTAACAAATCCGCTAGCTGGGGCATCGTTGATGGCCGGTACCAAACATGTTCGTTGGCCCCAGCCTTTTTGCCTGCTACCTGTTGAGCTACGTTGACCACCGTCTGCTTTTCGTCGTTGCCTGCCACTAGCTGACTCAGCCACTGGTCATAACCTAAGCCATTGACGATCACGACGTTGGCTCTAGCAACTTTTTCCGCTTGTGACGACGACGGCTGATAATCGTGAGGGTCGACAGCCGTTCCGTTGATGATCGAAGTCACGTGACCGTATTTACCGGCCACCGCCCGAGCAGTTTCACCATAAAAATTGAGGCTAGTAACCACCCGAATGGGACGTGACGCTTGGCGGCGCGGTTGCCAGTCGGTCACCATCAAAAGCAAAATTATGGCAAGGATAGCTATTAAAGTTGTGACACCAATAAAGAATTTTCGATTTTTCAAAAGGCACTCCCTCATGAAAAAAGCGCCAGTCGTCACCGCCAACGATGGTGGTAGCGCCGCGCTTTCGTTCAGTTATAGCAACATAATCCGATAAACTTCACGGCAAAAGCCCCGCAAGCCGTTTTCGATACGGCGGGCCCGTGATTCGTTGTGACATAAAGCAAACATTGTCGGTCCAGTCCCGCTCATCTGCGCGGCATCGGCACCCAGTTTGATCATCTGCTGCTTAATACGCTTGATCTGGGGAAATTCCGCGGCCGTCAACGGTTCCAAGACATTACCCATGTAATGGAATGTTTCCGGCCAATCACCTTGACGAATAGCTTCCACGAGCGCATCTGTTTGCAAGTGATGCAGCTCTTCGTAGTTGATCTGCCGCAAGATGGATGGTGTTGAGACACTGATCTTTTGTTTGGCAATCACGGCCCAGTAATGAGGAAAAGATGGTAAGACCTCCACCCGTTCACCGTGACCTGTCACCCGTGCGGTCGTCCCGTAGACACAGTAAGGAACGTCCGAATCGATCGACAGCGACAACTGAGCCAATTCATTTTGGCGTAAACCAAGGCGCCAAACATTATTGAGGGCCCGCAAGACCGCAGCTGCATCACTCGATCCACCGCCGAGACCCGCAGCCACCGGAATGTGTTTGCGGATCTTGATCGTCACCCCTTCAGCAATATGAAAGCGTGACTTGAGGATATGGGCTGCCTGAAAGGCCAGGTTGCGTTGGTCGTTCGGCAAATAGCAGCTATCGGTATAGACCTTAATCGTCTGCGGGCGATCGTGAGTTTCTACCGTCACGTAATCGGCTAAATCCACCGAAGCCATCACCATATCCCATTTCGGGAGGCCATCCAAATAGCGCATCGGCGTATCCAACGCCAAGTTGATCTTGGCCGGTGCTTTTTCGTGGATTATCAATTTGTTGGCCCCCTCTCGTAGTTTTAGTTAATTATACTAAGTGCCTGCCTTCGCTTTCAACTCAGGAAGATGAAATTCCCTTGCAAAACACAGAAAAGCCGGAGCTATGGTCGATTTATCCACGGCTCCGGTTCATTTTTATTTAATTAGTTCAGCATCTGCCAAGGCATTCGTTAATTCGCTGAACTGGGCAATTGTCAGTTGCTCCGGCCGTATCTGCGGGTCAATGCCTAACTGCGTCAATACCGGAAGGAAGTCCGTTTTCTTGCCCAGCAAACTGCGCAGGTTGTTGCGCAAGCTCTTGCGACGATGAGCAAAACAGCCACGGACAACGCGTGAAAACAGTTTATTGGACACTGGCTGCGGTTGCAGATTTTCCTTGCGTGGCTTTAATAGAACAATCGCCGAATCAACATTTGGTTGTGGAACAAACGAGTGCCGCGACACGCCAAATGCCAGTTGAGCATCCATCTGGGATTGGACCGCCACCGTCAACGTTCCGTAGGCTTTGGTTCCCGGAACCGCCGTCAAACGATCGGCCACTTCCCGCTGCATCATGACACAGATAGCAGCCCATGGAACTGAAGAGGAAAGCAGATTGATCAGGATTGGGCTGGTGATGTAGTAAGGCAAGTTGGCCACGACTTTAACCGGTTTGCTGGGATCATCGAACTCGTCACTAACCAGTTGCTGAAGGTTGGCCTTCATCACGTCCTGTTCTTTAATAGTGACGTTGTGGTATTCTGCCAAGACATCCTTCAACACCGGAATCAGCGATTCATCGATTTCAAGGGCGAGCACCTGCCCCGCACGCTTGGCCAGTTGTTCGGTCAATGCTCCAAGGCCAGGACCGATCTCAATTACGTTATCATGGTTACAAATTCCGGCAGCGTCCACAATCCGTTGTAAAACGTGGGCATCGGTCAAGAAATTTTGGCCATAGCCCTTTTTAGCACGCAGACCATACTTCTTCATAATGGCCCGGGTACGCTTCAAATTACCGATTGCTTCAGTCATGCTGGTCCTCCCCATCGATTTGTGCTAGTGCCCGAGTAAAGTCATCGCGACTTACCCGGAAGAGGTTGAGACGGTGTAAAAACTGCTTACCGTTGCCATAGCCGATTCCTAAGATTTGTCCCAAGCGTTCCCGACGACGACGCGAAGTCGGCCCGTTGACAAGATCGGCACGCGCCAGGTCGCCATAGGTGAACAACGGTTTCTCAGTTTTCGTTTCTTCCGTGTAGACGTTAGCCAAAGCCTGGCGGATTGTCTCAGGACTAGCGTGTTCAACACCGAGACTCCCGTGAGCCTCCGTTGGCACCCCCTGGTCACGACGAATGAAGGCGTGCTTCACTCCTGGGACAGCCTGACTAATCATTTTACGCAGCCGTTCACCATTAAAATCAGGATCGGTAAAAACAATCAATCCCCGCCGTTGCTGTAATTTTTTCAAGCGTTTGAGGTCGACAGCCGACAAGGCCGACCCCCGCGTTTCGTAGGTGTCGGCGTTGACAGCTTTTTGAATTTGCTTCGTATCATCTTTGCCTTCGACAACGATGACTTCTTTAATCTTCTTCATTCTGCTCCCTCACCGGAAACAATTCTTTTGCGTTACGGAAGCTAGCTTGTGCAACTTCCTCCGGTTGACAATTCTTCAATTTAGCGACACCCATGACGACATAGCGGGTATAAGCCGGCTCATTGCGCTGACCCCGGTAAGGTTCCGGTGTCAGGTAAGGCGCGTCGGTTTCGACCAACAGCCGATCCAGTGGCGTCTCCTTGACGGAAGCCTGCACATCTTCGGCGTTATGGAAAGTTGACACACCACTGTATGACACTTGCATCCCCAGGCCGAGAAATTTGTGCAGCCACTGGGGACCACCATTGAAGCTGTGCATCACCCCGCCAAAGTCACCCACATGGGCTTCCTTCAGCAGGCGGTAGCAATCAGCCAGGGCATCCCGGCAATGCACGGAAATTGGCATCTTCATTTCCCGGGCAATATCGAGTTGCTCGGCAAATACGCGTTGCTGAACTTCACGGGGCGAACTATCCCAGTGGTAATCCAGGCCAATTTCTCCCAGTCCTACCACCTCAGGACGATGCAGATCCGCGATCAACTGATCCTGGGTCGCTTGGTCATAGTTCTTAGAATCTTCCGGGTGCCAACCGATGATGGCATGGAGCTGGGGATAGTCATGTGCCAGGCGCAGTGCCCGCACGTTTAACTTCTCGTTAGAACCAACCATGTTCATCTCCACGACGCCCAAGTGTTCAGCCCGGTTAATCCAGGCCGGAACATCATCGTAGAAGGCGTCGTCATTGAGGTGGGTGTGAGAATCATAAATTTTCATCACCGGCCGCACGGGACTGATCGCTGCCTGATAGTCGAAGCCCTTACTCAACGTGGGACCCCGGAACTAGATTCTCTGGTACCGTGACAACCTGGACCTTACCATCATGTTCTGATGACAGCAGCATCCCTTGACTGACCTCGCCACGCATCTTCCGCGGCTTCAAGTTAGCAACGATCAGAACCTTCTTGCCAACCAAGACGGATGGGTCTGGATACCATTTAGCAATTCCGGACAGAATCTGCCGGCCGGTGGCAGAACCGTCATCCATGTGGAATTTCAGTAACTTGTCGGCGTTCTTGACGTGACCAGCTTCCGTGATGGTAGCGACCATCAGTTCAACCTTATCGAAGGCTTCGATCCGGATCTGCTTCTTGCCACCATTGGCTTCAGCTTCCTTGTCACGGGCAGCCTGCTTAGCTTCTTCCATCACCTTACGACCCTTTGCCTTGGTATTCTTGCTCATCTTGCTCTTCAGGAATTCGACTTCTTCCTTGTTGTCACGACGTGGGAAGAGTGGTGTTCCCTTCTTAACGACCGTGACGGAAGCTGGGAAGTCGTCAAATTGCAAGTCGTTGATCGTTACGGGAGCGTCGCTCAAGCCGAGTTGCTTCATCATGGCTGAATGGGTGTGGGTCATGATTGGCTGTAACAATGAGGCAATTACCCGCAAACTCTTGGCCAGGTTAGTCAGGACGTCACTGAGTTCATCAGCCTTGCTGTCGTCCTTGGCCAACTGCCATGGTTCGGTTTCGTCGATATACTTATTAGCCCGTGATACCAGTTCCCAAACGGCAGCTAAAGCGTCGGCAAAACGCGTCTTATCCATGTAAGTGCGGTAGTTCTTAATGCTGTTAGCTGCAGTCTGGCGCAGGTCATCATCATAATCGGTAGTCGCAGACGGGTTGCCATTCAGCTTGCCGTCCTGGTACTTGTTGATCATGGCAATGGTCCGGTTTAAGAGGTTGCCGAGGTCGTTAGCGAGGTCAAAGTTTACCTTGTCCACGAAGTCTTCTGGACTGAAGACACCATCATTGCCAAATGGCATTGCCCGTAGCAAGTAGTAACGGGTAGCGTCCAGGCCATAACGATCGACCAGGGTTTCTGGGTAAATAACATTACCCTTGGACTTGGACATCTTGCCGTCCTTCATCGTTAACCAGCCGTGACCGATAACGTGCTTCGGCAATGGCAGACCCAGTGCATGAAGGATGATTGGCCAGTAGATGGTGTGGAAACGCACGATTTCCTTACCGACCATGTGGATGTCAGCTGGCCAGTACTTCTTGAAGAGAGAGTCGTCGTCGCTGCCGTAACCGAGGGCAGTAATATAGTTAGACAGCGCATCGATCCAAACGTAAACCACGTGCTTCGGATCAGATGGTACCTTCACACCCCAGTTGAATGAAGTCCGGGAAACGGACAGGTCTTCCAGTCCCGGCTTTAAGAAGTTGTTGATCATTTCGTTCATCCGTGAATGTGGTTCGATGAAATCTGGGTGTTCCTTGTAATAGTTCATCAACCAGTCAGCATACTTGCTCATCTTAAAGAAGTATGATTCTTCTTTGACCAGCTTGACTTCGTGACCAGATGGAGCCTTTCCGCCGATAACGTTACCGTCCTTATCACGGTAAACTTCGGCCAATTGGCTATCGGTAAAGTACTCTTCATCGTCGACTGAATACCAACCAGTGTATTCACCTTTGTAGATGTCACCCTGCTTCAGCAGTTTTTCAAAAATCTTCTGAACAGCCTTTTCGTGGTAATCATCGGTCGTGCGAATGAACTTATCATTAGAAATATCCAAGAGTTTCCACAGCTTTTTGATCTGGGCAGCCATCTTGTCGACGTATTCCTTTGGCTTCATGCCCAGTTCTTCAGCCTTTTGTTCGATCTTCAGACCGTGTTCATCGGTCCCGGTCAGGAAAAAGACGTCGAAGCCGCTCAGACGTTTGTACCGTGCCATCGCGTCACAAGCAACGGTCGTATATGAATTCCCGATATGCAGCTTGCCCGATGGGTAGTAGATTGGTGTAGTAATGTAAAAAGTTGGTTTTTGTTCAGCCATATGAGGCCCCTCTTTCATTAAAAACTCATAATTAAAACTAGTATAACAAATCCTGCTGTTAATACATTCTTTTTTTCATAAGCAGGACCGTATCGTATCAAAATAGTGACAGCTGTTTCGGCGGGCGCCGGTTCAGTCCTTCAAAGTGCAGGCCCATAATTTTCTGCAGCTGTAGGGCGTTCGGTGCGGCATCCTTGGCTGAGTTATTATTGAAAATCACCGTCAGTTCCTTTGGTTGTGGCTCCAGCTTGTGAATCAACTTACTCAATCCCGTTAACTCATGCTGGGAATAACGGTAAAGTGTGCGCCGGCTCCGCCATTCCTTACCGGGATGGTTCCAGCCTTCAACATTGCGGCCATGCAAGCGAATCATCGCCAAGTTGGGATTAGTGGTGCGCAAGTAAAATGGCACGCTCGTCGCCGTTGTGTGGGGCTCATCCGCCGCAACTAAGGTAAAATCCATGTCGCGACAAAAGGCAGCAGTCGGTCCCGCAACCCCGTGTGCCAGCCAGCTGACGTGACGAAACTCGACCGCTACCGGTAGCTGCCCCATCAAACGGCGAACCGTCTGTAAATAGTCAATATTATCTGGCATCGCCGTGAAATACGGTGGGAACTGAAAGAGCACCGCTTTGAGCTGACCGGCGGCAACTAGTGGAGCGATGGCTTCCCGGTACTGGGCAAAGATATCAGCCAGTGGCGGTTCCTGGTCAGAAAAACCAGTGAGATGCTTAGTCATTGCCCGGTGGGCCTTGATGATGAACTGAAACGACGATGGCACCTCACCCAGCCACTTGATGACCGTCGACTGCCGGGGAATCGCATAGAAAGCAGTGTCTACTTCAACGGTCGGCAAGTACTGGGCGTATTCACTCAGCCGAACCGGTCGGCTCGCACCATCGATAAAGGCCGGGTGCTCACTCCAGGTGGTCAGCCCAAGTGTCACTTTCACCATGTTCATCCCCTTCCTCAAACTTTATGCCCCTATTCTACACCATTAAGAAAAGACCCAGTTGTACGTCTGATACGCTCAACTGAGTCTTATTCTTACTTGTCATATTGGTTTAAGTTAAACTTCTTGATCGCATTGATCAACTTATTGGCGTAGTCCGGATCGGTCGCATAGCCATCTTGTTGCAAATCACGAGCGGCTTCCTTGTAATTCTTTGCCTTGGTAACGTTCTGGTAACGATTTGGATTATCCGTCGTCCCTTCTAACAGCAGCTTCGTGTGCTGTTTAATCGATTCAGACCAGCTACTGTAAGTAGCAAAGTAAACCTTTACGTGCTTCTTCTTGCCGTTAAGGTATTCAGTAGTCAGCAGTTTCACCCGGTGGCGCTTATTCGTGGCCTTAACACCGAAGAGGTTGTTATACTTCCGGGCTAGCGAACTGCGTCCCCATTCGGATTCCAAACCAGCCTGAGCAATGATGATGCTTGCCGGAATGCCGGTTCGTTTCTGTTCTTTTTGAGCAGCAGGTGCAACAGCCTTGATAAAGTGGCTAGTGGACATCTGCGCATTGCGCTGTTGCCGCTGTTGTTGGCGAACGATGGCCTGGTGATGAGCATAGAGTCCGCCTGCCGCAGCCACTACGATGACAATGACCACGACAAGCGCAATCAGCCAACCACGCTTCTTCTTTTTCATTTTCAATTCCCCCTCTGCTCCACAAGTGAGTTTGCAATTTATTTTAGCCAAAAAGTATGAAATTTTATTTTAAAAAAAGCAAAGATTGTTTAACATCCTTGCTTTTTTATAAATTTATTGCGGCTTCACTTGTAATTCATCGAAGAACTTCACAGCGTCATCCTGAATCATCGTGAATTTAACCGGCAGATTCAGCTTTTGCTGGTTAACGGCCAAGATCTTGGCTTGGGGGTTCGCGTAATCGAGCAAACCAGCAAACGGGTAAACCACCATCGAAGTACCGACGATCACAACGAGGTCGGCTGCCTGCAGAGCAGCTAATGACCGACTGATGCTGTCTTGCTTAATGCCCTCATCGTAGAGAACGATGTCTGGACGCAGCGGGCCACCGCAGCCTTGGTGAATCCGGTTCTTCAAGTAGTCGTGCCAGTCGACATCCTTGCCACACTTTTCACAGTAGACGTGGTAGAGGTTACCATGGAAATCTACCAAGTGTTTGGTGTTAGCACGTTCGTATAGGTTGTCGATGTTTTGGGTGATGACGGTTGCCCGGTCCTGTTGCGTTAAAGCTGCTTGCTTTTCGTGAATAACGTTGGGCTTTGCGTCTGGGAAGTACAGGTTTTCCTTGCAGTACTGGTAAAAGCCATCGGGATCACTCGTAAAGAAGCGGTGACTCAGGTAGTATTCAGCATTTTTGTTCTTCGTGTATAAACCGTTAGCTGAACGGAAATCTGGAATCCCCGAAGCAGTTGAAACACCTGCCCCGGTCAAAAAGACAATGTGTTGAGCTTGATCGAATAGCTGTTGAATTTCTTCTTCCATCTGATTACTCCCTTACAATGTACGGTACGTTCAGGTACTTCAACAACGTTTCTACCGGTTCGTGGTAGAACTTCAGCATGTCATTTGATGAATAGTCACCCTTCGGAGCTGAGATGACAAAGGAATTTTGGTGGTCACCCTTAGCTAAACCAACGTAGGCTTTCCGCCCCGTCTCCCGAGAAGTCATCCCCGAGTGGTAGATATCATAAATCTGGTCCACGTTTAACCGCAGTTGACGTTTGGACAAAACTGGGGACAGGGTCGTGTACTCGTTATTGTTTAACTTTGGCAGGCCCCAATCTTCCATCTGTTCATCAAAGATGCGGAAAAGTTTGACAACCATCCGGCGCATCCCAAATGGCGAATCAACTGGCTTTTCAGTAATCTTTGCATACAGTTTCTTGGCTGCTGCCAAGGCTTCTGGGTAGTGTTCTTGCAATTGGCCCTCGTATTGTGGCAGGTGATCGCCATAGAAGACCAAGGCGTCCAAAATTGTCAGCAGGCGCAGGGTCCGTTCTTCATCATCCTTTTTGCCCTCATCGGTCAGGGTGTGGAGAATTCCCTTCATGTACTCCTGCTCGATCCGTTCGTTAATTAGGTTGTGTTTGCGCTGTTCACTGACAACCACCCGGTGGGCAATGACGTTGTACAAGTCGGTTGCCATGATCATCATCTGTTCGTTTAATTCTTTGCTGCCCAGTGACAGTTCGAAGAAAATTTCCGGAAAGCCGCGGAGGACCATCAGCAGGTGTAACAGTTCGTGACTTGCCGTGTAGTTAGGTTCTGTTAAGTCGGTTACGATAATGAATAACCCACCCGGTAAATCCTTCTGTTCTGCTTGGTCATGGCGAACATAGCCTGATTTTTTACCGTGAAACTGAACGAAAACGTGGGTTGGGTAGAGGCGGTTGACCTCATCCAGCAGCTCCTGAGTATCGTCGTTTAATTTGATTGCCTCTTCTTCACTCATCTGATCAATCCTTTCGTATTTTCGATAAAATCTCTTTTGCTTGTTGTTTGTCGGGATGTTCAATTTTAGCCAGCTGAGCAGCCACTAGCGGTGCTTCTTTGGGAGTGGCCCCGACGCTTAAAGCCAGCGAACGGTACTGCAGTTTCATGTGTCCCGCTTGGATACCATTAGTCGCCAGCGCCCGTAACGCAGCTAAGTTTTGCGCTAAACCCACGCTAGCTGCCACTTGAGCTAACTGCTGAGCAGTTTGGATGCCACTGATTTGGTAATTCATCCTGGTCTGCGGGTTCAAACCGATGGAACCGCCGACCACCCCCGTCGGCATCGGCAAAGTCATCCGGCCAACTAATTGTTGCCCTTCGATTTGCCAAGTGCTGAGGCCACGATACTGACCATTGCGCGCAGCATAGGCGTGAGCACCGCTTTCGATGGCCCGCCAGTCATTGCCGGCAGCAATCATCACGGCGTCGATGCCGTTCATAATCCCCTTATTATGGGTAGCTGCCCGGTACGGATCAACCTGAGCCAGGGTGCTCAGGTCTGCAATGCCCTGAGCCGTCTCGGCACCACTGAAGCCGTGACCACCGAGATTGTCAAAGTCAACCCTTGCCGTTACGGTTTGGCAGCTCTCCGTTGCCAGGTTAGAGAGGATGGCCGCACTGACTTCCCAACCATGTTGGCGCATTAGCTCAGCCGCTGCTTCGGCCATCGTGTTGACACAGTTAGCGCCCATCGCTTCGCAGACGTCGATTTGGAGATCCAAGCTGACGAACGGTGGTTCCTCACGCAAACGCAAACCCTTGGCGCCGCCACCGCGTTTTTGCATGGACGGGTGCGCGGCATTAGCAGTACTGAGAATTCTCTGGTAATTAGCATGAACCCATTTTTTCAGCTCTGCCGGATCATCGACATCTTTGAAAACCACCTGACCGATCATCATTCGTTCTTCATTTGATGCCGTGAAACCGCCAGAACGGGCTACCCGTTGAGCACCGTTGCTAGCCGCAGCAATCACCGACGGTTCTTCCACTACCATCGGCACGGTGTAGTCACGTCCATTGACGACCAAACCGACTGCCACCCCTTCCGGTAGCTGGTAGTCGGTCAGATAATTTTCAATCAGCTGGTTACCCAATGATGTCGCGTGATCAGCCATCAATCGTTGATGGTCATTATCCAAGTGCAGCTGTCGGCTGATGATCTCCTGGCGTTCTTGAGTAGAGCGCCGGTAAAAACCGTGTTGCCAATTATTGTTCATGGTGTTGCCTCATCTGAATGTATTCGGTGATGATCCCTTCACGGACGCCACTCTCCGAGAAGATTACCCGGCCGTCGCGGTTGCGCATCAGCAAGATCACCAAGGGCAGCATTCCACCGATAATGATGTCTGCCCGGTCGGTCTCAAGTCCCAACATATGCTTGCGTTGCCGCAAGTTACGGCTAAGCAACTCGCGATAAGTAGCAAAAACCACCCGCGAGGTCAATTTATAACCGTGAATAGAACGGTGGTGAAGTTGACGATGGGCCTGACTCATCCGCGCCAAAGTACGGTTGGCACCACCCAACAGGACGATTGGGACCCGCGTCGCATAGTGCAGCCACGGGATTTTGTTGAAGCGCTGACTGACGGACGCCTCGGCCCGAAAGAGGTCGTTAGCCCGGACGTACCCGCCTAGCTGGAACTGTTCTGATAAGTTGACGGCGCCAATCGGTACCGAAATCAAATGACTAGCCCGCCGGTGTTCAACGAGAATCAATTCACAACTAGCTCCCCCGACGTCTAAGATCAGACAGTGGTTGAGTTTGAGGGTGCGAATAACCCCCAAATAGTCGTAATATGCTTCTTTTTTACCTGATAGAACCCGTAATTCAATGCCCGTTTCTTTTTTGACCCGGTCCAAGAATTCCTGACGGTTACGCGCTTGACGGACTGCTGCCGTCGTAATTGCCCGGACTTCGACTCCCGGGTATTGCTCATAAATTTTTTTAAAGCGGTGAAGGGCGGACATAACCCGGTCCATGGCGGCCGGTTGCAAAATTTTTTCGCGTCCCATCCCTTCTGACAGCCGTGCATTTTCCTTAACACGCTTAATTTCCCGGAAACGTCCGTCCGGGAAAATTTCGTTAACTGCCATCCGTGCAGAATTCGATCCCAAGTCAACAATTGCGAGGTTTTTCATCGTTAATGCCTCCGCTATATTTGTTGATTTAAAAAACTCACATCAATATTACCATTTTTACCATCGTTGCACACTGGATAAGACAAGCATTTGAGCGATTTTTTTGCATTGGCAAACCGGAAAGCTTTCGGGAAGTCATTTGACTGCTTCTGTGCTACAATAGTTCAGCAAATTTAGGGAGGGAAAATGACGTGGCAAACGATCAAGCAGAACTAATTCGTGAACTGAAACTTGAAAGCCCTGAATTGCAATGAAATCATTGTGGTTCAGGGCTTTTGGACGAAAAAAATAAAAAACGCAAGAACTCTTACGCTATACTTTAAGTGTCAAAATCAAAGTAGAAAAGAGTCTTGCGCTATGCAAATTATAAACCATTTCAGTACTGAAAACGATTCTCAAAACATTATTTCTCACTTCTTAAGCCTAATTGGTCTAGCTAAGCTAACTCACAGGGTGAATTTTAAGCGTCACTCATTATGTTCATTGAAAATGATCGTAGCTTGGTTAATGACAGCTCATTTTGAGCGTCTTTCGATCAATCGTGCTCATCCAGATTGCCATTTTACCCCAAGAACGGCACGGAATGTTTTGAATGATGGCCGTATTAACTGGCAGAAATTAGTCTGTTTAGTAGCGATTCAATTAATTCGCATCTTAACCCCGTTTATTGATGGTCGACGTCGTTTGGCATTAGTGCTTGATGATACTCTGTTAGCACGTCGTTGGTCCCAAAAGACTGAATTATTAGCCAAGACCTATGACCACGATAAGCACGAGTATGTAAATGGTTACCGTGGCTTAACTCTCGGTTGGAGTGATGGTAATACTTTTTTGCCTATTAATTTTGCTTTAATGTCAACTCACCAGCCTGCTAATCTGATTGGATGCTTAGCGCAGATTACTGACCAACGTCAAATTGCCGGTCAAAGAAGGGCTCAAGCTCAACGCCCAATGAACCAAGTGGCTCTAGAATTGATTAGACAAGCGCAAACACTAGGCGTGTCAGCTAAATACGTCCTTTTTGATTCTTGGTACAGTTCGCCGAAGATGTTTTGGCAACTCGCTCAGCTTCAGCTTTTTGGTGTGGGTATGCTCAAACGCAGCGCAAAAGTCTATTATCGATATCGTGGTCGTCACTATAGCATTAAGGGTCTTTATCAACGTTTAGCAGCTTCTAAAATGAATTGTCGGCATCACTATCTTTACAGCAGTGTCATTCAAGCCCAATATCATGGCCATCAGTTTCCGCTAAAAGTGGTTTTTGTATCCAAAAAGGGGCACCGTCAGGACTACCTAGTTTTAGCGACCACTAACTTAGCTATGCGGCCAGAAGAAATCATTCAATTGTACGGACGCCGCTGGCAAATTGAGACCTATTTCAAAGCTGCTAAGCAGTATTTAGCTCTTAATCGATCACAAATTCAAAGTTACGACGGTCAATGTGGTTATATTGCCGTCACCATGATTACTTATGACTTATTGGCTTGGCAAGAACGACTTAATACTGATGATCGCACAATTGGTGGACTCTTTTACATTATGAATCAAGCACTGCCAGATATTCGTTTTATGGACGCATTGGTCTACTTATTTCATGAACTGGGTCGAGCTGAGCTCAGCCTAACTGATCACATTGATAACATCATTAATCGATTCATAGCTCAGTTGCCAATAACGATCCAAAAAGCATTGAATACTGGCATCTAAAAGTCTAATTTAGGCTGAGAAAAGCCGAAGCTGACGCAGCTCCGGCTAGTTTTCGTGCTTTCAAGTTTCAGTTCGTGAACAAAAACGGGTCGACATGGTCTTGGCGACGATCAACAAGCGCATCAAAAAGACAGAGAAAATGCTGGCTGATGCCCACCACGAAACCCGGGCGGTCGAAAAGAACTATGGCGAAAACGCCTCGATCAACCGTTACGAAGTCGATGATATTGCTGAATCACGGGCGATGATCGAACAACAGCGGCGGCTGGTTAACCAAGCTGTCGAAAACGAAGCCATTTTGAAACGGCAATTGCGGACACTGAAACAGCTTCAACAGGCCCCATATTTCGGACGGATTGACATCCAAGATCCTGGTGAAAAATCTGCGGATTCGCTTTACATCGGGACGGCTTCCCTGATGAACGAAGACGAAACGGACTTTTTGGTCTATGACTGGCGGGCTCCGATTTCCGCCGTCTACTACAACGGTACCCTTGGTCCTTGCAGCTATGACACCCCGTCGGGCACTAGACAAACAACACTAATTAAGAAGCGTCAATTCACCATCCAACACGGCAAAATCACCCACATGTTTGACACCAACGAACTCGTCGGCGATGAAATGCTAAAACAGGCCCTCAGTGAACACGACGACCGGCAGATGCACAACATCGTCGCCACCATCCAGCATGAGCAAAACGATATTATTCGTGATACCAAGAGCGACCTCTTACTAGTTCAAGGGGTGGCCGGTTCCGGTAAAACTTCCGCCATTCTGCAACGGATTGCCTACCTGCTCTATCACTCTCGTGAGTCACTGAATGCGGACCAAATTGTCCTCTTTAGTCCTAACCTGCTCTTCTCCCGTTACATCGCGGACGTCCTGCCAAGCCTGGGCGAACGGAACATGCGTCAAGTGACCCTCGCTGGTTTCTTAAGCAAGCGTTTTGAAGGGCTAGAAGTTGAATCGCTCTTTGATCGCTATGAACAACGACACAACAATGACCAGAATCACCCAATTGCCGACTGGATGGAACAACCGAACCTGATGAGTGCGGTTCATCAGTACCTCCAATCCTTACAAGCGGGTAAATCTGCTCTGCGGTTTATCAGCATCCCCTTTAACGGCAACGAATTCTTCTCTGCCAAACACATCGCTGCTATCTTCGCTCAGCAGCCGACTGCGATGACAATTACTAACCGGCTGGTGCGCACCAAAAACGTGTTAATCCGTGAACTCCAGCACCGTGTGACAGAGGAATCAGGTAGCAAGTGGATTGCCGCCGAAATGGATGACATGACAACCCTGCAGCTACACCGTCTGTATGGCAAGCACCACTTAGATGATTTCAAGGACGAAAAAGCGGCCCAGCGCTATATCGCCCGGCGCTACACGAAGAACCGTTTGCGTCCGGTGGCCGATGCCATCTACAACAACTACTTCATTGATATTTACGAACAATACCGTGACTTCCTGCAACAGGTCGACTTACCTTCAAACATCAGTCAACGCGAGTGGTCCAACATGATGCTGCAGTATGACCAACAGCTGGAATATCACAAATTAGCGTTGATGCACGCAGCTCCCCTGCTTTACCTTCGTGATCTAATCACTGGCAGTGGTCAAAACCGGGCACTCCAGTACGTCTTTATCGATGAAATGCAGGACTATTCGTCGGCTATGCTGATCTACCTGCACCATGCCTTCCCGATGGCCCGCTTTACCATCCTGGGCGACAGTGAACAAGCCCTCTTTAACCCGCTGGAGTTGCCGGAAACCCTGCTGCAAAATCTCGGCAACGCCCTCGAAGCTAAACGACCTAACTTAATCGTCCTGCGACGGGCCTATCGTTCAACGACGGAAATCACCGATTTTGCTAAGGCTCTTTTGCCGGACGGCGATCGGGTCATTTCCTTTACCCGTCACGGTGCCAAACCACGCCTGTTGGTCGCTGACAGTGATTCCGCGAGCGCTGAACTAATGGCTAAGGAACTCCGTCGACTCGACAATGGCCAACAGACCGTTGCTGTCCTGACCGTTGATGCAAAAGAAGCACACGCGGTGACCCGTCAGCTTCACCAGCACGGCATTACGGCGCACCTGCTCAGCAACAAAGACAGCGAACTCCCTGATGGTATCGCTGTTCTGCCAATCTACTTAGCAAAAGGGTTGGAATTCGATGCTGTCGTCATCCCCGACGTGTCCAAGCAGACCATGCCTGACAAAGACTTCACTGGTATTCTCTACACGATGGCTAGCCGGGCCATGCACGAACTGACGATGATCAGCAATGGACCGGTCACGCCGTTGGTCAATGATGCAGTTTGCCAACACTTAAAGATTGAAACACAAATTGCTCCAGACAAAGAGGCCGGCAAATGATTGCACGTGATTAGGGACTCGCTGCTCTTAATTTCCTGCTTAGTCCTCTCTAATTATTTTTTAATATTATATTGTCAAATCGGTTTCATTCGCGTATGATATTAACAGAAGGTGAAAAGATGAACACGATTATTAACAAAGTGAATTCTTTCTATTGGTGGCTAGCGCCTACGTTCCGTTAGTCCCTTTTCGTGTGGCTTTCGGACGCTATTCATCCGGGAGCATTTCACCAAATATAACTGAAATCGACCCGGGTGCTGAATTTGTCTCAGTCACCCGGTTTTTTGTTGCCTGTTTTATGATTCTGAAAGGAAGTTTTTCTGATGTCAAAAGCAAAACCATCAGTTGCTGCTCGTTTCAACCAAAACATTAAGTCCGTTCAACCAACCGGTATCCGTGAATTTGACGCCCAGTGCAGTTCTATTCCAAACATCATTAAGTTAACCATTGGTGAACCCGACTTCAACGTTCCAGACGCCATGAAGAAGGCTGCCATCGACGCCATTAACAACAATGATTCTCACTACGCTCCGGCTGTCGGTTCCGAAAAAATGCGGGTCGCTGCCAGCCACTTCCTGAAGGACCGTTATGGTTTGGATTATGATCCCGACAGCGAAATTGCCATCACGATCGGTGCCAGCGAAGGAATTTTCACTGCCATCGGCGGTTACGCTAACCCTGGCGACGTCTTCCTGATCCCAACACCGACCTTCCCGATGTACATGGCTGTTGCCCAGTTCTTCGGTGGCAAGGCTGTTGAACTCGACACCAGCGATGATGGTTTCATCCTGACGCCAGAAAAACTGCAGGCTGCCCTGGATAAGTACGGCGACAAGGTTAAGGCTCTGGTCCTGAACTACCCATCAAACCCAACCGGTGTTACCTACACGGATGACCAGATTAAGGCCTTAGCCGATGTCCTGAAGGGCACCGACGTCCTGGTCATAGCCGACGAAATTTACTCCGAATTGGTTTATGACGGCAAGCACACTTCCATCGCTAAGTACATTCCTGACCAAACCATCGTCCTCAACGGTGTTTCCAAGTCCAGTGCTATGACCGGTTACCGGATCGGTGTGATGGCCGGCCCGGCAGACCTGGTCAAGCCAGCCTTCTTAGCCCACAGCCTCGACGTTACCGCCGCTGCCGATCCATCGATGGCCGCTGCTGCAGCCGGAATGGACACCAAGGCTGGTCGTCAGGCTACCGCTGACATGCGTGAAGAATACAAGCGGCGTCGTGATTACCTCGCTCCGGCATTGCAGAAACTTGGTTTTGGTGTCACTAAACCAACCGGTGCCTTCTACATCTTCGCCAAGATCCCGGCTGACCAAAACCAGGACGATGTCGCTTTTGCTACTAAACTGGCCAAGGAAGCTCACGTTGCCACGACCCCTGGTTCCTTCTTCGGTGCCGGTGGTAAGGGTCACCTGCGGATCAGCTACGCTGCCAGCATGGACAACATCCAAGAAAGTGTTAAACGGATTACGAAGTTGCTGAAGGACTAAGGAGGTCTTATTTTGACTAGTATTTTAATGACTAGCGTCCGTGACGATGAACAGGCGGCTATCCATGATTATGCTGAGCAACACCACATCACGATTAATACGACACCTAAGTTAATCAATGACGCCCTCGACCTGGTGCCAGGCAACGATGGCGTTGTCATTCAGCAGCGTGGCAAGGTCAGTGATGACGTCTACGGTGTCTTGGAACAAAACGGTATTAAGCAACTGACGACACGGACTGCCGGGGTCGACACGATTGACCTGGAGGCTGCCCACAAGCACGGTCTGACGGTAACCAACGTTCCCGCATATTCTCCACGGAGCGTGGCCGAATTTGCTTTGATGCAAATTTTCCGGATGCTGCGTCACACCTACGCTTTCGATCACCAAGTTGCCCGCAATGACTTCAGTTGGCATGGTCTCCAATCCAAGGAAATTCACTCTGCCACTATCGGTATCATCGGTGTAGGCCGGATCGGTGGCACACTCGCTAAGTTGCTCCATGCCTTAAATGCCACCGTCCTCGGTTACGACGTCAAGCCACGGACCGATCTCGACGGGATCGTCCAGTACGTTTCCAAAGAAGAACTGCTAAAGCGGTCTGACGTGGTCACCCTGCACGTCGACCTCAACCCCACTTCCAAGGGCTTGATGACGGCTAAGGACTTCGCTTTGATGAAGCCAACAGCCTCGCTGGTCAATGCCAGCCGGGGTCCAGTCGTCGTGACTAAAGACCTAGTAGCTGCACTGAAGCAGCACGAAATTCAGGCCGTCGCCCTGGATACAGTCGAAGGCGAAGCCGCCATCTTTGCCCAAGACCATTCCAAAGAAGGCATTGCTGATCAGCTGCCGTTGGTGGACGAGCTCAATAAGATGGACAATGTCATTCTGACACCACACATTGCCTTTTACACCAACGTCGCCGTCGAAAACATGGTCGACATTGCTCTTGATGACGTGATGAGCATCTTGAATGGTGAACAGCCAAAGAATGAAGTAAAGTAAGGGAAAAACAAGCAATTAGCAAAAAAGGGGCTGTGACATAACTCCTATTACATAGATAAAAAGTGAACACACAGTACAACAATGG
>NZ_JAXGYB010000005.1:0-144978 GCF_040772465.1 Limosilactobacillus sp. | reverse complement strand
GAAACAGCTAAGCAAGAAGCTCAGCAATTTCAAATTATACTAGCTGTCAAATTGAATGTCAAGAACTAATTTGATTAATTTTTGACTGCTGAAATGAATCAGCAAATTGACAACTTCTAAATTGTACCAGATTGTTTAAATCTGTCAAGCTGTTTTTTGAAACTCTTTTGAAGAGCAACGCAACACAGCACAAATAAATATACCAAGAATCTATTTAGGCGTCAACCACTAATTAGAAACTTTCTTGAAAATCATATAGGCAACGGTAAATCTCAATGGCAGCTAAGTCCATCTTATCAAAGCGATAACGCTCACGATCATCAAGTTGGACCAAGACATATATACCCTCATCCTGCAAATAAGTGACATCGCAGACAGGAACGCCAAACATCGAAAAAGTTCGACACTGGCGATTTCCTGAGCGATCATCGCGCATCGCCTCAAGTCGTTTCACAATTCTCACCAGTTCAGATTGATCAGTCATCACACACCCTCCTTATTTGTTTTCTATGCTTTTTACCTTGTCGGGCCTAATCATCATGCAAAAAATTCCAGCAAACATCCCAAAATAATAAGTCAACAGGCGCCAAATGATCATTGCTAGCAACAGCTTAGAGCTTGAGTGAATAAAACTCGAAAAGAGAACAGAGAAACTATACTCCGCTCCTCCCGTGCCACCAGGTATCGGGAAAAGAGAAATAATCATAAAAATCAATACATGAAGACTCATCACCATCACAAAATTGAGACCATGTACACCTAACGCAAGCATGATGAAAAAGGGAATAGCATAGTAAAACAGCAATTGGCAAAGTGTAACTAAGCATACTTTAGCTAATTTCCGGTATTCCCGCTTCATCTTCAAACTTTCGTGATAAAAGCTATCAATCTTGCTGTTAAGACTGACAATCATCTTATGGTACCGTTCCCTTTTCATAAAGAAACGCAATGGCTTCACTACTAAATTAGTTATTCTTTTGGTAAACCCATACCAGTACATCACCATCAACAGAGCAATAATAACCGACAAGTGGATGAGAAAGCCAAACAAAACCAGTAGTGAAAGAGCGTGTACTTTCTCAGCAATGTAGTGAAACCCGATGATTAAACTGACTAAGAAGTTAATGACGATCATCGATTGAAACACGACGAATTTCATCAACAAAACTGAGCTAGCACGTCCCCCGTCTACTCCCGACTGAAGCAAAGCCACTAACTGAGCCGGCTGTCCTCCAGTTGAAAATGGCGTGATCCCGTTACCAAGCTGTTCAATGGGAGGAATCCTTAAAGCATCTTTCCACGTGAAGTCCGGGTAGCGATCGTGCATGAAGATCTTAACGACGACGCCTTCCAACAACAAGTACATGACAATACAAAAAATTGCCACAATCATCCATTGCCATTCTAGATGGCCGAGATTATGAACTAACTCATGTAAATTCTGTCCACGCATCGAATACGCAAAAATGCCCCCACCGAGGAGCAGCATTAAAATGAAAATCCACCAGTTTTTTCTAGTCATGATTCATCCCCACTTGTGCCTGTTCAATGTAAAAACGATGCCATATTTTTGCTAGATGTTCTTTGGAATACTTGGCACTTGCTTGGGCCGCTTTTTGTCGCAAAGCAGATAGAGCATGCCGATTATCCTTCAAAAGCCTAAGCTTGTTCTGCATTTCAGTAACATCCTTCGCTGGTTCGTAGTCACCAGCAATAATTGAATGATACAAAGAAAGATCACGAAGCATCACAGGTGTTCCACTACCAAATGCTTCAAGGACTGACATGGGAAAAAGTTCGTTAAACGATGGCAGTAAAAATAAATCAGCCACATTGTTCAATTCGTTAATCTCCTTGCGACTGACGATTCCCGGAAACCAGAGATTCTTCGGTGGATTGTCAACCACCTTCTTTAATTCCCGATATCCATCAGTAATCATGCCAAAAGAAAAGCCACCAGCCCAAATAAATTGAATATCAGGATTCTGACGAGCCAGACGGATAAAATCAGGAACTCCTTTCCTTTCCTGAATCTGTCCACTTCCTAAAACAACAAAGCTGTTTTCAGCAAGATGGTATTTTTTCCGTAGCCGTATTTTTTCCTGATCATCAACTGGATGAAAATTATCACTATCGACAAAATTCGGAATGTAAGTTATATCATCCCTAGCGATTCCATAAGCCTCTAGTTTTGGAATAAAAGATGGATTGACAACTACTAAGTGATCCATCCGCTTATAAAAGGCAATAACATATTTATAAAAGATGGAACGGAAAGGTTGCGGAATCTTCAAACTACCTTCCAGTGTCTCTGGCAAAAAATGCACATAACCGATTTTACGGCCGCGTTTTTTGGAAAAAGTCGAAAAGTAAAAAGGCAGATCAATCGTATGGTAGTGACTGATCTGACTCTGACGATAAGAGTTAATTTTGATATCAAATTCACCAGCAAAATTGCGTCTCAACATTCTGACAAGCTCAATGTAGGCACTACCTACCCCCTGGCCGGCCACTTTATCTGCTGAAGAATACATCGTTATTTTTAACATTATGGCCTCCTGATTACACCAAACAAGTTATGACGCCGCTTGTTTATGCGGTTATGACGGTATATTTGTTGGCACTGACGATAAAAATCAGTCACCCGACGGCCAAAAACCTCTGACGAAATATTATGCAGTTTTTCTTGACGCTTTGCTTCGCCTTCTTTGGTATTAGGATGGTTTAAGTAGTAAATGACACTTGAAACTAAATCAGAACGTTTTTGAAAACTGCGGCCAATAGCCGGATCATCAATTAACTGGTCAGTATAAGGACTACGCATAACGACAATTGGCAAGCCAGAAGCTAGCGCCTCGATATAAGTTAATCCCTGTGTCTCAGTATCAGAAGCAGACACTAAGACATTGGCCATCTGATAATAAAGATGAACATCTTCGTTAGGTACTGTTCCAGTAAACTGGACATATTGATTCAAATCCATGGCACTAACCTGGCGTTCAAGAGTTTGACGTGCAGGTCCATCACCGACAATAACTAAACGGGCATCTGGTCGTTTAGCCAAAATATCAGGTAAAGCTTCGATGATTTCATGGATATTTTTTTCATAAGCCAAACGGCTCAACGCCAGTAGGACAGGTGTCTTATCACTAAAACCAAGTCGCTGACGCAAATGCCGGAGTTCCCCATCCGAGCACTGCTTCTGATACATTGTCAGGTTTACCCCAGTGGGAATAACCTCAATGGGTGCACTAACTCCATAATCATGCAAAGCATCCAGCACCCGGTCACTCGGCGCAATCACGCCGGTGACGCCCTTCATGTAAAGCTTGACCAGTTTAGCAACGTCTTTTGGTTTCAGAATTTTACCGTTAGCAATGTAGTGTAAGTAATCACTATACATCGTGTGGTAGGTGTGGACGACCGGGATGCCCATTTCTCGAGCAGCCTCCTTGCCCATCAATCCCAAAGAGAATTCTGTTTGGTTATGGACAATGTCTAAATTCAGTTTTTTAGCTAAACGTAAAATTTTCAGCCAACCAGTTAGAGCAATCCGTCGTTCAGTAAAAGAAACAAAGGGAATACTATGAAACCGGTAAATGTTTTCACGACGATCATATTCCGGGTTGGAAAGCGGATCAGTAGTCGTAAAGATATATACGTGATGTCCCTGTGCTACCAACTCGTCACGCAGCGTTTTAATTGAAGTTGCAACCCCACTGACCTGAGGGAAGTATGTATCTGTAAACAAACCGATGTTCAAAGCAAAATACCCCTTTATTTCACAATCCGTTCGATTGCCACATAATCTCATTTATTCTAACCTGGTTGCCAAAGTGACGCAAGTTGAGACAGCAGATTTAAAAAAGCCTTGAAAATTGGCTTTGACCAATTAACAAGGCAAAATTTCTTATTCGAAATCGCGCAAAGCAGGAACTTGTGCTTTCACTAATTTTCCTACTGTTTCAGCATCAGTGGCTGCCAAAGCTTGGTGCAACAACGGTTGAAGCTGCCGTTTTTCAAGCTGTTTAATCAGTGACCGGACGCCAGTAACTTTGCTACTGGTCATTGAAAATTCATCCAACCCCATTGCTACAAGAAGTGGAACGGCTAGTTTGTTAGCAGCTAATTCGCCACAAAGACCAACCCACTTTCCTTCAGCGTGAGCCGCGTCAATCGTTCGTTTAATAGAACGCAGAATTGCCGGATGCATCCCGTTATACAGGTAAGAAACCCGCCGGTTACCCCGGTCCGCCGCAAACATATATTGGATAAGATCATTCGAACCAATACTGAAGAAATCAGCTTCACGCGCCAATTGATCGGCCATCATCACAGCTGAAGGCACCTCGACCATCATGCCAATTTGGATATCATCAGCCACCTTAACACCCTGATGAATCAAGTTACGTTTTTCATCATCTACGATGGACCGTGCCTCTTCAAATTCATCGAGGGTGGACACTAACGGAAACATAATAGCGAGACGTCCATAGGCAGAAGCCCGTAGCATAGCTCTGACCTGTGTTCGCAAAATCTGGGTATCTTTCAAACCAATTCGAATAGCCCGGAACCCAAGAAACGGATTGGTTTCATTCGGCAAGCGCAAGGTTCCCAAACGTTTATCGCCACCGATATCTAAGGTTCGCATGACTACCTTTTGATCAGGCATCGCCGTCAATACTTGCTTATAAGCCTTAAATTGTCGTTCCTCATCAGGCAGCTCCGCGCTATGCATGTAAAGGAACTCTGTTCGCAATAAGCCAACACCTTCAGCGCCATCCTCAAGCGATGGTGCAGCTTCATCGGGCATTTCAATATTAGCAGCGACCACAAAGTGATGACCATCCCGACTAATTGTTCGTTTTTCACGCAATGCACCATAACGTTGCATTTCTTGAGCATATTGCCCAGCCAAGCGTTGATAATGATCAATTGTTTTTTGATCTGGCGCGATGATCACTTTGCCATGCACCCCATCAACGATAATTTGATCACCGTTTTTAATCTGAGCAGTTGCATCCCCCGCCCCAACAACAGTGGGGATACGCAGCTGTTGTGACATAATCGCAAAATGCGATGTTGGCCCACCGTTATCTGTAATGAGTCCCCGGACATGATCATTAAAATTGACCATATCATTAGGGGTAATGCTGGCAGCCACGACAATCGCAGGATGATTGAGTTTTGTAGCGTCTGGCAAGGGCTTCTTCAAAAGATGACTTAACAAACGTTGGCGAACCTCGGTAACGGCCGTTGCCCGTTGACGCAAGTAGTCATTATTATTCATTTTTTTAAACAACTCTTGATAATGTTCGCTTTGCTGGGCAACAGCCCATTCTGCCGTATAATGGCTCAGCGTAATAAGATCCTGAATTTCTTGATAAAATTCCTGGTCCGCCATAATGTCAACTTCAATGTCCATTACCGTGGCCGCTTGCCGTCCAAGGTTAAGGTGTGCTTGCTGTTGAAGCTTTTTGATTTCATCACGCGTAATAGCAAAAGAATCATGAAGCCGTTGGACCTCATGATTCTGATCATTACTATGATGTTTGGTAACGGTAAAATGAACTGAACCCAACAAATAAGCCGGAGCGATAGCATAGCCACCGCTGGCCGCTAATCCGTTGAGAACTTTCATTAATTAATCAGCCAAACCTTCCTTGTGCATAGTTTCATCAATTGCCTTGATGGCGTCTGATTCGTCGTCACCTTCGGCAGTAATGGTAACGTCGGCGTTCTTGCCGACACCGAGTGACATAACACCCATGATTGACTTCAAGTTAACGCTCTTGCCATTGTATGACAGGTTAACATCTGAGTTAAACTTTGAAGCAGTCTGAACCAAAATGGTTGCTGGACGTGCATGAACACCAGTTTCGGCAACAATAGTATATTCGCGTTTTTCCATTATAATCATTCTCCTTGCAGCTATTTTGTAATTAGCGATATAACCAATCACATTACCATTTATTATACTACCAATAACGCGGTCTAATTACAAGCTTCTTAGCAAACGCTTCCAAATTATTAATAAATTTTAGTGCCGGTGATATGTAATGATTCCCTTTCGTCCCGCATCGCCTTCAATTTGGGTCCGGTATTCATAGTCATGGAAGATCCGCTGAAATTCCATGAAATTATCTGGTGTCACCGTAAAACTATCGATTTTTTTCAAACGCAAATCCTCTAATTTTTGGTGAAAATCTTCACTCACTGCTGAAAACTCCTTATACATTCTTAGTATTTATATATTTTAGCACGACTTCACTTCATATATAGGGGCACATGCATCAGACATTTTTAGCATTCTTAGCAGTTGAGTGCTAAAATTTAAGTCGGAAGCCTTGCGTTCCATTCAAAAGTCGTTATAATGTAGTCATTAGTCAAGAAAGGTCAAACTAATTTTAATTGACCTGCTAACAAAGGAGGATGCAAATGCTTTGCCAATTTTGTCATAAAAATCCGGCCACTATTCATCTCCAGATGAACCTCAATGGCCAGCGCATGCAGGTGGACCTCTGTCAGGACTGCTATCAAAAATTACAAAATATGCAAACAAATATGATGGGAAATGGAGGCAATAATATGGATAATCCATTCGGCTTCTCAAACATGGAAGACTTTATGAACGCAATGAACAACATGCAAAACCAAGCTGCCAACCAAAACATGGGTGCTAACCGGGCCCGTGGTCAACGTCAAGGCGGTAACGGCGGACGTAACGGTAAAGGCTTGCTTGGTCAATACGGAATTAACCTGACCGAAATGGCTCGCCAAGGTAAAATCGACCCAGTCATCGGTCGTGACAAGGAAACGGCCCGAGTTATCGAAATCCTCAACCGGCGGACTAAGAACAACCCAGTTTTAATCGGTGAAGCCGGTGTTGGTAAGACGGCTGTCGTTGAAGGCTTGGCCCAATCCATCGTTTCTGGTCAAGTACCGGACAAGCTGCGCAACAAGGAAATCATCCGTCTTGACGTGGTTTCACTTGTTCAAGGCACTGGTATCCGTGGTCAGTTTGAGCAACGGATGCAACAGTTAATGCAAGAGGTAAGGAAGAACAAGAACGTCATCCTGTTTATCGATGAAATTCACGAAATCATGGGTGCCGGCAATGCCGAAGGTGGCATGGACGCTGGTAACGTCTTGAAGCCAGCCTTAGCCCGTGGTGACTTCCAATTGATCGGTGCAACGACTTTGAACGAATACCGTAAGATTGAAAAGGACGCTGCCTTAGCACGGCGGTTCCAACCAGTTCAGGTCGATGAACCATCCGTCGACCAAACGATTAAGATTTTGAACGGGATCAAAGATCGTTACCAGGATTACCACCACGTAAAGTACACCGATGATGCCATTAAGGCTGCTGCTGAATTGTCTGACCGCTACATTCAAGATCGTTTCCTGCCAGACAAGGCTATTGACCTGATGGATGAAGCGGGTTCACGGAAGAACTTAACCCTGAAATCATCTGATCCGAATGCCATTGAAAACGACATTCACACAGCTGAAGCTCACAAGCAACAAGCTGTTGAAAATCAGGACTACGAAAAGGCTGCTTACTACCGCGACCAAGTCACCCAATTGAACAAGGCTAAAAAGGAAGCAGAACAAAAGCATGCTGAGGGCATCGCCACCGTCACCCGTGAGGACATTCAAAACGTCATCGAAGACATGACTGGTATTCCGGTTGGCGACCTTGTCAAGCAGGAGCAAAACCAGTTGCGTGACCTCGATAAGACGCTGGAAAAGCGGATTATCGGCCAAGATCAAGCGGTTGATAAAGTGGCTCGGGCTATCCGTCGTAACCGGGTTGGTCTGAATCAGAATAACCGGCCAATTGGTAGTTTCCTCTTTGTCGGACCAACTGGTGTTGGTAAGACCGAAACTGCTAAGCAATTGGCTAAGATTCTGTTTGGTTCCAAGGATTCTATGATTCGCTTTGACATGAGTGAATACATGGAAAAGGAATCTACTTCTAAACTGATCGGTGCTGCTCCTGGTTACATCGGTTATGACGAACCTGGTCAACTGACTGAACAAGTTCGTCGTCACCCTTACAGCCTGATCCTGCTGGACGAAGTTGAAAAGGCCCACCCAGACGTAATGCACATGTTCCTGCAAATTCTGGATGATGGTCGTCTGACGGACTCTCAGGGTCGGACGGTCAGCTTCAAGAACACCATCATCATCATGACTTCAAACGCCGGAACTGGTGATACCGAAGGCAACATCGGTTTTGGTCCAGAAGCTAGCGGTCAAACCCACTCCGTCATGGATAAGTTGACCAACTACTTCAAGCCAGAATTCTTGAACCGTTTCGATGACATCGTTGAGTTCAACCCTCTGACTAAGGACAACCTGATGAAGATCGTCGACCTGATGCTGGATGACGTTAACGACATGCTGAAAGCTAAGAAGCTGAGTCTCACCGTTGACGAAGACGTCAAGAAGAAGTTAGTTGACCTCGGTTACGATCCAAAGATGGGTGCTCGTCCGTTGCGTCGGACCATTCAGGAACAGATCGAAGACCGGATTGCCGACTTCGTTTTGGACAACAACGACGTTCATCAACTGGCCGCCCACTTGGACAAGGATGGCAACATTGAAGTCATCAGTGCAGTCCCTGCAGAAAGCGGAACAACCACACCAACCAAGACTGAAGACTAAAGTTAAAGAGATAGTTCATAACTTGCGGGGAATTCACCTCGCAAGTTTTTTTATTAGGAAAAGCCTTAATCTTTCTTAATAAAATCATCAAATTGTCACTTACTCTAGCCAGTAGCTGTATACTTAAATTAATTATCCAATTTATTGAGGAGTGAAGATGTATGGATCGCGCTTTTAAAACAGGTACCCCCATCTGGGTCTATTTCATTGATCTCGACACTGGTGAAAACCTGCAAATTCCCAAGCTATTGCGTGGCTTCTTAGATTCAGAATACCAAGTTCAGCCACCAAAAATTAACAAATATCGCTACATGAAAGCGGAAGGCGAACTCAGTGGCCATTTTGATATGCAGCAGCATACTATTAAACTCTACTATCGCCATAAAGACTGGGGAGAAGTCCAGACGATTGGCCTTTTCCTGCGCATCAAAAACCCCGTTCAACCTTTTGACGAAGTCGACGGTATTCCAGTCGGCCAACCCATTCCTGCAGGGATCATTATCAAATCATTCAAACGCGTCGCCACCTACACTCGCGAGTTTTGGTATGAAATTGGCAGCGACCAGTGGGTCCAGTTTAAAGACCGCGACATGGAACTAGTCGACCAGCCATTCCCAAAAAATAACGATGATGGTAAGCCAAAAACGGCTCAACTGGCGGAATCTGACCTCAATAGAACTGGCCTGGTTGACTATGTAAGGGGCATCGAATTGCCGGTCTACGCCAATCCATATGGTGAAGTTCTGGACCACGTAAGCAATGGCACTAAACTACAGTTAATAAGTGAACTGGACGATGAAAACGGTGTTAAATGGTATCATATGCAAGGCCAAGGCTATGTTAACGCCGCTTATGTTAAGCTAATTTAGCATTTAGCAAAAATAAAACCATTCAGATTGTGGCTAAAACACATTCTGAATGGTTTTTATTTAGTATTGAATGCCCAAGCTGCCATCAATTCCGCTCGTCATATCATTACTATCAGAGGTCACGGCAGAGCTTGCATCATCTGATTTTGACGATGAGCTTCGATGACTGCCAGCACTGCCGGGAACGTTGTATTCAGCGCCATCTGGCAGTTTGAAATCAGTATTAGTAACTCCATTATAACCATGTTGGTCATGATACATCCGCGTTTCGTTGTTATGAACCTTTTCATAAGGCAATCCCAGCTGTGCACGAACCAGTTTGGATACACGATTGATTTCTTTTGGTGAAGCAATCTGGAAAGATACACCCTCAATTGTGGCATCTTGTCCTTGGAAATGATACTTAGAAACGTTGTTCATCGCTGCATGGTAGTTAGCATACAAGATAGCAACGTTATCGATCGGCACATTAGTCTTCACGCCATCCTTCACCGCATCCAAGATCTTGTTAACTGCAGTTACAGAACCACTCTTCTTGAACTTGGTGATGACATCAGCCATGATTTGCTGTTGACGCTTTTGACGTCCGTAGTCATTATTCGGGTCGCTGTAACGCATCCGGGAGAATTTCAAAGCATTTTCACCATCAAGGTGTTGCTTCCCCTTCTTAAAGTGGTGACCTTCATAAGTGAAGGCAAACGGGTTATTAACATCCACACCACCGACAGCATTAACAACTTTCTTTAAAACACCCATATTGATTACGGCATAGTAATTAACGGGAACGTTTAATAATTCGGATACCTGCTTGCAAGTTTGTTTCGGGCCACCCAGTGAATATGCCGCGTTAATCTTAACGTAATCAGCACCTTCACTAGTATTAACCTTAACCAAAGTATCACGAGGAATACTGGTCATTGAGATACTCTGCTTTTTCGGATTGATCGTCATCAGTTCGAGAGTATCCGTATTACCACCCTTATTGCCCCGGTTCAATGCTCCGACATCAGTACCCATTAAGAGCACTGAAATAGGCTCACCTTTCTTAAGCTTCGGATCAATCTTGCCACTCTTGGCACCAAACACACCCTTAGCGGTACTGTGAATCTTGTGGTATTCCCAACCACCGGCACCAACGATGATTAGGACAATCAGCAGGATAAAGGCTTTCAACCATCCCCCCGTACGGTGCGGGTGCCAGTTGTTATTACCGTTATTGTCGTTACCACCATTGCCACCATCACTATTACCACCGATGTAATTATGACGTGCCGTTGAACTACGATTGTAGCTCTCAGTCCGGTTGACTTGCTGGTCAATATCTTCTTGAATCCGTTCGCGATATTGTTCTCGCGTTTCGTGTTTAACCATTACACAACCCTCATTGTTTTAAGATTGATTTTCTAAAATAATCAGCTCCCTATAAGTTAGCAAAATCGCAGACGATAGTCAATTTAATGGCTATTATTTAACTTTTCTGTAATAGATTTATAGCCGATCGCGCAAAATCGCGAAATGATACAGAAAAACCGACATCAGTTTGCACCAACAATAAAACCCGTCGTAAATAAGCCAAATCATAGTTGTGAAGCGAATGCAGCGGAATCGAGCGACTGCGTTCAGCTGGTCTGTGCCATTCTAAAAAGAAATTGTATTGATGATTATAATAATCATTGACCACTAGCAAACGATATCTAACGTGTTGGTGATAAGCAAATTTATGAAGTGCGCGATCGGTAATAATTCTTGTTTCCTTATCCGGGGTTAGCAAAACATTACTGGGCATTGCAACCACCTCGAAGTTATTATATCATAGTACTAGAACATTTGTTCGATTAAGTAAAAATTCTGGACTGTTAATAGACATCCGAGTAATATAATGGCAAGCAAATTTCAAAGGTGGTCGACCCATATCAAAAATCGATCTTTTCTGCATTTCTTGGTTTACCTAGCCATCTTTGCTGGTTTCATCTATGGCTATCACAATTCCCCGACATTCCAAAATAATGTCAATAACGTAGCCACTGTTGCGATGGCCAAGGTCAATCAACTGACTACCCAGTGGGGCCTAGGATCAACCAATAATTCGTCTGCTCAAAGCAATAACAGCAGCAGCCGCCAGGTTAGTCAGTCAAAAACTAAAGTCAGTGGCGAAGGGCGCTGGCCTAAACGCACCGCTACGGTCTATGTTTCCATCAATAACCCGACTCTTTACCAAGCCGCTGAAACTGCAATCAAAAGATGGAATGACACTGGAGCGTTTACGTTTAAACAAACCCACGATAAATCCAAAGCAGATGTTTACTTTCACACCAATGATGATCCCAATAATGGCAGTGCTGGCCTGACTACTGTCGAAAGCAATGCGATGACCGGTTACTTTGTCCATGCAGACGTCACCATCAACGCCGGTTATTTACTAGATCCTAACTATGGATATGGCACTGATCGAATCGTCAATACAGCGGAACACGAGCTTGGACATGCTATTGGACTCAACCACACAAATGATGTCTCCGTAATGCAGCCAGCGGGATCCATGTACACGATTCAACAAGAAGATATTAATCACGTTAATCAGTTGTACAACGAGAAGCCTAATGGCAGCGGCAAGCAAACTGTTTCCGAACCGCCAACAACTAATAATGGCAACCAAAACAGTGGTAACCAAGGAAATAATGATCAACAACAATAAATAAAGGGTTGTGGCTCAAATGCGCCGCAACCCTTTATTTAATTTGACTTTTCTTTGGTACAAAGCTAAGTGATAGCACAGCCAATACAACCAGAATACTGCCCAACCAGTCCATCGGCATCAACTGTAAATGAAATAACCATACTGACCCGATAGTAGCCGCTAACGGCTCAAAAGCATCTAAAAAGCCGGCCGTAGATGCTGGAACGTAGCGTAAAGCGCTACTAAATAACTGGAATGGCAAGATGGTCCCAAAGATTACTACGAATGCAATCAATGCCCAAGCTTGCATTCCCGTGGGCATCACCGTAAATGCTGGATGAATAACCATTAAACAAAGACCAGCAATAAACATCCCCCAACCAGTAACAACCATTGCTGGGAATCCCCGACGAATCATTGTGGATGGAGCGAGCACCGTCGTTGTATCGCCAATAGCAGAACAAATACCCCAGAATAAAACTGCCCCAGAGATAGCTAATTCATTGAAATGCCCGTGGGTGGCCAGCAAAACGACACCCAGGAAAGCGACCAAGGCGCTGATCATTTGAAATCTCTCTAACGGTTGATGTTGAAAAATGGCTTGGTAAGCCAAGATAAAAAACGGTCCAATGAATTGCAGAATCGTAGCAATCGAAGCGTTGCCTAACTGCACCGCCTCAAAATAACAGAACTGCACCGGAATGATTCCCAACAGTGCGTATAAAATAACTGTAGCGCCTGATTGACGGCTGTGCCACACTTTTAAGGGTCCCTTGCTCGTTACTACCGACAATCCCAAGAGGAACAAACCTGCGCACACCATCCGCACTTGAGACAGCCAAAGTGCATTGATCGAATGGTCCAGGTTAAAAAGGGCTTTGGCACATAATCCAGAAATTCCCCAAAATGTACAACAAATGATTCCGATAATCGTCCAAATTACCCTTTTGCGCCGTTCCATCAACGATACCTCCCTTTATTGCAGACGATGCAACCTCAGCGTTAGGTTCAGCCATGTCCCCACCATTACTAAGGTGTAAATACCGCAGAAAGCAGTTACGTATTTGATAAAGGGTAAAATATTCAAAACTTGTAAAATTGCCATGACGATAGTGATTACCGCGCCAATTACCACTTGTTTCATGATGCGTTGAGCTTCACGTTTTAAGATCTTCTTCTGTGATTGATTATCCATAATGATTTCACTCGCTTATCCACAAATTGTTTATGCTGTTAATTCTATCACGAATTGCACACAAAAAAAGCGGCGCCATTTAGCGTCGCTTTTGTTTTATTGGAATAAACTAGTCTTCGTTTTCCTTCATGGACTTACGAAGCTTGTCACCGATTTCTTCAAATCCTGGCTTGCCCAGCAGACCAAACATGTTAACCTTGTATGCTTCAACACCTGGTTGGTTGAATGGGTTAACACCGTTCAGGTAACCGGAAATAGCAATAGCTACTTCGAAGAAGTAAATTGCGTAACCAAGAGTGTGAGCCGTTTCATCTGGAAGGTGAACAGACATTACCGGAACACCACCATCGTTGTGGGCAGCTACAACGGCTTGGTAAGCCTTAGTGTTTGCCCAGTCCATGGTCTTGCCTTCAAGGTAGCCCAGGCCATCGAGGTTGTCATCTTCAGCAGGGATTTCAACATCGTAGTTAGGCTTGTCCAGCTTCAGAACAGTTTCAATCAGGTTACGACGACCTTCTTGAATGTATTGACCAAATGAGTGCAGGTCAGTGGTGAAGTTAGCGCTAGCTGGGAAGATACCCTTGTTGTCCTTACCACCAGATTCACCAACCAATTGCTTCCACCATTCGGCAAAGTTCTTCAGGTTTGGTTCGTAGTTTTCGATCAGTTCAGTAGTGTAACCCTTCCGGTACAGAATGTTACGGTAAGCAGCGTACTGGTAAGCAGGGTTAGTGTTTAAGTCAGTGTTGTCGAGTTCCTTTTCGGCATCAGCAGCACCAGCCATCAGTTGGTCGATGTCTCCACCAGAAACGGCGATTGGCAGCAGACCCACTGGAGTCAGAACTGAGTAACGGCCACCGATGTTGTCAGGAATAATGAAGCTTTCGTAACCGTTGGCGTCGGCTTCCTTCTTCAGGGCACCACGAGCCTTGTCAGTAGTAGCGTAAATACGCTTGTTAGCTTCTTCCAGACCATACTTGTCAATCAGCTTCTTCTTGAATACACGGAAGGCGATTGATGGTTCAGTAGTGGTACCAGACTTGGAAATGATGTTAATTGAGAAGTCCTTGTCACCAACTAACTGAACTAAGTCGTGAACGTAAGTAGAGCTGATGGAGTTACCAGCAAAGACAACCAGAGGTGCCTTGCGGTCTTTAGCATCCTGTGCTTCATAGAAGGTGTTGTGCAGGAAGTCAACAGCCATCCGGGCACCTAAGTATGAACCACCGATACCAATAACAACGAGGACTTGAGAGTCAGACTGAATCTTCTTAGCAGCCTTCTTGATCCGGGCAAATTCGTCCTTGTCGTATTGGGTTGGTAAATGCAGCCAACCAGTGAAGTCATTGCCGGCACCAGTGCCGTTACGCAAATCCTTGTCAACTGCATTAACCATTGTTTGCATCTGAGCCAGTTCGTGTTTGCCCACGAAACGTTTCAGAGCACTACTGTCTAATGAAACCTTAGCCATTAATTTCACGTTCCTTTCCAAAAAAACGGCATAGTAATTCAATACCGCACCTATCATATCGAATACACCAAGTTTTTTCAACTTTGTGCATACGTTTGCGCAGCGCTTTCAAGCGCAATATTGGCTTACTTTGCCGTCATCAAAAAGGTTATTTAATTAAAAAATTATTTGATTAAATCCGACTGTGTGGCGTCGATGCAATCAACATAATCTTACCCTTCAGTGTCCATTCGTCAACATCGTGTGGCATCAAGAAGTGAACACCACGGTGCAGTGGGTAATCTTTACCATCAATGGTTAAAGTACCTTCACCTGTGATCACGCTAGCTAGCATGTAAGCACGGTCACCGCGTTGAAGTGTCAGTTCGTCATTGACGTCCCACTTGTAAACTGAGAAGAACTTCGACTTTGGTGGTTCGATGAAAGTCGTCACCGTGTTATTGCCGATGTGCTTAACTGAAGTGTTCAATTCGGGCATCTTAAACGGTACCGTCGTCACGTCAATTGATTGCTTGATGTGTAAGTCACGCTTCTTGCCTGTCTTCTTATCTACCCGATCATAGTCGTACAGACGGTAGGTCGTGTCTGAACTCTGTTGAGTTTCCAGCGCTTCGATTCCCTTGTTCAAAGCATGAATGGTACCGGATGGAACATAGACAAAATCGCCTGTCTTAACCGGCAACTTGCCGAGCAACTTATCCCATTCATGGTTATCGATCATTTCCTTGAGCTGTTCACGTGTTTTGGCCGTATGACCATAAGTCAGGTAAGCACCTGGTTCAGCATTGATGATGTACCAACATTCAGTCTTTCCTAAATCGTGTTCGTGCTTCAATGCGTACTCATCGTCAGGATGTACCTGAACAGACAAGCTGGCTTCAGCATCCAAGATCTTAGTTAAGAGAGGAAAAACCTTTGAAGTCGGCTTACCAAATAAGTCGGGGTGCTGGACATAAACATCAGCCAATTTTTGACCAGCAAATTGACCGTTTTCAATAAAGGAAGGCCCATGCGGGTGACCAGAAATTGCCCAGCATTCGCCAATTTTGCCATCTGGTAAATCGTAGCCAAAGTCAGTAGCTAACTTGCGGCCACCCCAAATCTTTTCGTGAAATACAGGCTTAAGGAAAAATGGTTCTGACATAATCTCAAATAACTCCTATCTCTCTATGATTTAATTTTCATTCAAATCAACAACGGTGTAACCACGAGTATCATACAAGTTACGACTGGTAGAATATTCAATATTAGTCCCCGTTGTCAACCACACCACTTGTTCAATTTCCAGCATTGGTGTGTCTGTTTGCGCTCCAAGGTATTGAATATCATAATCAGTTGCCTTTGCAGCATGGATTTTCCGGTAAGCACCGCCAAAATGCAAGTGAAGTTTATGGTGAATATAATGATAGATTGACTTGTGCAAAATATCATCTGTCAAATTAGGTACAAGACGAACAGGCATAAAAGTGTGCTCCAAAATAAATGGCTTCTTGTCCATCAAACGCAGCCTAATAATCTCATAGACCGGTTCATTCTTGGCGATCCCCAAATTTTTGGCAATTTGTTCACTGGGAAATGACACTTCAAATTTGATCACTTTGCTCGTAATGTGTTTGGCACCCATTTGCCGGTATAAGCCGTTAAAGGCGTTGGCAGGTGCATCGTGTTCATTGACCAGCGCCGAAACGTCGCGAACATAAGTACCTAAACCTGACTTTTTGTATACCATCCCCGCCCTAGCCAAATGGTCTAGGGCATTCTTAACAGTAATCTTGCTGACGCCAAATTCCTTGGCCAGCTCGATCTGATTCGGAATCAACTGTTTTGGCGGATACGTCCCATCTTCAATCCGTTGTCTAATTTTTTCTGCAACATACTGATACTTCTTCATGAAATTTCATCTGACTTCCGGTATTTGTTTGAGTTCTCCTTCCGACAAGCCACGCATCTGATAATAATTGACTAACGCCCCCAGTAAATTGCCATCAGCATGGAATTGACTTACGGCAAGGTCTGGACGGATCAAATCAAACTTGGTGCCGTTGACCTTTAACTCATTGGCAGTAATTCTTTCACGGATAGCGTTTCCGGCTTGATCCAGCATCGGCAAAAGATGCGGATTGCGCGAAACGCCACCTCCAATAACAATTCTATCAGGGTCAAAGCTATATTGTAAATTATAGATAACAGATGCTAAGTTACTTATCAGAACATGAACTGCGGCCTGGGCACTTGCGTTGCCATCAACTGCTAAATCAAATACTTCTTTGCCACTATAGTGACGTCCCACTTGTTGGCTGAAGTTTTTTGCCATTGCAACGGGCGAACACATATTAGACAAAGTCAAGCCATTGCTGGCTGGATGCTGAGCCATCATATAGCCAAACTCACCACCGGACAAATGAGCTCCGTGCCAAATGTGATTATTGAAGATGACCGCGCCACCAATGCCGCTACCGATAACCAGCATCAACATACTATCGCCATCACGACCAGCACCAAATTGGCATTCAGCTAATCCTGCACAGTTGGCATCATTTTCAATCGTGACGGGGACAGCCAAGTGCTCTTCGAGGGCTTGACAAATCGGAAAATTATGGATATAGGGGATTGCGCTAGCCCCACCGATAATGCCAGTCTTTTGGTTCACCGCACCTGGAGAAGAAATGGCAACCCCATCAACGGCACCATATCTTTGTTCAACTTGTTGCTTGGCATCGACTAGAGCTTGGTAATAGCCATCTAAAGTAGATGGTGTGGGAACTGGTGATAGCTTCGTCAAGATACCGCTTTGCCAATATCCCAACTTAATTGCTGTTCCCCCAAGATCCACAACTAGTAGCTTGGTCACGATCATCACTCCTCACATTTTTCGTTACATTACATTCAAACCACAATAAAGGCTGGGAAAGAGTCCTAGCCTTTATTTGGTTCAATGACTATTCATCAGACTGACCTAATCAGCAGCCTTGTCGCCACTCTTTTGTTCATCAGCCAACTTAGCCTGTTCCTTCTTGTACAGGTAGTTGTCATAGCGCTTAGCAAATGGCCAGTAAACCAGGGTTGAGATGACTAGCGTACAGAATTGCCAGATAGCCATCTTCCAACCACCGATCAAGAATCCGGAAATGACGGCTGGTGTCGTCCACGGTGCAGCCACACCATTCAGTGGTGGCACAATCTGGAAGTAAATGACTGCGTAAGTAGAAACGGCCACGATCAGTGGAGTCAGGAAGAACGGAATGGCCAGGAATGGGTTCATCACCATCGGCATACCGAACAGGAATGGCTCGTTGATGTTGAAGATGGCAGGAATCAGCTCCAATTTACCGATTGACTTCATCTGTGCGGACCGGGCAGCAACCAGGGTAAAGACAACCAGACCAATCGTAATCCCTGAACCAGTCAGGTTAATAAAGTTGTTGTAGAATTCGTTGGTAATAATGTGGGCACCACTAGCCAGGGTTAACTTACCAGCGTGGTACAAAGCAGCGTTAGCAGCGGTGTTAGGAATTAAGAACGCTCCGGCAATAGCACCAACAATCAAACCACCGTGGACACCGAAGAACCAGAAGAATGAAACTGCCAGGCCAATGACGATGGCACCACCTAGTGAGTCAGAGATACCCTGCATTGGCATTTCGAGCAATTTGTAGATCAGTTGCAGCATGTCGGTGTGAAGGAAAGTCTTAATGATAGCAAAAATCAACATGGAAGCAATTAAATCAACAGCAGCTGGAATCATTGCGGAGAATTGGTTAGCAACAGCAGCTGGAACCTGTTCTGGCAGTGAAATCTTCCAACCATGACGCAGCATGGATGAGTATGACCAACCGACCAGCAGACCGATAATGATAGCAGCAACCATCCCCTGGCCGCCTAACCAAGTGATGTTAATGCAACCGGTAACTGGTGCCTTCATCAAGGTCTGAATAGCATGCGGCAATTTGTCAACGTTGGCAGTTACAACAGAAGACTTCATAACTACCGTACCGGCAGTATTTTTAACTCCTTCCTTCATCGCGGTTTTAACGGGGTTGTCAATCTGTAGAAACTGCAGCATCAAGAATGAAGACAATGCAGTCAAACCAGCCGGTAACGGTTCAAAGCCCTCATTCTGCACGTAAACATAAGCAATCCCAACAACGGCCCACATTGAAAGAATGTTAAAAGTAGCGTTGTAGGCTTGGCTAAAGAATGCTGCCCAGCCTGAATCCGTCATTGCCTTTGCAATAGCAGGAACTGGAATATTTGAGAAAATTAAGAAGACGGACCCAATGATGATAAATGGAAGTGCATAAACCATCCCATTTTGCAGGGCCTTAATTGCCTTCGTATTAACGAACTTCATTACAGGGGGCAAGATTTTGTTATTAACAAATTGCCCAACCTTGCTCGTTGAACCTGTGTCTTCAGCCATTATAATTCATCTCCATTGTTAGCAAATACTTGCTTAAACCAGTAGTAAGATTTCTTTGGAACCCGCTTCAAATCGCGCAAGTCGTGGTTGGTGCGGTTAACGTAGACAGCCCCGTAACGCTTATTGAAGTCAGCATGTGAACTCGGGATATCAATTAATCCCCAACCTAGATACCCGATCACCTTGGCACCGTCGATAAACATCGCATCCTTCATGGCCTTGATGTGTTCACGGTGGTAGGCAATCCGCTCATCATCTTCAATCTGGTGTTTGCCATCCCATTGCTCGTGAATCCCAATTCCGTTTTCAATCGGGAAAGCTGGAACACCATAACGATTATAGAGATGGGTGATAATTGTCCGGAAACCAGTCGGATCAATATTCCAGCCCCATTCTGTATGCTTAACGAAGCGGTTAGCTTCCATCCCATAATTAAGGTAACGGTTAGGAGCGGCATCTGCTGGCACCTTATCCGCATTCAGCGTTGTCGATTGGTAGTAGCTGAACGCCAGGAAATCAGCGTGCATCTTTGCCAAAATCTCGTTGTCGCCGTCTTGGTAGTCATAATTAATCTTATGATTGCTGATATATGTCTGGACTTCGTTGCTGTAGTGGCCATTGACAAAGGCCTCAGCTAAGTTGTCGTACTCAAATTCATTGACCTTCCGGGCAGCGGCAACGTCAATTGGCTTGGACGTCGCAGGATAAACGGGCGTGTAAGCGATCATTCCCCCAAAGTAAATGTCACTAACTTTTTCATGGGCGTACTCCTCAATTTCGGCATGAGCGAGCATCGTGTGATGAAAAATCGTGTACATATCAGAAATGGTCTTATCACCCTTTTGATAGCCGGCGATGTTAAAGACTTCATCTTGGAAGTACAGGTTATGTTCATTAAATGTTATCCAGTACTTCACACGGTCACCAAAGTGATCCACCATCTTTTTGCCAAAACGGATAAAGGCTTCCATCACGTGCCGTGACATAAAACCGTTATACTGTTCTGCAAGGTGCAGCGGCATGTCAAAGTGATATAAGCAGATCATTGGAGTGATACCACGATCGATCATTGCGTTGATTAGACGATCATAAAAGGCAATGCCTTTCTTATTAAATTGTCCATCCCCATTTGGGCAAACCCGTGACCAAGAAATCTGAATCCGGTACATGTTCATATTCATACCCTTCATCAAATCAAGGTCTTCGTCATAGCGGTGATATTCATCAATGGCAACGTGCCAATCCGTGGTGGTTGGTGTGGCATGGCGGACATCATAAACTGATAATCCCTTTCCATCCTCATTCCAGGCTCCTTCGGTCTGCATGCTTGAGACTGAATTACCCCAGAAAAAACCGTCTGGCATCTTGCGTACAGTCACGTTTAATTACCTCCTAGCAGTTGTTCGAAAGCGCTTTCGACATCATTAATGTACAACACTTTTTGGTAAAAAACAACTCTTTTTTAAATTAAAAAACATGTTTTTAAAATAAGGGGGCATAAAAAAAGAGTTCGTGAAAACTCACGAACTCAATCGTTAATATTGTTAATTCGGTTTACTTAGCAGCCTTTTCACAAGCACTCAAAAGTTGTTCGAGGCTCTGACTGCCAAAGATAACTGGCCCGCCATTGACCATCGTTGCCGGAACACTCATGACCTTCTTTTCTTTGCGCAGCTGAGGATAATCTGCTAAGTCAATCATTGTTGCGCTTACCTTCGGATTCAGTGAGGCCATCCGCTGACAAGCTGCTACTACGTCTGGGCAGAAATGGCAGGTCAGCGATACACCAATCTGAATCTTCGTTGCTGGCAAAGCCTTAATCCGTTCAACCAAGGATGGGTCCACTTGTTGTCCGGCACTACCGACATTGTAGATACCAAGAACCAATGAACTCATTTCATGCCCTGTTGGGATGCCCGCATAATGCAAACCAGTATCCTGGCCATCGACGATTAACCGCAACTGTGGCAAGTAGTCATCACTAGCTGCTTGGCCTTTCTTCACCGTTAGTTTGTCACTGTAGGAAGCTACTTCATCGATAAAGCTCTCCAGTTCCTGACTCTTCTGGGAGCCATCCTCCAATAATTCCAGGGTGACGTCTTTCTTCAGACGACCAAAGACAACGTTTAATTGCTTGACGATGTCATCACTGAGCCATTTACCTTCGTGCTTAGTAACTGAACTGTCATCAGAGGTTGCAACACTAGAAGTCTGCCCGACCGTCTGGGCTGGTTGAGTCTTATTTTCATGGATTGGAATGCCGAGGCGTTGCTTCTGGGCAGTAACGTATTTCTCTGCGGCAGTAGCAGCTGTGGCCCCGTCGGCAGCAGCAGTAATGATCTGACGTAGCGGCTTGACGATCACATCACCAGCAGCATAGACACCCTTAACGTTAGTGGCACAATTTTCATCGGTCTTAATGTAACCCCGGTCGTCCATGTCAACCAGTCCCTTCAATGACTTAGTAGCCGGCACAGTGCCAACATAGACAAAGACACCAAAGGTTTGGTCACCATCGTCGACGTGGTACACAGTCTTTTCACCGCTCTTGTTATTAACCAGCGTTGCTTCCTGGACGTAATCATCCCCACTAACGCTTTCCAATTCGGTATTGTACTTCACCGAAACTTTCGGGTTATTTAAAGCGCGGGCAGCAATCAGGGATGGGCAGTGGAAACGATCAGCACGCACTAAGACGGTGACGTGCTTGCCAAAGCGAGTCAGGTAGTCAGCTTCTTCGGCAGCGGCATAACCTCCGCCGACAACGAAGATTTGCAGACCACTAAAGAGTTCACCATCACAGGTCGAGCAATAGGCAACCCCGCGACCACGAAATTCATCTTCACCTTTAAAGCCGACTTTCCGTGGATTAGCACCAGTGGCAATGATGACCGCACGTGCCAGATAAGTCTTGCCACTCTTAGTGGTCAGCTTCTTGACGTCACCATCAAAGTCAAATTTAGTTACCTGATCATGGTCAATTTTGACCCCAAAATCAGCCACCTGCTGCTGCATCTTATTCATCAAAGCCGTACCATCGACTTTTTCAACGGCTGGATAGTTGTAAACAACGGACGTCGTCGTGACCTGGCCACCGACATTGTCACCTTCCAAAATCAAAGTGTCGAGGGTAGCACGTCCGGCGTAAATTCCAGCTGATAAACCAGCTGGACCAGCACCGATAATCGCAACATCATAAATATGTTCTTTCTCTGCCATCGTAATTCCTCCAGTTAAAAAAAGCAGCCGGCATTCGATACCGACTGCCTAACATATAAACGGCAACGATTAAATTAAAGCTTACCAACAAGGTCCAGGCTTGGCTTGATGGTGTCATCGCCCGGCTTCCAGTTTGCAGGGCAAACACGGTCACCGTGTTCGCGAACGAACTTAGCAGCTTGGAGAGTCCGCAGAATTTCGTCTGCAGAACGGCCAACGCCCATGTTGTTGATGGTATATGACTGAACCTTGCCATCAGGGTCGATGATGAAGACAGCACGGAAGGCGTTGCCTGATTCTTCATCCAGCACATCAAATTGACGAGCTAACTTACCATTGCGGTCAGAAAGCATTGGGTACTTAATCTTGCCGATCTTTTCGGAAGCCTTAGCCCATGCTTGGTGGACGTATTCGTCATCCTCTGATACAGAGTAAACTTCAGCGTCAGCATCCTTAAATTCTTTATAGTTATCTTGTAATGCTTCTAGTTCAGTTGGGCAAACAAAAGTAAAGTCTTCTGGGTAGAAGAAGATGATGCTCCAGTGGCCTAACAAGTCTGACTTCTTGACCTGCTTGATTTCACCGTCTTGGTAAGCAGCAGTTTGAAAATCATCAATTTCGTGATCGATAAAGTTCATCTTATATCCTCTCCTTATTTAGAATGATTATCAACTACAATTACAGTATAACAAACTTCTTACGAAAAGCAAGTTAGTTTATTCAAAAAAGTCTGTTGAACAACCGCCTTCACTATAACACAGATGTAAAATAAAAAATCCAGCTCTGCTATCAAACCTTAGTCCGATGCAGAACTGGAAATTTTACCTATGCAAAACTGGTCATGATACTACCAGCGATAATAAAGATGATACCGATAATAATAAAGCGCATTTCGAGCCGTGTTTTTTCTTCGTGAAGGATAAAAACCCCACCGAGTGTCCCGATGATCACATTAAGCTGTGTGAAGACAAAGGCCTGGGTAACACCAATTTGCCGGGCAGCAAAAATGTAGGCCAAAGCCGCTAGCCCCCACGAAATACCATTGAAGATATTGCCATATTGGGCTTTTTCCCGAAAAGCACTCAGGTTGTGAGTAGCTGCTTCATAAATAACAGCTCCGACTAGGATTCCTAGCATTTCCGGTAAAAAGACACCAACAGAGTCAACACGACTGACAAGCGGAATCTTCGGAAATGCGGAGTAAACCCAGTAACCAATAGTGGTGATAAGCAAGAAGAGAATATCAGTAACGTGAATATGATGTCCGCCCGAGCGATTAGTGACAGATGTGCACAGGGCCCCAAAGACAACAAGGGCCAGGGCTACAAAACCAATCGTCAATTGTCTGGGCGTACGCCATTCGTGAAAAGCCAGAACCCCGATAATTGAATTACCAATTAATTGGAACGTTGTCGACAACGGTACCGTGTTGGCAACCCCGATCCGCTGATACGAAATGAAAGCCCCAATCTGGCCAATTGTCCACAGGGCACCACAAACTAAGGCAAAACAGAAAGGTAACAACGAAACATGTGGTCGAAAAAGAATAAAGCTAAGAATCCCAATGATACTAGCACCAGCACCAATCCCGAAAATTTGGTTAGCCGCTGACCCACCAACCTTTCCGGAGATAATGGGTACCAACCCAAAACCCAGGGCTGGAAGCAATGCAATTAAGTAAATCATTAAGGTTTCCTCCTCAATCAGTTCCGACTCTTTCAAATATGGCTATCATACTCAGAAATACTCAGAATCACAAGTAAAAGGGTTTTCAACTGGCCAAATTCACTGAATTTTACTGGTTAGTCTGATGATCATCCGAATCAACATTGCCCTTTGGCGCATAATCACGGTCAGGGAAAAACAAGGTAAAAGTACTGCCTTTGCCTGGCCGACTAGCAACGTCAATCTTGCCACCGTGCAACTTCACTAGTTGACGAACAATTGAAAGTCCAATTCCAGATTCACCATATTGCGTATTCATCCGGGAACGATCTGCTTTATAGAAGCGATCCCAGATTTGGTGCAACTGATCTTTGTTCATCCCGATTCCTGTATCAGCCACCTTAAATTCAGCCCCATGAGCCAAACGACTAGCACTGACGGTAATTAAACCATGCTCGGTAAACTGGATGGCATTGGTAATGATATTAAACATCACCTGCACAAAGCGATCATAATCAGCATAGACAACTACCATCTGCGGTGAATCCACTTGCAACTGGTCATCTTTTTTATCAGCCTTTTGCTGCAGCTGCTCAACAAGGTTCTTAAGCTCAGCGGTTGCATCAAATTCCTTGCGATTAAGCGTGATCTGATTAGTCCGAATCTTTTCAGAATCCAAAGTGTTATTAACTAAACGGATCAAGCGCGCCGTGTCGTCTTGCATCAGTTTAATACTGTGGGCCTTATCTTCTTCGGGAATAGCGTCATAAGCAAGGCCTTCCAAGATCCCGTTGATTGTCGTCAGTGGCGTTCTCATTTCATGAGCCGCATCTGCCATAAAGCGTTCGCGACGTTCCTCTTGTTTACGAATTTCTTCTTCAGAGGCTTTGAGTGAATCAGCCATTTGGTTGAAATCCCGGCCAAGGTCATCAATTTCATCATTGGTTTTCGTTTCCACGTGGACATCGTAATTTCCACGAGCAATATTGCGCGCAGCTTTTTGCATCTTGTGAAGGCGCCCTGTTAACTGCCGCGATAAGAGATAACCCAAAAAGAGCGCACAAATAACCGCTAAGGCGGTCGCCCACATCAAGTTGATCATCATCTGTCGCTTACTGTCATTAATCGTTGAAACAAAAGTGCCCGCAGCGACCACCGCAATCAACCGGTGATTGCTAAAATACGGTCTAATAATCTCCGTCATCGGTAAATTGCGCTTGTACTTGCTTTTCACATCGCCATTTGGCTTCCGGCTGACTGCTGGGTAATCAATTTTACGATGAATTGTTTTGCCAGCCTTTAGCTTTTTCCAATCGTTTTTACTGATTCGCGGGCTAAAATCATTGCTGGTATAATATTTATTTTTTTCAGGCTTGTAAATAGCAAAGTGAACATGCTGCTTAGCCAAAAGGTTGGCATTACTCATTAAAGATTGGGCAGCAAAGCCCTTAAAAGAGCTATTGCTGACATCATATTGAATTGAATCCTGAATTAAACTGTCAGCATCCGTTGTTAATTGACCCCAAGTTTGGCGATACAACATGTTAGTTGTGGAGTGTGCAAACGAGATCGAGAGGATAGCCATCAGCGTCACCATGACAGCCAAAAAGGCCAGCATCTGACGATAAAACATTTTCATTATTTGTCAGCCCCGCTGTCATCAAACTTGTAACCGACTCCCCAAACGGTTTGAATCACCTGCGGACCGGCCTTTTCAATCTTTTGCCGCAATTTCTTAATATGGGCATCGACCGTTCGTTCATCGCCATAAAATTCATAATCCCATACCAGTTGCAAAAGTTGTTCACGGGTAAAGACCTGCTTAGGTTTAGATGCCAATGTTTTTAAGAGATCAAATTCCTTTGGCGTCAAGTCCTTGATTTGCTGGCCGTTCAAAAATGCTTCACGGGTTTTGGTATTGAGCTTAAAGTGATTGGTCACCACGTCAAAGTCTTGATTAACCTTGGTTTCCGTCTTAGCTGGTGCATTCATATTTGCCCGCCGGTGCAGTGCTTTCATCCGTGCAATTAAGGTCAGAGGTGAAAACGGCTTGGTCACATAATCGTCAGCTCCCATTTCAAGTCCCAGTACTTGATCCGACTGCGAAGTCCGTGCAGTTAGCATTATTAACGGGACTGCGGGTGCCAGCTTACGTATTTCTACAGCTACCTGCATCCCGTCCACTTTTGGCAGATTCAGATCCAGCGTTACGATATCCCACTTATCCGGAGATTTTTTGAACATAGTCAAAGCCTCTTCACCATCATAGGCAAAATCGGCTTCCCACTTTTCCTTCTTGAAGAACATTTCCATCATTTCACAAACGGAATGATTATCCTCAATCATCAATATTTTCATGCCTTCGCCCCCTACTTTACGATTCTACTTATTCCTATTATACGTTTTGAGTTTATTGTGGTGTGAATCTTTTATGACAAAAGTGTGATTTCGTGCTTTTGACTGCGAAAACTGATATAATAATGTTTGCATCTTGGGGGTGTTTTTTGGATTCGACAGGGTCAGTTTGAATCCCAACTGCGTTTAATGGTGGCGCATTTCAAAACGCTCAGTTTTCTAATTATAACTGCAAACAAAAATAATTACGCTTACGCTGTTGCTGCCTAACAAGTAGCACGCGTAGATCCGTCCGGGCTCGTCCATGGTGCGGTCACGGGTTTCATATTTAGTGGACTTACGCTAGTATTCCCGGCTAGAGTTTACTAGAAGAGATCATCCAGCTAGCTAGTTGCCTTTGCCATGGATGGCGGCGTTGCAACTAGTGAAATTCAAATAGTCGTCCTACGAACGTAGAGGTTGAGATGGCAATGGTCTTGGACAGGGGTTCAACTCCCCTCACCTCCATATTATCTAAAACGCCTGGTGGCACTGCATCTGCAGTATCATCAGGCGTTTCTCGTTTCTCATTAATGCTTCATTTCATAACGGTTGATTAAGCGTTCCACTATTGGAATTCTAAAGATAATGCTAAGAATCACAACCGCTACAATAAACATCACAATTTCCTGCGGCAAACGGGTTGTCAGCAGCACTTTATACGAAATTCCATACATCATGTGGAGCCACATTGAATTCATCAAATAATAAAAACCAAAGAAGGTCAGTAGGCAAGCAATGACAATTCTCAATAAAGTAACCTTATTTTGCAGGCAGTAACCGAATAATAAGCCCACGCAGAAATAAGTTAGGATAAATCCTGGGAAAAAAGCAAACTTGGGAAAAATAACCATCCCCAGCAATCCCGCTAAAGCGCTGCTAATAGCCGTCGCCCAAGGAGTAAACAGTCTTGCTGTCAAGGCAATAACAATAAAGGTAAAAACAATTTTGTGAGTGTACAATTGCAACGACAGCATATTACCCAAGATTATTTGTAAAGCCGTCAAAAGACCTAACATTGCCAATTCTCGTACTTTGCTTTGTGAAGCGTCCAAAGTTATTCCCTCCTCAATGTTGTGTTTTAATTATACACAAATTTAGATTCATGACGGATTAATCGATGAAAAGTTTTGCCTACTTTGTCTTTTCCTTATTAACGAGGGTAACAACGCTCGTACTCGTAATTCTTTGTCCCAGATAGGACTGAGCTTCCCATGTCTGGATATGACGGCCACAATGAATTGGATACGCAACCATCTTGATAACACCAGCCTCTACAGGGAACAGGTGCTGTGTGTTAACATTAAGGCCGATGGCAACCTTACTGAAGTGTTGCTCTGTCAGCCATTGGTTGGCACCAAGTGACGCGGCGGTTTCTGCAAGGGTGGCGTTGATACCGCCATGGACAATTCCAAAGGGCTGTTTTAATTTGTCAGTGACCTTGACGCTGAGAATCACTTTTTGAGCAGAAACACTTTCGGTTCGGATGCCTAAGTTTTCCAAAAGATTCATGATGTACCTCGTTTTCATAAAGGAGTAAGCAAATGACAACTGCAAATTGGAAACAAGTAAAGAAGTATTCAGAAATCATCTTCGAACGTGACGGCAAAATTGCCAAGATTACGATGAACCGTCCCAAACGGCGCAATGCTTTTACCCCAGTCACCATTCAAGAAATGATCGATGCTTTTACCATTTGTCGTGATGATAGCACAATCGGCGTCATTATCCTAACTGGTGCTGGTGATAAGGCATTCTCATCTGGTGGTGACCAAGGTGTACGTGGCAATGGTGGCTACGTCGGTCCTGACCACATTGCCCGTCTCAACGTTCTGGACCTCCAACACTTAATTCGCATCATCCCGAAGCCGGTCATCGCCATGGTTCGAGGATGGTCCGTCGGTGGTGGTAACATTTTGCAACTGGTATGTGACCTAACTATTGCCGCTGATAACGCTAAGTTTGGGCAAACTGGGCCAAAAGTCGGCAGCTTCGACGCCGGTTATGGTTCTGGCTACTTAGCCCGGGTCATCGGTCACAAACGGGCCAAGGAAGTTTGGTTCCTCAATCACTTCTACACGGCTGAAGAAGCCTACCAGATGAACTGGATCAACAAGGTGGTTCCTCTGGATCAAGTAGAATCCGTTACTCTTGATTGGTGCCATGAAATCCTTCAAAAATCACCAACTGCTCTGCGTTTCATCAAGGCTGCGATGAATGCTGACACGGATGGCCTCGCAGGTTTACAACAACTCGGTGGCGATGCCACGATGCTCTTTTACACGACTGATGAAGGCAAGGAAGGCCGTGACGCCTTCAATGAAAAACGGAAACCTGACTTTGGTCAATTCCCAACTTTCCCGTAAAAGAGGATCAGTATGCAAACACAGAATTGGCTTCTTAAGCAAGCAGAAACGCAGCCCAATCACCTTGCAGTAGATGATGGTAACCAGCGCTTAACTTTTGTTCAATTAAAGCGACGGGTAGCTAAAATCATCGGTCAACTGAATCAACTGGATCCTGGCCAACAAGTGGGCCTTCTTGCAGTCAATACTCTTTTCAGTTACGAATTGGCCATTGCCATTATCTGCAGCGGCCGGACGATCGTCTGGCTGAACTGGCGACTGGCCGATGATGAATTGTCCAGGCAGGTTCAGGATAGCGACTTAAGAATTTGCCTAGTGGAAGATTCTCTGCTGAGGTCTTCGATGGATCATCGCTTTGTCTCCTTCACGCAGTTTCGGCAGATAAGTGCTAGTCAAGGGCTCTTGGTCCCCAGCTTTGATTATGATCAAGTTGCCAGCATCATGTACACTTCTGGTACTACTGGTAATCCCAAAGGGGTATTACAAACATTTGGCAACCATTTTTACTCTGCAGTTTCTTCTGCCCTCAATTTAGGACTGACCAGCCATGACGAATGGCTATGTGTTGCCCCTATCTTTCACATCTCCGGATTTTCGATTATGATGCGGGGGTTGATCTATGGCATGACGGTGCGCTTAGTCAAAAAGTTTCGGGTTGAGCAGATAGAAAACATTCTGATTAATGAGCCAATCACGATCATGTCTGTCGTACCTTTCATGCTGCAAAAATTAGTCCAACGTCAGGAATCAACTGGCCGTCATTATCAACATGCTTTTCGCTGCATGTTGTTGGGTGGCGGAACTACGAACCAAGTGATCTTGAAGCAGTGTGAGCAGTTACAAATTCCAGTTGTCCAGTGTTATGGCATGACCGAAACCTGTTCACAAATCATTGCCTTACGCTCCCAGGATGCTTTAAAAAAGCTGGGCTCCGTTGGTCAGCCACTCTTCACTACCCAACTCAAGTTAGCTAAGAATGGTGAAATTCTATTAAAGACTCCCGCGCTTACACCTGGTTATCTGAATCTGCCTGGTAAATTAGCAGCCAAGATGGTCGATGGTTGGTACCGCACCGGTGACGTCGGCCACTTAGATGATGATGGTTATCTCTACATTGATGGTCGCCTCGATGAAATGCTCATTTCCGGTGGAGAAAATGTCTTCCCCCAAGAAGTAGAACAAGTTTATCAAAGGCTGAACTCCGTTCGAGACATTGCCGTCGTTGGACGTAAGGATAATGTTTGGGGTGAAGTCCCGGTAGCATTTGTAGTTAGCGATGATCCGCTAAATGTCGCTCAACTGCGGTCATACGGCCGTCAGCACTTGGCTCACTACAAAGTTCCCCGGGAATTTATCCAAATTGATCGATTGCCTAAAAACGCAAGTGGCAAGATCAAACGCTATCTCTTAAGGGAAAAGTTATCATAGACAATAAAACGGCGCTGGTGAAAAATCCACCAGCGTCGTTTCTTACTATCTTGGTTTAAGCAGCCTCACAAGGCTTACCATTCGTAGTTCTCTGGATCATGCTGACCACGACCAGTAGCCTTGTCCAAAAGAATCCGACGCTCAAACTGAGCAACATTGCGTTTCGTTGTCTTAACCATGTCAGGGTTGACAGAAATGCAATCAATTCCACTTTGGATCAAGAACCGTGAGAATTCAGGGTGAGTCGATGGTGCCTGACCACAAATGGAGACTTTCTTGCCATCTTGGTGAGCTACACGAATCAGGTGGCGGATTGCCCGCTTAACAGCCAAGTCACGTTCGTCGAAGAGGTGAGCTACCGTATCGTTATTCCGGTCACAGCCGAGCAGCAACATTGTCAGGTCGTTACTACCAATTGAGTAACCATCAACGTACTTGTTGAACTTGTCGGCCAAGATGATGTTCGATGGAATTTCTGCCATCATCATAACCTTAAAGTCATCAGAACGATACAGCCCTTGAGCATTCATAATTTCGGTAATGCGTTGAGCTTCAGCAACCGTCCGTACAAACGGAATCATAACGTTGAGGTTCTTCAGGCCAAATTCGTTCCGCACTTTCAAAACAGCCTTCAGTTCAAGCTTGAAGCCTTCGATGTAGTTCGGGTCATAGTAACGTGAAGCACCACGCCAACCCAAGAGATCAGCTGGTTCGTGTGGTTCGTACTTGTCGCCACCCTTTAAGTTGCGGTATTCACTCGACTTGAAGTCAGAGAACCGTAACGTAACGGGACGTGGCATCATGGCACGACAAACTTTGCTAATCCCGTCAGCTAGCATGTCAACAACCTTATCAGGCCGACCGGTTTCGATCAAGTAGAGTGGGTGCTCATGAATGTAAGTAGTCCACAGGAATTCCTCACGCATCAGGCCAATCCCATCAGCTGGCAAGTTGGAGTACTTATCAGCCAGATCCGGGTCACCAAGGTTCATCATAACTTGAGTGCCAGTTGGTTCGAAGTATTCAGGAGCGGCCAGGGTTGCCTTGACTTCAGTCTTCTTCTCTGGCTTAACGATTGAAGCAACGTTACCACGGTAAACAACACCGTTCTTCGCGTCAACGGTGACTTCTTCACCGTCCTTAAATTGTTCGGTAGCCGCCTTACCTAAAGCTTCCGTCCCGACGATACATGGAATCTGCATTTCCCGGGAAACAATGGCAGCGTGGCAAGTTAAACCACCATTATTGGTGATGATGGCAGCCGCCTTCTTCATTGCTGGAACCCAATCAGGCGATGTCCGCAGGGTTACCAGCACTTCACCCTTCTTAAATTCATCAATGTCGGAAGGATCATCAATGATGTGAACTTTACCAGTAGCAAAACCTGGACTAGCTGGTAAGCCGCGCACAACAACTTCGGCATCCGTAGAGGTTTCCATAGTTGAACTTTCCCCAGCTTTCTTCTTGTTCTTGTTACGACGTGACCAAACAGTTTCTGGACGGGCTTGAACTAACCACAGCTTATTAGTCCGTTCATCCAATGCAAACTCCATGTCCATGTAGCAGCCATAGTGCTTTTCAATTTGCTTGACGTAACCAGCCAGCTCTAAGACTTGGTCGTCAGTCAAAACGGCTTTATCCTGTAATTCTTCAGGTACCTTGGCTTCATAAGTGCCACCATCGTCATTTCGCAGCAACTCAATTGGCTTATGAACGATGTTCTTGCGCACAATCTTCATCGTCTTCTTGTCAACCAAGAAGTGGTCTGGCGTCACTTTACCTAAGACAATGTATTCACCAAGCCCGTAAATCGTATCAATAACAATCTTCGTGTCATCACCGTTAGCAACGTTGACGGAGAACATAATTCCGGAAGCTTTAGAGAAGACCATCATCTGAACAGCTGCAGACAAAGCAACCTTGTCAAACGGGAAGTTTTGCTTGTGACGGTAGTAAGTTGCCCGGTCAGTGAAGAGTGAAGCATAACACTGTTGGACCCGGTTCACAACGTCTTTGGCACCATGGATATTCAAGTAAGATTCCTGTTGACCAGCAAATGAAGCGTCTGGCAAGTCTTCAGCGGTAGCAGATGAACGAATAGCAACGAATGGATTTTCTTGCTTCATTCGTTTTGCCAAATCACTGTATGCCTGCTTGATGTCATTTTCCAAGTCTGCCGGCATCTTGGCGTCAGTAATAATCCGCCGAATTTCTGTGCAGGTAGCATGCAGTTCATCGGCATCTTCGTAATCCTTAATACCTTTCAGCAGCTCACGCACCTGGTCGTTCAAACCAGTCTGTTCCATGAAATACCGGTATGCCCGAGCAGTCGTTGCAAAGCCGTATGGTACCGGAACATTCATTTCCGAAGTCATTTCACCCAGTGACGATGACTTTCCACCAACGATGTTGACATCTTTGCGGTGCAACTCGTCAAACCACAAAACATTAGCTTTCTCTCGATCAATCATAATTTGCTCCTTCCCGGCATTTGCCAATCAGTAAGCGCTTTCAATCAACGCCTTAATTGTAGAATGATATCATCACGAACGTCAACCTAATCTGTTCGTTAATACACAAACTAAATGGGCTAACCGCAAGCGCGAGTAGCGATAGCTAGTCGTAAAAAATTTTCGTTCACATGAGAAATGAAAAATGTAGCGACCATCGGATCCCGTTCGCAATGTTCCTAAACATAAAATTATATTGTAAAGCTCTTATAAAGTTTTAATGACTTTCCATATTTTTTCACAATTTAATAGTACAATACAATGGATTATGTATATTAGTTGCGAAGGAGAGTAGTTAAGCTGTGCATAAAAAACAATTTTCGATCACTTTTATCTTATTAGCTTGGGCAATCTTTAATCTACTGTTTTGGCAAACTTCATCTACTTGGCTGAACGTTAGCGTGGAACACAACATGATCAATAGTGAAGCCCAATTTCTTCACGGTTTAACACTTTTAGGCATCGATCTTCTCTTTATTTGGATTGGTCGACAACTAGCGGCAAGACAATTTGGCTTTCATCAAATCGTCCAGTTCTTCATAAAAACTTGGTTGATGGTTTTTGGTGTGGCTTCACTGATGATGGTAATCGAAGTACTGAATCATCAGTTTACCAGGCAAATCTTTTACCAAACCTTCCTACCACTGGGCCAAAACACATCGCCTCTCCTGACAGGGTTATTATTGGGCGTCATTTTGATCCGTTTGACTGGTGAATTGTCTACCATTGCTATCCCTTGGATGAAATTGACGTTATGGATCATGATCTTTTTACCTACTCTCGGTGGTCATGATCTCTTTAACTGGGCTAATGGCACTAACCCACTGCTCTATGCAATATTAATGGTGCTTGGTTCATTGGCAAGTAAACAGTCACGAAAACGTCTATCTATTATCGGGATACTGAGCTTGATAATCGGTCTTGCATGCTTAATCGTCTTGCCGATAACTGCCATGCTCCTCAACGAAATTAATGGTACCCAACTCAGTCCTAGTCGAATGACTAACGCTGCCAATGCTTTCTTGGTTCTTTTTGCATGGGCTGGTGTTCATGTCATTAATCGTCCGCAAAAATCTAATGATACAACTACCAATTGGCACCAACTTTATTGGACCGGCCTCGCCCTGTTTATCAGCCAGTACCCTCTCACCAGCAGCCTATTTACTAGCGTTGCCAATCAATACTCCAGTAAAAATGCCGCTTTGGTTTTGGTCAGTTTTGGCGCAACTATAATATTATTAATAGTGTCAATAGTATTGACGTCCATATCCTGGTGGATCGGACAAATCTCTACTTTGTCTTCCAAGATCGATGATTTTAGTCATTACCCTAACTGGTCCTCTCCAGATAATTGGGGTCTAGCCACCAGACACTACCTCATCAAACACTGGAACATATTGTTAGCCCTTGTCTTTAGCTACGGTCTAGCTGCACTCTCCATGCTAGCAATGAACTTAAGCCATGACAACCATTGGCACCACGTTCTTACTTACACCTTGACGGTACGGAACCTGATGATACTATTCAACACACTGATTATCTTTGCCCTCTTTGAATTTCTGTGGACTCTGAGTCGCCACTACTGGTTTGCCCTCGGCACCACTTCAGCTGTCTTTTTGGCCTGGATCATTGCCAGTGTCTTGAAGGCCATCTCCCGTGGTGAACCGATTATGCCATCTGAACTCAAGATGGTCAGTAACTGGGGAAATATCATCAAAATGTCAGGTGGAGCTACCGTTATAGCAGCAATTGCTTTAATTGTCGTCACAGTTGCATTAATTATCGTCTTTGAACACTGGCTTCCACAAAAACATCCCCAAACTATTTCCCGGGCAATTTTCTGGCTGTTACTTTTCCCCGTCTTAATCGGCAGTAGTTTCTTCTGGAATCACCAACCCCTGTATACCTTCACTAGGGGGATTGGTAACGACCCACAGTTCTACAAACAATTATGGGGAGCTGAAGCTAATGGTCCCTTCGTGCAACTACTCGACAATATTGACATTCAAGTAATGCACCAACCTCGGGGTTATAACAAGAAAACGATGCTGTAGTTGCGCCGTCGCTACCAAAAAGTTGCCAAACAAATCAACCAAAACCGTCACAACAACTTATCTGATCAAACAATCATCTTTAATCTCAGTGAAAGTTTCGCTGATCCAAGCCGAGTTCCAGGAGTCACCCTTAAACAAAACCCAATTCCCCAGATCGATAAGATCAAGCGCAATAACACCAGTGGTTTAATGCTCAGTTCTGGTTACGGCGGTGGAACTGCTAACATGGAATACATGACCTTGACTGGTTTTTCCATGAGCCTCTTCTCATCAACATTGACTACGCCGTTCACCCAGTTAGTCGGCAATCTAGCCAACAATCCATCTGTTCTGGGTTACTTCAATCATTCAACTGCCATTCACCCATTTACCGGTACTTTCTATAATCGCGATACCGTTTATCAAAAGTTTGGCTTCAACCGATTATACAGTCTGTATGGGCACTATAAGGTAAAACATAAACATTACCTGGGAAATAACACCTACGTGGATGACCAGTCGGCTTACGAAAATGTTGATGATCAGCTCAACCGTCGACATAGCGGACAATTCATCAACCTCATCACCATGCAAAACCACTTGCCATACAACAATCTTTATAAAAACAATGGGCGCTTTTTGGCGAGTGCTCCTTCTGCCGTAGACCAAGATGGACTTAAAAACTTTACCATTGGCATTAATTACACTGACAAAGCCGTTAATAACTTCATCAAACACATTGATCAGATTAATCGACCAATCACCATTGTCTTTTATGGAGATCACCTACCCGGTCTGTATGGTAGTTTGCTAGATAGTAATTGGCTCCAGTTGCACAAAACTGATTACTTTATCTATTCAAATCGCTATGCCCGTCAACATGGTGCTAAGCAAAAACTTAACCATAATACCGCTTATGTATCACCAAACGATTTCATGGCCTTGGCAGCTGAACAAACCAATTCTAAAGTTAACTGGTATCTCGCATTGCTAACCAAAGTTCAGCAAACGATGCCTGCCAACCTGTTAAACAGTCAAGGCAATGCCAAATCGACTAACCTCTTCGTTAATCAAGAGGGACAAGTTGTTCAATCCAACTCATTAAGTCAAAAGCAGCGCCAATTGTGGCACGATTATCAACTCATTCAATATGATGTTACTGGTGGTCACCATTATCTAGTACGTGGCGGTCAGTTGAAATAAAGCAAAGGGGCTGTGACACAACTCCTATTAAATGGACACACAGTACAACAATAGGCCTTTAGCATTCGGCAAATCCGAACGCTAAAGGCCTATTATTGCTTGTGGGGGCGTGACTACGAAGTCATAAATGACTTCTGTCACGTTCCTTTTTTACGCAAAAAAATCACCGCCCTGAGCAGGCGGTGATTGGCATAAGAGAGAAAGAGAATTGATTAGAAGGTAAATTCTTTAAATACCTTGTATCTTTATAGTAGTGCATCATGTAAGCGATGTCAACTTTATTTTAAAATAAAGCGGCCACTTTTTTGGTGACCACTTTAGTCAACATTACTTGCCAGATGGCAAAACGTTAAGGACGTAGAGCATCACGATAAAGACCACGAACAGGCACCACATAACCGCATTGACATCCTTACGACGCCCACAGGCGATCATCATCAATGGATAAGTCAGGAAGCCAAAAGCAAAACCATATGAAATGTTATATGTCAGTGGCATACCGATAATCGTCAAGAAACAAGGCATGGCAATTTCAAATTTATCCCAGTGGATGTCCTTCATAGCAGAAACCATGAGAACACCAACGATGATCAGTGCCGGTGCGGTCACTTGATCCGTAACAACGGTCAGTAACGGTGAAAAGATCATACTAAACAGGAACAGAATCGCAACAACCAAGGCGGTTAAACCAGTTCGACCACCCATCGCAATTCCGGCAGATGATTCAACGTAGCAAGACGTTGGCGTAGTCCCCAAAACTGACCCACCGAGCATTGAGAGAGAATCCGCCATCAAGGCCTGACCAATTCGTGGCAGGCGGTCATTTTTCATCAAACCAGCTTGCTGGGCCAAACCAACCAGGGTACCAGCAGTATCGAAAAAGGCAACCAGCAAGAAGATCAAAACAACGGCCCACATCTGCGGATCCTTCATGGATGGCAGGTATTTGATACCAACAGCAAATGTTGGTTTTAAGCTTGGTGCCACACTGATAATGTGACTTGGCATCTTAATCAAGCCAGTCAACAAACCGATAATCGTTGAGGCAACCATTCCATAAAAAATTGCCCCTGGCACCTTGCGAGCCATCAGGATACCAATAAAGAAGATTCCAAAGATAGTCAGCCAAGTGCTTGGTACTTCCAGTGAGCCAAGGGTGACCAAAGAAGACTTACTGTTCACAACAAGTCCTCCACCCTGCAGACCAACAAAGGCAATGAAGATCCCAATTCCTGAAGCCATCGCCAATTTCAGATCATGTGGAATCGCGTTAATCACGATTTCCCGAACTTTCATAAACGAGAGAATCGTAAACAAAACTGAGGCCACGAAAACGCCTGCCATGGCCTTTTGCCACGGAATACCCATTGCTAAAACAACTGAATATGTGAAGAAGGCGTTGTCCCCTAGACCCGGGGCAATTGCCATCGGGTAGTTAGCCAAAAAAGCCATTAACAAACAGCCGATGATTGCTGACAGTGCCGTTGCGGTAAAGACAGCACCCTTGTTCATCCCCGTTGATCCTAAAACAGATGGGTTAACGAAGAGGATGTAAGCCATTGAAACAAAAGTAGTCAGACCGGCAATTGATTCACGTTTAACGCTTGTTTTGTGTTCGGTTAAATGGAACTGCCGATCTAGCCAACCCGTACTGGTTGGATTTTGCATAATCAAAACTCCTTCAATCTAAATAATAATTGCGTTAAAGTAATAATCGCACAATTGCCTTGCTATTTCAAGATAATCTTCGGAATTTAAGACGATAATTTGTTAAATTGTTTTCTTTTACTGTGCAAAATCCGAATATTAAAAAAGCACAAAGGATTTCTCCTTCGTGCAAATTAATAAGTTTAGCGAACTTTGATTGAAGAACCAGGTAATAAGCTAGCTGGCGGTGCCAAGCGATTCGGTTTCTGGCCCCACAAAAACTGCCCAATTTGCTGGTAGACTAAAGGGCTCTTTCGTAATCCACTGTGCTTAAACTCGACCCCAGTACACTTGACATTCTTAATCTTCAGTAATTGTCTTCGCAGAATATAGTTGAGACTTAGCGCGGACTGAGTTGTCACGGTCCCATCCGATGCCGTCCCGTCATTGACATCACCATAGATATTTAAGACTTGGATATCTTTAGGAAAATAGCGTCCTTCTTTAACTAAGGTATTAAAAGCTGGATACTGGTAATCCCGCGGATAAGCATAGTTAGGCTTATAGTGGTGATTAAGTTGGACCGCGTGAGGGAAATCATTTTCGTGTAACAGGCCGTTATAAGTACCAGCAATCGAGACAAATTTTTCCATAATCGGTAAGTCTTTATGATGCAGCATTTCAGTCTGAAGCAGTGTGACACAACCAGCCGAATGCCCAACAGCATAAAAACGACTAACACCGTCTTCTGTCTTAATATAGTGCAGCGCCTTAGTCAGCCAAACGTTGTCCTGGGGGATTGAGGCATTCCTGTTAACAAAATTAATTTGAATCAGCGGATGATCAATCTCCTGGTACTGTCCTTCAACCTGCAAAGTTCCATCTGGCCAAACATTGATCGTTTGAACCCGCTGGGCGCCATAATAATACTGGCTAAAATAGGTGATCATCCCGTTAGTAGAACGCGGTGAACCCTTCAGGCCATGCACAAATACCGTGGGAATCGGGGAGCTATCACGATTAGGCCGATAGCTTGCCAACGCATTACTGGCCATAATAACTAGGCTGCTAAATAACAAGACGGTCGCACCAATGACGACCGTCAAGAATGTGAGATATCTTTTCACGTTGCACCTTATTGAACAGTAACCGACTTAGCCAAATTACGTGGCTTATCGACGTCAAGGCCCTTGCCAAGGCTAGTGTAGTATGCCAGCAATTGTGCTGGAACTATACTGATAATTGGAGTCAGCAGCTCATTAACATCTGGCAGAATGATATTGTCATCTTCTTTAGCTAGGTGACGGGAAACGATGGTCAACGTTGCCGCACCCCGTGACTGGGTTTCTTCAAGGTTGCTGCGGGTTAAACCAGCCGTCCGGTCTTGAGTAATGATACCAATAACTGGTGTCCGGTTTTCAATCAAGGCAATCGTTCCGTGCTTCAGTTCACCAGAAGCAAAACCTTCGGCTTGAACATATGAAATTTCCTTGAGCTTCAAAGCTGCTTCAAGGGCAACGCTCCAATCCACACCACGACCGATATAGAAAGCGTTGCGTGGCTTAGACAAGTATCGTGATGCAATAGAAGCAATCTTCTCTTTGCTGTCGGTAATGGCTTGAATTCCATTAGCGATGTTGCTCAGTTCTTCTTTCAATGGAAAGTCCATTGCTGCCTGCTTACCCAACTTCTGACCTAACGCCATTGCCAAAATAGCTTCAACAGCAATTTGTGCCGTATAAGCTTTAGTTGAAGCAACCGCGATCTCCGGCCCGGCATCAATCAATAACGTGAAATCCGCTTCACGAGACAAGGTGGACTGATCAACATTGGTGATGGTCAAACTTGGCCAGTGGTGTTGGTTAGTCTGAACTAAGACTTCCCGACTGTCGGCAGTTTCACCACTTTGGCTCAGGAAGATAAAGAATGGGTGATCAGAAAGCAGCGGGTGACTGTATGCAAATTCAGAGGAAATATGAACAGAAGTGTGAATTCCAGTTAATGCCTCCAAAATGCGTTGTCCTGCTAAACCAGCGTGGTAACTAGTACCAGCACCGATGATGTAGATATGATCAGATTGCATCATGGATTCCAGCAGTCCAGTGTCTACCACCGGCTTGCCATTTGGCAGGTAATGTTGGATCAATTTGCGCATGACGCTAGATTGTTCATCGATTTCCTTCAGCATGTAGAACGGATAAGTCCCCTTATCAGCCGCTGATGGGTCCATATCTACCGTAAATGGTTTCCGGTGCTTTTCGTTGCCATCAAAACTTTCAATAGCTACATGGTCGGGTTTCACGATGACCAGTTCGTGATCGTCAATTTCCATAAACTTATTGGTTTCGTCGATCATTGACATGGCATCAGAGCCAATTAAATTGTAGCCGTCAGCCAAGCCCACCAACAGCGGGCTCTTGTTTTTAGCTACATAGATCGTGTCTGGCTGTTCACGATCCATCAAAGCAAAAGCGTATGAAGAATCAGGACTGATCAACCGCAATACCTTCAGCAAAGCAGTCTTCGTGTCCATGTCATTCTTAACTACAAAGTGGTCGACTAACTGCACCACAACTTCAGTGTCAGTTTGACTCTTGAACTGAACATCCTGAAGGTATTCTTGCTTCAATTGCTTGAAGTTTTCGATCACACCATTGTGAACCAAGTAAAAACGACGATCAGAAGAGTACTGAGGGTGAGCATTAACTTCATTGGGTTCACCATGAGTTGCCCAGCGGGTGTGGCCAATTCCTGACATGCCATGAACGTCATCATTAATTGCTGCTTCAAGATTGGCGATCCGGCCCTTACGCTTGATCAAAAAATCATGACCATCCATATCGTTGACGTAGATTCCAGCTGAATCATAGCCCCGGTATTCCAATCGCTTCAAACCGTTAATTAAAATTGAAACGCTACGCTTATTACCTGTAACACCAACAATTCCGCACATTTGCTTATCCTTCACTTTCATTAAAATTGGTATAGACGAATTATAAATTGCCTCTTTTTTTAGTACCTTAAGATAATAACAATCGCGGCCACTATTGTCAATTGAGAACTCTCAATTGGTCTAGCAAGCCGCGATAGCGTTTTCAATATGATTAGCTGGGCGATTAGTCGATGCCGAACTCCCGTCTAGCCACTTCAACAATCTTCATAACATAGGTATGTACCAATTCTTTAGTAGGTGCTTCGGCCATGATCCGGATCAGAGGTTCCGTCCCGCTAGCACGAACCAGGACCCGACCATCACCGTGCATTTCATCTTCCACTTCTGCAGTGATCTTCTTTAATGCCGGATTAGCTAAAGCTGCTGCCTTATCATCAGTCTTAACGTTAACCAGTTCTTGAGGGTAATCCTTAACCGGTGCAGCTAACTCTGACAGTGGCTTCCCGCTTTCTTTAACGACTGAAAGAAGTTGGAGAGCAGTCAGCATGCCGTCACCAGTGGTGTTGTGATCAAGGAAGACAATATGGCCAGATTGTTCACCACCAAGATTATAGCCGTTCTTCAGCATCTCCTCGACAACGTAACGGTCGCCAACTTGGGTTTTAACGCTCTTCATTCCATTGGCTTCCAGAGCCTTGTACATTCCTAAGTTGGACATCACAGTAGTTACGACCGTGTCTTTCTTCAGTTTGCCCTGAGCATCCATGGCTTGGCCACAAATAAACATGATCTTATCGCCATTGACAATATTGCCATCAGCATCGACAGCAATGCAACGGTCGCCATCACCATCAAAAGCCACACCCAAGTCAGCTTTATTCTCAACGACCGCCTTTTGAAGTTTTTCAGGGTGGGTAGAACCACAATTCAAGTTAGTGTTCAAGCCATCAGGAGTGGCATTAATTGGCGTAAAGTCGACGTTAACGTCAGCAAATAGATTGTTAACAAAACCACTAGTGGCACCATTAGCAGCATCAACAACGATCTTCATTCCACTTAAGTCGGTCGAAATAGTTGATTCCAAGAAGGATACATATTTCAATGCTCCTTCACGGTAATCTTCAACTGTCCCCAAACCTTTATCGGAAGGACGTGGCAAATTATCTTCATCTGCGTCCAAAATCTTTTCGATTTCAGCTTCCAAGTCGTCAGATAATTTGAACCCATCACTCCCGAAGAACTTAATACCATTGTATTTGATCGGGTTGTGGCTAGCCGTCAACATAACCCCGGCATCTGCTTCTTGGGCCCGTACCAAGTAGGCAACGCCCGGAGTTGTGACAACGCCAAGGCGCAAAACTTCGATCCCAACAGAAAGAAGCCCAGCAATTAAAGCATTTTCCAGCATTTGGCCAGAAATCCGGGTATCACGTGAAACTAATACTTGCGGTTGTTTCCGTTCAGAATGTTCAGTTAAAACATAACCACCAGCACGGCCTAAACGGAAAGCCAATTCTGGGCTTAAATCTTCATTTGCGACACCACGAACACCATCGGTACCAAAATACTTTAAATTCATAATTAACTCCTTATTTCCGCGGGCATAAATCCCGCTATTGATTATTGATTACTGCTACTACTTGTGGCTGACGAAGTATTGGAAGAACTATTACTACTGCTACTTTCCGTTTCTTCGTTACTGCTGCTACGATTGCTTCGGCTAGAAGTACTGCTTGAATCACTATCAGAATCGGAAGAAGACGAACTCGATGACGAACTCGTTCCCGCTGAAATCGGTACGGTAACCGAAATGTAGTTAGGGCTGATGATGACATTCAAGATGTGCCCATTTTTATCTAGCGCCTGCAAAGTTACTTGGCGATGCAAGTCACTGTTAGCATTTTTCGGTACATTGACATAGGCAACAACGCGGTCAACCTTCCGCACCTCATCACGCGCTCCGCTAATCTGAACATGTGTCATCGATAAGCGTGGCGTCCCGACACGGTAATTGCCGTTGACGTTTCGCGAACTCAATCGAACCTGAACAGCTTTGGTTGCCATCGCACGGGGTTGAATGTTGACGTTAATGCTTGCCGGATCAATGGAATAACGCAATTCAGAATTTAAGCCTGATTGCTTTAATTTAACCGTATGGTGACCAATATCCAATCCTGTCAAATCAGCATACACCCGAAAATTTTGTGTATTAGAAGTGGTAGTGGCTAATGCGGACGGTCCACTAACCCGTACGCGAACATACTGGGGATAACCACTGATAACGTATTTTTGATTATTGGTCTTCAACTGCAGCGGCACTTTAATTGTGACCGACCGATTGGACATCAAAGAACTGCTTTGCCCGCTACGGGTATTTTGGCGCAGGAAACCATCCTTGCTACCGTTGACGTAGACAAACAGGAAAATTGCTAAGACCAAGGAAGCAATCCGCAAAACCCAAATGTTGCTAAAAAAGCTGTCATTGTTCTTATTACTTTTCACTGCTGTCACCTCCCCGGCCAAACAGTCGAGCAAGAAGTAATTCCCAACGGTTAGAACTGCTATTTTGTGCAGTGGATTTATACAGTTGAGCCCTCATAAACTTCAAATAATCTTTTTGGGACATATTGCGCATCAATTCATTATCTTTCGTCAGTGAAACTTCCCCAGTTTCTTCAGAGATAACAATGGTCAGGGCATCAGTCACTTCACTAATACCAACCGCTGCACGGTGACGCGTCCCTAAATCTTTGGGAATCAGCTTACTGTCTGACAAAGGCAGGTATGCGGCCGCAACTGCAAGGCGATTATCTTTGATAATAACAGCCCCATCGTGAAGTGGCGTATTGGGAATAAACGTGTTAATCAACAAAGCACCCGTGACTTCAGCGTCTAGCGGAATTCCTGTTTCAATATACTCTTCCAAACCCGTATCCATCTGAATCGTGATCAAGGCACCAATTCGTCGTTTTGACATGTATTGGATAGCTTGATCTAATTGCTGAATGAGGTTTTCAGCATCTTCATTGCCCGAATGTGTACGAGCAATGAAGGTACCACGTCCCAAATGTTCCAACCCACGACGAATTTCGGGCTGAAAAATAATCACGATGGCAATGACTCCCCAGTTAATGATCTGATCCATCACCCAGGAAACGGTACTAAGGCCGATATACCAACTAATAAGTCGGACGGCTAAAATGATCACAATCCCACGAAAAAGCTGCACTGCCCGCGTTCCACGGACTAGTAGCAGCATTTCATAAATTAGGAACCAAATGACCAGAATATCAACTAAACTGACAAGGCTATGCCACGTGAGGAGCGACGCAAGTGTTTGCATTCTTAAAATACCTCCCCTAAATTACTTCCACATTATATCATTTTCCGTGATAGCTTGAAATCCACTCAACAAACTTTGCCAATATACTGATAAAAAGCGAGCTAAGCTGATGCTTCTTCTGTTAGAATAAACCGTAGAATTTCGTGAAAGGGGAAAAGCCATGCTGCATCTTTCATACCATAATGCTGAACGATTGTTCATGATTTGCTGGATCATCTTACTAGTTTTGACGATGAAGGCGCCCTTCAATTTCATGGCCTTTAACGTTTTTCTAGCAGCGATCCCCATCGAAATCGGCTTTCAAATCCGCCGTTTTACGGACAAACGTTCACTGGCTTTCTGGGCATTACTAATTCTGTGGCTGCTTTTCTACCCCAATGCGCCATATGTCATGACCGACCTCTTTCATCTGTCCTGGTTACATCCCCACACTGCCGTTTCGGGCTTATTGCGCACCGATCCTAAAATGTGGGCTACTTTTTGTTTAATGGTGACAAGTGCTTTTGCAGCTGTATTGTTCGGCACAGTCTCATTGCTAACCGTCAGCCGTCTACTAACATTGGTCACTACTCCCAAACACCTGGGTATGCGGTATTTCTGGATCATTTTCTTTACCATCTGCTCCAGCATCGGCATTTACATCGGTCGCTTCCTGCGACTCCATTCCTTTTACCTATTGATGACGCCTAGTTGGTTTTTAAGACAGTTATTGAGTATTTTTAAACCGCAGATGTGGGACTTTGCTTTATCCATGACCATCACCCAGTTATTACTGGCCCTGCTCGTCAATTTAATCCGCAAATCAGCTCACGAATAGGAGGAACATTCCAATGATTCAAAAGGCTATTATCGCAATTTTCACCGCCATCATCGCTCTAGTTGCGACAACAAAAACTGTCAAAGCACCAGCACGCAAAAACAAAAACAAGAAAAAATGAATGAAAAAAGCTGGGAAGAGAGCGTGACAGAAGTCATTTATGACTTCGTAGTCACGCCCCCACAAGCAACAATAGGCCTCTAGCGTTCGGATTTGCCGAATGCTAGAGGCCATTGTTGTACTGTGTGTTCACTTTTTATCCATGTAATAAGAGTTATGTCACAAGCCCATTTCAAGCTTTTGATTATTTATGGTCTCGTCCGATAATCCGCACTTCCGTCTCCAGTTGAACGCCAAATTTGGCTTTAACTGTTTCTTGAACGTGTTTGATGACCGCCTGGTAATCACTGCCGGTACCACCGCCAATGTTGACGATGAAGCCCGCGTGCTTCTTCGAAACCTGCGCACCACCGACCGTGTATCCCTGCAAACCTGCATCATGAACTAGCTTCCCAGTGAAGTGCCCCTTTGGGCGTTTAAAAACGCTCCCGCAAGAAGGATATTCTAGGGGTTGCTTTGCCCGGCGACGTGCATTCAAGTCGTCCATCTTGGCCGTGATGGCTTCCTTATCACCTTTTTTCAGTGAAAAAGTTGCTTCCAAAACCACACCATGGTCATCCTGAACGGCACTGTGACGATAGCCAAAGTCTAATTGCTGATTGTTCAAGGTCTGGATCGTCCCGTCAGGTAGCATTACCTTAGCCTGACTGACAACAAACTTAGTTTCCCCACCGTAAGCACCGGCGTTCATGAAAACTGCACCACCGACACTGCCCGGGATCCCAGCTGCAAATTCAACACCCGTCAACGAATGGTCACGAGCAAACTTCGTTACGTCGATGTAGGCTGCACCAGACTGGGCAATCACGTCACAACCATCAACGCGCATGCCGTTCATCTCAGTCATGATCATCGTCAAACCGGCAATCCCGCCGTCCTTAACAATCAAATTACTAGCATTGCCCAGGTTGGTAAGCGGCAATTTATTTTGACGACAATAATCAACTAACTGTTTGACCTGGTCGACATTCTTAGGAAAAGCCACCCAGTCGCCAGGGCCACCCGTTTTGGTGTATGTGTAATTACTTAATGGTTCATCTTTTTTGATCTTGATGTCCGGAAAAAGCGTCCGCAAATCTTCTGTCATTATTGGTCCTACTTTCGCAAAATATTACTACCACATTGTAACACCACTAGCTTGGTGAAAGGTCAGATCCATCGTATAATTAAGGGAACTGATAACCAACCTTTAAGGGAGATGTCTAAATGAACTTTGTCGCAATGGATTTTGAAACCGCAGCTGGTCAACGAGACAGTGCCTGTTCACTAGCCCTTTCAATTGTTAGAAACAACCGCATCGTTGATGAATTTTACAGCCTCATCAACCCCAAAATGCCTTTTTCGTGGCGCAACATTCAAATTCACGGGATCCACGAACGTGATGTGGCAAATGCTCCCATTTTCCCGGAAGTGTGGGAACACATCAAAGAATTCTATACTCCCGACCAATTAGTCATCGCCCACAACAACCGTTTCGACAACAGTGTGCTTGCTAAAACCCTCGAGCATTACGGGATCCAGCCGCCTGCTTATCTGACCCTCGACACCGTAAAAACGAGTCGTCACTTCTTTCCTCAATTGCCCAATCACAAATTAAACACAGTTGCGGATGCCTTGCACATTGACTTGCATCACCACCATAATGCCTTGGATGACGCCCAGGCTTGTGCTGACATCCTCATTTACCAGGACCAACACTTTGGCCCCCAACAGTTAAAACCATTTATCAAATTACACGGTTAATAAAGGAGAAACTCATGATTAAAGCAGTCGCTGTCGATATTGATGGCACATTTCTGGATGATAATTACCACTATGACAAAGAATTATTCCAACGCATCTTCGCTAAAATGCAGAGTGTCGGAGCCCACTTTACTTTTGCTTCCGGCGATCAGTACGCTTTCTTGCAATCGCTGGCGCCACAATCCGCCGAGGCCATTAGCTACGTTTCCGACAACGGGGCAATGGTCGTGGACGAAGGTGGCAAGATGGTCTCTTGCGGTCAGTTTGACCCACAATTAGTGCCCCAAGTCATCGATTTCCTTCAGTCCGCTGGTCCTAATGTCGACTATGCTATTTCTGGTCCCCAATGCCTCTACGTCCCTGATACGATGTCAGATGATGTACTAAAGATGATGATTGCCCCTTACCCCAAACGTCAGGTTTTTCACGACCTGAGTGATATCAAAGGGCCAACTTTTAAAATCGTTACCCACGTACCCGAAAAAATTAAACATGATTTCTACCACCGGTTAGTCGATCACTTTGGAGATAACTTTCACGTCACCATCAGTGGCTTTGGCTGGGTCGACCTTATTATCCCCGGCTGTGACAAGGGAAGTGGCCTGCAAAAATTGCTCAAACGTTGGCACTTATCGCCAGATGAATTGGCAGTCTTTGGCGATGGCGAAAACGACTTAACGATGTTTAAGTTAGCTGGTCATGCATATGCTATGTCCAACGCTAATGACACCGTCAAAGCTGCTGCTACCGACATCGCACCAAGCAACAACGAGCAAGGTGTGTTGCAAGTAATGTCACAAATCTTTGGGGTTAAATAAGCATGAATGATTCAAACGATATCAAAATTGTGGCCGTAGATATCGATGGAACATTTTTGACCGACATGGATAAGGGTCGCACTTATAATAAAAAGCTTTTTGATCGTGTATTCAATGAGCTGCAAAGGCGGCATGTCCATTTTGTCTTCGCCAGTGGCGAGCCTTATGACAGTCTTTGTAGCATTATTCCCGATCGGATCCAGCAGATCAGCTACGTTGCCGACAATGGTGGCCGGATCGTGGACCGGGGCACTGACGTTTTTCATGGTCAATTTGCTCCCGCGACGGTCCGAAACGTTGCTCATTTCTTAGACCAACTACCGGGTGTCGTCTACACCCTCTGTGGTCTGGAATCATCATTTATTCTGCTGAACCAACCGGTTAGCTACCGTAATCGGATCCAACATTATTACCCTAACTTGACGCCGATCAATTCACTGAGGGAATTGCATGGTCCCATCTTTAAATTTGCTATGAACTGCCCACAGGACAAAACGAGGGAATATTGCCAAAAAATATTAGATCAGTTTAGCGACGTCATTTACCCGACCAGCAGCGGCTTTGGCTCAGTTGATCTAATCATCCCCGGTTTAGACAAAGCCTCAGGATTAACCAAATTAATGAAGCGGTGGGATTTGAATCCTAGTCAACTAGCAGCCTTTGGTGATGGGGGCAATGACGTCACCATGCTCCAACTAGCCAAGTACTCATATGCTATGGCTAACGCTCCCAAAGCCGTCAAACAAGTAGCTTCGCAGATCGCGCCGAGCAACAATGACCAGGGTGTACTCAAAGTATTAGCCAAACATTTTAACGTAAAAACAGAGGAGAATGACAATGATTAAAGCAGTCGCAGTCGACGTAGATGGAACATTTTTATCCGATAAAGATTTCCCCATCAAAGGACAACTTCGCAGTTATGATGCCGAATGGTTCAAACGAATCTATCAAAAGATGCAAAACCTGGGTGCCCACTTTATCATCGCCAGTGGTGACCAATACGAATACCTGCGCACGCTCATCCCAGATGAAGCGGACCACGCGGCTTTCGTAGCCGACAATGGTGGCCTGGTCGTCGACCAAAACCAGCAAGTTGATTGTGCGGAGATCACCCCAGGGATTCCACAAAAAGTGGGAGCCCTCCTTCGCAGCTTACCTGGTGCTTGTTACACCTACTGTGGTGAAGATGGCTGGTTCATCCCCGCTGACCAACCGGATGAGTTTAAGGAAAATATGAAGAACTTTTCTGTCCGGCGCCACATCATTCACAATTTTGATGAAATCACTGGTCGCCTCTTCAAGCTAGCAGTTGTGGTACCCGGCGACAAAACTTTTGAGTACCAACGGATTATCGACCAAAAGTTTGGTCAATACGTTTACCCGACCGTTAGTGGCAACGGTGCCATTGACCTGATTGTTCCAGGTATTGATAAGGCTGCTGGCCTCAAGCAGCTTCTGAAGCGCTGGCAACTTACCCCTGACCAGCTGATGGTCTTTGGCGATGGGGAAAATGACATCACGATGATGCACCTCGCTGGCCACGCTTACGCCATGGCCAATGCACCGGCTAACGTTAAACAAGAAGCTAATCATGAAGCCCCGAGCAATAACGAACAAGGGGTCCTGCAAGTGATGGCCAAAGAATTCGGTGTTCAATAGTATATACGCAAACGACCACATAGAGGCTTTCAATATACCTCCACGTGGTCGTTTTTAATTTTGATAAATCATATGTACTAGTGGTTTTTCAATCCCATTGGCCGTCCGCGTTTTTCCTCGGGACGTCGCTACAAAGCCATAGTGATGGTACAAATTGATCGCACGCTGGTTATCGGCAAATACGTCAAGAACGAGTTGGTTTAAAGAACTACCATTTTGGTACCAGTCGATCATAATGTCTAGCAATGCACTGCCGATGCCATTATGCCAGTAATCGCGTTCGACCACGACACCCAATTCACCCGTACCTTGCTGTTCGCTTTTCACCATAATCGTGCCAATGCCGATGACTCGGCCGGCATACAATGCGGCTACTACCTCGCAGTCACGACTCCGTTGAATGGTGGCCAAATTATCAGCTTCATTAGCATTCGTCAAATGGTCCAATCCGGTGACAAGAATGGCATCACTCTCTTTGCTAGCCTTACGCAGAAACTGAATGATAGCCGGTGCATCCACGGGCTGTGCTTCACGAATTTGCACATCCCCATCATTATCGCTGTCTGTGTGGTTAGCCATGTTGTACCAAATCCTTTACCAACTGCGTAAAGTGCTGACCGTGTGGTTCAAATTCCAGTACTCGCTGGCTTTCATCATCTGTCCGTTTAAAGTGAATGGCTAAGAAATCGTCAGGTAGTTCATCCGCCACGTATTCAGCCCATTCGACAACGCAGACACCATCACCATCAAAGTATTCTTCGAGACCCAGGTCATCGCCACCGCCGTGCTCCAAGCGATAAACATCCATGTGGAAGAGTGGCAATCGGCCATCCCGGTACTCCCTGATGATCGTAAAGGTCGGGCTCTTTACCAGCTCAGGAATTCCTAAGCCAGCCGCAATTCCCTTTGTAAAAGTGGTTTTACCTGCCCCCAGGTCACCATTCAAAACAATTACGTCGCCCGGCATCAAATTCGGGGCCAATCGTTTTCCCAAAGCAATCGTCTGTTCCCGACTGCTTGTTTTAATTGTTTCCACGGTTACTTTCACCTCACCAAATAATTCTTCGTCAATTTTAACATGATGAAAGGCAAAATAATAACGGGATGGACACCTGAGCATCTATCCCGTTATTGTATCTAACCTTAATCTTCGACTTGTGCCGCCGTGATCATTGCAACCTTGTATACGTCATCAGCCACGCAACCACGTGAAAGGTCAGCAATTGGCGCATTCAGTCCCTGCAGAATTGGACCAACCGCAGTAAAGCCACCCAAACGTTGGGCGATCTTGTAACCGATGTTCCCTGCTTCCAGACTCGGGAAGATGAAGACGTTGGCCTTACCAGCTACAGGTGAACCAGGAGCCTTTAACTTAGCAACTTCAGGAATCAAAGCAGCATCAAACTGCATTTCCCCATCAATCGGTACATCTGGAGCTGCCTTCTGGGCTAACTTAGTAGCTTCGGCAACCTTGGTTACCATGTCACCCTTTGCAGAGCCCTTCGTAGAGAAACTGAGCAAGGCAACATGTGGATCAATGCCAAAAAGCTTAGCAGTCTTGGCGCTTTGAACAGCTACTTCGCTCATCGTCGGCGCATCTACCTCGATGTTAATAGCGCAGTCGGCAAAGACATAGCGCTGATCACCCTTCTGCATGATGAAGGCACCGCTGATCCGGTGAATACCAGGCTTCGTTTTAACGATCTGCAAAGCCGGACGCACAGTATCCCCAGTGGCGTGAACAGCACCGGAAACCATGCCGTCAACTTTGCCCATGTAAACCAGCATCGTCCCAAAGTAGCTGACATCTTGCAGCATTTGGTCGACTTGTTCTGGCGTATTCTTGCCATGGCGACGCTCCAGCAAAGCATCGTGCATTGCCTTTTTATCAGCTTCCGGGTACTTATCTGGATCCAGCTGCTTTACCCCGCTCAAATCTAAGTCTTCTTTGTCGGCTACAGCCTGAATTTCATCTGCTTTTCCCAGCACCAGTGGTGTTAAAACACCATCCGTTGCCAAGTTGCTAGCGGCTGTCAATACCCGCGGGTCGTTGCCTTCAGGGAAGACGATAGTCCGGTTAGTACCTGCAAGTTGATCCTTCATCTGCTCAAAAATATCCATAATCTGTGCACTCCTTTAATCCTGTACTTCAACGTGGTCAGGAAGTTGCCAATCGATTGGCTGTTCCCCCATTGATTTCAGTGCTCGATTTGTTTTACTGAATGGACGCGATCCAAAGAAACCACGATGAGCCGATAACGGACTGGGGTGAGCTGATTCCAGGACAATATTGCGACTCGTATCAATCAGTGCCTTTTTATTGCGGGCTGCTCTGCCCCACAAGATAAAGACCACCGGTTGAGGACGATCCGATAGAGCTTTAATTGCGGCATCAGTCAACTTTTCCCAACCATGCCCGCGGTGGGAAAAAGCTTGACCTGCTCGCACCGTGAGAACTGAGTTTAGTAGTAAGACACCTTGATCTGCCCAATGCTTTAAATAGCCATGGTGGACAGGTGGATAGCCCAAATCGGCTTGTAATTCCTTATAGATGTTTTGCAACGATGGTGGAACCTGCACTCCAGGCAAAACCGAAAAGCTGCAACCATGCGCCTGATGTGGCTCGTGATACGGATCTTGACCCAAAATTACCACTTTAACCTTGTGATACGGTGTCCACTCAAATGCCTGAAAAATATGGTGCATCTCGGGATAAACGGTGTGATGGGAATATTCCTGTACCAAAAAGTCATGTAGTTGCGCATAGTAAGCCGATTCAAATTGCGGTTTGAGTACCGGCCACCAATCATTATTAATCAGTTCTCTCACAATTAAGCACCTCGATTTCTATTTTATCATAACTTGATCGTTTATTATCCTTATGTTTACAGAAATGGCAACGCTTTCTACTGAAAAGAGCCAGATTTGTGTTTTTCAAGAGCACATGCTGGTAAAATATAGGCAACAGGCCAAGCAGGGAGGGAATTGTCATGCGCAATCTTTATTTACGTGACCGGGCTACCGACAGCGGAGCTACTGTCATCCACGATCAGAACGGTCGGCAGTGCTATCTGCTAACCGGCAAATGGGGCCTTCGTCACGACGCCCTCTCGTTATATACGATGAGCGGTGAGCTATTGGCCGAGGTAAGACAATTATCATTAGGTATAATGCCCAAATTTGCGTTGTACCAAAATCATCAGCGAGTTGGAACGGTTGGCAAATCGCTCGGCTTTTTTAAAGAGATCGTCTATATCCAAGGTATTAGTTGGCTCATTGTAGGTAATGGCATTAACAACCATTATCGTTTTCTGCAGGGTCACCGTTTAGTGGCCACAATGGCTCCAGTCAACAAAACCGGCTTCAACATCACTGAACTAGCAGTCCACGATGAAGCCGACGAACCACTTGCCATCCTCGTTGCTACTATTTTAAATCATTGGTCACATAATGGCGACAAACTCCCCCTGGTCAATCGTTTGCGTCAGCATTTTGGTCGTAAGGCAAGCGAAGCCTCACCATGCGACTTTACATTTGATAAATTCATCTCTAAAATGCACTCGTTAGATCCAAGACATCATTAATTATTACTCGATTAAGGTGGACATTTGACAAAATTACATTAATAATAGAGATGGGATAAATAGTCAGAGGGAGGAACTATGCAATGACGGTAACAATTAAACAGTTCTTGCAGATAAACAATATTACAACTGAAGATGTAGCTAGAGAAATGAACATCAGCGACGAGCAGCTCCAAAAGATTTTTTCTAAATCCGTTGTGGACTGGCCAGTTAAAGCCATCAACGCATTAGCTGTGATTACTCATTCAAACCCTGGTGAAGTGCTCGACGATCTGCAAGACGTCGATTTCCAACTCGAAATTGATGATGATGCCCAAACAATTCAGGGTGTCAAAATCGAAGACCCAGCACAGTTCAAACAGATGAAAGTTGGCGTCCGGACCACCTGCATTCAGGGTTGGGAACCAACACCAGATGACATCAAACAACTGCTGGAAGACCTCAATGATCCTGATACGCCGGACCGGAAGGCTTTGGCCAAGTTGTTGGAAGATGACGATTAATAAATTTGCAAATACACGTAAAGAGCCCAAGCAGACAAAAACGTCTAACGTTCGATCCCGAACGCTAGGCGTTTTTATCTGCTATTACTTATTACAAATTAGCTAATCGCTGCAATTCCTTTAAAGCCAGTGGAAATTCCTGATAACCATCGCTAGACAAGAAGTGTCCACCCGTCGGTTGCACAATTAACTTAGCACCAATTCGTTGCGAGACTGCCACCCCATCCTGATATGGGGCAATTGGATCATTTTGTGCACAAATGACAGTGGACCCTGCTAATTTAGGCTTCACCTGGCCGTAATCGATGGGTGGCTGAACAAAGCTGTTTAACTGCGGATAGTCTGGCAGACCCTGATCGAAAGCTCCGACCAAAAGCAAACGCACATCCTTCACCTGGTGACGCTCAACATAACGCAAAGCCGTGATGCAACCGAGACTGTGGGCAACCAAAATCATCCCCGGTTTCGCTTCAATCTGAGCATCACATGCATCTTGCCAGTGTGACGGATCTGGATTAAATGGTTCAGGTAATGTCAGCCGACTTACGATAATGTCCGGTTTAGCTGCCTGCTCTAACCAAGGAAACCAGTCGTCGTCCCGCGTCGATGTGCCGTGAATGAGATAAGCTCTTTGTCGTTTTGTCATAATCTATAACCTTAAAACTTGATCAAAGACTTGATTGTCTTGCGATCTGCCATGTCCTGGTAAGCTTGTTGAATTTGGTCCAGAGTATAAGACTTAGTAAAGATCTTACCAGGATTGATTTCCCCATCCAAAACAGCCTTCAATAACAGGCCCTTGTCATAGGTTGTAACCGAAGCTGGACCGCCAGCGATAATCACATTACGGTAGAAAGTTTGAGCAAGATCAAACTTGGAGTCATGAGGCAAACCAACTCGGCCAACAACGGCTCCTGGGCGAGCAGATTGCAACGCTTGTTGCGTGGACTGACGAGCACCAACACATTCGAGAACGGCATCGGCACCAGCGCCATTAGTCAATTCCATTACTTTCTTTACAGCATCATCACCACGTTCTTCAATGATATCAGTTGCGCCAAATTCACGGCCGAGTTTAGCACGATCTTCATGGTGACTCATCAAAATAATCCGTTTAGCGCCACGTAATTTGGCACCAATGACAGCACAAAGACCAACGGCACCATCACCGATAACAAGGGCTGTATCACCCTTTTGAACGCGCGCTGTGCGAGCAGCATGATAACCAGTCGGCATTACGTCAGATAATGATTGAAGCGAAGCCAACATAGCATCAGTGTAGTCTTCCGGCTTGCCAGGAATCTTAATCAATGACCACTGACCATGTTGGTAACGTGCGTATTCTGCCTGATAACCACTTGAGAAGTTATCATCGTGAGATAAACAGCAACCTTCAAAGCCTGCACGACAAGCAGCACAGTGACCACAACCATGAGTGAATGGCGCAATGACAAAATCACCCTTCTTCAAGGTTGTAATGGCAGGTCCAGCGTCGACAACAATCCCTAATGCTTCGTGGCCAGAGTTTTCACTATTTTCCTCTTTAGGCTCCAATCCACGAAACGCCCAAAGATCCGAACCACAGACACTGGCACGCACGATCTTCAAAATAACGTCGTCATCTGCCTGAATCTTTGGCATATCAGCGTCAACAATTTTCATCTGACCTGCTTTAACAAATTGTGCTTTTTTCATAGTGTACCTCCTTCAGCTCTTCATACAACAACATTAACGTAACACATGGAGTTCACTCAATGTCAACAAATTTACAAGAAATTTTGACTGAATTGTCAGCATCCAATATAATCACGGACAAAGAGCAACATCAACAACACATTGGAGGAAACCATTGTGACAACTATCTTCATTAAGGGATTCGGTCTAATTGGCAGTTCACTCGGACGTGCTATCAAAGAAGAACATCCCGAGTACCAACTGATAATCTGCGATTCTGATCAAGCAACATTAGATTACGCCAAAAAGAATCATCTTGCCGATGAAACTTTTAAAGATTATCAAGGAATCGAACAAGCTGACTACATCATTCTGGCTGGTCCAGTGTCAGTCATCCGCAAAGACTTGCAGAATCTTTCAAAAATACCACTCAAAAAAAGCGTCATTATTACTGACGTGGGCAGCACTAAACAATCAATTATGCAAGCAGCTCAGGGCTTACAATCTAAAGGGATCACCTTCATCGGCGGTCACCCGATGGCCGGTAGTCACCAGTCAGGTGTACGTGCCGGACGGCGTAACCTAATCGCTGGTGCATACTATTTTCAGGTCTACCAACCCTCAGATATTCATGCCGCCGAACAAATCCAATCATTATTAAGTGGCTTACATGCCCACTGGATGCCAATCAGTGCACCATCGCACGATATGATCGTCGCCCAGCTCAGCCACGTGCCACACGTCGTGGCCGCTGCCCTTGTCACCCAAACAGCTGACAGTCTGCGCCGGGAGCCTAACGCTCTTCAGTTAGCTGCTGGCGGATTTAAAACGATCACCAGAATTGCGTCATCGGATCCAACGATGTGGACTGCGATCCTGGTCAATAATCGTCAAGACATTCTCCAGCAGTTGCAAGCTTACATCAATGCTCTGCAAAACGTTAAAGAAGAATTGACAAAACAAGACAAGGCCGCCCTCTTTGATCTCTTCAGCACCGCTAAGAAAATCCGGGACGGTCTGCCAAATAACCAGGAGAAGCAGCTACTCTCTAACGTCATCGTCCGTATTCCTGACCGCGACGGGGCCATCGCAACGGTGACTACCAAGATTAGTGAGGCTGGCCTTAACGTCCGTAACTTGCAAATCATGCAAATTCGTGAAGGCATCGATGGTATTCTTCAACTCAGCTTTGCCAATCAAGAAGACGCGGATCGCGCTCGTCAGTTACTCAGCGCTGATTTCGAGATTCTCAAGCACTTATGATCTCCAGTCTTAATCGTTTTTAATTATTTACTAATTTATTACTCATTACCTCTTGAAAAAGTTCACACTTTCTTATAGAATTGGCTCAATTATGTGTCATCGTTCACTAAGGACGAACATTGGCCAAGCTTTTCTGCCATAATGACACGAAAATACAAAGTAAAGAGGAATTAACATGAGTGAAAAGCAACCTGAACTCAAACGTTCAATGACTGCTGGTCAAATGGAAATGATCTCCCTTGGTGGGGCCATCGGTGTTGGTCTGTTCATGGGTGCCACTTCTACCATCAAGTGGACTGGTCCTTCCGTTATGCTGGCCTATGCTTTAGTCGGTGTGATTTTGTACATCGTAATGCGTTCGCTAGGTGAAATGATTTATATCAACCCCGGCACTGGTTCTTTTGCGGATTACGCTACCCAATATGTCCACCCATTGGCTGGCTACATTGCTAAATGGGCGAACGTCTTTGAATATATTGTTGTCGGTATGTCCGAAGTTATCGCTGCCACTGAGTATCTTCAATACTGGTGGCCCAAATCACCGACCTGGATTGCCGGAATCGTCATCATCGTTCTCCTGGTACTTGCCAACTTAGCGAGCGCCAAAGCCTATGGTTCCTTGGAATTCTGGTTTGCGATGATCAAGGTTGTCACCATCATTTTGATGATCATCCTCGGGCTTTTGATCATCTTCTTCGGCATTGGCAACGGTGGCCACCCAACTGGCTTTTCTAACCTTTGGTCACACGGTGGTTTCTTCACCGGCGGTTTTAAGGGTTTCTTCTTCTCAATGTCCATTATCGTCGGTTCTTATGAAGGAATCGAATTGCTAGGGATTTCGGCTGGTGAGGTTGCCAATCCCCAACAAGCGATTGTTAAATCCGTCAAGTCCGTGCTTTTCCGGATCTTGATCTTCTACATCGGTGCCATCTTTGTTATCGTAACGATCTACCCATGGAACAAGTTGACGGCTATCGGTTCCCCGTTCGTCCAAACATTCGCTAAGATCGGCATTACTTCGGCTGCTTCCATCATCAACTTTGTCGTGTTGACGGCTGCCCTTTCCGGTGCTAACTCCGGAATTTACAGCTCCAGCCGGATGCTCTGGAAATTATCCCAGGAAGGCGATGCCCCAAAGATCTTCAGCCACTTATCCAAGCGGATTGTGCCAAACGCAGCCATTCTTGGAATTTCTGGCGGGATCCTCATCGGCTTTATCTTAGACATGATCGCAACGGCCGTTAACAAATCAACTTCCGACATGTTCGTCATCGTCTTTTCATCATCCGTTCTTCCCGGAATGGTGCCGTGGTTTGTCATTCTGCTGGCTGAATTGCGCTTCCGCCGCAACAACCCTGATTTGATGGCGAACCACCCCTTCAAATTGCCACTCTATCCAGTATCAAACTACTTTGCCTTCGTGATGTTAATCGTGATCGTGATCTTCATGTTCATCAACCCTGACACCCGTGTTTCGGTGACGGTCGGTGCTGTCGTTCTGATCATTGCCACCCTGGTCTACTTGCATCGTTGGGGCTTGAGTCGAACACCACATGGATTAAACAAATAAGAATAAAAAAGAGGATTTCCGTTTTGGAAATCCTCTTTTTGTGTGGCAATCAAACCAACTTTATAAGCTGATTGTTTGTTTCTTATCAGTCAGTTCAACCTTCTTGACATCACCGCCGATGTGTAAGAACAGTGTTGGCAATGACTTCAGCGGGCTGACATCGATCGTCAGCTGACCATCCTTAACATCAACTGTAATTTCACCATGGTGTTCACCATTTTCATCAACAACGGCTTGACTATGGTGGCCTTCACTCGGCTGGTAAACGTGAACTTCTGGTGCACTCAGGTAGTCGTATTCAGCATGTTCTGCCTGCGGGTTAGTCAGCAAAATGGAATCTTGCTTTGCCAAGAGTGGTAATGACATGTAGTCATACTTCTCGTCGAACCATTGACCATGATCTACGTCGTAATCCTTGCCAGTCAAAGTGTTAGTCCAGTGGCCTGCCGGCAAGTAATAGTGGGCTTCGCTACGGTCATTGAAGATCGGTGCAACCAGCAGATCATCACCGAGCATGTACTGGGTTCCCAGTGATTGTGCTGAAGCATCGTCAGGAAATTCCATGAACATCGGCCGCATCATCGGGTAACCACTTTCGTGCGTTGCCACGGCTTGTGAATAAAGGTATGGCATCAGAGAAAGCTTGTTCTTAACGAACTTCCGTGAAACCTTAACGGCTTCTTCACCATAGTGCCATGGAACACGGTATTCAGTACTGCCATGATACCGACTGTGGGTGGAAAGAAGGCCAAATTGTGTCCAACGTTTGTAAAGGTCTGCAGGACAGTGGTCGTTGAAACCGCCAATGTCGTGACTCCAGAAGCCGAAGCCAGAACTCATGAATGACAAACCACCACGTAGGGAAGCGGCCATCGAAGTGTAACGTGAATCACTGTCACCACCCCAGTGAACAGGGAATTTCTGTGATCCAACCGTTGCGGAACGGGCGAAGACCGTAGCAGCCTTTTCACCGTGTACTTCCTGAATAGATTCAAAGACAGCCTTGTTGTAGAGATAAGTGTAGTAGTTGTGCATCCGCTTTGGATCAGAACCGTCATAGAAGACAGCGTCCTTAACTGGGATCCGTTCACCAAAGTCCGTCTTGAAGACATCGACACCCATCTTCAGTAAGTCGTGGAGGTAGCCCTTGTACCACTTAACGGCTGCTGGATTGGTGAAGTCAACAAAGGCGTTGCCTGGTTGCCAGAGGTCCCACTGCCACGGGTTGCCATCGTGACGTTTGATCAGGTAGCCCTTGTCGCGAGCTTCCTTAAAGAGCCGTGACTTCTGGGAAATGTATGGGTTCAGCCATACACAAACCTTAATGCCCCGGTCGTGGATCTTCTTGATCAAACCAGCTGGGTCCGGGAACATATCCTTATCCCATTCGAAGCTCGTCCATTCAAAGCCCTTCATCCAGAAGCAGTCAAAGTGGAAGACGTCCAACGGCACATCGTTTTCTTTCATCTTATCGATGATGCTCAAAACCGTCTTTTCACTGTAGTCAGTCGTGAATGAAGTCGTCAACCAGAGACCAAAGCTCCAAGAAGGTGGCAGTGCTGGACGACCGGTCAGCAGGGTGTAACGACCAAGGATGTCCTTGGCGGTTGGCCCGTAGACGATGTAGTATTGGATGCTCTCGCCCTCAACTGAGAACTGAACCTTGTCATTGTATTCAGAAGCAACTTCAAATGACACGTTTTCTGGTTGGTCGACGAAGACCCCGTAACCATGGTTAGTCATGTAGAATGGAATGTTCTTATAAGTCTGTTCACTACCAGTCCCGGCATCCTTGTTAACGATGTTGACTGACTGGCCGTTCTTGACGAAGTTCGTAAAGCGTTCGCCAAGTCCGTAGACATTTTCGTTGACGTCGAGATTCAAGGCTTCACGCATGTAATGCTTGTGGTTCTTAGTATCCTTGATCTCGCCTTCCATGCCGTCAACTGATTCGGTCAACAGCTTGCCATCACCGATAAACTTAATGTCAAATGGTGCCTTGTTGCCAAGGGAGAACTTAGCGGTCAACTTGCCAGATGTAAAGCTAACGCTTTGATCTTCCTTATTAACATCTAATTTCTTCTGATCATCATTCAGGTGGAATGATGGCCCCTTTGGCAGTTGGTCAAAGTGGGTCAGCTTAATTCCAATAATGTTTTCTTGTGGTGAAGTAACATCAATCGTCGTCCCACCGAGGTCGTTCATCTGTGAACGGTTATGTACAACGGCATAAGGAGCAAATAGCGTTGCTTTAGTCTGATCTTCATTTAAGTGGTAATCATAAACTTCATGTGGTGATTGGATCGAGAAGTTATCCCGAACCAGCCACAGGCCATTAGTAAATTTCATAAATTGTTCCTCCTAAAACACTCTTCAATAAGTTGTTATTGAGAACCAACTAACTTGACACTTCAAATTGTAAGCGCTGACGAGGAGAAAAGTCAACCCGAAAACGGCATTTATTTTATTAAGATTTTTAAATGAGCTGTAATAAAGGAAAAGAAATTTATTTACCTAAAAATTATCAAAAATGCGTAAACGATTACAAGAAAGCCCTTGCATTATCGAGAAAATAGAGTATCATAAGTTGGTGTAGAAGAACAACTAACATTGACAAGCAATTGTTATTTCTATTATCAACAGATTTGAATTTTGGAGAGTGATTACAATGGATAAAGCATCAAACGTTGATGTTGAAAAGACAAACTTTGTCCACTGGCCAGAACGTATCTCATACGCCTCCAGTGACTTTGCTTGTAACTTATCTTTCGGTTTAATTTCAAACTTCTTAATGTACTTCTATACTGATGCCTTTGGTATCTCTGCCGCTGTTGTTGGGACCCTGTTCCTGGTCGCACGACTGGTTGATGCCGTTGATGGTCCATTCTGGGGCATCATGATTGACCACACCCACACCCGTTGGGGCAAGAGCCGTCCTTACTGGTTATGGTTCACTATTCCATATGCTATCTTTTGTATTTTAACCTTTACTACACCAAACATTAGCCTCCAAGGCAAGATCGTTTGGGCTTACATCACTTACATCGGTGTTGATGTTCTTTACTCATCAGTCAACATTCCGATCACTTCGGTTCTGCCAAACCTGACGCCAAACCCGAATGAACGTGTCACCCTTTCGACTATTCGTCAATTCTTTGGAACTGCCGGTGGGACGATTATTTCTGTTGTTGCTTTGCCACTGGTACAGGCTCTTGGCCACGGCGACCAACGTAAAGGTTTCTTCTTCACAGCTGTCATTATGGCTATCCTCAGTGCCATCATTTTGCTGAATACTTTTGCTAACACTCGTGAACGTGTTCAAACCAAGAACTCCAAGAAGGCTTTGCCAATCAAGACTTCACTGAAAGCTTTGAAGCGCAACTGGCCTTGGGCTGTTATCATCTTTATCAACTTCATTTACTGGTTAGGGATGCAAACTCGTAACCAAGTTGCTGTTTACTTCTTCAAGTACAACATGCACGCTGCTTGGTTAACTTCTATCATGTTGGGCCTGCAATTAGCTGCCCTGCTGACTGTTGCAATTACGCCATGGTCTTCTAAGCACTTTGGTAAACGTAACACCATGCTCACCGGGATGTTAGTTGCTATCCTGGGTCAATTACTGATGGCTGTCGGTGCTAAGACGCTGAACGTTTGGGTTATCGTTGCTGCCAACATCGTTGTTAACCTTGGTACTGGTTTAGTTTCCGGCCTGATCGCCGTTATGCTGGCCGACTCCGTTGACTATGGTGAATGGAAGAACGGTGTTCGTGCCGAAGGTATCGTTACCTCATTCTCAAGCTTCAGTGCTAAGTTCGGGATGGGTATTGGTGGTGCCATCACCGGTTGGATTCTAAATGCCGGCGGCTACGTTGCCAACCATGCACAAAGTGCTTCTGCCTTGAACGCCATTACTGCTAACTATGTCTGGGTACCAATTATTGGTTTTGCCCTTTCAGCAGTTGCTCTGATCTTCTACAAGGTTGACTCCTTCGAAGGTAAGATGCAAAGCGACCTGCACGCAAAGCACATGCGTGAAAACCAAGAAAACAAATAATGAATAACTACTAATTGATTGAGGCCAGGGCAATTGATTTTGCCTCGGCCTTTTTTAGGAGAAATGATCATGACAGAAACACCTAAATACCTCAGTATTGACATCGGTGGATCCAGCATCAAGTACGGTCTGCTGGATCATGCTGGTCAACTAATGGAACGCAACAAAGTAATTACACCGCAATCCCTCGACCCGTTTGTTGAAAAAATCATTGAGATTGTTAACGCTTATAGCGACCGGATCAAAGGAGTTGCCATCTGCGCACCCGGTAAAATTGATCCTCGCGATGGTCGTATTTACTATGGCGGAGCGCTGACGTTTCTCGATAAGCTCAGTCTTCCAGAAAAAATTCATCAACGTTTTGGTCAAGACCTGATCGTCACCGTTGAAAATGATGGTAAATGCGCCGCTCTGTCTGAGTTATGGCTGGGCAATCTTCACGGCATTGAGAATGGTGCAGCCATCGTCCTGGGTACTGGCGTCGGCGGCGGACTCATCATCGACGGACACCTTTACCGTGGCAGCCACTTCCAAGCTGGTGAACTCAGTTTCATGCCTTCATATGGCACAAAGAACGATATACTAAAGAATAATTACGGCATCGACGGCTCAGCCGTCAAAATGGTTAAAAAGATTGCTAAGCACTACGAATTCGACCCTAATGATGGGCTGAAAGCCTTTAAGAAAATTAAGAAAGGCAAAAAATATGCTAACAAGGTCTTCAATCATTATTGCTACGGCATCGCTGAGCTCATCTTTGCCATTCAATCAGTCATCGATGTCCAGCGTTACGTTATCGGTGGTGGCATTTCTGCTCAACCGCTGGTGACTAAGCGTATCCGTCACTATCTCAAGAAAATGGTCGCCAAACAGGCAACCATCAGCCATCCTGAAATTATGACCGCTCGTTTTCACAATGACGCTAACCTATACGGCGCACTGTATAATCTCTTGCTGAACGTTAATAACGAACTATAAACTGGAGGACTCTATATGTATCAAGAAAATCAACCAACTGGATTCCCGAAACACTTTCTGTGGGGTGGTGCCACTGCTGCCAACCAAATCGAAGGCGCTTGGAACATTGATGGTAAACAATTATCTGATTCCGGTTGCATCAAAGGGGCTGGGGCAGGATCCATCGCCGACACACTCGACAATGCCACCCGCAAGTCCTTGCAGGAAGCTATCGACGATCCATCAGCCACTAACTATCCCAAACGGCGCGGGGTTGACTTCTATCACCACTATGCAGAAGATATTAAAATGATCGCCGACATGGGTGCTAAGGCATTTCGAATCTCGATCGCTTGGTCACGGATTTTCCCGCATGGTGACGAAAAAAAGCCTAATCAAGCAGGGCTGGACTTCTACCACCACGTCTTTGACACCATGCACCAATACGGAATTGAACCGGTTGTCACTATTTCCCACTACGAAATGCCTGTCGGTTTGACGATGAAATATAATGGCTGGGCCAGTCGCGAAGCCATCAATGATTTCATGCGCTATGCCAAGACCATTATCGATGCCTACCATCACCAAGTGAAATACTGGCTTACTTTTAACGAAATCAATACTGGTTTGACTGGTTTCCACGAAACTGGCGCGACCGAAGAAGATCTCAATACTGAAGATGAGAAACTCCAGCGACGTTTCCAAGCCCTTCACCACCAGTTTGTGGCCAGCTCACTGGCAACTAAGTACTTGCATGAAGTTGATTCGACCTGTCAGATGGGTTGCATGCTAGCTAAGGCAATTACCTATCCAGCAACGCCAAATCCGCAAGACGCTTTAGCAGCCCAAGAAGAAAACCAGCTGACCCTCTTCTTTACTGACGTCCAAGTGCGCGGTGAATACCCGAACTACATGAACCGCTACTTTGCTGAACATCATATCAAGATCAAGATGGATACAGACGACCAAATGATCATCAAGAAGTATCCAGTCGACTTCATCAGCATTAGCTACTACCACTCCGACGTGACTGCTGCTGAAAAGGGCAAGGAAGGCTTTGCAAGCAATGGTAAACACGTCCACAACGACTTCCTGGAAGAGACACCGTGGAAGTGGTCGATCGATCCTGAAGGCCTTCGGATGTCACTCAACACCCTCTGGGATCGTTATCAAAAACCAATCTTCATCGTGGAAAACGGGATGGGAACTACGGATAAGGTTGGCGATGATGGCATCGTCCACGACCCTTACCGGATCGCCTACTTCCGTTCCCACATCAAGGCAACCCTGGAAGCCATTAAGGATGGGGTTCCCGTCATCGGCTACCTGGTATGGGCCCCAATCGATATGGTCTCCAACTCCACTTCCCAGATGTCCAAACGTTATGGGTTGATCTACATTGACCTCCATGATGATGGCACTGGAACGATGAAACGGACCCCCAAGGATTCATACTACTGGTTCAAACGGGTCATCCAGAGTAATGGCAAACAGTTATAAATTAGAGAAACGAAACAGTACAAAGAACGGCTACCACCACGTTGAATCGTAGGTGATAGCCGTTTTGCTTTATTAATTTAAGTAAATTATGAGAAATTATTAATTTTTCTCCATCTAAGGCCCATTTCATCGTAGAATAGTAAGCACGGAGGGAAAAGTTTTGAAAAAGCATAAATCAATTTACACCAAAGACGTTGTCCTCGTCATGGCGGCGTCTTTCTTCTTCATGTTCAGTTCCATGTTCGTGAACCCGTTGATTAACGGCTATGCAAAGGAACTCGGGGCTACCAGTTCCTTTGCCGGCTTAATCGTTGGTTTGATGAGTCTGACAGCGATGTTTTTGCGGCCGATTGCTGGTCATTTGACTGACCGCTTTTCGCGCTATGGACTGTCATTCGTTGGGGGAATTTTTATCTTTCTCGGTATTTGCGGCTACATCGTGACGCCGAACGCCCCGCTGTTGCTGTTATTCCGTCTCCTAAACGGGACCGGCTACGTGTTGGCTACCGTCTGCATGACCACGTGGTTGGCCTTTCTGGTCCCACGCCAGCATGTCGGTGAAGCGATGGGTTTTTACGGACTGATGAATGCCCTAGCCATGGCGATGGGTCCAGCTATTTCCATTAACCTCTATCACCGCATCGGTTATCGCCATTCCATCATCCTGGCAGCCTTATCTGCCCTGCTAATGATCATCAGCATCCAGTTTGTCGGCAATCATGCCAAACCGGCGGCAGCAGCTAAGCAAACTAAGCCAGAACATTTTGAAATTATTCAGCCCCGGGTCATCCCCGTTGCCCTGCTGATCGCCCTGTTTGCCATGCCATATTTTACGACCCAAGCCGACATCGTCACCTACGTTGAACAGCGCCACTTGACCGTCGCTGTCGGCTATTACTTCCTGATCTACGCCGTCGTCCTCCTGGTACTGCGGGTAGCTCTGAAAAACTACTTTGATACAGTGCGCTTCGGCACCTGGTTCTGGGTCAGTTTCATCGCGATGGGCGTTTATATTATCTTCTTGACCATCATGAAAGCCAACTGGGAGATGGCCATCGCCGCCGCGGGAATGGCTGTCGGTTACGGGATCATTTATTCTGTTCTGCAATCCACAGCAATGCTGCTGGCGCCAATGAGTGAACAAGGACTGGCTAGTGCCACCTTCTTCCTTGGGTTGGATGTTGGGATGTCCCTTGGCCCGATTCTCGGTGGGATTATCGATGAAGTATTACCCGTTAAATACTTCTATCTGGTTGAATTCATCTTGATGCCACTGATCTTGATCATCTACCTTATCTGGCGTCGTCGTTTGAACGGTGCGATTGATAATCACTAATCAAATACAAAAAGCATGTGTTGCTTATCTGCCTCATGATGAGAAGCAGTTGAACAACACATGCTCTTTTTTAGTTTTCACGCCGCCACTGCAGCAACTGGTGCGACATCGTCTTCGTCTGTTGGTAAATCTGCTGGTAAATCTTATACAGCTGATCATAGCGCTTTACTGCATCCGCATTTGGTTGATAATGCTTGCCAAAGTGCACAAACGCCTGAGCGCAATCTTGCAGTGACTTGAACCAGCCAAGGCCGGTTGCTGCAATCATCGCTGCCCCAAGACCTGGTCCCTGCTCGTTGGTCAAAGCGATAACTTCCTTGTTAAAGATGTCAGCCTGGAGTTGAAGCCAGAATTCACTCTTAGCACCGCCACCGATGGCGATAACCGTGTCAAAGTCTTGACCATTTTGTTGGTAGATGTTCATCACGTCACGGAAGCTGAAGGTGATCCCTTCCATCACGGCTCGGGTAAAGTCATCACGCGTCTGCATGTTGTCAACACCAATAAAACTACCCCGAATATCTGCATCAGCGTACGGTGCGCGTTCGCCATCAATGTATGGCGTGAAGAGCAAACCATTAGACCCTAACGGACGCTGACTAGCACGGAGGACCATCGTGTCAAAGTCAACATCAGTAGCAAAATGATGTTTGAACCAGTTTAACGAATTTCCTGCGGACAAAGTGACCCCCATCGAATAGTAAGTCCCGGGAATTGCGTGGCATTCATACTGAACCGCACCGTGGTAGTCATTTTCTGAATCCTTTTCGTACTTCAGGACAACTCCGGACGTCCCGATACTGCTCATCACCATCCCCTGGTGCAAGATGCCAGCACCGATAGCACCAGCGGCATTATCGCCAGCACCACCAAAGACCTGGGTTGATGTGCTCATACCCGAAACCTTGGCATAGTCAGTCGAAATCTGACCAGCCTTGTCGATCGATTCAATTAGCGGCGGGCAGAGGGACATTGGAATGTCGAAAGCCTGACAGATTTCTTGGCTCCACTGCCGTTTGTGAATGTCTAAGAGTACCGTCCCGGTAGCATCTGAGTAGTCCATCGCTTGCTTACCTGTCATGCGGTAACGAACGTAGTCTTTAGGAAGCAGGAAACTCTTGGCCTGTGCCCAGATTTCCGGTTCATTTTCTTTAACCCACAAAAGTTTGGGCAGGGTGAAACCCTCCAATGGCTGGTTACCAGTCAGGTAAATAAAGCGATCACCCATCTTCTGTCTGATTTCCTGGCACTGCTTAGTTGTCCGCGTATCGTTCCATAAGATGGCGGGACGCAAAACTTTGCCTTGACCATCGAGCAACACTAAACCGTGCATCTGCCCCGAGTAAGAAATGCCCTGAATTGCTTCGGCATCAATCCCGTCATCATTAATTAAATGCTGAATTGCGGTCGTCGTTCCCTTGACCCAGTCTTCAGGATCCTGCTCGCTAAACCCCGGTTGAGGCTGGTGAAGCGGATACTTATAGCTTTCCTGGGCAGCAATCTGGCCTAAGCGATCCATCGCTGATACCTTAACAGAACTGGTCCCCAGGTCAACACCAATAACATATTCATTCATTGATAAAACCTTCTTTGACGGAAAAGAGACCCGCCGTTGTGAGCCAGCGAGCGCGCCTCTTTTCTTGATAGTTTGTTAGTTTAGCAATTACTTAGCGAGCGTTTCGATCATGAAGTGGTTGATCGTGTCCTTGATTTCTTCAAGGTGGTCAGACTGAGTAGCAGCACGCAATTCAGATTGTGGCGTGTCGATGACAGTCTTTTCAATGCTCTTGAAGTCTTCCTTGCCTTCTTCGATCCGTTTGCCAAGACCTTCATCCCAGCTAGCGTAACGCTTCTTAACGATTTCGTCCAGGAAGCCATCTTCCTTCATTGCGGCAGCAACCCGCAGACCAGCAGCAAAGCTGTCCATGCCGACGATGTGACCATAGAAGAGGTCTTCTGGCTTGAAGGAAGTACGACGTGGCTTGGCATCAAAGTTCAAACCACCACGTGGGCCAATGCTGCCGTTTTGAACAACTTCCCACATAGCAGCAGTGGTTTCATAAAGGTTGGATGGGTATTCATCAATATCCCAACCGATCAGCTTGTCACCCTGGTTAGCATCAAGTGAACCCAGCAGACCAGCTTCACGGGCAACCCGAATTTCGTGCTGGTAAGTGTGTCCAGCTAAGTTAGCGTGGTTGCCTTCCAAGTTAAGCTTGAAGTCTTTGTCCAAACCATATTCACGCATGAAGTTGATAGTAGTTGCGGCATCAAAGTCGTACTGGTGAGTGGTTGGTTCCTTCGGCTTTGGTTCCAGCAGCATCTGAGCGTCAAAGCCGATCTCGTTAGCGTAGTCCTTAGCCATGTGGAAGAACTTAGCAATGTGTGATTGTTCACGCTTCATGTCAGTGTTCCACAGTGATTCGTAACCTTCACGACCACCCCAGAAGACATAGTTTTCAGAACCGACACGCTTACCAATTTCCAAACTGTGCTTCAATTGAGCACATGCATAAGCATAAATCTTAGCAGATGGGGCAGTCCCGGCACCTTCAAGGAAGCGTGGGTTTGTGAAGAGGTTTGAAGTATTCCACAGAACCTTCATACCAGTTTGCTTTTGGTATTCAACAATCTTGTCAACAACCTTGTCCAGGTTCTTGTTGGTTTCACGAAGGGTGTCACCTTCTGGTGCTAAGTCACGGTCGTGGAAGCAAAGGAAGTTAACGCCTAACTTTTGGTAAAATTCAAAGGCGTAATCAACCTTGGCCAGTGCCCGGTCCATCGGGTCGCTGTATTTGTCATAAGGACGTTCAGCAGTACCATCACCGAATGGGTCCACCAGACGTTGGTCAAAAGTGTGCCAGTAGGCAACGGCAAAGCGCAGCCAATCCTTCATTTTCTTACCAAGGATGACTTCATCTGGGTTGTAGTACTGAAATGCTAAACCACTGTGTAAATCCTTGTGTGGGCCAACGTACTTAATCTTATCAATGCCTTTCCATAAATCACTCATTACGATTTCCTCCTAAAATGGATCTTTAATTTCAATTTGGTTTGTTTAAACAACTAACTTACATTTATTAATATAACGCTTACATTTTTACTTGTAAAGGTTTACGGACAAAAAATCCCAGAAAAAGCAAATTCGCTTTTCCCGGGAAATTTATTGGTTATTCTTAATAGGTATAATGCAGCTGCAAATGCCCCATCTCAAAGCAACGATTGACCACTAGTGAGAAAGAGCCAAGCAGTTGGGCATAGCGTGAATGCTTGATAATCGCAATCGGTTGATCCTGCCCCATCTTAACCAGTTCCGCCTTTAGTTGCACATAAAGCTCAGGCACCTCATCCATCAAGGTCGAATTGATGTACAAAACCTCAGGGTCATATGACACTGTTGCCCCAAAGATAGCCCGCGCTAGTAACGAGGAAAAGGCCCTAAATACCGCATCAATTTGGGGATCATGCTGGTCAATCAAACGTTGAATGCTATCACGATCCACTTTCTCACCTGTCACCTCACTTAACTGTTGCATCAGAGCATATTCTGAGCAAAAATCTTCAATCTTGCGCGGCTTTTTGCTATGGGGATCGATGTAAACATTACGACCAATTTCACCAGCGACACCATGACTGCCACGGTAGAGCTGGTTATTGATGATTACGCCGGCGCCGACACCACGGTGGATACTGACGGCTACCAAATTGTGATTGGGATAGCGGTCATCAAAGTCGCGTTCGTAAATAGCGGACAGGTTAGCTTCGTTCTCTACGACGACTGGCACATGATACTTGTCGTGGAAGTGTTTTTGCAAATTGATATCATCAAAGTCAACAAAAGGCGAATCGAGGATCTGATCATGCAAAACGACCCCATGGACGGAAAAGCCAATCCCAATCAAGCCATTAATGGTGTTGTTGTCCGATACAACACGGTCTAGTTCGCGGTCAATCATCGGGAGAATATCAGCCAGCTGGTTACTAGTAATACGTTCCTGTTTAAAATAATTGATCTCGCCATCTAAATAATTGACCATCATGTGAAGATGATTATAGCCAAAGTCAAAGCTAGCGATCAAACCGTATTTTTTATTGATCCGAACGAGCTTAGGCCGTCTGCCCCCACTGGATGTTGATTCGCCCTGACCAACTTCTTCAAAGAGTTGTTGTTCGTCCAGTTCATTATAAAGCGATGAAATGGTTGACTTATTCAGCCCTGTTTGGTGGGCAATTTCAATTCGCGATGTGGGTTGGTTATTAAAAACCTGTTGCAATAACAATTTTAAATTTTGACGATGTTGTGATGGTTTACTTGTTGAAGGTTTCATATTCTTATCTCCATTAATTATTCCTGAGTTAGTTTGTTTTTTAAACTATCGTCTTTATTATAGCACTGGTTGAGATGGAAACGCTATCATTGATGGTAAAACCATACACCTATTGGAACTAAAAAAACGGCTGAGCCCTCGCTCAACCGTCTCGAAATGATCAAATAATTAGTTGATTTTTTTTGCCTCATCCATTGCCTTCATGATTGAAGGGTTCTTTGAATGGCAATCCTTGATCATTTGAACATCCTCTGCTGACAAAACAACTTGGTACTTCTCATTTTCAGCCATTATTATTACCTCGCTTTTTTATTATACACTTTGACTATACCACGTCAGAGCATAGATGAGGTAGAAAAATTAAGATTCACTAAGAAGAAGCTCCGCAAAGGTGAGTTAGCCGTTCACTTTAAAAGTCGCGCTCATTGACGCAACTTATTTATTATTTCAACTGTCCCCCATTATCCACCAACTGTTCGAGAACTTGTAACACCCCACTCTGGTCATTGCTCGGGGCACGGTGGTGCGCTAATCTGGCGATTAGAGGACTGCATTTGGCCATGCCAAAACTGTTCGGTGTACACTGCATCATCTGCTGGTCATTATCAGAATCACCGAAGACCATCAATTCATCTGCCTGCAGTCCCCACTTTTCTAGCAGATGTTTCAGGGCAAAACCCTTGTTAACACCAGGAATGATGATGTCCATCGCACCCTGACCGCTGGCTACCGCCTCAGCATCTTTGCCAAAATGGCTGTTAAACTGCTGGCAGAGTCGGGCAATCCGGGCATCATCCCCGATAAATAGACTGATTTCACCATACTGGTCTGCTGGCAGTTCGTCGAAATTATCCATCTCCCGAACAGCGTAATTATACTTGTACATCATCTTTTTAAATACCGGCCCACAGCTCTTCAGCATGTAGCCGGCTTTCACACCATTCAGCAAAAAATCGACATCATCCAAAGCCAGCAAGTAATCGACAATTTTGCGAATCACGGCCGGCTGAAACGACGACGAAAGCACGAGTTGCCCATGGTCAAAGATGAAAGCTCCATTGTCACTGGCATAGACCATCTCATCATTCTGGTGCGGAAAAAATGACCGAATTTGTTGGTACTGGTTGCCACTGGCTACCATGAAACGAATCCCTAACCGACTTAGCTGGTCATAGACGTGATCAAAGCGTTGCCGATCATAATCGTTTTGGCTATTAAGGAAAGTCCCATCCATATCGGTCGCCACGAGTTTAATCATCATCTTCCTCCTTCGGGTTAGCCAGCGCCCGCACGCGAATGACAGCCTTGATTTGTCGCAGCTTTTCTTGCAGTTTTACCAGCTCCGTGTCGGGAACAGCATCCATATCAATGACGGTGTAGGCAATCTCGTTGCGAGAACGGTTAATCATGTTCGTGATGTTCAGATTGTTCTGGGCAAGGATAGCTGTGATCTGGCCGACCATGTTCGGAACATTCTGGTGGATGACCGTGAGACGCAACGGAGCGCTAAAGCCCATTTCCACCGTCGGAAAATTGACGGAATTGATGATTTCGCCAGTTTCCAGGAAGCGACGCAATGTTTGGGCACCCTGCTTAGCGCCATTGACCTCAGCTTGCTTCGTTGTGCCACCAATGTGCGGCGTTACCACCGTGTGTTCGTGCTGTAAAACTTGGGGACTAGAAAAGTCCGTCGCGTATTCACGCAGCTTGCCGCTATCTAAAGCTGCACAAACCGCGTCGTCATTAACAATCCCGTGACGCGAATAATTGAAAAGGACAGCACCGTCCTTCATCTCAGCCAGTTCCTGATCACCAATCAAGTCGCGGTTTTTTTCCGTATACGGAATATGGATGGTCACATAGTCGGCGTCTTGCAAAACGTCACGCAGCTGTTTAGCCCGCGGAATCGAATTAGACAAGCGCCAAGCTGATTCAACGGAGATATACGGGTCATAACCGACGACGTTCATCCCGAGGTTCAGGGCAGCCCTAGCAACCCGCGAGCCAACGTTACCTAAACCGATGACCCCGATCTTTTTACCCAGCAATTCCGTGCCAGCAAAGTGATTCTTGCCTTTTTCCGTGCTGACGGAGACGTCGCCACCACCCAGTCTTTTTGCCCATGAGATTGCCGGGATGACTGGCCGCGCCGACAAAATTAGCATGGCAATCAGCAGCTCTTTAACCGCGTTAGCGTTTGATCCGGGAGTGTTGAAAACGACCGTCCCCTGTTTAGTGCATTTCTCTAATGGAATGTTATTAACCCCAGCTCCAGCACGAGCAATGGCTAGTACTTGCTCCCCAAATGGGGTTTCGTGCATGTTTTGACTACGAATGAGCAACGCATCAGGATCCTGGCCGTTATTAACTCGGTAATGATCGTCCGGAAAAGCGTCGATTCCTTCTTGGGCAATGACGTTATAAGTTTTGATATTAAACATTTTGTGGTGCCTCCTAGTGTTCCATTTCGAACTGTTTCATGAATTTCACCAGGGCTTCCACACCAGCTTTTGGCATGGCGTTGTAAAGACTGGCACGCATTCCGCCAACCGAACGGTGGCCTTTAACATTTAGCAATCCGGCTGCAGTAGCGTCTTGGACAAATACTTGATCCAGATTCTCGTCTCCCGTCACGAAGGGAACGTTAGTAATCGACCGGTCCGCTGGCTTAGCGGTCGCGCGAAACAGCTTTGAATTGTCAAGGTAGTCATAAAGCAAACCTGCTTTATCTTCATTGCGCTTTTGCAGGGCATCAACGCCGCCTTGTTCTTTCACCCACTTAAAGACCAAGCCAGCCACGTAAATGGCAAAGACCGGTGGCGTATTCAATGCGCTGTGTTTCTTAGCTTGTTTCACGTAGTCGAGCATGGCCGGCAAGTTTTGCTGTTCATCTAATAAATCGTGTTTGACGATCACGACCGTCAGTCCAGCTGGCCCGATGTTTTTCTGGGCGCCAGCATAAATCATGCCAAAGTCCTTCACATCATAGCGTTGGGCTAAAATATTGGACGACATATCACCTACTAGGACCTGGCCTGGCAATTGTGGCAACTGCCGGTACATCGTTCCCTCGATCGTGTTATTTAATGTTAAATGAATGTAATCATAGTTGCCGTTAAGGTGGTAATCCTTAGGTAAGGACGTATAGTGATCTCCCTTGCTAGAAGCCACCACATCAGCCTGAATGCCTGGCAATAAATCTGCTTCTTCTTTAGCACGATCGGCCCAGTGGCCGCTATCCACTAGCCCGAGACGATGATAATGCCGTGCCAGATTGAGGGGTGCCATTGTAAACTGAAGGGTTCCCCCGCCCTGTAGGAAGAGCACATCATAGTCGTCCGGAATCGCCATCAACTGGCGCAGATCTTCTTCAGCCGCTGCGGCCAAATCTTCGTAGAGTGAGGAACGGTGACTCATCTCCAAGATACTCATCCCACTACCGTGGTAGGATGGCAATTCGGCCTGCACTTGCTCGATTACTGGTGCCGGCAAAACGGCTGGGCCAGCGGAAAAGTTATAAACCTTCGTCATCATTCTTCACTTCTTTCATCGATAATTGGCCAATTGGTGACGATTACAATTAGCTATCAATATTATACACGAAAATAAGATAAAGATAAGCTTTAAATTAAATTTTAATTAGAATTATATAAGAAAATGGCAACCAGATCAAATGATCCGACTGCCATTACTTTACTTGTCAACTACGCCCCGATTAAGAATCGGTGGATTCCAGCATTATTTTTTCATTGAACACGGACGGTCCCGGCACTAAAAGTTTTCAAACCATTCGCCGTTTGGATTTGCAAATAACCATCACCAGTAATTTGCTTAAATTGGCCCAACGTCTTCTGACTGCCGATTTGCACCATCAAATTTTTACCACGAAGATATTGGTGATCCTGGTACACCTGGAGCACCTCTGTCCAAGGCGTTGTGAGCAGGTCTATAAACCTAGCACCCAATGCGTCCACTAAGGTTTTCCGCTGTTTTGTCGTCACCGGATCGTCGCTGATAGCCCCGGCGCGATCACGCAACTCAGCTGGCAAATCATCTGGAACCGTCAAGTCAATTCCCCAACCGACGACAATGCCACACAATTGGTTATGCTGATCTAAGGCGGTTTCGGCGAGGATTCCCGTTACCTTGCGATCTCCACGGTATAAGTCGTTGACCCATTTGATGGTTAAGGGGCAATGAAAGGTCTGACTAGCCACCTGGTAAGCAGCGACGGCCGCCCGAACTGTCAACTGTTGTGGTGTCCAACCAGCCGGCAAGGCACTCATCGGCAAACCAACGGAAAAATAGGCACCCGAATTGGGAGCGGAATAAAATTGACGATCAAATTTCCCGTGGCCAGCTGTCTGCTCATCAGCCACCATTAAAATAGGGCGTGTGCGTTGTTGTTTAGCTAATATGTCTTTCACAAGCGTGTTCGTCGAGGTCACTTGCTGACGATCGATGACTTCAACACCCCGCGTTTTTAACTGAGAAAATAATTCCATATCTGACTCCTGCACATAAAAAGGAGCTGGAAAACGACTCGTTTTCCAGCTTCTTGTATTTTAGTGTCCGTTTACTTCTTCTCTAAAGTCAGCAGCAGGTCATGGTCCTCAAGAGAATCGCCAACCTTAGCCGTGACGCTATTGATCGTTCCGCTAAATGGAGCCTTGACGTTAGTTTCCATCTTCATGGCTTCGGTGATGACCATGACGTCGCCAGTCTTGACTTCGTCACCAGCCTTGACGTTGACCTTAACGACATCACCACTCAGTGGCATCCCGATCTGGTTAGGATCAGATGGATCAGCCTTTGGAACGACTTTGACCTTGTTCTTCAAACTGTTATCCATGATCTTCATCAGGAATTGCTTGCCATTCAGGGCAAAGTGCAATGTCCGTACACCCTTCTTGTCAGGAGCAGAGGCAAACATGTAAGTCAGAATCATCTGACGACCCTTGCCCAAAGTAATGTGGACCGTCTCACCCGGACGCATCCCCTGATAGAAGGTGGTCGTATCGAGCAGACCCATTTCACCATATTCGTTGTTATTGTTGATGTAGTCAAGGAAGACCTTCGGGTACATCACGTAACCCAGGACGTCGTCTTCGGTTGGCTCACGATGGATCTTGTCAGCCAATTCCTTCTTGACAGCATCGAAGTCAACCGGCTTAGCCAGTGAGCCAGGACGAACCGTAATCGGCTTGCGGTCCTTCAGCACAACCTTTTGCAGGTCCTTCGGGAATCCACCATACGGCTGACCTAAGTCCCCAGCAAAGAAGTTAACCACTGAATCAGGGAAGTCGAGTTTCTTGCCCTTTTCCAAAACGTTATCTTTGTTCAAGTTGTTTTGGATCATGAAGATAGCCATGTCACCAACAACCTTGGAACTTGGGGTCACCTTAATGATGTCACCCAACAGATCGTTGACTTCTTGGTACTTCTCTTCAACTTCTGTGAAGTCCTTGATCCCAATCGATTGGGCTTGTTGCTTCAAGTTGGAGTATTGGCCACCAGGCATTTCGGTAGCGTACAATTCTGGCTTTGGTGAGTCGACACCATTGCTGAAGTCCTTGTAAAGTGGCCGAACTTCGGACCAGTACTTGTCCAGCACTTGGGAGTTTGCTAAGTTCAATTCTGGTTGACGATCGTCACCTTCCAGGGCCTGGTAGAAGGTTTGCATGGATGGCTGACTGGTCGTTCCGGACATCGAACTCATGGCAACGTCCACGACATCGACGCCGGCATGGGTAGCAGCGACGTAGGTTGCCACCCCGTTACCAGTAGTGTCGTGAGTGTGGAGGTGGACAGGGACATCCAGTTTAGCCTTCAATTCACCAACCAGTTCGTAGGCAGCCTGTGGCTTCAACAGGCCTGCCATATCCTTGATAGCGATACTCTGTGAACCGGCCTTAACCAATTCGCTAGCTAAGTCTAGGTAGTACTTCAGGGTGTACTTCTTTTCCGTTGGACTCAGAAGGTCACCAGTGTAGCACATCGTCCCTTCGGCGATCTTACCCGTTTCGCGAGCGTACTCCAGCGGACGCTTCATCTGTTCGATCCAGTTTAGCGAATCAAAGATCCGGAAGACATCGATGCCTGACTTAGCACTGTGATCGATGAAACGCTTCAGAGCGTTATCTGGGTAGTTTTGGTAACCAACAGCGTTAGAAGCACGCAGCAGCATCTGTTGCATGGTGTGTGGCATGTTGCGAGTCAAAGCAGCCAGCCGCTTCCAAGGATCTTCACCCAAGAACCGGTAGCAGACATCGAAGGTCGCACCGCCCCAACTCTCGACAGAGAAAAGGTGCGGCATGGCCTTGTCGTAAACCTTCATGGCCGGGTACATATCAAAAGTCCGCATCCGGGTAGCAAAAAGGCTTTGGTGAGCGTCACGCATCGTCGTATCAGTCAGCATGACCCGCTTGTTATCCAGCACAGCCTTCATCGCTGCTTCTGCACCCTGTTCATCCAGAATGTCCTTGATGGTCTTAACCGTGCCGCTAGCCGGCTGAATCTGGTCAGCAGTCGGTGCATCCATCTTTGGCACCTTGACCTTGTCCTTGCGTTCAACGCCGGCAAAACCGTTAACCGTAACGTTACCGATGTAGCGGATCAGCTGGGTTGGGGTATCCGGCTTGTGTTCGAAGTGGAACAGTTCCGGCGTCGTGTCGATGAAGGTCGTCTTAGCGTTCCCGTCCGCAAAGGTTGGGTGACGCAAAACGTTGAGCATGAACGGAATGTTGGTCTTGACACCACGAATGTTAAATTCGTTCAATGCCCGCTGCATCTTCTTGTTGGCATCGGTAAAGTTATCGGCCTGAACACAACACTTAACCAGCAATGAGTCAAAGTATGGCGTCACAACGTATCCAGCATAGGCGTTCCCGTCGAGCCGAACCCCGTTACCACCTGGTGAGTTGTAGTTAGTGATCTGACCAGTATCAGGCATGAAATTGTTTTCTGGATCTTCAGTCGTTACCCGGCATTGGATAGCGCAACCGTGAAACTCCAACTCGTCTTGCTTTGGCAGATGAATATCCTTGTACAGGTCCTGGCCTGCAGCAACCCGAATTTGGGTCTTCACAATATCGATCCCCGTGATCATTTCGGTAACGGTGTGTTCAACTTGGACACGTGGGTTAACTTCGATGAAGTAGAAATCATCTGGTGTTTCCAAAAATTCGATCGTAGCGGCGTTCTGGTAGTGCACGCTCTTCATCAATTGCACAGCCATGTTGCAGACTTGATTGCGCCGTTCAGGGCTCAGGACAACACTTGGGGCAAATTCAATGACCTTTTGGTTACGCCGTTGTACAGAACAATCACGCTCAAACAAGTGCATCACATTTCCGTGTTCGTCGGCGATCACTTGGACTTCGATGTGCTTTGGGTTCTCAATGTCCTTTTCGACGTACATCTCGTCAGAACCAAACGCCTTCAGAGCTTCATCCTTAGCCTGTTCAAATTCATCGTCCAGTTGCTTGTCAGAGCGAATGATCCGCATCCCACGGCCACCGCCACCCATAGCAGCTTTGACCATGATTGGGTACTTAACCTTGTGGGCAAACTCGCGGACTTGTTCAATATCCTTAACTGCACCCTTCATGCCAGGAATAGTGTGCAGACCCGCTTTGGTTGCAACTTGCTTAGCAACCAGCTTGTCACCAAACATTTTCAAATGTTCGACTTTTGGACCAATGAATTTGATGCCATTGTCCTCACAAGCCTGGGCCAAATCTGGATTTTCAGAAAGGAAACCGTAGCCGGGGTGAATGGCTTCAGCACCACTGGCTTTAGCTACACGAATAATTTCATTGATGTCCAGGTAAGCATCAATCGGTTGTTCGTCTTTTCCGATTTGGTACGCCTCATCAGCGGCAAACCGGTGAGTGCTGTATTCGTCTTCCTTGGCGTAAACCGCCACCGCCTTAATCCCTAGTTCGTGACACGCACGAATGATTCGGGTGGCAATTTCACCACGGTTGGCAATTAAAATCTTATGAAACACTTATTTTGCACCGCCTTTAACAGAGAAATTGCTTTGTTAACAACTCAACAAGGTTGATTATAACATTTTTAGGGACGCAAAAAACCTCCCGTAACGATTTTTCTAACATTTTTCTTTCATAAGACTCATTGTTTTATAATCTTCGCTTTTTGCAGTTTCCGTAATAATCACTAAACAGATTGATGGAGAACGTTTGCTTGCCCATTTTTACTAAGAAAGTTTAAAATGTAACCGTATCAAAGTTAAAACTTTTGAAGGGAGAATTATCATGACAAATGTTCTTGTAATTGGTGCTAGCAGTCGTATCGCTCTTTGGGCCGACCCGATCTTAGCAGCAGATCCAGACGTTAACGTCACCCTCTTCGTTCGTCAGGCTCAACGCTTAGGACCGAGTCTCCAAAATCAACACATCATTACGGGTGACGCCACTAATCTCGACGACGTCACCAAGGCTGTTAAAGGTCAGGATGTCGTTTATGCTAGTCTCGCAGGAAAGGTCATTGACGAAGCCCAGACGATTGTCAACGCCATGGACGCCAACAACGTTAAGCGCCTGCTCTGGACTTCTTCATTAGGAATTTACGACGAAGTACCGGGTAAATTCGGTGAATGGAACAAGAAAGTGCTGGGCGACTACCTGACTAAATACCGGAAAGCCGCTGATATCATTACCGCTAGCGATCTCGATTACACCATCATCCGGCCAGCATGGTTAACCGACCTGGACGAAAGCGACTACGAAGTTACTCGTGATGATGAAAAATTCAAGGGCACTGAGGTTTCACGGCGGAGTGTTGCTGAATACGCCGTTAGTCTGATTAAGGACCCATCCAAGGACAGTAAAAAGTCCGTTGGCCTCAACAAACCAAATACTGATGCTGACAAACCGCGGGCCGAAATTCTCAAAGCCGATGGCATGTCTGAAGACTAGACCAATCGCCAGGCTTCAGAATCAAAATTAAAAAGTTATAAAAAACATCTTGCATTTTGATGAGGCTATGATATTCTATGGTCGTTAAGCAAACGAAATTAAATAACCGATGACGAGTTAAGTAATCACCCAGTCCTCTCCAGCAAGTCGGGATAATGAAAGCCGATGAGGTCGCTAGGCGATGAAAATGGGCTTCGAGGTTTGAGCCGCGTGAGTTTTGCAAGCGCGACCGGAGTTCGCCTTCCTTACCAGGGCGCAGTTGTGTTAGCGACTGGTCGAGGTCTTGCGCGTGAGCGTAGGGCAAATGCAAGGTGGTACCACGTGTCAACGTCCCTGCTGAAGGATTTCCTTCAGTGGGGACGTTTTTTTGTTTGCTAAGTTGAATTGATTATCAAATTATTAGAAAGAGGCTGATCTTTATGTCAAAATCACTGCAAGCACCATTCCGTTACGATGTCGTCGGTAGTCTCAAACGTTCCCAAGCATTAAAAGATGCAGAAGCAAAGCTCTTTGCACGCAAACTAGCCATTGCCGATTTCGCTGACATTCAGCGCGCAGAAACCAAGAAGATTGTCCAAAAACAAGCTAGTCTTGGCTTCCACGCAGTGACTGATGGCGAATTCAACCGCAGTTGGTGGCACTTGGACTTTCTCTGGGGACTCGGCGGCACTGAACGCTATGATTATCAACAGAGTTACAAGTTCAAGGACAGCAAAACCCGCACCGACAACGTTCGCTTAGCTGGCAAAATTCATTACAACCCAACGCACCCCTTCTTCACCTCATTCAAGTACTTCAACAGCGTTACCCCTGACGGGGTGCTTGCCAAACAGACCATTCCTTCACCAACGCTGCTCTTCCGTGACAACCGGAGCGATAATTGGTCAAAGTTTTATGACAGTTGGGATGAATACCTGACAGACGTTGCCAAAGCCTACCACGAAACCATCCAGCACTTCTACGACTTGGGATGTCGCTACTTGCAACAAGACGATACCACCTGGGCCTTCCTGATTTCGAAACTCAACGCCACCAAAGATCAACCGGACGAACACGCTAAGTACGTCAAGCTGTGTGAGGACGCCGTTAAACTGATCAACCAAGAACTGAAAGGTTTGCCTGCTGACCTGACAATCACCACCCATATCTGCCGAGGTAACTTCAAGTCCACCTACCTCTTCAGTGGCTCTTACGACGTCATCGCCAAGTACCTGGGTCAGCTGAATTACGACGGCTTCTTCCTTGAATACGACAACAAGCGTTCTGGTGGTTTTGAACCACTTAAGGACATCTACAACGGCCGGCCAAACATTCGCATCGTGCTAGGCCTAATCACTTCCAAGTTCCCTGAACTGGAAAATCCTGATGATGTGAAAGCCCGGATCAAAGAAGCCAGTCAGTATGTTCCGTTGGATAAACTGGCTCTCTCCACCCAGTGTGGGTTTGCTTCCACTGAAGAAGGCAATAAAGTAACCGAAGATCAACAGTGGAAGAAGCTCGAACTGGTTCGGGATATCGCTCGTGACGTCTGGGGCGACGCCGACTAAGATCTTTTAAGCCACCAAATCAATAAGAAATCACTGCCGTGCAGATGCACGACAGTTTTTTTGTTGACAAAATCTCTAGCATCGTTATATAGTTAGTTAGTCAAGCGATTAACCATTTAACTATTGAAGCTAAGGAGGTGCACTTGCCGATGTTTCATTTTGACGATTCGGGGCCGATCTATACCCAACTTGCGGACCAGCTTGAGGAGTTGATCTTTACAGGTACTTTTCAGGCTGGCGACCAGGTTCCGTCAACTACCCAGTTGTCGCGAGAGTTGCACATCAATCCGGCTACCGTATTGAAGGGCATGAATCGCTTAGTCGATGACGGATTGCTGGAGAAACGTCGGGGGCGTGGAATGTTTGTTACCCCCAGCGCACGACAGCAAATCATGACCAAACGCAAGAGCAATTTTTTTGATGATTACATCAAGTCGGTGATCACCGAGGCTCAAAAGCTCGGGCTGACGGAAGACCACCTCATCGAATTAATCAAACGGGGGTATCAACATGACCACAATGAAAATTAAGGATCTCAGCAAACATTTTGGCCGGGCCGACATCCTTGAAAATATCAATCTCAACTTTGCAGAAAATGGCATTTATGGTCTCTTCGGTCGCAACGGTGTCGGCAAGTCGACCCTGCTCAACTTGATTGTCGACGGCATCCGCCCAAATACAGGTGAAATTACCGTTGACGGCGAAAGCGTTAAGGATAACAGCAAGGCACTCTCTAAAATTTGGTTAATGAATACCTCAATGCCGTTTGGCAAATGGACCAGCATTCAAACGGTGATGAAGTGGGTGGATGCCATTTATGGCGACTTTGACTTTGATAATGCTTTGCGGATGCTAAAGACTTTTGAGCTTTCACCAAAAGCCCACATCGGTCGCCTGTCTACTGGTCAACAGACTAGCTTTAAACTCGTCTTGGCACTGAATGTCAACGCCAAGATCATCATGCTCGACGAACCAGTTCTCGGTCTGGATGCCAATCACCGGGAATTCTTCTATTCTGAACTGATGAGGACTTACGGCGAAAAGCCACGCATCTTCATCGTCGCAACGCATCTGATTGAAGAAATTGCCCACTTAGTCGACCACGTCATCATTATCAATGATAAGAAAGTTGCAGTGGATGACACGACTGATGCCATGCTGGCACAAGCCTATCGCATTTCCGGGCCAGTGACGGATGTCCACAACTTCATCCAGGGCAAGCGCGTCCTCACCCAAAGCCCTGCATTAGGTAAACTCAGTCAGGCCGTGATTTATCAACAATTGCCGGCTAACTTGACAGTACCAGACAGCCTCAGTCTTTCCCACCTCGACTTGCAATCACTCTTCATTGCCTTAACCAGTCCGGACATGGCTGCTGTTGCCAATGCAAAATCACAAAAGGAGGTTGACCACCATGAATAAGGGAGCAAAGTTTTTGCTAAAGTACCGGCTGATTTCTAACGGAATCGCTCTCGGTATTGCAGCCGCAATTTACATTTTAATAACACTGATCTTTAACATCGGCAATATTATGCATGGAAAATTCTTCGACTTTTGGCCCGTTTTGCTCGGTGGGCTGACAGGTACTGCCATGATCTGTGCCATCGTCATGCTCTTTGTCTTACCGCGGCGGACATTTAACATCGCCAACCAGTTTGGCATCGACCGGAAAACTTTGTGGTGGACAGACATCTTTACCCCCGTTTTCTGGACGGTCGTCTTGCTGGTACTCGGCTTACTCACCCAGTTATTTAGTAGTGGCTCTGGAGTAATTAACAGCTCACCAAGCGGCTTTTGGGTCGGTCTTGCCATGATTTTAGCGATGTTCTTCGCCTTTCAGGTATTGGCTGATCTCGTCGCTCTCGTCCACGGTTTTTGGAAAGTCGTTGTGGTCATCGGGGTACCAACTTTGCTGATGTCGCTACTGATCTGGATCATGGTCCGTATTGCAGCGTGGATGTCCAAGACTGACTGGACACTGACTCATCACCAGCTCAACCAAATCCAGCACGTGCTCGTCAATCCAGGCACCTGGTCAATCTTCCTGATCATCTTCATCGCAATCATGATCTTCTTTACTTGGCTCTGCACCAAGTTTATCCGGCTGCAACGGGACTAATATAAATAAGCTGAACAATCACCTTCTTGGAGCTTCGTTGGGATAGCCTAGGATAATCGCTGACACGGAACGGGTCGATGATTTATCCGTAGCTATCCTCTAGAAGCTCGGTGATTTTTCGCGATTGCAATGTAATTATTCTCACCAAAAAAGCGGAGGCTAGGAACTCTTAGGATTCCTAGCCTCCACTTTTTATAAAATTAATTGTTTTCCGAATAATAGGCATCCAGGATTGCCTGGCCTTGCTTTCTGAGAAAGTCTTCCCAGTCAACCCGCTTCCATGCGTGGAGCTTGTTGTCCTTATCGATGCCGACCGCCATCACGTCGGTCAAACCGCCCAAACTGTTGTAGGGATTGTTGCTACCGTTGCCCAGTCGGGACAGAAAGTCAATGTTGTCATTATCATTCATCACATCAAAGGACAAATCACCGATGAAGTCCTGCAAATCTTTGTTATTACTGTACTGAATGATTTTGTCCAGCTTACTGATTGCTTGCTGGTGATCAGTATCAAGATCCCAAAAAAGATCATTGAGGTCTTGCAGTGCCAGATCATTTGCATCCTGGACCACTTTCAAACCGTTAAAGTACTTCTTGGTTGTCTCCAGCATCCCCTGGTCGCCGGCAAAATCCAGTTCTTCTCTAAAGTCTGCCATTTATATTCACCACTTTCTATAAGTGAATTATATCACATTAAACATCAATAAAAAGACAGCGCCGCGGAGAGCATCCCCTATAAAATACGCAATTTTCATTCTTATAACAACAAAAATTAAGTGCTACTATTAACTGGTAATCATATTAACTAGAAAGGACATTTTCGTGAGTCAAATTAATCTTTCCAAACACACCCGGCGAATCATCACCATCATCCTCTTGCTGTCAGCCTTTATCAGCTTGGCTAGCCAAACGATGATGGTTACCGCTTTGCCGGTAATTTCTAAAACCCTTAACGTCTCATTAAACAATGCGCAATGGCTGACTACTGGCTATACCCTGATCATCGGGGTCATCATGCCATTATCATCTAACATCTATGATAAATTCACCAATCGTCATGTCTTTTTGACAACCATCGGTGTCTTCATCATCGGCTCTTTAATTGGCTGTCTAGCCACGAATTTCTATACCTTATTATTGGCCCGATTGGTTCAAGCCGCCGCTAGTGGCATGCTGATGTCGTTCCAGATGACGACAATGGTCTCCATTTACCCGATCGAAAAACGTGGCGCTATCCTGGGTCTATCCAGTCTAGTCATTTCTTCCGGGCCGGCATTTGGACCGACACTAGCCGGATTAATCTTGCAAAACCTTTCATGGCGATGGCTCTTTATTCTCGTCCTCCCGTTCATGATTGTAGTGTGGATCGTCGGTTACTTTAAACTGTCGAACTATTCAAAGCCACGGGACATTCAGATCGACTACTTGTCCGTTCTGATTTCCTTAATCGGTTCAGCGCTCTTCCTGGGTAGTTTAACAGTCTTTGAAATCAACTTAGCGGCTGGTATTATCATGATGGCCGTCGGGATTCTCTTCATCGCCATTCTGGTGCGTCGCCAGTTACGTTTAAAGAACCCACTATTGAAGGTACAAATTTTCCGCTACCCGTCATTTACCTTGATGACGATTGTCGGGATCTTCGCTTTCATGGTTCTCTTAGGTACGGAACAACTGATCCCAATCTGGGGTGAAAATTCACTGCATATCTCCAGCTTCATTTCTGGTTTAATCCTGCTACCAGGAGCCATCATCAACGGTTGTGCTGCCTTTCTAGTAGGCCGACTGTACGACCAATACGGGCCAAAGTGGTTGATCATCACTGGTGGTATTTTAATGCTGATCGCCTCCGTCCCACTGGTTCACATCAGCAATGGTAGTTCACTTGCCATGATTACCATTGCCTATGCTATTCGAATGTTAGGCAACGCGATGGTCTTCAGCCCAGCTTTATCGGAAGCCTTCTCCGACCTTTCTCAACTGGAAAACAGTCACGGCACGGCCCTCAACAACACCTTGCGGCAGGTCGCTGGAGCCATTTCGGTCACTTTGGTGGTTGTCATCGCTGATGCTCCAGCATCACTGATCACTGGCATTCGTACTGCCATGTGGGTGACGGTAGCCTTGGTTATCTTGATGCTATTAACCTTTGGCATTTATCTGCGGCAACGCTCGGCTGCCAAATAATTGAATATGAATAATCTCAGCACCTGCTTGATGAGCAGGTGTTTTTTTATTATCTAATAAATAACATCTTAGTAATATTAATTAGCAGCTGTAATGCTTTTCATTTCTTAAAACAACATGCAAAACTAACCAACAAAAAAATACTTACGAGCACAAATGGAATCTGTTAGACTAACCAGCTGGAGAAAGGGAGAGGTATTATTGAATAATCATTTAACTGCTCGCCATTCCATCAAACACCCTAAATTAGCCATGGCAGCCATGCTGCTCGGGGCTTTTGTCGGAATGCTGAGCGAAACTTCATTGAATATTGCATTGCCCAAACTGATGCTAGCCTTTCACACCAACCTGGCTACCATCCAGTGGTTGGTGACGGGCTATATGCTAGTGATCGGGATCATCCTGCCATTATCCAGTTTGATTTCCAAATGGTTCACTAGCCGCCAAATCACCGTCTTTGGGCTGGGTGCCTTCATCATCGGGGCAGCCATCTCAGCCTGTGCCAATGACTTTACTGTTCTTTTAGTTGGCCGAATGATCCAAGGGATTGGGACCGGTCTGATCATTCCATTAATGTTCGCCGTTGCGATGCAAATCTTTCCACCCCAGAAACTGGGTGGTGTCCTTGGCATCTGTGCCCTGGTTATTATGTTTGCCCCAGCAATCGGACCAACCCTGACTGGATTGATCCTCGGGCAATTCACTTGGCGGTGGATTTTCTGGCTCTTTATTCCATTCTTGGCAATCGCGATGATCTTTGCTATCGGCTTTTTAGACAACGTCAATCACCTTAGTCGGCCACACGTCGACTGGCTGTCGATCATCGAATCAGCCATTGGTTTTTCCGGTCTTGTGATCGGTGCCAGCCTAGCCAGTCGTGATGGTTGGCTATCTGTCCCCGTCCTGTCAGCCCTCATAGTCGGCATCATCGTCTTGGCATGCTATGCCCACCGTCAACTGCACTTAGCTGAACCAATCCTGAATCTTAAGCTCTTTAAGACAGGGGCCTTTACTACAGGATCCATTCTAGTGATGCTCGACTTTGGTATTATCCTCGCCATCATGTACCTTCTGCCAAACTACCTGCAGAATGGCATGGGAGTGCCGGTCGTTATGACTGGAATCATCATGCTGCCAGGAGGGATTGTCAACGCCATCGTCTCTGCCCTGGCGGGTCGACTCTATGACAGTGTCGGCGCCAAGCGCCCGGTAATGGCGGGCTTTGTTCTCGCCTTCATCGGTGCCCTGATGTTTGCCTTAGCTAATGCTAAATCAGCTATTATCTATATGATCCTAGCCCACGTCATTTTGATGATCGGCTGTCCGCTGGCCATGTCACCATCACAGACCAGCGCTCTTGGTTCGCTGAACGGACTGGAATCGGCAGACGGCAGCACTATTTTAAATACCATGCAGCAAATCGTTGGCGCACTTTCCACAGCTCTTGCTACCAGCTTTTACGAAGCCGGCCGGCATGCCGTTTCTGCCAGCATGGCCATTCGTTACACGCAAGGTTTTCACTGGGGGATCTACTTTTCTTTGGTTCTCATTATCTTAGCCATTCTCGGCAGTTTGCGCCTAACAAATCAGCGTAGTGCTTCATCTGATGTCAATTAACTTATACTAATATCTATAAATATATAGTAATTACTACACAAAGATGTGTAATAGCCGTGGGAGGTCTTTTTCATGGCACAAATTAACATCAAAATTGATGGCCAACTAAAAAATGACGTCAGTAAAATTTTTAACGATATGGGCTTGAACATTACTTCGGGTATCAAGGTGTAGCTTAAGCGGGCTCAGCAAGATCACAAGATCCCATTTGAAGTGTGCAGCCAGTCCTCATCTTTTGACGCTGACCAAGTTGCTAGGGATTATCAGGCCGGCGACCCTACGGTGGTCCACAACTTGAATAGCCTATTCAAGTCGCTCAATCATTTGCAAAAGGATAATTCCACCAACGATAGCATTGGCGGATCGATCCTAAAGACATTCCATGACTAAGCCAAAAAGGCTCAGGGCGCGTTGCTCTGAGCCTTTTTCTGATTAGTATGTAATTTCGTAGCGGATCTGGTGATGAACCGGTTCCAGAGATCGCAAGATAATATCGCCAAATTCCGGATGATGAACAGAATCAGGTAAGGTCTGGGCTTCCAGTGCAATGGCTACCCATGATCTTCCAGGACGATTCAACTGCACACTATCAGGCATACCATTCGCAGTGTACACAACTAAAGCGTTGCGATCAGAAAACATTTTCATCTCACGACCAGATTCAGGATCACGCAGAACAGCAATCGGTTGGTGATCCATGCTCGTACTTGGCTCAACCACAAAGAAATCATCAAAACCCTTTTCACGAGTCTTTAACATTTCATGCAAGGCATCCCCGAGCAACCGACCATGCTTAAAATCATATGCTGAATCTTGATTATTAACTAGCTGTCCTGTCGGGATTTTGCCATCATCAACAGCCAGATGTTGTTCGGAATTGATCATCAATTCTTGAGCTTCAACAGTTCTTGCATCTCTATCAGCTAGATTCCAATAACTATGATTAGTAGGATTGAATAAGGTCGCTGCGTCAGTGTGACCATAGAAGTCGATCGTTACCTGATTTTGATTATCCAAAGTATAAACCACTTGGACATTCGTCACACCAGGCATTCCGTCATCTTTTGGTCGGTAATGATTGCTTAAAATAATTTGCCCTGAATTTTCGTTAATCTGTGTGTCAACGTGCCAAAAATGATTCTGCCAACCTCGATCACCACTATGATTAGTATTATTTCCTTCGTTAGCTTGCAACTGATAGTTGTGACCATCAATTTGAAATTGAGCATGACCAATCCGGTTGGCAACAGGACCAATCAATTGACACACACAGTAGCCAGATTTTTGATAGTTCTCAACCGAGTCAGCACTTAATAGCAAGTTTAACCGCCCTTGAGGCGTCAGCACAGAAAATTCCTGCCAAATTCCTCCATAGTTAAGCACACTCATTCGCACATGATGGTCATTGGTGACAGTATAGCGAGTCACTGGGTGACTATTCATCTCTCCAAAGTTATCATGCGTAATTTTCATATATAATAATCCCCCATCATCAAATCACGGTATTAATTAACTACTAATGGTTAACAAACATCATTTGTACTCGTTGAGGTTGGTGTTGGTGCCAGTAATCAATTCCGTGAACACGGCGGTAATGATCCCAATCGGCCTTTTTAACCAACAGTCGTTCATCAGGCATACCCACAGGTGATACATCTACTTTATCGATACAGTACAGGTACATGGCCAACAAAATAACATCTGACACAATCCCTACGCCAGTAAAAAGCAAAAGCACACCCACAATCGAAAAAACTTTTTCAAACTTTGTCCAGCGCCTGTAATAAACGACGCCATCCTTCATAGTATCCGTTTTAACCGGTTTTAATTTACGAAATTTCATGGTAATGTCCCTTCATTCGTGATTCACTCATTTACGACAAAGAGGTCGGGAAGATTACCCTTTCCGACCTCTTTCAAACGTTCTAATTATTACTTAATATCGATTAATTCAATTCCGAAGAGACTAGCTAAAGTCTTCATTTGATCCATCGTCAAATTCATTGATAGAACAGTGTGGTGGCCACCACCGTTGCGCATCCATTGTGTTGCACCTTTCTTCAGGCCACACTTTGGCGTCCACATTTGCTTAGCCACAGGCAGGTTAGGCATTTCTTTTTCTGGCTTAGCGCAGGAAACATCGTAAGCAATGAACTTGTAGCCATCATCAAAGTATGACAATGTAATGTCAATCCCCTCACCTTCAGAACCAGTGAAGACCAACCGTGCTGGATCAGCTTTGTCACCAATATCCAGTGGGTGAACTTCAACCCGCGGCTTATCTGAAGCCAGAGTTGGATCAACTTCAAGCATGTGTGAACCCATGATTGCTTCATGACCCTTGCGCAGATCCAGGGTGTAATCTTCCATAAAGGCTGTCTGCTTATTTTCAGCAATGATCTTCAGCAGCCGTGAGAGACCAGCAGACTTGAAGTCCCCTTCAGCACCGAAGCCATAGCCATCAATCATCAGTAGTTGAACAGCTAAACCTGGCAATTGTTCAAGACCCTTCAAATCTTGGAAGTTAGTAGTAAAGGCATCATAACCCTTTTCATCCAAGAAATGCTTGATTCCTAAGTATTCACGCAGTTGATAACGTACTGAGTGAACATACTTATCATGGTCATTGTCACCTTCAACCATTTCGTAGTTGTCTTCCAGACGCTTGTATTGCTTATCGATATCGTCTTCAGAAACAGCATTCACAGCGGCTACCAATTCCGGAACTGGCCAGTAGTCAACAGTCCACCCTAATTTGATTTGAGCGGCAACCTTATCGCCTTCAGTCACAGCAACATCACGCATCGTGTCACCGAAACGTGCGATCTTGATCTTGAAACTCATGTCATAGCCAACAGCAACCTTTTCCCAGTCAGCAATCTCGCCCTGAACTTCTGGGTCATTCCACCAACCATAAACAATCTTATCTGGAATACCCATCCGTGCATTAATGTAGTCATATTCACGGTCACCGTGGGCACTTTGGTTCAGATTCATATAGTCAAAGTCAATCGTGTCAAATGGAATATGATCCAGCATTTGAGTGGCTAAGTGCAGCAGCGGTTTTTGCAGCAACTGAGTCCCGTGAATCCAATTCTTAGCTGGCGAGAAAGTATGCATCCAAGTAATGACGCCGGCAACCTTATCCTGATAATTGGCTTCCTTCATAAACTTAGTGATGCTGTCAGCAGTCGTAGCAACCAATTTAAAGACAAACTTGTAAGGTAATTTGCCACTGGCATTAAGCCCATCGACTAACTTGCGAGCATCTTTTTCTACTTGTTCCAGTGCTTCCGGACCATAAAGTGGTTGAGATCCTACAGCAAACCAAAATTCATATTCAGGTGTTTTTAACATAGTTAGAAATCTCCTTTGCTTCCATAATTATTAGAAAATGTTAATCAATCAACAGTTAATGTTTCAATTTATATGATATATCAGATAGTGTCAGTATAATAGTCAGATAAATTATTGATAGCAGTTAAATTATTAACTTGTCTAAGCTTTGTTCTTTTTAGCAGCTTTACGCATTGATGCTTCAATTTCTTCCAATGATTTTCCACGAGTTTCAAGGAAGAATTTATTAGTAAAGATGATACAAATGACACAGATAACACCGTAGATAATAAAGGTGTTGGAAATGTCAAAGGCAGCCAGCATTGATGGGAAGGTTAAGGAAACAACCATATCAGCCAACCAGTTAGTAGCGGAACAAAGTGATGTCCCTAATCCACGGATATTAAGTGGGAAGACTTCACCAATGTAAACCCAAGTGATTGGTGCCCAGGTACTTGCGTAAAAGGCAATGTAGACAGTCAGAGCAATGGCACTGACATAGGCAGCGGCATGTGATCCGTTGTCCAACTTCAGAATAGCAGCCATAACGAAGAGTGATAGACCCATCCCGGCAGCACCGACAGTCAGCATCTTCTTCCGATCAACGTGGTCCATCAGCAACATTGCGACAACCGTAACAATAACGTTGACAATACCAATACCGATGTGTGCTAGCAGAGCAGCTGCGACACCCCAACCAACCTTAGTGAAGATAGTTGGTGCATAGAAAATAACTGAGTTTGAACCGATAATTTGTTGGAAGATAGCAGCACCTAAACCAGTAACTAGAGCTGGACGAACATCAGAACCAAATAGTTCTTTCCAGCCACCCTGCTTTTGGTTAGCTGACACTTCGATTTCTTCCATCGCGGTGTCAACGGCTTTGGCATCGCCTTTGTTGGTGTCCATCAGAACTTCACGAGCTTCATCGCGATGACCAATCTTAACCAGGAAACGTGGGCTTTCTGGTAGGAAAAGAGCACCGAAGAACAAGATGACAGCTGGTAAAGCGGCAAATCCTAACATCCAACGCCAACCGGTGTAAAAGCCTTGGAACGTGTAGTTGAGGATGTAGGCTAACAGAATACCGATCATAACCATCAGTTGGAACATCGTGGCAACCGCCCCGTGCATACTCTTTGGTGCAAGTTCGTGCAGGTACGCAGGAATCAATGCGGAAGTAATCCCAACACCAATCCCTAAGATGACCCGCGTAACAAGCAAGGTCCAATATTCAGGAGCAAATCCTGAACCAAGAGCACCGACAGTGAAGATAAGTGCTGCCCAAATTAAGAGCTTACGACGACCATATTTATCAAGGAACTTACTAGTACCCAGGGCACCAATAATTGCCCCGATAAGAACAGATGAAACAACCATTCCTTGTTCCCATGAACTCAAATTTAATTGCTTTTGGATAAAGAGGATGGCTCCGGAAACAGAAGCAATATCGTAACCGAAGAGCAAACCACCTAGCGCACCAAAAGTATAAATAAAACCATTTGATGATACTTTTTTCAATTTTGTTCACTCCTATACTTATGAACTGAGCGACATTTTGAAATATGAAATCATATATGATAAAGAGAAGAACAATTTCTTTAAGCGCTTACATGCATAGTATAGGAAATTTATACGTATAAGTCAATAAAATATGTCAGATATTTCGATTTTATTACGGACAATTATTTGGTGTATACCATATAAATACTGTCACAACAGCTGTTAAATCCTTATACTTGTTAGTATAATTTTTCAAAAAGAAAACCCAACTATCAACCTCAGTTGCCTAAGATTGATGGTTGGGTTCATCAACAAATACTTAGTTGTTTATTATTGGCCAAGTGTTTTTACAGAATCACGTTCAATAATTTCTGGATGATAGATCTTTGACTGAACCTTTTGCCCTTTGATCAATTGTAAAATCATATTACCAGCGTCCATCCCCATCTTATTCTTCGGATGCACAGCTGTTGTCAAACCTGGCAAAATATATGCACTCAATAAATAATCATCAAAACCGATAATGCTGATATCTGCCGGAATCTTCAAACCTAAGGACCTTACTACATCCATTACTTGAATGGCTAACTGGTCATTATAGCAAGCAATAGCTGTTGGCCGCTTATCACTTTTCAGATATTCAGCAATTTTACTAAATATTTGAACAACATCATCACTCGACTGATACATAATGACATTGCTCTTCAAGCTAGCTTCAGGGTGAGACATATAAGCATCCATATATCCCTGCATCCGTCCGACACCCTGCATATCATCGACCTTATAAATACCGAGAATGCGTTCATGACCATGATCAAATAACAAATTAACCAGCTTTTCTTCAGTCTCACGATCTGCCGTATCGATATAAGGCAGTGGTGAATTATCGTAATGGGCATCGATAAACATTGCCGGAATATTAGATGACTCAATTTGATGATAGAGGTCTTGATTAGGATTAGGGCGTGCACTCTGGGTAGGCTCCAAAATAAGTCCATCAACGTTACTGTCTAGCATACGCTGCAGACTTGCACGTTCCTGATCATGATCATTATGGGTATTACCTAAGAGAATTGAATAGCCTTGGCTAGAAAGTGTGCGATCAATGCCACTAATGATACTAGGGAAAATATAATCAGCTAAGTGGGTGGCAACCACGCCCACAACCTTCTGATTTAAAGGCTTATCACGCTTACGCCAATTTTCAACAAACATTCCACCACCCTGCACTCGATAAATGAAATGTTCATTTTCCAGTTCACCCATTGCGCGTCTGATGGTATAACGACTGACACCGTACCTTTTCATTAATTCAGATTCAGTTGGAAGCTGGTCCCCTGGTTGATATTTACCGGAACTAATGTTGTCGCGAATTTTTTGTTTTACTGTTTCATACTTGGTTGCCATATTCTATATGCTCCTAACAAAAAACGGCACTGCAGCAAAAAAGTTGCACCACCGTTTAAATTAATTAATAAAGCTTATTGTTCACGTTTTGCGTGGTCCTTGCTGTGAGCATTATTTTGCCCATAATAAGCGTTTTTGCCGTGTTTACGGTAATAGTGCTTGTCCAATAGGTACTGTGGCAAGTGGTTATCCGCCCGGGTCAGCTGAAGAGAATGGTAATCTTCTTCAGCCACTACTTCCAGCACTTTAGCATTATAAACTGCCTTATCAGGTGTTGCGCCCCACGTAAATGGACCGTGTTGCATAACAAGGGCAGCCGGAGTAGCTTCATAGTCTAATCCGCGCTCTTTAAAGGTGCGAACAATTACTTTACCTGTATTGCCCTCGTAATCTTCTTCGATTTCTTCCTTTGTCAATGCATCAGCGGCAGGAACGTCCGTGTAAAAGGTATCGGCATGGGTGGTGTTCATAGCCGGAATATCCATGTGTGCTGCGGCGAAAGAAACTGCCCATGGGGAGTGTGTATGTACAATTCCACCAATCTTTGGGAAGTGATTGTACAAATAAGTATGAGTTGGAGTATCACTAGATGGGTTCAAGTCGCCCTCGACAACTTCACCCTTTAAGTTAACGACCACCATGTCAGATGGTTTGAGGTCCTCATATGGCACACCAGATGGTTTAATGACATAAAGGCCCTTACTCCGATCAATTCCAGACACATTACCCCATGTAAAGGTGACTAAACCAAGCTTCGGCAGCTTCATATTGGCTTCGTAAACTTCTTGCTTTAATTCTTCTAACATTATACTTCTCCTTTAGTTTAATTTCATGCTTTTACCGGCTTCAATTTCTGCTGGTAATGCTTCCTTATAATTGTCAATAAATTGTTCATATCCTTGAACACTCTCATCCTCCGGATAAAGGGTGGAGCTTTCGGCATTAGCAAACACTTCTTCGTCCAAATAGTCTGCCAAATTCTTACCCTTGCTGTCACTTGCGTAGAGTGCCAGGACCGCCATTCCCCATGGACCACCTTCACCTGCGTTACTCATCAAAGTAATTGGTGTATCAAGAGCATCAGCTAGAACTTGCTGAGCTACGACTGGCGTCTTGAATAGACCTCCTTGGGCCACTAAAACATCTGTCCTGATGTGTTCTTCACGCAACAAAATATCCATGCCAATTTTTAGTGGAGCAAAAGCAGAGTACAGTTGTGCCTTAAAGATATTAGCGAGTGTGAAACGACTATCAGGCTTACGAACCATCATTGGTCGGCCATCCTGAACTTCTGTAATGTTTTCTCCTGACAGGTAACTAAAATTGACTAGACCACCTGCGTCCTGATCGCCACGCAGTGAAGCGTCAAATAATTTTTCATATAATTCATTTGTTGGTAGGCTAATACCCAAAACTTTAGCAAATTGATTGAAAATATTAGCCCATGCATTGATATCTGATGAACAGTTGTTGGTGTGAACCATCGCAACAGGCGCCCCATCAGGCGTCGTGACCATATCAATGTCGCGGTGAACCTTATTCAATTGCTGGTCCAATACCACCATGGAAAAAGCAGACGTTCCGGCAGAAATATTCCCGGTCCGCTTGCGTACTGCATTCGTAGCGACCATGCCCGTACCGGCATCACCTTCTGACGGGGCAATCAAAGCCCCAGGTTGAAGCTGTCCACTAGGATCAAGCTTTTTTGCCCCAGCTGCAGTTAACTTACCTGCAGGCTCGCCAGCGAGCAGAACCTTTGGCAAAATATCCGCAATATTCCAATTAAACTTAGCGACTTCCGGTAATGAAGAAAATTTATCCAATAATTGCTTATCGTATGTTTTGGTTGCTTCGTCAATTGGGAACATTCCCGAAGCGTCACCAATCCCCGTGTTCTTTTGGCCAGACAATTGCCACGATACATAACCATCCAGAGTGGTTAGAAAAGTAATATCTTTGACGTGGCTCTCATCGTTAAGAATAGCCTGATAAAGATGAGCGACACTCCAACGTTGTGGAATATTAAAATCAAAGAGTTTCGTTAATTTGTCGGCTGCTTCAGCGGTAATATTGTTGCGCCAAGTTCGGAATGGTACTAACAAATTGTCATCTTTATCAAATGGCATGTAGCCGTGCATCATTGCACTGATACCCATTGACCCAATTTTTGCAAGCTTGACACCAAATTGTTCGGTGACACTAGCAGCTAATTTTGCGTAGCTGGTTTGAATGCCTTCCCAAACCTTGTCCAGTGAATAAGTCCAGATATGATCACGCAGTTCGTTTTCCCACACATAATCCCCAGATGCTATGACTTGATAATCATCTGTTACTAACACCGCCTTGATTCGGGTGGACCCCAATTCAATTCCAAGTGCAGTGTTTGCGCTTTCAATTTTGTCAATAATTGTTTGTTTGTCCACAGGCGTTGCCCCCTTCTTATTAATCAACATCATCATTGTATGATATTTATACGGATAAATCAAATTGATTCCCCAATTAATTACAGATAAATTTAAATTTATATCAGTATATATTCTGCAGCATCTAATAACTTAACGGATAAATACTTTTCTGCTGACAATAAAAAACAGCTACTGCAATCTCAGCAGTAACTGTCTCTTTGATTATCCAAATAGTGAATTAATCTAATAATTTGTATAGTGGCTATTCAACTTTTAACTGTACCGACACTTACCCATTACTAAATAATCTATCTATCAAATATCAATTTCGTTAGCTTTATGTAAGCGCCTTATTATGATAAAATTAGTTACATAAATAAAAAAACGAGGTAATTATTATGGCTGTACGTCCAACAAGTGACCAAACTTTTGAAACAGATACGAATCATGGCATTGCCGTTATCGATTTTTGGCAAGACATCGGTAATGGAGCTACCCAAGCCGCCGTCGACAAAGCAGTTTCCGAACAACTGCCAGACGTCAACTTCTTTGTGATGGATGTGATGCAAAACCATACCATCGCTAACCGCTACCAAATTAAGAAGTCACCGACCATCATGGTTAAGAAAAATGGCAAAGTCCTGGGAACCGCTGTTGGTTACCGGCCAAAGGAACCACTGATTGCTTACATCAATCACCTCATCAAATAATAAAAGCTGGGCGCATGCCCAGCTTTTTACATATTAATGCACCATCATCCCTGTCAGATAATCAATTACCCATACGATCCAAGCTACCAGAGCGTAATTAAGCATTGGCCGTGGCAGACGTTCCTTGTCTCGACGATAGGCACGAATTACTAAAATCACCATGATCAGCATCAAAAGCAATGCTAAGTAACCTAACCATGTGTGGAAGATAAACAGTGGTGATGACTCGTAAGCCTTCTGCGGGGTTGTCTTTCCCATAATGTAAAACAATAACGTTCCCGTAAAATCACAGCACCAGGAAACGATTACTGTGACTAAAGTTTTGACATGCATGGAGCCGAAACGGCGCATCCGGAAAATACTCCAGGTATATCCGACAAGGGCAATCGTGATAAAAATAATAGCAAAAATCAAAAGTGTCGACATAATGAAAGTCCTTTCTTTATTTACTAATCTTATGATAACATAAGATTCTGTTTTTGATTGCTATTTTTATATACGCATAACTAGATCCCAAAATATGTCATCAACAAAAAGCCTGTATTCTCAGTTGAATACAGGCTTTTTTTAAATATCATGTCATTTATAGTTTGATAGCAAATGCTTCATAAGGATTCATTTCTAGTTCTGCTGGAACTGTAGAAATCTCACGTTGGTCATTGCTGATGAGCAATTGGCAAGGCTTGTCTTGGAATTCATCAGGAATTGCCAACAGGTGGTGCCTGCTATAGAAATTAGCAAAGACCAATAACCGCTCGTTTGAATCATCTAAGTAGCGTTGGTAAGCAAATACTTCAGGATCGTCTTTCAGGAACATCTTGATGTGGCCATCAGAGACGAGGCGTTCGGTCTTCCGCAACTGAATCAACCGTTGGTAGTAGTTGAAGATCTGCCCATGATCGAGTTCATCTTGAACGTTAATCTGGTCCTGGTGTGTCGGCATCAACCACGGTTTGACCGTCGAAAAGCCAGCGTATTTACTACTATCCCAATGCATTGGCACCCGCGAATTATCACGAGACTTGGTCTTAATGATTTCAAAAGCCTGGTCTGGACTCATCCCCTTAGCTGTCATTTCTTTAAAGGCGTTCTTACTCTCAACGTCCACGTAAGAATCCATCGAGCTGTAGTCCGGATCGATCATGCCAAGTTCTTCACCCATGTAAATGTATGGCGTTCCCCGCATCAGATGTAGAGCCGTTGCCAGCATCTGTGCTGACTTGATGCGGTATTTACCGGTATCGCCAAACCGTGACAATGCCCACGGCTGATCGTGGTTATTCCAAAAGAGAGCGTTCCAGCCGCCGCCCTGATCCATCTTTTCTTGCCAATCCGTAAACAGTTGCTTTAATTTCATGAAGTCGAACGGTACCTTCGACCACTTGTTGCCGTGATCGTAGTCAACCTTCAGATGATGGAAGGTGAAGACCATCGATAGTTCATGTTCGGACGGTTTGGAGTATTCAATGGAATTGGGAATCGTGGTTGATGACATTTCACCCACCGTGACGCTATCTGGATCCTGGCCAAAGCTAGCCGCGTTCATTTCCTTCAGATATTTGTGAACAACTGGAGTGTCGGTATAGAGGCTCTTTTCTTCAACCGGATCGGTCGAATCAACCAGCTTATTAGCTTTCCCCGTGACGTTAATGACGTCGAAGCGGAAACCCTGCACACCCTTGGAGCGCCAGAAATTAATCACTTTAAAGACTTCTTGACGAACCTCTGGATTGTGCCAGTCGAGGTCGGCTTGCGATGGGTCGTAGAGGTGGAGGTAGTAGTAATCCGTGTCGCCAAACTTGGCCCATGCCGGTCCGCCAAACTTACTCTGCCAGTTATTAGGCAACGAGCCGTCAGCCTTACCTTTGCGCAGGTAGAAGAACTTCTGGTATTTCTTATCACCAGCCAATGCTTTTTGGAACCAAGCATTTTCCGTTGAACAGTGGTTAAAGACCATGTCGAGCATCACGCCCACGCCAATCTCCTTCAATTTGGTCACAAGTGTTTCAAAGTCGGCCATCGTCCCAAAACGGGGGTCGATCCGGTAATAATCGGCGATGTCATAACCATTGTCCTTCTGGGGAGAAACAAAGAACGGGTTGAACCAAATCATATCGACGTGCAGCTTTTTGATGTAATCGATCTTTTGGATAATACCGGGAATATCACCCACCCCGTCGTTATTGGAATCGTAAAAAGACTTCGGGTAAATCTGGTAAATTACTTTTTTGCCAAGGTCAGTCATAATGCTTGCTCCTTTATAATTTGATCTTTTGACGCCGTGCAAAGTCAACGAATTTAAACTTTTCGGGGTTATGAAATGAAAGAGTTAGCTGAAACGGTGTCGTGTCCGCCAGGAAATTACGGCTAGCCACAAGAATGGCATTGGGATGATCAAGCCGTAATTTATCTTGCACTGTCGATTTGATATGACTATAGGTAATCTCCTTAACTCCATAGGAAATATCGAGTTTGAGTTGATTTTCCAGATAATCATAAAGTGACTTTTTGGCTGCACTAACAGTCAATTTGTCCACGGGCGGATTAAAAAGAAAATCACAGTCCAGGACGGCTGGCTCGCCATCAATAATTCGTAATCGCTGCACGTAAAAGCCACGGTGCGATTCTAAGTTACTAAAATGGTCGCGCATCAACTCTGGGACATCATCCAGCTCGTCGAGGCGCAAAACTTCAGTTTTAGCCCGCATAGCTAGTGAATGGTTGAGTTCGGCAAAACTGGTGATGCCTGATAAAGGAAAAGAATAGCGATCCAGGTCAAGGACGATGGAGCCTTTTCCTTTCAGCTTTTGAATCATGCCGAGGTCGTTAAGGTGGGCCAGTGCTTTACGCACCGTTTCCCGTGACGAGCCATATAAGTCAACAAGCTGATTTTCACTAGGCAGGTAATCGCCCGCCTTGAATTGATGGTGACGAATTTTAGCGGCCAGATCGGCAGCGATCAGGTCTGCTTTGGCTTTTCCCATTGTGATCCCCTTCCTTTGCACCATTTGCCTTCATTATATCGTTGATGTCTAGACATGTAAAGTACCAATTAAAGCGCTAACAATGCTGTTAAATATAAAATCTTAATTTCATGTTGACAACTTGTATGTACATGTTTATGATATATGTGTAATCAAATTTGAAAGCGCTTTAAGAACAAGGAGCAAGATTATGGCATCTCAAAAAGTTTCATTATTAGCGCCGGTTAACGGCGAGGTCGTTGCTTTAAGCAAAACGTCCGATCCAATATTTAGCAAAGGTACGATGGGCCAAGGTTTTGGGGTCATCCCCAGCGACGGAAATATCGTTGCCCCAGTTAGTGGCAAGGTTTCGATGATTGCTGACACTAAGCACGCGATTGGGATCGTCACTGACGACGGTCTGGAAGTCTTGGTCCACATGGGTGTCGATACAGTTGGCCTCAAGGGTAAGCCATTTGACATCAAAATTGCTAAAGACCAGGACGTCAAAGCAGGTCAAGCCATCGCGACAATGGATATTGACTACATTAAAGGACAAAAAATTGACACGACGGTGATGACCCTAGTCACCAATTCTGCCCAGGTACTGAGTGGCCTTGATCTCACTGAAGGACAAGCTAAGGCTGGTGATGCGGTTTCTGAAGCATACCTGAAGGCTGAAGATAGCTCAGAATCCAGCAGCAAGAAATTGTCCTATGATGAATTAGCAACTTTCATCATCAAGAACGTCGGTGGTCCAGATAACATTAAGAACGTCATCCACTGTATTACCCGTTTGCGTTTCTACTTAAAAGACGAGAGCAAGGCTAAGGATGATGTCCTGCGTAACCAACGTGGCATCCTCGACATCATGCATGCCGGCGGCCAGTACCAAGTCGTCATCGGCAACGCTGTGGCAAACGTCTTCGACGCCGTCATCGCTCAGTTGCCAAATCTCGACGGTGATGATGATGACGCTGCGGCTACCAACCAGAACGACGGCCGTAACCCCGTTTCACGGGCATTAGGCAACCTGATCGGCTTTATCACCGGCTCGATGAGTCCGATCATCGGTGTCATTGCCGCGGCTGGTATTATCAAGGGTCTCCTGGCCCTGTTGACGCTACCACAACTGGGTTCACTGCTGAATACGAAGAGTTTGGTTTACATCACGGTCAGTGCGATGGCTGACGCTGCCTTCTTCTTCCTGCCAGTGCTGGTTGGTTTCTCTGCCGCCAAGCGGTTGAAGAGCGACCCAATTATTGCTGCAGTCATCGGTGCCTTCATCACATATCCACAGATGATCACTTTTGGGAAGAGCATGAAGACGATGTTTAGTCTCGGTGCATGGCACTTCCAATTCTTGAACTACTCCTACTCCATCTTCCCGATGATCCTAGCCGCTTGGTTGGCCGCTAAGTTGGAGAAATGGCTGAAGAAAGTATTGCCAACCTACCTGCAGATGATTTTCGTTCCGATGATTACCATCCTGGTTGTCGGCGGACTAACGATTGTCGTCACCGGGCCAGTCATCCAAGGTCTCGCTAACGGCATTGCCGTCTTCATCAACTGGTTGGTTTCCGCATCCGGTTGGATCGGTGGATTTGTTATCGGTGGTTTCTACCAAGTACTTGTTATCTTTGGCCTGCACTGGGGTGTCGTTCCACTGGTTGCTCAGCAAATCGCCTCAACTGGTCAAAGTGCCCCCAATGCCATCATTTGCTCAACGATGGTTTCTCAAGGTGCCGCAGTCCTCGCCGTTGCATTGAAGTCTAAGAAAGATGAACTGAAGGAATTAGGGATCGCTGCTGCTATCAGTGCCTTCTGTGGTGTTACTGAACCAGCGATCTACGGGATCAACCTGCGTTACCGGCGCATCTTCATCTCCGGTTGTATCGGTTCCGCCTTTGGTGGTCTGGTTACCGGTTTGATGCACGGGACGATGTTCGGCTTCACCGGTGGTCTGATCGGCTTCTCCAGTTTCTTCAACCCTGCTCACCCAACACAACTGAACAGCTTCTACACTTTCTTGCTTGCGAGTCTTGTTTCTATCATTGTCGCCTTTATCGTAGCCTGGGTTTGGGGCTACAACGACAAGATGGCCATGGGCAAGAAGGTTGCTAAGAAGCAACGTCCAGGTTCAGCTAAATAATTGATATATGCTCCTAAAGCGCAAAAGCCATCCCCAACAACATCAGCTGTTAGAGATGGCTTTTTCTATATTGTTCAAATATCAGTTTAAACTAAGAACGACAATATTAGTCCAACCAATGCCGGCACAAATTGCGCCCAAATGATCTTTTTTGTCGCGGTCAGCGCCCCGTAGAGTCCAACGACGGCGACAAATAATAAGAGAAGCTGACCAGCTAGGATGGACGCTGAACCATGGAAGAGGAACTGGCTCAGAATCAGTAGTAATCCCAGCATCCCGTTATAGATCCCCTGATTAGCCATGGATATCCGCGCTGCTGGTTGCCTGGTAAAGCTCTCCACCATATCAAAAGCTTCCGCCTGCTTAAGCGGGCTTGCGAACATCTCGACCAACATAATGCCAAGGTGTTCAATGCCGATCAGGACTGTGATGATTGTAAATACTAATTTCATATGAAAACCACTATTCGTAATGCAGCACCGTCGGATCAAAAGACTGCATATCCTTGACCCCGGTGTAGATCATCAATTGCGATAGCTGCTGGTTCATTTGCTTCACCTTATCCACAACAGCATCTTCACCGTCATCCAGCAGTTCCTTCAAAATACCACGACCGATCAGCACGGCATCAGTACCCATTGCCAGCGCTTTATAAGCATCGTAGCCGGTCATCAATGAACCATCGACAAAGACGGTCATCGTCCGCCGGTCCACAGCCTTCAAAATATCCGGTAAAATCTGCAGAGGCGGCATCCCAAACGGTACCCGCCCGTGGTGGTGTGAGACGACGATTCCGGCACAACCGGCAGCCTGGGCCTTCTTTGCATCCTGTACTGATAACACGCCCTTGGCAACAAACGGCAATTTAGTGCTATGCGCATAAGTAGTGAGGTCTTCTTCCGTAATCGGTCCCATCGACAAGCCGTCAACGACATCGTAGTTGCCATCGGCGCCCGCCACGTGGTCGATGTCGATTCCCACAGCCACTGCACCTTGTTCTTCTGCAATCTTTATTTCGTGTAAGATCCGTTGGTGGTCCGCAAATGGTTTGATGATGCGCACCGTGTCGGCGCCCTGCTTGGCAATGTCGGTAAATGTTGGGTCATCTTCCATCCCCACCCAGTTGAGAACGTTCAGTTGCTTAGCAGCCCGTGCTTTTTCCTGCATCGGTTGGCGCTGCGGGTCATCTAAAACCTGGTTGAGGTGGGAAACAGCTGCCAACGTTAACGGTGAAGTATACTGGTGACCAAACAGCGTCGTCGTCAAATCAGGTTTAACCGAGTCGATCAGACGCATCTCAACTAAGAGGTGATCTAAGTAGTTGCGATTGTGAACATTCGCGTCGTCGGCCCGGCCACTGGTAACGGGAATCGTTCCCGGCTTTCCCGGCCAATGATCAACCGGCATCTGTTGACCTGTTTGGTGTAACGAAGCACCCGTTTGGGCATCTGCTTTATCTTGTGCCATTATTACTCATCCTTCTTTCAAAGCAATTCACCGTTATTTTACCCATTTTACCTGCGACAAATCCAACAATCAGCTCGACAAAAAAGCGGCCAGGCAATCGCCCGGTCGTTTCGAACCACTCAAATCTTAATAGTACACTGTCTTATTTTCCCCACTTGCTGCAAATCAGCGTGGCGATTTCGTCGCAATGTGATTCCAAAACGAAGTGACCACCGTTTAGCAGGTGGATGTCAACATCAGAATCATCGCGCTGGTATGCCAGAGCACCTGGATAAATGTAACGTGGGTCATTCCGGCCCCAGGCCACGATCATGTCTGGGTGGTGCTTGCGTAAGAAATTCTGGTATTCAGGATAATTCTTGATGTTGTTCTGGTAATCCACTAGCAAATCTGATTGCCGTTCCAGATAATCTGGATCTTTCTGTGAATTGTAGATATCCATGGCATAGCCATCAGGACTAACGCTACCAGCTTTTTCACCCGTCAGGTACTGGCTCTTAATAGAGTCTGGGCTAAAAATGGCCTTGTACTTTTCACGCAATTCTTTCGTCGGCTTCTTCCAGTATTGCTTGCGGTCATTCCATTCTGGGCCGAGGCCTTCGTCATAGATGTTAGCGTTTTGGCTGACGATCCCCAAAATGTTATACGGGTGACGACGAGCCAGGCCAAAGCCGATCGGAGCCCCGTCGTCAAAGACGTACATGTAGAACTTTTCTACCCGCAGTTCTTCAAGTAAAGCATCGACGTAATCGGTCAGATGTTCGTAAGTGTATTGAAACTTGCTGTGTTGCGGTGCTGCGGAATTACCACAACCAATGTAGTCTGGCGCAATGACATGGAAATCATTAGCAAGCAATGGCATCAAATTCCGAAACATATAACTCGACGTTGCCGTCCCGTGCAGCAACAACATCACTGGTTTATCCTTTGATCCGCATTCGCGATAAAATGTGGATAATCCTTCAACATCAATTGTCTTATATTGCATGATAGTCCTCCAGTACTATTTTTTATTAATCATATTTAAGTACATTTACATTATAAGACAATTATATAATAATTCCATATTTAATTTATAGAATGATCAAATTATTTCAAAAATTATCTATAGGGAATTTTACAAAAAAATCCTCAGTCACCCGCCAATGCCTACCAGCACTAGCATCGTGACCGAGGATTAATTGTGTCAGTCGATATTTATTTCTGTAATTTGAGGAGAACTATTTTTCTACAGGGCCCAGGTAGTTGCTCTTGGAGCCGAACCATTTTTCGTTCAGTTTCCGCAACTGTCCATTCTTGTGGAGACGAACAAGGCCGGCGTTAACTTTCCGTTGGAGCGTCTTGTCACCCTTCCGCATACCCACACCGAAGAGGTCCGTTGGCATCTTGGAGTTGTCATAGATGGAGTAGTCCTTACTGTTGGACATGTGATCAATGTAGTACTGAGCATAAACTTGGTCCATCAAGATCCCTTTAATCCGGCCCGCGTTCAGGTCGATAAAGGCGTCTGGGTAGGTATCATACAGGATTGGCTTTTTGTTCTTAATTTTGTCCTGCAAAAGCTTAGGATTATCTTCCAGTGCTTGTTGCCCGGTAGAACCCGTTTGGGTCCCGAGGGCCTTGCCCTTCATGTCATTGAAATTCTTGATGTTGCTTTGCTTTCTTGTAACCAGAACTTGGGCGTTCTTGAGATAGCCACGGCTAAAGGCAACTTTTCGCTTCCGTTGAGGAGTAATGGAATAACCATTCCAGAGACAATCGATCGTGCCGTTCTTCAGTTCGGTTTCCTTCATTGACCAGTCAATGGTTTGGAAATCAACCTTAATCCCATACTGCTTAAAGACTTCACGTGCCAAATCGACATCATAGCCGACCAGCTTCCCGTTCTTTTGACGAAAGCCCATTGGTACGAAGGAGTCGTCCAAGCCGACGATCACCTTACCCCGTCGTTGGATGCGCGACCAGGTATCCTGGTGGTTAGCACGGTAAGTAACACTTTGACAACCACTCAGCATCATCACAGGAGCGACAAGTGCGAACAGCAGGCACAGCCGAAGAAGTATTTTTCTTGTTTTCTTCATTAACAATGCCTCCCTTCGGCTTAAGCTTCTTCACCATCAAGTGCTTTGACGGTGAACAGTTCATCAGCAACTTTCTTCGCAAAGTCCATGTCGTGAGTAATGATCAACTGGGTGGTTCCACCCTTCTTCAGGTTCAAAATCATGTCGGCCACTTCGTCCCGCAGATTCGGGTCCAGAGCTGATGTCGGTTCATCATAGCAAAGGATTTGAGGCTTCATGGCCAGGGCCCGGGCAATCGCAACCCGTTGCTTTTGCCCACCTGATAATTGCCATGGGTATTGGTCCTGAACCTGGGTCAGACCCAGCTGCTTTTCTAGTTGTGCAGCCTGACCATCAGCATCAGACTGGCTGATCTTCTTGACCAGTGTCGGTGCTAAAGTGATGTTTTGCTTAACACTGAGGTTCGGGAAGAGGTTGAAGTCTTGGAAGACAACCCCGAAAATCCGTTGGCTGTCTTTAGCAGGGTCAAAAGCCTTGCCATCTAATGAAAATTCACCGCTGTCGGCTTGTTCCATCCCCGTCATGCAACGAAGGATCGTCGTTTTACCAGCACCAGAAGGACCGACGATACAAAGGATTTCGCCATCCTTAACAGTAAAGTTAACCCCGTCGAGGATCTGACGCCCATCAAAACTCTTTTTTAAATTTGAAACTTTTAGCATTCTCAATTCCCCCTTAGGACTTTACTTGAAGTAGGAGTAACGCTTTTCGACCTTTTGAAGTCCCCAAGTGCAGATCGCAATCATAATCAGGTACATCAGAGCAACCAGGACCAGTGGTACCAGGGTGACGTCCCGTGACGTTGCAACGTTGCCGGCACGCAGCAGGTCGCCAAGACCGATGACGTAAACCAGTGATGAATCCTTAACCAAGTTGATAACTTCGTTCCCGATCGATGGGATGACGATTTTGACAACTTGTGGAATCACAATCTTGCGTAAGGTTTGTGGATAAGATAACCCTAACATCCGCGCAGCTTCGTATTGGCCATCGTCGATTGATTGAAAACCACCACGGAAGATTTCTGCGAAGTAGGCAGCATAGTTAAGAATAAATGCAAAGACCGCGGCGTTGTAACGTTGGAAGACGATGCCGACGATTGGCAAACCATAGAAGACAAAGATCAGTTGTAGCAGCAGTGGCGTCCCACGCATCAACCAAACATAAACATTTAAGATCCAGCGCAGTGGTGCAAACTTTGAAGTTAAGCCCAGGCTAACTAAGATCCCCAGTGGCAACGAACCGATTAACGTCCAGAAGAATAGTGATAAGGTCACGCCACAGCCGCTAAACAGCGATGGCAAGATTTGACTAACATAGTGTAATGACATGGACAAAGCCTCCTCAATAGATTCAACACAGTAAACAAAAAGTCCCCTTGATGCAAATGCATCAAGAGGACGAACTAATCGCGATTCCACCTCACGTTCGTGAATGGTTCACACCATTCACCTCAACGAGTTTACCGATGCGGCTAAAAGAAAAAGCCCTCACGCTAGTTTGCACTAGCATGAGGGCGATGCCGCGGTTCCACCTCATATTGCCAATCTCTCACGATCATGGCCTTAACGAGTTCATTTGGTAAACTCTGTGCTGTAACGGGCAGCCCCGGACTTTCTTACTTCGTTTCGGAAAATCAACTCACAGATGTGATTCACGAATTATCATCGTCCCTTCTCACCAACCAAGGACTCTCTTAACGTGATAGCTTCGTTACTAGTCTGTTCACTGTTGTTTTTAATGTTATTCTCATAATACACTAAGATTTTATATTGTCAAGCGCATTTTTAAATTTTAGTGAACTGAATCAAAGTTATGCTTGATCGCTGCAGCGGATTTTTCGTACTTATCCTCTTCGTCAGCGGTCAGATCCAAACCAGGATGGCCGACAATTCCGTCAGCGCCCACGGTCGTCGGGTGACCGATGTACGTATCCAGCTTTTCATCATAGGATGTTGCCGGAAAAGTGCGCTTTTCGTCGTTCAGAATAGATTTGACGATTGTCAGTGCCGTCATGCCGATCCCGTAGTTGGTAAAGCCCTTGCCAAGACCGACAACGTGCCCACCAAGACGAGCTTGTTTTTCCAGGTCATCCAGATCAAGACCCTTTTCCTTAGCGATCTTGCTCATCGGCCGACCGTTAACCGACACCGAACTCCATGCAGCAAACTGGGTTTCCCCATGTTCACCGATGACGTAACCAGCAACGTCAGTAATGGAAACGCCCAGTGCAACGGAAACAGCCCGGTGCAGTCGTGCAGTATCCAGTGAAGTACCAGTTCCTAAAACATGATTCTTCGGGAAGCCAGTTACTTCCTGCATCAGCTGGGCGATAACGTCACACGGGTTGGAAATGCAGACCATCGTACCGTGGAAGCCGCTAGCCTTAATCTTAGGACCAACTTCCCGTACAATCCGCGCTGAGTTAGATAATTCACCAACCCGGTTGTTGGACTTGTCGTTCGGGTTGCCCAGGACAATCTTAATGTTGCCAGCCGCAAATACGATTACATCGACATCTTTTAGGACGGACCAATCATCTTGATAGGGAATGTACTTAACCTTGGTCGTGGTGTCCAGATAAGCCTGTTGGTCAAAAAGATCAAATTCGTCGGCGCGAGCCACCTGATCCTTTTCATCAATCAGATATAATTCTTGTGCGACGCCTGCTGTGACAATGTTGGTAGCAACGGTCGACCCGACATGGCCGACCCCGATAATGGCAACTTTATTCCCCATAGATGATTCCTCCTAAATTAAAATGAGTTAATTCTCATTATAATTTAATTTTAGATTAATGCAACCGTCCAGCGAAATTTTATGGTCAACATTTCAGTCCCTGAAGTGCAATAGTTCATCTAACGGTTCGCGCTTAGAACGATAATCGTTCACCTTGGCATCAGCCGGATGACCAATTTCAACCCCGACCATAAAGCGTTCTTCTTCTGGGACGTTGAGGATTTCGTGCAAGATTTCCGGAAAACGCACGCTGTTATAAGTCGGAATCGAACCTAGTCCAAGATTAGTAGCGGCCAAGAGCAGGGTTTGGGTAAAACTGCCGGCGTCTAAAATCGACCAGTCAGGAGAAGCCATCGGGATGGTAACGAAGAGAATAGCTGGTGCGTAATTTAAATTATTTGCTGCACCCGTCATCGTATCATGGGCCTCATCAAAATTAGCAAAATGGTGGACGATTTCGTGACCCCACTGCTTCATGTTAGCTTGGGGACGCTCCTGCCAGTCGCCACGTGACATCACCTTCAAATCAGGATTACCGTGGTTGCCAGCCTTATCCTGTTCTTGGTAGGCTTCCTTAATCTTGCGTAGTGAATCCCCCATCGCTACATAAACTTGCCAGGGTTGGGAATCAACCCATGAAGGAGATTTTTGAGCCAAGCTTACGATCTGCTTAATCTGTTCTTTATCAACCGGCTGATCCGTAAACTGGCGCACTGAGTGGCGGTTGTTAATCACTGTCTGAAAATCCATCTTGTTCAACCTCCTGTATTATTCGCTAACTGAGCTCTAGCAGCTAAATGTAAGCTCTTTCTTTTATTATACGAGCTGAACTTGTTCGTGAAAAGGTACACTTAAGGTGAATTGCTCATCGTCAGTGTTAGAATTGACCTATCAATACTGTGAGAGGAAGTTAAAGATGCTTTCTGACGAAGAAATCTGCCATGCCATCCACGTGATGCGCCAAACTTTTCCCAATGCCAATACTACCCTAGAAGCCGATACAACCTACCACTTCTTATTGGCCACTATCCTAAGTGCCCAGTCGACGGACAAATCAGTCAACGCTATTACGCCTACCCTATTCCAGCGTTTTCCACAGCCCGCTGACTTAGCAGCTGTTGAACCTGCAGATGTAGAGCCATACATAAAACGACTGGGGCTCTACCACAACAAAGCCAAATTTCTGGTTAACTGCTCACGAGATATCGTTAAGAATTTCAATGGTCAAGTTCCGGCAACGCGTAAGGAGTTAATGACCCTCTCAGGAGTGGGACGCAAAGTGGCTGATGTCGTGCTGGCGGAATGCTTCCACGTCCCTGCTTTTGCCGTTGACACTCACGTTAGCCGTGTTGCCCGTCGCCTCGGGATGGTCCCGCCAAAGGCCAGCCTGCTACAAATTGAAAAAAGACTGATGGCAGCCGTGCCGAAAGAGAAATGGCTCGATGGCCACCACAGCATGATTTTCTGGGGTCGCTACCAGTGCACATCGCGCAATCCTAAGTGTGCAACCTGCCCACTACAGAAAATGTGCACTTTCTATCACCAAAACCAAAAGTAGCGACGGAGTGATCCGCCGCTATTTTTTAGTTAGATTCATGTGCCGCCTCAATTGCCCAGCGCAAGTGATCATAGTTGATGTCACGTGGCACTGTACAGTCAGCACCGATGATCACGCCGTGACTCCCGGCCTCATCAATTAAGCGGTGAACCGCATCTTTAATTTCTTCTTCGTTGCCCCGGTAAAGGACACCCTTCGTCGAATTGTCCAAGCCACCAAGGACCGGTCGACCGCCGAACAGTTTTTGCCCCTTTGCCAGCGAATAGCCATCCGTCTTCGTGGCCCAGTTAATAACCTGCAGCGGGTAATCGGTAAACCAATCCAAATGATTGTAGGCACCATCAAAGCCACAGATGTGCAAAATATTGAGTGGACTCACCGCATTGATTGCTTCTTGGACCAGCTGATCTGTTGGTTCCATCACTTGAGTAAAGAAGTGACTATTGTTCAAACGATCGTCTTGTACGGACTGGGTAGAGTAATAGATACCGTCGATACCAGTCTGCATCACCGCCTTAGCTACCTTGCCGAGATCATGGGCAATGACATCGAGAACGTGCTTGACCAGTTCAGGATCCTTTTCATAAAGGTCGGCGAAACGGTGGTCGGCCAGCAACAGTGGATCAACGTAATGTTGGATCAAAGCCCACTTAAACAAATACATTGGCGAAAACATGGTCACGAAGATCGGCTTATCACCGACCAATTGCTTTTGCTGCCGCGCCAAGTCGACTTGTTGGCTGATCCACGGGTCATCATCAGCTAACGGTTGAATCTTAGCCAATGAATGGGGATCGTTTGGATCATCCACCCCGCGAAACGGATAAGGGAAGTAACCGTCCAACATCGTTTTAACAAAGTCCACATCTACTTGAGCTAAGTAATCACGATGTCCATCCAAATTAATTTTAATCACAGATGGATCTTCAAAGGCATTAGTAAATTCATTGTCCGCAAAGTGACGCCAGAATGAAGCAGGAACCACCCCATTGCCCTGTCCGCGGAGCACCTTCAACACTGTTTCCCTTGGTAATGACATAATTAACCTCCTGACTAACATTGATTATCATCAAATCCAGTGTAGCAGGAATGTTAGCAAGCAGTCATTATCTATTAATAATTAATTTTGTGGCAGGGCTAGCAAAATAAACAAAAGCACTAACATCACACCTGCACCGATCACTTGACTCACCATACTATCAGCCTCCTTATCTTGTAGTTGATGATTACAAGTATATAAGCGCATCCTAAGTTTGAACATTTGTAATTTTTTATTGGACTATACGCGTAGCGTATATTATTGCTTTTAGGCGCACTTAAAAAAATTATTCAACTGTCTTTGTGATATGATGGAGTTGTGAAGTAGATTGAGGGGGGAAGAGTAATGAAAAATGCAATGAACGTTATTAGATTAATTTTTTGGTTAATTGTCCTCATTCTGTGCCTGTGCAATAAGATGATGTGGGCCATGGATCTGATGGCTGTTGGAATGCTGGGCGAAACTATCATCAGCATCTACCACCAACACCAGACCAATAACTAAGACCGGAGGTAGATCAAATGGACTACGCAAAAATCGTCAAAGAACTCCGTAACTTCCGCGACCACCGCCACTGGAATAAATTTCACAACTTAAAAGACCTGGCTATTTCCGTTAATCTGGAAGCCAGTGAAGTTCTTGAAATCTTTCAGTGGATGCCTGCCAACCACCAACTGAGCGATCAAGAACGACAGCACCTAATCGAAGAACTCTCTGACACGATGATCTATTTGATCTACATGTTTGATAAATTAGGCATTGACCCCGGCGACGCCATCGAAAAGAAGATTAATTTTAACAAAACCCGTCACTGGCCCAAAATCGATAATGGGGGCCAACAATAAGAAAGGGGCTGTGACATAAGTCCCATTACATGGATAAAAAGTTAACGCGCAGTACAACAATGGCCTTTAGCATTCGGCAAAAACCGAACGCTAAAGGCCTATTGTTGCTTGCGGGGGCGTGACTACGAAGTCGCAAACGACTTCTGTCACGCTCCCAATTTTTATTTCAGGATCTTTTGGAGTGGTTTAGAAGGATCACTTAACAACTGGTTGAAGTTTTTCACCGGAGTTGGGGTAGTTTCATGCTTAGCAAGCATCTTTTCCATCCAGACCATATCGTACCAACGACCGAATTTCGAACCACAACTGCGAAACTCACCGACTTTGCGGTAACCAAGGTGGTGATGGAACTCGACACTGTTAGGTGTGAGATACGGATCTTTAGCAGTTGGATAAGCGATGCAGGCATAAAGATTGGTAATGCCCATCAACTGACAAATTTTCTCGATTGCGGCGTACAGCCGACCGCCAATACCAGTGTGGCGGGCATCCGGAGCCACGTAAATTGAGGTTTCCACAGCCCAGTCGTAGGCCTTACGTTCGCCAAAACGACCGACATAGGCATATCCCAAAATCTTGCCATTGCTCTCAGCTACTAAGTAGGGATATGTACACAGTGTATTAGCAATACGGTGACGAAATTCATCTACGCTGGGGACAACATCCTCGAAAGTGATGGCCGTTTTTTGAACATATGGAGCATAGATATCAACTAACCGTTCAGCATCTGTCAGTTTGGCAACGCGCAAAGAAATTTGCTTATCCATTCGATCTTCTCCCTTAATATTATTAAGAGACATTGTAACACAGTCCTGAGATACTGGAACGATTAATTAAATTAATTAAGTCTTGAATTCAGGCTAGCCTTAATCAACCGTCCAACATTTTCAGCCGTTTGGGCAATATCATTTCTTGCATCTTTCATCGCTTGCGGTAAAGCTTTAGCTCCTGCCGGAGTTGAAAAGATCGCATCAATGGCGTCTTTAGCATAAAGTTGCTCGACACCACGACCGATGTTACCAGCCAAAACAATCACCACTGCCTTGGGGGCCACCGCCTTACTGGATTGCGCAACTCCGTAAGGCACCTTACCGAACTTAGTTTGGAAATCAATACTGCCCTCACCGGTAAACACGTAGTCCGCTCCACGTACTTTTTCTCTTAGGTGGCTAGCTTCAATTACAAGTTCCACCCCGCGTCGCATGTGTGCGCCGGTAAAAGCCAGCAAGCCGGCCCCTAATCCGCCAGCTGCTCCTGCACCGGGTGTATGTTCTACATCAGGACCCCCTGCTGCCGAAATTTCCCGGGAAAAATGGTGTAGGTTGTGGTCAAGGGTTTGCACCATCGTCGGCGTAGCACCCTTTTGCGGGCCAAACACGGCTGCCGCTCCATCAGGTCCCGTTAAGGGATTCGTGACGTCAGAAGCAATGTCGATTCTGAGATGGCGCAAACGCGGATCAATTGTTGAAAAGTCAACTCGATCGAGTTCAGCTAATGCGCCACCACCCATGCCAATGTCTTTCCCGTCATCCCCTAAGAGTCGCACGCCTAACGCCTGGGCCATCCCCGCACCGCCGTCGACCGTTGCGCTGCCACCGATGCCGATAATCATTCGACTAACGCCATGGCCCATCGCGTCACGCATCAATTCACCTGTACCGTAAGTGGTCGTCACCAAGGGGTTCGCTGTTTGATGGTCAACGAATTGCAGTCCGCTCGCCGCTGACATTTCAATGACGGCTGTCTTACCATCGCCAAGCAGGCCGTATTGAGCATCCACCAAGTGGTTGAGCGGATCGTGAACGCGGGCAGTCACGAAGTGTCCACCCGTTGCCGATACCAGTGCATCTACCGTTCCCTCACCACCATCAGCCATCGGAACAAGCTCATATTGAGCATCAGGGTAAATCCGGCGTAACCCCCGGGCGATAACCCGTGCGACTTCTTTGGCAGTCAAGCCACCCTTAAAAGAATCCGGAGCAATGACAAATTTCATCCCATTCACCTTCCATGTATTCTTGTCATTATTTTACCCCTCAAGACAGCAAAATCCCGGCAATCGCAAAAACGGTCACCGGGATTTATTATCTTAGATTTTAGTCGTTAGCGTGAACATCAAATGCCTTCAGCAATGATTCACCAACACCAGGAGCATCAGGATCGTGCATCCCCTTACCCTTGTCCAGGGCACGGATAGCATCCATCTCGTCACTAGTCAATTCAAAGTCAAAAATTTCGGCATTAGACTTGATCCGTGACTCATGCACAGACTTAGGGAAGATGATGACACCTTCCTGGTGTTCAAAGCGCAGGATAATTTGGCCAACATTCTTTCCGTACTTATCGGCCAACCGCTTCAGGAGTGGTTCATTGAAGAGATCGGCATTGCCTTCACCCAGCGGAGCCCAAGCTTCCAGGGTAACGCCTTCTTTAGCCATCAACTGACGCAGCGGTTTTTGTTGGAAGTAAGGGTTGTATTCAACCTGGTTAACTACCGGGGTGACATCCTTAAAAGCACTCTTCCACTTGTTCCAAAGCTTTGGCGTCATGTTAGAGACACCAATAGAACGGATCTTGCCGGCTTTTTGGGCTTCGACCAAGGCGCGCCAAGCTTCGTCCACCTTACCATAAGGCTGGTGAATGAGGTAGAGATCCAGGTAATCTAACCCCATTTTTTGCAGGGTGTTATCAATCGTCTTCTTGGCATCTTCGTAAGCGTAATCCTGAATCCACAGCTTTGAAGTGACCCAAATTTGGTCACGGTCAATGCCGCTGTCCTTGATGGCCTTGCCGACTTCCTGTTCGTTGAAGTAAGCTTCAGCCGTGTCAATGTGGCGGTAGCCGAGCTTCAGTGCTGATGATACTGCCTTGTAAGTTGAACCATCCGCTGGAATCTGAAAGACACCGAAACCAAATGATGGGATGTCATGACCGTCGTTGAGTTTAAATGTTGGAATTTGCATGTTTGAACCCTCCAAATTTTTATCTTTTTCTATCGATGTTTCACCAATGATTGTATGGGAACATCTACTAAATGAAAATTAAAAAGGATTCATACTAGTATACGCCAATAGCATACTAATTAGCTCAGAAGACAAAGTCAATTAAGACAATATAAGATACTGTACCGATAATCAGCGAAAGGAACATATTCCGCCGCCACAGATGAATGAGAACGGTGATCAATCCCGCAATAAGATCCGGCAGACCATGATTGCCTGACAGCAAATGAATATTACGGTAGCAATAAACTACCAGCATCCCCATAATCGCTGGAGGCAGAAACTTGCCTAATCCTTCGATAAAGGGATTTAATTGCTCCTTGTCTCCATCAGAACGATCAAAAAGTAGAAAAGGCGTCACCCGCGTCATAAAGTTGGCCAAAGCAGCGATTGCAATTGAAATCAGTCTTTGAATAACGGTCATTGCTGCTCCCCCTTCCCGTGGTGCCTTTGCAATAAGTAGTATTCCAACACAAGCAGCAGTAAGGCAAAGACGATAAAGTAGGTTTTACCAAAAGCCAGCAGACAAGCAATTGTGATCAAAAGGCCGCTAACTGAACTGATGTGTGACTCCTCGCGCAGAAACTGGTCCAGCGCCAAAGTAATGAAGAGGGCAGTCATGATAAAACTGAGGCCCTTGATTTGAATTTGAAAAACGCCACCGAGAAAGCCACCCAAAAAGGCGCCACTGACCCAGTAAGCCCAATCCAAGACGGTAATCCAAAAGTTGACACTAGTTCGATCCAAGCCAGTGGGAACTTTCGTGTAGTAGTTGAGGACAAAAGTTTCGTCACTCAGGCCAAAGATCAGCAGCCATTTACGCCAACCAGCATGGCGATAACGTGACAGCATCGAAACAGAATAGAAGAATTGGCGAAAGCCGACAACCAAGGTGATCACCAGCACCGTTACTGGGTTAAATTTCTGCACCAGCATGTTAGCCAACACAAATTCAACAGACCCCCCGTAAATCGTGGCAGCCATTAGCGTTGGGTACCAAAACGCCAACCCTAAGTTGTGCATATAGAGGCCGTAACCAAAGCCCAATGCCAGGTAGCCACAAAGAATGGGCAAAGATTGTCGCAGCGCAAAGCGAAAATTACTTGTGTTTGTCGTCATCGTCATCACTTCTCTTCTCATCAAAATTTAATGCTGATTATAACACCCTACTTGTTCTGAAGCTTGGAATGTTTGAGACCATACACAAAGTAAATGATCATCCCGATGACAAACCAGCCCAACATCAGTAATTTAGCATCATTGCTTAATCCCCAGAAAATCACCGCGGAAAACGCTGCTGATAAAACGGGTAAAACTGGGTAAAGCGGCATTTTGAACTTAGCTTCCGGCAAATCACGTCCTTCACGCGGTCGCAATGCATAGACTGCTAAAGAAACCATGATAAAAGCAACTAACGTGCCGGCCGAAACCAGGTTAGCCAAAAAAGTAAACGGCAGAAAGCCAGCAACGAAGATGGCCGCTACCGTGACCAGATTCAGGGCATTCACCGGAATGTGCTTGGCATTGGTACGGCCCAAAAAGTCAGGTAAAAGGCCATCACGACCGAAAGAATACAGCAAACGGGAACTTGCCAGGTGAATACCGATCAAAGCGGCAAAAATTCCCACGATAGCAACCACGGAAAGCAGGTTGGCCGTCAAATAGTGACCCGTATGACGTAACGCCCACGCAGCGGGTTCTGCGTTGTTATCGTAATTGCTGTAGCGGAACATCCCTACCAAAACCAAAGAAACCAAAATAAAGAATGATGTCCCAATGATTAGGGTGCCAATCAGGCCCCGCGGCATCGATTTACCCGGGTCTTTGACTTCAGCTGAATTAGCCGCAATTGCATCAAAACCAACGTAAGCGATAAAAATCTGGGCAGCCCCCGCTAAAATCCCGGTAGCACCACCAAAGGACGTCCCTGGACGGTGAGGTGGAATAAATGGCACGTAGTTGTGAACGTTGATCGCCGTTGCACCGACAACGATGAAGAGGGTTACGACGATCAATTTGATAATTACAATTGTGTCTTCAACCCGACTGACGGTATGGGTCCCCCGGTTGAGCAACCAGCCGACACTCAAAATTGCCAGCACCGCTAACAAATCAACGTAAGTTCCCCGGCTGGCGTTAAAACCGCCCGAAACGGCCGCCGGCAGCTTGAGACCAAGACTAGTCAAAAAGCCCCTCATGTAGGCGGACCATCCTGAGGCCACGAACGCCACCGAAATGAAGTATTCAGCTAGCAGCGCCCAACCGCTGACCCAACCGAAGAATTCACCTAGTAAAACGCTGAGCCACGAAAAGGCAGATCCAGCAAAGGGCAATACCGATGCCATTTCCGCGTAGGCAAATGACGCCATCCCCGCACCGATGGCGGCAATGATAAACGAAATAGTAACGGCAGGTCCAGTGTGTTCAGCAGCGACGATTCCGGGCAAAGTGAAGATTGCGGTTCCGACGACCATTCCCAGACCAAGCCCCAACAAATCTTTGGTCGTCAGATATGGCACTAGGTGGCGATCCTTACTGGCGTAAAAAGCGGGATCCTGTTTATGAAATAGTTTTTTGATCAGCTGAGACATCCCAGCAAACATCCTTTCTGTATTAATGCAGCCATTCTGGCTTCGTTACAAATACTTCCATGTTATCATGACCATCCTGGTGAACGATCGCTTCGCCAGTACGCAGCTGCCCTATGTCGTTAGCCGACAACGCTGTTAAGCCGGCTAAAGAACTCAGTTCCTCTGGTGCCGCCAGTCGGTGAATTAAATAACTGCTAAATTGAGAACGCAAGCGTGCTGGTAAGTCCAATGGCGACTGGGTCGTCATAGTAACAGATATTCCCGCCTTCCGTCCTTCCCGCAGAACTTGAAAGATGCCGTTATCGGCCAGCTGCCGTGGGTCGGTTGGCAGATAGCGATGCGCCTCATCCAAAACGATGTTAACCGGACGGGGCTGTCGACTTGCCAATTGCATCATCAGTAAATGGTGAAACAACAAGGAAATAACGACCCGTTGAGAACTTAGGTAGCGCTGTAATGCCGACAAATCAATCACTAGAGTCCGATGGATGCTGGTTTGGTTTAAAAACATCTTCAAAGCAAAGAGCAACTCCGTTTGGGAGCGTCCTTTTTGGGTACTCTCACCGAACAATACCCGGAAAGCATGACTAATTAATCGCTGACGCACAGTTGTTAGCTGTAGCCAATTGCTGTTAATCACCCGTCGATCATACTGCTGGCCCAGCAAAGAATAATCAGCATCATCACCTTCGCTAGGGATAATCATTTCTTCAATCAACTGCCGACCCAATAGTTGTGGGTTGTAGGAACGCGCCCAATCACCCAGCCGTTCCAGTTGCCGCTGATATTTGGCAATTGGTACGTTGATCTTGACGTATGGTTGATCGTCGTTCACCAGGTTACGTTGAATTCGCAGGGCATTAATGGCTGAAATCAAAGCATTAATTACAGAGTCCGGCAAATGAACATTCAACGCCAGGCATAATTGCTGGGCGGATAACTGACCTGCCTCCAGATAAGCATTATCCGCTAAGCGGTAGGTGACGGCATTAGGCAGCTGTCGGTATTCGCCGGTCGGATCCAGGACAACATTTGTGTAATTAGCGTGCTGTAATTGGTTCAGCAGCGCCAATGTACTGGTGGTTTTGCCACTACCGGTTTGGCCGACAATGAGTAAATGCTTTCTGATTAATTTCTGCAAATTAATTTGTAATGACTCGCCATCCCCTCTTGTGGCAAAAGAATTCTTCGTCATCACCAGGACTCCCTCCTCTAACAACATGCACCCTATTATAGTTGACATTAGACAATAATGAGAATAAATTATGATAATTTAGTTTACACAAAGATATTGTCTAGTCCAATAGACTAGATTATTTAGATCTTTAAATTGCCAATAAACCGCTTTCAGATTATAATGAACGAGGCACTATCTTAAATAATACATAAGGAGCCCTTTCATTATGGAAAAAAATAAAATGGACGCGACCTATCATCGTCTGCGCCTGCAAGTTTTTCTGGGGATTTTTATCGGTTACGCTGGTTATTACCTCTTGCGTAATAACTTCTCAATTGCAATTCCGGGTCTGCTAAAAGAAGGCTTTACGAAAGCCCAGCTTGGCTTTGCCCTATCGGCAGTGTCGCTTGCTTACGGGATCAGCAAGTTTGTCATGGGTATCGTTTCCGACCGCAGTGATGCCCGTATCTTTCTGCCACTCGGCCTACTATTAGTTTCTATCGTTAACCTCGCCCTTGGTTTTATCCCAGCTTTAACCAGTAGCGTAGCAATGATGTTCATCGTACTTTTCGTCGTCGGCTGGTTTCAAGGAATGGGTTGGCCGCCTTGTGGTCGTGTGCTGGTACACTGGTTCTCGGTTAACGAACGTGGTGGCAAGACAGCTCTGTGGAACACCGCCCACAACGTCGGTGGCGGTTTGATGGCGCCCCTGGCCAACTGGGGAATTGCGGTAATTGCTGCCAGTTCCATCGCTATCAAATCTTACAACGGGGCCTTCGTCATTCCAGCTGTGGCAGGCTTAATCATCGCCCTGATTGCTTTTCTCCTAGTACGCAATAGCCCAGAAAAGATGGGACTACCACCAATTGAGGAGTACCGCAACGACTACCCGAACAAAGAACATAAACTCAGCGAACGCAACTACTCGACTAAGGAACTGCTCTTCAAGCATGTTCTCAATAACAAGTGGATTTGGGTCATCGCGGTCGCTAACATCTTCGTCTACCTCGTCCGCTACGGTGTGGAAAATTGGCTGCCAACTTACCTTACTGAAGTTAAGCACATCACGCTGAGTTCTGCTTCCACTTCCTATCTCTGGTATGAACTAGCCGGTATTCCGGGTACCCTGCTTGCTGGCTGGGTCTCTGACCACATCTTCCACGGTCGGCGGGGACCAGCTAGTTTTTGCTACATGGTATTGGTATCGCTGTTTCTCCTGATCTACATCTCCGCTGATTCGATCACGACCATCAACATTGCCCTCGTCGCCATCGGTTTTCTGATTTACGGACCAGTTATGCTGATCGGTTTGCAAGCCCTCGACCTAGTACCCAAGAAAGCGGCCGGAACTGCTGCCGGCTTAACCGGCCTCTTTGGTTACTTCTTCGGTTCATTCTCGGCCAACGCCGTTTTAGGCTGGGTCGTCGACGTCGCTGGTTGGCACATGGGATTCATGCTCATCCTGGTAGCCAGCATTCTGGCTTGCCTGATTTTTCTGACGACGTGGAACGTCCGGGGTCAATCATTAGTCAAATAGTTTTATTTTTGATTTACACAAATGCGTCATCCTTTCGGAATGGCGTTTTTTTAAATTTGACAAGGTGAGTAAGCACTCACTATAATAGGGACATCAAGTTAAGTGAGTAATTACTCACTTCAAGGAGGAAAGCTCATGACAGCAACAATCGACCTCAAACACCTGCAAAAATCATTTGGCAAACAGCAGGTGCTAAAAGATATTAACTTAACCGTCAACGCCGGCGAAATTGTCGGTCTAATCGGCCCTTCGGGTGCTGGCAAATCAACCGTCATTAAAACGATGCTCGGGATGGAAAAAGCAGATGGTGGCCAAGCACTCATCTTGCAAACTACGATGCCCAACCGGCTGGTCTTAGGCAAGATCGGTTACATGGCCCAAAGCGACGCCCTATACGAAGACCTCACTGCACGCGAAAACCTCGCTTTCTTTGGCAGGATGAAGGGCTTGAACGGGAAAAAATTAAAAGATGAAATCTCCCACGTCAGCCAGGTCGTCGACTTGACGTCTGACCTGGATAAATTGGTCAGTGGTTTTTCCGGTGGGATGAAACGGCGTCTATCATTGGCCATCTCACTCTTGGGATCAGCCCAGTTATTGATTTTGGACGAACCAACAGTCGGCATTGATCCGGCGCTGCGACGCCAAATTTGGCACGAACTCGGCGTCATCCGCGACCAAGGGCGAAGTATTTTAGTCACTACCCACGTGATGGCAGAAGCAGAAGCCACTGACCGGGTAGCACTTTTAATCGGCGGCAAGATCGTTGCCTTTGACCAGCCGCAAAAATTGGAACAAAGCTATGATGTTTCTTCAATTGAAGATGTCTTTTTGAAAGCAGAAAAGGAGGCACAACAATAATGCGAATTCTTGCAATTGCCCAGCGGGTCCTCAAAGAAGTGCTTCGTGACAAACGAACGCTGGCCCTCATGTTCTTAGCTCCCATCGTCATCATGTGGCTACTGAACGTGATGTTTTCAGCTAATTCGACAACGAATGTCAAATTGGCAACGGTCAACGTCAACCAAACCGTTCGCCAAAATCTTGATAATACCAAGCATGTGGCCGTCCAAACTTTCCGTCACAACCAAACGGCCCAAGATAGGCTGAAAAATCACCAAGTCGACGGTGTCATTCTTTTTCACGATAATAAATACGACGTCACCTACGCCAATACTGACTCCAGCAAGACGACTTTGACAAAGCAGGCACTGAAGGCAGCACTCACCAAGCAAACCATGACCACCCTGACGGGAACCATCAAACAACTGCAAACTCGGATGGCAGCGGCCAATCCTCAGATGGCGAGTCAGCTTCAACAGCATAAGGCTAAGGCACCACAAATCAGCAATCACTACAACTACGGTGATAGCAATACTGGTTTCTTCGCTAAGATCATCCCCATCCTGATGGGCTTCTTCATCTTTCTCTTCGTCTTTCTTGTCTCTGGGATGGCGTTGCTACATGAACGAACCAGTGGAACACTCAGTCGGCTGCTAGCCACTCCTGTCAAGCGCAGTGAGATTGTCTACGGCTACATGATTTCTTATGGAATCGTTGCTATCGCCCAGTCGATCGTTATCGTTCTCGCGACAATCTGGCTGTTAAAGATCGAAGTCGTCGGCAGCATCATCAGTATTGTCTTAATCAGTTTGCTTTTTGCTTTAGTAGCCCTGGCCTTCGGGATTCTGATGTCCACCTTAGCTAACTCTGAATTCCAGATGATGCAGTTCATTCCCCTCGTGGTCGTACCCCAAGTCTTCTTCTCAGGGATCATCCCGCTGGATTCAATGGCAACGTGGGTTCAGTACATCGGCAAAATTCTGCCATTGACCTACACCGGTGATGCCCTCACGAAGATCGTCATGGAAGGAACGCCGCTGACCCAGCTTGGCGGCGACATCCTGGCCCTCTTCATCTTCTTGATTATCCTGATTGTATTGAATATCATTGGACTAAAACGTTATCGCAAAGTGTAAAGGGTGGTTTTCATGGCAGAAGTATTAACATCATACGAAAAAGACTTGCAGGCAGCTAAAATTCCTGCCGGCAAAAAGAAGGTTTTGCTAGCGGCTATCCACCTTTTCGCTGAACAAGGCTTTGCGGCCACCACCACCGCCCAAATTGCAAAGTCCGCCGGTGTCAGTGAGGGAACCATTTATAAATATTTTTCGTCGAAGAAAAAGCTACTAGCGCAAGTGCTCATTCCCCTGCTAACACAAATCCGTGATAACTTCTTTACCCAGCTGGACCCCGACCAATCGCTAGATGATTTCATCGATTTTGTGATTCAGGATCGTTTGCAGTTTGCCAGACAGAACTTTGCCTTGATCAAAATCATGCTGCAAGAAGTCCTGACTGACCTGGATCAAATATCAGCTGTCAGCTCACTTCTGCAGGGCCCTCACGGCATCTTTCGACAGATTGAAGACATCAGAAAACGATATCCAGAAATCAATCCTCACCTGACCCAAATCCAGATCATCCGCATCTTTTTGTCGCCGATGTTGGGCTATCTCTTGCAAGTTCAGCTACTAAAGCCGCAGTCAAAGGATCAGCCAATTGACTTTCGCATCGTTCACCAGCAAATTCGAGCTGGGTTAACAATCCAATAAACAACAAGCACCCCGCTTTCCTGACACTTGGTCAGGGTAAAGCGAGGTGCTTGTTTTAGTTTTGGAAGCGACGCCAGTAATCCGCTAGGTACTTAGTCGTCAGACTCGTCGGCTGGTCAGCTAATTTCAGGGGCTCGCCAGTGGCCACAATCCGGCCACCTTTACTACCGCCACGCGGACCGAGGTCCATCATGTAATCTGCATTGACGATCAAATTGAGGTCGTGGGTAATCGCGATGATCGTCGCGCCACGATCCAAGAGTTGCTGCAGCACGTGGACCAGCGTCTTAACGTCCAGGGGATGAAGACCAATCGTTGGTTCATCAAAGACGAAGAGCGTCGTCTTTTGGTTGTGGTTGAGGTGCTTAACCAACTTCAGCCGCTGTGCTTCTCCACCCGATAAGGTGGGAGTACTTTCCCCAAGGTGCAGGTAATCCAGGCCAACCTCTTGCAACAGTTGCAGTTCGTGCTCAATCTTAGGCACGTCTTTAAAGACTGGCAATGCTTGACGCACGTCGAGCTTCAGGAGATCAACGATCGAATAACCATGCCATTTCACGGCTTGCACGGTGTTATTGTAGCGATCACCATGGCAAACCGGACAAACCTGCTGCATATCTGGCAAGAACTGGATATCCAACGTGACTACACCAGCCCCACCACAGTTGGGACAAGCCCCCTGCTTATTGTTATAAGAGAAATAACTCGGCGTGTAGTGCTTTTCCTTAGCCAAAGGTTGGGCGGCAAAGAGTTTGCGCAGATTATCCATGATTGACGTATAGGTTGCCACCGTTGAGCGCTGGGTCTTGCCAATTGGGGCAGCATCGACACTCACCACTTCTTTCAGCGGTGATTGCAGCTGCTTGACCTGAACCGGCAACGGCTGACCCTTTGATTGAGCCTTGATTGCCGGCACCAAACTGTCGAGAATCAGGCTGCTCTTCCCTGCTCCGGAAAAGCCAGTGATAGCACTCAGGCGGTTAACCGGCAATGACCCTGCAACGTTCTTTAAATTGAAATAGTCTTTAACAGCAAAATCGATTTGTTTAGCTGCAGCCTTGTTATTAAGCGGTCGCGCCATCAAGTCGGCACTGCCATTTAAATACGGCCCAATCTTAGACTGTGGATCATTAGCAATTTTCTTCGGTGTTCCCTGGTCAATCACTTGTCCGCCGTTATCGCCAGAACCAGGGCCAATTTCGATGATCCAATCAGCTGCTTTGATGATATCGACGTTATGGTCAACCACTACCAAGGAATTACCCTGGCGCACCAACTCTTTAAAGACGTTCAGCAAGCCGTTGATGTTGTCAGGATGGAGACCGATCGAGGGCTCATCCAAAATATAGAGGACACCCGTCGTCTGGGTCCGCAAGGTGCGCGAAAGCTGAATCCGTTGCAATTCACCAGTTGATAACGTATTGCCGTTACGTGACAGGGTGAGGTAATCGAGCCCCAATTCCAGTAATGGCCGTAAATTGTCATCAAATTCCTGGAAGAGACTGGCTGCCATCTTATTCATGTTGGCCGGCAAGGTAGCCAGGACTTTCTCTTTCCAGTCAGGCAGTTCACCCAACGTGAGGTCGCTAACTTGGGCGATATTCAGTCCGCCCGCCAATTGCTTCAGCAATTCCGGGCGCAGACGCGTCCCGTGGCAAACCGGACAAACTGAGTAGTGGAAGAATTCACTGATGCGCTTTTGCGCCCGGGCACTCTTGCTAGTCCGCGCAGATTCCAGAACGGCTTCATGAGCATTCTCGTACAAGGCATTGAAGTCATGGAAGACACGACCGGTTCCCGAACGAAAATCCATCTTGTACTTTTTCCGGGGGCCATTCAGGACAAAATTTTTCTCTTTATCAGTCAGATCCTTGTATGGCACGTCAATTCGCACCCCAGCCTGCTGAGCCACACTCGGCATAAAGTTGCGGCCAGGTAGGTGCCAGGAAGCCACTGCACCATCTGCCAGGCTCAAATTCTCATCACCGATCAGCTTGCTCTCATCAATTGCACGCACCTGACCAGTCCCCTGGCAGCGGCGACAAGCTCCGTCAGAATTAAAAGCAAAATCTTCAGCGCTAAAAGCTTGGAACTTAGCCCCACAAACCGGGCAGATCAACTGACCCATCTGGTCGCCAGTCTGACTCATCATTTCCGCAATCTTCAAGCTAGGTTTAAGGCGGTGACCATTTGGACATACCGGTGAACCAAGCCGTGAAAAGATCAGCCGAATGACGTTAAAAATTTCACTCATCGTTCCTACCGTTGCGCGTTCGGACGGGATGGATGGTCGTTGCTTCAGGGCAAGAGCTGACGGGATATGCTTGACGCTCTGGACATCAGCTTGTGCGCCGAGCTTAATACGGCGGCGTGTATACGTCGACAGCGCCTCTAGGTAACGCCGTGACCCTTCTTCATACAAGATCCCCATCGCTAGTGAACTCTTCCCCGATCCAGAAAGACCAGAAATAGCCACGAATTTGTGGAGTGGGATATCAACATCAATGTTCTTGAGGTTGTGAACCTTTGCCCCACGAACTTCAATCTTGCTTGGTAACTTGTCCATCTTTGATTCCCTTCTCTCCCTTCTTTCGACGGCGCTGCACATCCTCGCCGACTAATTGGTAAATGGCAGCGAATAGCGGAACCGTCAGCATCATTCCCAAAATACCAGAAAAGCCACCACCGATAATAACTGCGGCAAACACCCAAACACTTGGTAAGCCCAGGCTGGATCCCACCACTAAGGGGTAGGTGATCCGGTTGTCAAATTGTTGCAGAACAATAATGAAGATCAGAAATACCAGCGCTTTAAAGGGCGAATCAGCAAAAATCAGCACCACTCCAACGCTGGCACCCAAGATGGCGCCAATGATCGGGATCAAGGCGGTAAAACACGTTACGGCCCCAATCATAGCAGCGTATGGCAAGCGCAAAATAATCATTCCTAAAAAGCAGGCAAAGCCCAAAATAGCGGCATCTTTACATTGGCCAACGATGTAAGAACTATAGCTGCGGTCAAAGGCTTGGATGATGTGCATGATCGGAGCTTGTGCCTTCCCGAGGTAGGCATCCGCGAGTTTCTTAATCTGCCGTGCTAATTTTTCCTTGTATACCAACAGGTAAATGGAGAAGAAAAGCGCGATGACGGCTGTCGTAACTCCTGACACGATAGAAGAAGCCGTTGACATCACTGTTTTAAGCGTTCCCCCAAAACCGTACGTCACATACTTGCCAATTTGGCTCCAGTTAAGGTGACGCGGGTCGAGGTTCTTCCAAAACTCTTTAAACTGGCCATTTTGTTGGAAATAGGCGATGAAGTGGTTGACGACATGGCTATGATTAGATACTAACAAGCGGATACAGTTAATAAGTTCCGGAATGACCAGCCTAACAACCAAAGCGATGATCAAAACAATCGTCAGATATGAGGCAATAATGCCAAAAAGTCGCTGAAACTTGCGAGCCCGCGCACTTTTAAAAAATTTCTTGAAAAGATGCTCATATTGTCTCAGCAAAAGATTGACAACATAAGCCACTACGCAGCCAATCAGCAATGGCATGGCTGCCGAAAAGCCACGCCCCAGTAGTTTAGCAACGCTCGGCCAGTAAGTGATAGCAAGGTACAGGACAAAAACTGCAATGATTAAGGAAATGTGGCGTCGGTTAATCTTAATTTTCATTAGCATCCCCCCTCGTGCGTTAACTGTTGCAGGTAGTGGTGACTCGCGATCTGTTCTCGGCAATCATCAGTATCTTGCAAGGCAATCTCATAAATACTCGTTGCCTGTGGATTCAATAGCGGCAAGACCTTTTGCCAATCGATCTTTCCCTGTCCCAATGGCAAACTGTCGTGCTTTTGGCCCATCGAATCAACCAGGTGGTAGTGAACTACTGCCGGTGCCAAGTGACGTAGTGAAGCTTGCAATCCCGGGTTATCACCATGGAGCTCGATAAAGCAGTGGGACGTATCAAAAGCCAACCGGTAGTGGTGGCTCAGGATTTCGTCCTCCTGCTGGGGATGACCATAGGCAAAGACCGGTGCAATTGAATTTTCAAACATAATGTGGTCTCCACCAGCACGTTGAAAACGGTCTAGTCGATCGTACACGGCCTGGCGAGCTTGTTGGACACTCGGGTAAAGATCGACCATGTGCATGACTTCTGGGCCGGAGTAACCACCATGAACCAGAACCTGCACATCAAGGTCATCTGCTAAGCGAATAAGCTGAGCCGTCGATTGCTCGATAAAGCGGTAAAGATCTGGATAATTTTTCTCTGGGGCCACTACATCCATGTGATAACCCTGAAAATTCACGGGTGGTGGATCACAATGTGTTTTATTCCCCGCGATTGGACATACTGAACCGCATCATAGAGATGTTGATAGCCTTCCGTCGTAAAATCATCAACGTCCGTGTAAAATTCGTAAACATGGGGATGATACTGCAGGCGATCATCAATCTGTGAACGACTGCTGCTTCCCTTCAAACCAAGCTCTGGCATGAACATATCATTTTCCAACTCTCTTCGTCATAAATTTATAAAACTGGTGACAATAACCGTGAGAAGTACTGTTTGAATTGACGCCACCGCGACTGTTTGGCAAAGTAGGCCGGTGTCATCTGCGTGCTCTTCTTCAGATCATCTTCAAAGATCTGCTTCAGCTCCTTGGTCAGTTGTTCATTGTACATAAAGGCATTGGCTTCCCAGTTCAGTCGGTAAGAACGAAAGTCCTGGTTAGCTGAACCAACGGAAGCGTAATAGTCATCACTGATCACTGTTTTAGCATGGATAAAGCCGTTGTCATATTTGTATACTTTGACCCCGTTATTGGCCAAGTATTTGGCATAATACTCAGTTGCTCGGTACACGAACGGGTGGTCCGGCATGCAGGGAACCATAATTCGAACGTCGACACCGCTGCGTGCAGCGATCACTAACGCCTCCAGCATTGGCTCACCAGGAATCAAGTAAGGTGTTTGAATGTAAACGTAGTGGTGGGCAGCCGAGATCATCGCCTCATAGCCACGCCGAATAGCCACGTTCTCACTATCGGGACCGGAAGAAACAATTTGCATGGCCACGTTGTTAGCAGCATCATTCGTCGGGCGTTTGGTAGTCAGTTGCCCCATCAATTGATCTAAATCAACCTTAGGCTTACCGGTTTTCTGACAGGTAGCATTCCAGTCCATGCCGAAACGACCGGTCAAGGAGAGCACCGCCTGCCCAACAACCCGAATGTGGGTATCACGCCAGTAACCAAATTTAGGCATCTTGCCGACGTACTGATCACCAATGTTGAAGCCACCGATATAGCCGACCTTGTCATCAATAGTCACGATTTTTCGGTGTAAGTGGTAATTCAAACGCGGTGTATTAAAGTGCTGTTTGGTTCTGGAGTTAAAGGGTTGAGCGTGACCACCTAGTGATTCCAGCTTAGCGAAAAATTTATAGGTAGTTCCCCGTGAACCACTTAAATCATAGAGCACCTTCACTTGCACTCCACGAGCGGCAGCACGTTCCAACGCGGATAAAATTCGGTGTCCCAGATTATCAGCGTAAAAGGTGTAAAATTCGACATCAATGTGATCTTGGGCCTGGTCAAAGTCCTTAATCATCTGCGAAAAGAGCTTTTCTCCATCCGTAAATATCCGGACTTGGTTATCAAAACTAACCAGGGCATCGTTTAGACTGGTTGAAAGAGTCACCATTTGGTGGGCAGACATCAAATGCTCCTGCTTTAACAACAAGCGGTGTTTCTTCAACAAATCAGCTTGCTTTCTAACATAGGTCTGCCGGAACCGCCGTTCCTCATCTTGCATATTAAAAATATCATCACTGGATATTTTCCGCCCAACGAAGAGGTAGAGGATAAATCCAATTACCGGGAAGACCGACAATACCAACAGCCAGGCCCAAGTTGAAGCGATATCGCGACGGGTTCGAAAAACCGTCCAAATGGCAAAAGCAATGTTGGTCAACCATAACACTTCAATAATTCGACGAATGATGTCCCAAGTCCATACGATGTTCATGTTGTCCCTCCGCTCATTTCAATAAACTATGTTTAATGATACATCATCCCAAAAGAAAAAGACTAACCGCCCGCGCGATTAGCCCTCCTCAATGTCAATTTGGATGGACTGGCTTAGCCTTCAACCTTTTCCTTAATGGTCTTAGCTGAAGCATCCAGTTTAGCATTTTCTTCGTCAGTCAGCTGTAACTGTGCGACGTGTTCAACCCCATCCTTGCCGATCACAGCTGGGTAGCCAATGTAACTGTCGTACTTCTTAAGGTAAATTGAAGCTGGCAGGAACTGCTTCTTGTCGGTGAAGATAGCCCGGACAATGTCAACAGCACAGGCGGCAATGGCGTAGCAGGTGTAGCCCTTGCCATCAACTACGGTAAAGGCACCGTGACGTGCTTCTTCATCCAGCTTATCCAGGTCAGCCTTGCCTTCATCAGCGAACTTTTTAATTGGTTGGTTGTCGATGCTGACGGTGGACCAGGCAGTAAATTGTGAATCACCGTGTTCGCCGAGGACAAAGCCATTGACGTTTTGCGGAGCTTCTTTGAAGTTAGCACCCACAGCACGCTGCATCCGTGCGGTGTCCAAGAAAGTCCCAGTACCAAAGACGTGTTCATGTGGCAAACCCGTAACCTTTTGCAATTGGTTGACGATCACGTCACACGGGTTGGAAATGTTGAGTAAAATGCCATGGAAGCCGCTGTCCTTGATCTTTTGACCAACCGTTGCGGAGTTCTTCAAATTAATTGGCAGTTCGGCAAAACGATCGTCAGTCCGAGCAGTGGCGGCCACGTCACCAAAGGCCGTAATTAGAACATCGGCGTCCTTTAGTTCACTGTAGTCATCAATCTTGATGACTGCCGAATTTTCGGTCCGTGCAAATGAATCATTGAAGTCGAAGTACTCAGCCTTCGTCTTCTTCTTATTGCTGTCAATCAGCACCAGTTCATCTACTAGACCCTTCATCAACAGAATGTGAGCAACGGTCGACCCCACATGGCCCAAACCGATAATGCCAATCTTATGCATCAAAAACATCCTCCCTCAATTCAATCTTAAATCATTTTTGTGCAAAGCTTTACAATCTCTATTTTAATATAGTCTGTGCTAATTGTCTGTCTCATTAACAATTTTTATATTTTTTGGCCGTCAAATTAGTGCTAAAGTGGATCTATATTACCCGACGAAAGGATCTCTATCATGTTATTGCGAAAGTTTCGATTCTTATTGTTAGCACTGGTTGCGGTGGTCAGTGTCAGTCTATCCCTGACCATACCTGTCCACGCTAGTTCTAATACTGCCACCGTCTTCGTTCATGGCCTGCAAGGAAGCCATAATTCAACCGACACGATGATCAGCGACCTGAGCCAGCGTTATCCTGGTACCAAACGAGTAATGACCATCAACGTCCAGGAGGATGGATCACTCCAGGTTAGTGGTCACTACCGCAACGTTAAGCATCCCCTGGTCCAAGTGAATTTTCTCAACAACTCTGCTCCTACCACAACCAATGCCCAGTGGCTCGGTAAAGCAATGAAATACCTAAAAACTAAGGCAGGCGTCTCCAAGATCAACTTTGTTGCCCATTCAGCTGGTAACGTCGCTGTCTACCAATTACTGACATCCCATCCCCAATCCATCCCTGATGTTCAAAAATTTGTCATTTTAGCGGGGCCTTTTGACGGCGTCCTGTCACTTAACGACCAAGCCAATAAAGTCAAAGTGAATGCTAATGATCATTACAAACCAAGCGTTGAATATCCCGCTAATAGCTACTACCCAAGCTACCAGCAACTGGTCAAGATGTCCTCAGCCTTTCCGAAAAACATCAAAGTTCTCAACATCTATGGCAACGTTGGCGACGGCAGCAATTCAGACACGCTGGTCAGCAACGCTTCTGCCCTTTCGGTCAACTACCTGTTAAAGGGTCAAAAATCATCCGTACAAAATCGTTGCTACCGCAGCGCCAAAGCCACTCATTCAGGCTTACACCGCAGCAAAACCGTCGACAACTGGATCGCTAACTTCTTGTGGAAATAGTACGAAAGGAGGAGGACCTACTTGCCTCAATCCTCAAATTTGACTGACCAGATATGGCGTCGTAATTTGCACGTCTTATCCATTGCTGTTTTCTTTGCCGGCATCGCTTTTTCCGAAATCATGCCGTTTATTTCCCTGTTCTTAGCCGAACTTGGGAACTTCACCCACAAACAATTAACCAACTGGTCCGGGATTGTTTTTTCCGTATCTTACGTCGTCGCCACTATTGTGACCCCTTGGTGGGGTAAACTAGCCGATGCCAAGGGACGTAAGCCGATGATCCTCCGCGCTTCTCTCGGGATGGGGATCGTGATCGGCGCCATCGGTTTAGTAACCAATGTCTGGCAACTGGTGGTCTTGCGAATGCTGCAAGGTGCCTTTGCGGGATTTGTCTCTAACTCCAATGCCCTGATCGCGACTGAAGTACCCAAAGAACACAGTGGCAGTGCCCTCGGTACCATGATGGCTTGTTTCACTGGTGGCAACCTCTTAGGTCCATTCATTGGTGGGACGATTGCCACTTTCTTTGGTTATCGTTTTACTTTCTTCTTAACGGGTTTCATCCTGATCGTAATCTGCTTAGCCTGCTGGAAATTTGTCGACGAAAGCAACTTTCATCCCGTCGCTACCAAGGAAGTTGGTTCCAGCAAAGATGTGATCAAGTCCTTGGTATCAGCACGGATGATCTTTGGCCTCGTTCTCACCACCGTCATCATTCAGTCAGCTAACAATTCCATCAACCCGATTATTTCGCTCTTCGTTAAACAACTGCTGCACGGTAGTTCCCACACCACCTTTGTCAGTGGGGTTATTGCGGCGCTACCGGGTATTGCCACCATCACCATCGCTAGCCGTGTCGGCAACCTCGGTGACCGCATCGGAACAGATAAAATTCTCATCTTTGGTTTCATTCTCAACACCATCGTCTTCATCCCGACTGCCTTTGTCAGCAATTGCTGGCAACTGGGCATCTGCCGGTTCATCGTCGGTTTGGTAGATGCCTGCCTCTTCCCGCAAGTACAAACCATGCTGACGAAGAACAGTCCGGTTAGTGCTACCGGTCGGGTCTTCTCCTGGAACCAAAGCGCCATGTACATCGGTAATATTGTCGGTTCGCTGATGGGCGGTTGGGTTGCCGGTCAATTTGGTTTTAGCGCCGTCTTTCTGTGGACTGCTGGACTGGTGTTCTTAAACCTCATACTTTTCCTAATCAATGTCGAATGGCCACTGCACCACGTTGCAGGGACCCGCAGTTAAATTCAGTTTCCATAGTTTTCACTTAAGTGAGGACTATGGAATTTTTATTTCCCGGGCAATTTTTTATGAATCACATATCAGTATTGACATATACCTAATTCGATATATAATATATACCGAATTTGATATTTGATATGGAGGCATTACCATGAATTGGTGGATTATTATCGCAACGTTTATTGCGGTTAACTTAGACTTCTTCTTCATCTTGTTGTTATTGTTAAAAAAATATCGCCTATCATCGGTCATCGCTGGTTACCTCATCGGCGTATTATTGTTGATCACCCTTAGTTACGTTGCTGGGCAAATTCTCGCTAAATTTTTGCCGGAGTGGCTGCTTGGCGTTCTAGGGATCCTCCCTATTTGGATGGCTCTTCATGATGACGATGATGAAGGCAACCAAACAGAATCTCACCGTCCAATGGTGACAGTCCTTATCACTTACCTGTCAGTTTGTGCTGGGTGCAACCTCTCAATTTTTCTACCCGTTCTCACCGGTATCAAAGTGAGCCAGTTCTTAGCAGTACTAGTCGTCATCGGTATCTGCACCGTCATCGTGGTCTGCCTGCTGAAATTATTTGGCGAAATCCCAGTAATTAACCACTTTATGACAAAATATAGTGAAATTTTGATGAAAATCGTGTACATTGGTGTTGGTTTATACGTCTTTTGGGACAGTGGTCTCATCAGTCACTTATTCAAGTTCATTTCATAAGAGGAGTTCAAAAGCAGCATGAAGGTTTCGGATGATCTGATTAACGAAGCAGCCAAAATCTATAAAGTCTTAAGTAACGGGACACGCATTAAGATTCTCTACTTCCTGCGCTATCAGGATAATGACGTCGCAGTTAGTGAAATTGTCGACGCCCTTGGGCTAGCCCAGCCTGTCATTTCCAAACAGTTGGCTATTTTGCGGCGCTACCAGTTAGTCCGAAACCACAAGGAAGGCAACAAAGTTTTCTACATTCTCGATGACCCTCACGTCGTCGAAATGATCGATGACATGCTTAATCACGTCAAGCATGAAATCAAGGGCCTGCCGCATCCAAAAAATTTGTACTAAAACATCGGTTCCAAAAGGGAGCCGATGTTTTATTTATTTTAAGAAGTTTGTTATGATATAATTGTATCGAACATACGTTCTAGACGCATTGGAGGGACTCGAAATGTCTTTTGAACTCGTATATATTGCTAAATCCGGAAATAAGAGCTACTGGACTAGCAAACACAATTTTTCTAAAAAAGCAGCTAATCACTTTCAATGGCCCAATGTAGATGATATCGATCTGGCAAAATTAGCCAGTACCTATCCCACCATTTTTAGAAATAAGAACCAAAAGCGTTTTAAGGTCCTGAATACAGCGTCCATGCAAATAGTACCGCTTAGTGATCAACAGCAGTCAGAAGCACCAGTTTCAAATCGTCCACACGTCAACATCACCAAATCTATTGAAAAGAAAATCCAAACAGATGGTAAAGAATTCGTGATTGTCACAGTGGTCGACCAAGCTTTCCAATATCTAGATACTACTATGGGCAATCATGGTGACTTTGTTTCGTCATTAAACAAACAGACCAAACGCTGGGATGATGTCAACAAAGCTATCAAGACCGCTGAATCGCTATATAAAAATAATAAGTTTTGGAAAGATTGCGATAACTTTGAAGAAAAATTGTTGTATGTTCTGAACGCCAAAACAGATACCATCATTTGGTCATCAGACAACCCAGAGGTTCAACTAACGCCAACGTCACAATTATTAGCTAATCTTGCGGAACTAAATGCACAACTAACTGAACATTTCAAAGCAGATAACAACAGAAATAGGGATTGTGCAACAGCTAAAATAATGCCAATTGTTGATCTTAACGGAATTACTGCTGAAAAAGTATTTGCTTCCTTAGCATTTCTCATCAAAGCACTAACTTATCAAGAAAAAATTGCTCAATTGCTTACTTATTACGACAAACGAGTGATTCAAGACCAACTCCACACGGCTGAACTAGCGGACCTTCAACATTTTGATGCTTCAAAATTTGTACGTAGCCTTCAAGCTAGTCGCCAAAATTGTCGTCGGATCAAAGATCTCAGTGTCATTTTGAATTGCCTTGCCGAAAACATGGATAGCGAAAGCATCATCACATCTTTACGAAACCATCCATCGCTTCACAACCATTATTGCTATCGGGATCAAGAAACAGCAAAAATCATGGAAACATTAGAAAAATAATTAATAATTATAAAAAGCATTTACTAGCTGATTTAGTGTGATTACTAGGTGCTCGATAATAATTATCGGCAATGAAAGCGTATACAAATTAATATCGAAATGATATTATTAATTTGCAATAGTTGTTTACACCTTATCACTTGTTAATTTTACTTTTTTAACAAGTCCTATTCTGTCAAATTGACTATTAGCCTAAGACAGAAAAGAGGTGTCACAATTGATCATCACGCCATTGAAGCACATCAGCCGTTTTATGGGCATTTCACCAAATCTTGATATTGCTTTTCAATACTTAGCTCAGTTAAAGCTGCCTGACGTCGTTCCGACAAAAGAACCAGTTGATCTGTCCGACGGAGTCAAAGTTAATGTCTTTGATTACCAGCCCAGTCAAACCAATCCCGGTTCTCAACTGGAAGGGCACCAAAAATGGATGGATATCCATCTAGTGGCAAGCGGTGCTGAGCAAATGGCCGTCGGTAGTGCAGATGCAGTCAAACAAACTGTTGACTACGAGGCAGACAAAGACATTGCCTTTTACGAAGGCCAGCCAGAAGCAGTGGTTAATCTTTACCCAGGTGATGTTCTCGTTACTTTCCCTGAAGATTTCCACCAACCAGGCATTAAAGCTAACGACTTGCCAGTTCGCAAAGTGCTCATCAAAGTCAAAGTCGATTTTTAGGATTATTTTTTCATCACTTGCTAGCAATTATTTACCGTTTTTTAGATGAACTGAACAATTCCATCTTCAATCCATCCTTGTCTTAATGAAAGGAATTATTTTATGGATAACGCAAGTGCTAATAACCACTGGTATAACGAAATTAACCACGACCAGTGGAAGTCATTCTTTGCCGCAGTTGTTGGATACTTTCTCGACGGGTTTGACTTCAACATGGTCAACCTGCTACTAGTTCCAATTTCCAAGTCATTCGGTATTCCATTAATCCTTGCTTCGACCTTGATTTCAGCCGCCTACCTTTCCCGTTGGTTTGGTGGAATGTTCTTCGGGGCCATCGGTGACCGCTTTGGGCGAAAAGCTTCGATGGTCACTTCGATCCTTTTCTACGCCGGTGGGACTTTTGTCTGTGCCTTTGCCCCTGCCTTCTGGGTTCTATTTGCTGCTCGGCTCTTCATCGGACTTGGAATGGCCGGTGAATACAGTTCGTCCACGACCTACGTCATGGAAACCTGGCCGAAGAACATGCGTAACAAGGCTGTCGGCTTCGTTGTCGCGGGCTTCTCACTCGGTGGCGCCGTGACGGCTCAAGTCTACAAGCTCATTTCTTACCTCGTTCGTGACACCTCATGGGCTTCTAATGACTGGCGAATTTTCTTCTTCATTGGCCTGATTCCTGTGATCTTCGCTCTCTGGATGCGGCACTCCATTTCCGAATCAAGTGACTACGTTGAGATGAAGAAAGCCCAGGAAAAGGTTGCTAAAGAGGACCCGAACTACCAGCCACCACGTGACATGTTCTCCGTCTTGTACCGGACCAATGCCACCCGGACGATCATCAACTTCATCTGCACCGTTCTGACGATTGCCCTGTTGGTGGGCGTCTTTCTGATGTCCTCCAAGCTGTCAGTATGGCAATCAGTCATCGCCTGGATTCTGATCTTCGCGACAATCATGTCCTTTGTTTATCAATTCATGGGCAAACGTTGGCCAATCGGTCTGGGCATTTTGATCATCATCGTCGGTGCCAACCTGGTTAACGGACCAATGCAATCACTGATGCCAACCTATTACGCTAACTCCCTGCACTTCTCAACGGGGATGGTTGCTAACTTGACATCCGTCTTCTGGATTGGCCAAGTTATCGGCTGTATCGTGGTTGGTTTCGTCGGCGACCGTTTTGGTACCCGTCGTGCCTACTGGGTCGGTGACCTCTGCTCGCTGATCGTCGTAGCACCAATCTTCATGATCACCCGTCAGATGATGGATGCTAACAAGATGTGGCTAGTCGTCTTCATTATCTTCCTGATGCTGTACGAAATGTTCATCGCCTTTTGTGCGCTGATTCCAAAATTCATCGGTGCCTACTTCACCACCGCTAACCGGAACGCCGGAGTCGGCTTCCTGGTTAACGCTGGGGGGCTGGGTCAAGCCCTAGCGCCAGTGCTGACCCTAACATTGGCTGGCAAGGTTTTCCAGCCGATGGGCCTAGGCCTCGGTTGGACCCTGTTCTGGATCCTGGTAATCATGACCGCCTTTGTTATCATTTGTCTCTGGATCAACTTACCGGCTCGCCTGCAAAAACTCGTTCATCCAGAATTATTGCGGAAGCAAGACTGGTCCGATAAGGACATCTCAAACGTCGAAGATGAAGTGAAGATGCAAGCGCAAAACCAAGATCAAAAGTAATTTATTTTCACTAAATAAGGGCTTCGCTGATCGATCAAATCGGTCACCGAAGCCCTTTTGTCATGCCCTAATCGCTAAATTTGTGATTGTATTCAATTAATTTGATGTGCTTATCTGTCACTTCCACCTGGGTCAGACCAGCATTGGTTGGGAAATTACCAACAGTGTCAGCGCCCAAAGCATCCGCAATCGTCCGAATAAAAGTACCGTGAGTGACTAACAGAACGTGGTCGCCATCCTTGGCATTGCGTAAGATCTTCCGCATCCCCGCACGTGCCCTGGCAGCAATATGTTCGTAAGATTCCGCCTGACCAGTCGGATCCATGTCGTGCATCATATTGCGTCCCGCTTCCAAGCTTTCGTGCCGAATAATGTCGTCGTGATCCTGATAACCATGTTGTTGAGCGATAATCCGCCAGTTCATATCAGATGGGAGCCCTTCATAGTAGCCAAAGAAGACTTCCCGGAAATTGGGATCCTCATAAACTTTTTTGGGTTTATCAATAAGGTGCTGAATGATGATGTCACGGGTTTGCATTGCCCGCTTCAAATCAGACGAAACAACCAAGTTATATTGCCGATTTTTCAGTGCTTCACCCGTTGCGGCGGCTTGTTCGCGACCATGTTCATTCAGGTCAAAGTCGATCCAGCCTTGAGCACGGTTAAGGGTGTTCAAAAAAGTTTGCCCGTGACGAACAATGTCTAGTTTGATTTCTGTCATTATCTTTCATCCCTTTTATTGTTAACAATATCATGAACAGTTGTCTAATAACAGGACAAACTTAATTCTGCAGATACTTTTTCAAGAACGCTACTTCATCATCATTAGCTTTCTTTGCCAATGGATCTTTCTGCGAAATCATGAAGACATGGTGAGCTGGGTGTTCCTTATCACCGTAATTGCGAAAGACGTGTGGTAATCCTTTGGCTAACATATAACCATCCAGCCGAACCGAACAGTCATGAATCATGTCTTTATTGCCAGTGGCGATGAAGATTGGAGGCAAGCCCTTTGTCAAATATTGTTCATATGCCAACTGTTGACCCTTTTCTTTAACAATCTCCGGCAAGAAATAGGCTGATGGCAAGCCGTCCAACGTCCCCGGTAAAGTCAAAAACGAAGCGCCACAGTTGTTAGCCGCTGCCCGAATCTTCATTGCCGGACGCTTGAAACCTAATTGACGGCGATAATCGGGATTGATATAGGCAGCTAAGTACTGCATCATCATTTGACCACCAGCACTATCGCCAATCAGGACCACGTTATTCACATCTAAATCATACTGATCAGCATGATCGACCACCCAGTGCATCACCCGGTTTACTTCTTCTAGCTGTGCCGGATAGTGAACTGTGGGCGCTAATTGATAATTGAAATTGACGAAGGCAAAGCCGCGTTGTGCCATCCCCATCCCATAATACTGGTAGGTTTCCTTTGTGCCGTAGCACCAGCCACCGCCGTGAATGGAAATCATCACTGGTAATTTTCCCTGATATTCACTGGGGCGATAGATATCTAACAAATTCCATTTGGAGACAGGACCATAGGCAAGGTCGTCAATTCGTTGAACACCCTTGAAAACATGCGGTAACCCGGCATCACGTTTTTCATCATTTAATGAAGCAGACTCCCGAAACTGATTGATTAATTCCATTACTTTTGCTGAAGACACGCGAAAACATCCCTTTTCCTGTTATTGCAATCAATATAACAACAAAATTATTTTTCTTCAGTCGGACGCAAATGCAGTTTGACCTCTCCATCTGACGTTACGGTTGCACATACCTTTTGGGTTGGGTCATCATCCAGTGCTCCTAAATCAACGATAATCTTATCTGCATTCGGCTGATCAATATCTTTGATGCCCTTCATAAGAAATGTGTGGAATAGATAACGTATCTGTTTATGTTCTTTTTCCTTGGCCACCGCAGTTTTCAGCGTAAATCCTTGGTCGAGATAGTATTTAATGGTTGCTACCTGCAACATTGTATAAAAATTGAAGTAATGATTTTTGTTGTTTTCGTCTTGTTTAGATTTAATGAATCCCTTGCGTTCCCAGTAGCGAAGCTGACTCGGTGAAACATGCGTCAGTTTTGACATTTCAGTCATGCCAAGGTTGATTCGTTTGCTAAATATCATCCGAAATAGTGATTCTTGCACGTGTGATCCTTCTTTCTTTATCACATTTATATGTATTGATTATATATTTTTAAATATCTTTGTCAAATTATTTGACAAAGAACTTCAAAAGTCTTATATTCGTATCATCGCTTATTTTAAGAGAAAAGAGGCTGACACACTTGAATGATGATGTACAAACGGTTGACATCAACGGTCAACCATATAATCGTTCTTTAATGGTGCTGGTCATGTTGATTGGGGCCTTCTGCACATTCCTCAACCAAACTATCTTGGCCACCGCCTTTCCTGCATTAATGAATGCTTTCAATATTAGTACTTCTACTGTCCAGTGGCTGACCACTGGTTTCTTAATGGTCAATGGGATCATGATTCCTGTTAGTGCCTATCTAACTAGCCGTTTTAATACTAAATCACTTTTCATCATTTCAATGATTATTTTCGAAATTGGTACTGTGATGGCTTGGCTAGCACCTCATTTTAGTGTCCTGCTAGCTGCACGGCTTATCCAAGCGGTTGGTGTTGGTATTAACATGCCATTGATGCAAAACGTCATGCTAAGCATCTATCCACCGGAAAAACGTGGTTCTGCAATGGGGATCAACGGCCTGGTAATTGGACTGGCCCCAGCCATTGGCCCAACCCTTTCCGGATGGGTCATTGACAACTACAACTGGCGGATGCTTTTTGAAATGATTGCCCCAATCACTGGTGTGGTTATCATCGCTAGTTTCTTCTTTGTGAAAAACGTTATTCCAAATGAGAAGCCACACCTTGACTGGCTTTCTGTTCTGATCTCAACTGCTGGTTTTGGTAGTATGCTCTACGGCTTCTCCAGTGTTGGTGATAAAGGTTGGACGAGTCCAGAGGTGATTTGGACCGTCTTAATTGGTGTTATTCTCGTCGCTATCCTGGTCCTTCGTCAGAATCATCTCGATGAGCCATTCCTGGAATTCAAAGTCTTCGAAAGCAAAGAATTCACGTTGGCAACTATCCTGAGTTCCATCGTCATGATGGCCATGGTCGGTGTCGAATTAGTCGTTCCAATGTACCTCCAAATCATCCATGGCATGTCCGCCTTCCATTCTGGGCTGACGCTCCTCTTCGGTGCGCTGTTGATGGGGGTCATGAGCCCAGTTACCGGAACCCTCTTCGACCGTTACGGCGCCAAACGTTTAGCAGCCACCGGGATGTTTATCCTAACCATCGGAACCATTCCATTTGCCTTTTTGAACCGTGACACACCAACGATCTACATCGTCTTCCTCTACGCCATCCGGATGTTCGGTATTTCCATGGTCATGATGCCTGTCACCACCGCCGGTATGAACTCACTTCCGTTACACTTGATTTCCCACGGGACCGCCGTCAACAACACCTTGCGGCAAGTGGCCACTTCTGTCGGGACTGCCATCATGATTTCCGTGCTGACCAACGTTACCAAGAGTAACCAACCAGCACATTCTCTGTTGACTCAATCTCCATTGCAATACCGTTCTAAGATGCTAGACGCTACTTTGCTAGGCTATCACTCTGCATTCTTATTTGCGGTAGGATTCGCAGTCCTCGGCTTTATCCTGACTTTCTTCGTCACTAAAGGTACTGGGGTTCGGAAGAGTGTCGTCAGCATTGATGAACCAAAGAAAAAGGATGGTGACAAATAATGATAATCATTTTGATGTTTGTGAGTGCCATCTGCGTATTTCTCAGTGTTATGTTCACCAAAACATCCGCAGCACGGATCTTACTGACTGCCATTTCTGGTATCATTTTCGTCGGCTCCACAGTTATCATGACGGGTAATTACAACCTTCACTGGGGAATGCACCAGGTCACAACGACCAACACTCAGCAAATTTATTCTGCTTCTAATTCATCCATGCCGCTAGCTCTATACCAACCAGTCGGCAAGAGTGGCAAAGACGACGTCTATATTTACAACACCAAAGTCCGTCAAAAGAAGCCTAACCATACTCAAGCCAATGAGTATACCCATAATCAGATGAAACGGACAAACGGAACCAAAGCCCAGCTCATCACCAAGGAAACACGTTGGCGCTACAATGGTGAACTCGACCGCGTTCTCTTTGCCTGGACCGATATGGATGGGACATTAGTTAAACGCACAAATACTTTCCAATACCCGCATGCTTACGTCAAGGTCAGCACTCAGCAAGCCAAAAAGCTCGCCCAAGCTGCCAAATCTTCTCACAACAAGCAGGCCCAAGCAGCGATGCAACAAAAAGCTAAGGCTTACGTTAGCGCTCAAGTCAAAGCTGCAATGACAAAGAACCCAAAGATGAGTTCTTCCCAAATTCAAGACGTAACGAAACGTGCTGAAATGCAGTTCCAGTCACAAATGATCAAGCAGATGCTGCAATAACTCTATACAAGATATGCTAAACGGCCACCGCAATTTGCGGTGACCGTTTTGTGCTTTAATTAGCGGGACGTGTTGTTTGACCAATCGGCTGTCTCTGCTGAGGGCGGTTGAGAATGTAACGCTGGATCAAATCTAGCACCTGACTGTTCTGTGGTAAATCAGAGTGCTCTGTCAAACGACCCGTGACGGTAATCTGGGTATAATGCTTAACCTGTTTTTGGTAAATATACTTACCAGCCAGCACACTGCTCAGTTGGACGATCCCGTCTTCAACATAATTTTCGGATCCGGCTACCGAATAGACAATCAAACTCTTGGGAATGCGACTGCGGTATTTTTCAAAATCACTTAACATCTGTGTTTTCCGGCTAGTCGGTTCAGAGAAGTTATAAGGACTACCAATCGTCATCAAGCGGGTAATCCGAATTTGACGTTCATTAAAGTAATGCTCTAGGAAATACGTGTAAATCAGACCACCATTGGAATGCCCGATGCCCTTAAAATTATTGAAGCGATAACGTTGTTTAATCTGGTTAAAGGCTCGGTTAAACATTGCTGCTTGTTTTTTGATGTTGCTGTAGTCATCGTGATTGTTTTGGAAACCAACCACAATAAAAGGCTCCCGATCATTAGCACGCATCCGACCGGTAAAGACAATTTTGCCGGAATTATACACTTTCACTTTCACCAGACTGTGGTTTTGGTGGTCCTGACGGTTAATTTTCGCTACCAAGCGATCAAACCTGTTGACCGTTGCACTACTGCCCGGAATCATAATCACGGGTGACATCCGCGAACGCTGACGGGATTCCATCAGCTGAACATTGCGGTGTGCCCGGCATGCACCGAAAATAGCAAGCACCAAAGTGAGGAGGCCAAAAGCAACAATGATTGCCCAGTGTTGTTTACTTAGTTTCATTTGCATCCCCACCTTCCCGACTCTTGGCAAGCATTTGATCAACGTTATCAGCTAATTTGACGAACGGAATGTAGGCAGCTACATCGATAATCAACAGGATGATCGACACCACAAACTCCAACCAGTTCCCACCAGATCCCATCAGTGGGCCTAATATTCCGGGTGTATTAACCGGAATTGGGTAAGCCAGTGGCGGCAAAACATGAATCATGATCAATGAACTGGCCACCAACATATTAAAGATTGGCATAATTAACGTCGGTAACAGATAAACTGGGTTTAACACCATCACGGCGCCATACAGAACCGGGTAATTGACGTTAAAAAACACCGGAATCGAACTTGCTGAAGCTACACGACGCAAATTCTTTTGGTGACTCACCCACAAAATCGCGATGACAAACGCTAGAGTAACACCAATACCACCAAAATTAGCAAAACCGTTGTAAAGTGAGGAAGGCGTAAATGGGTATGGGATATGCCAAGCCGTTTTATGTGCTAGTGCGTAGTTCAAGTTGTCGGACAACTCACTGCTAAACATGTTGTTAGGAATATTGAGCAACTCTGGAAAACCAAGCCAAGCACCCAAGGTAACAACCAAAGAGAGGATCAGCGTCGTTCCGTAATTGCTGTTGCGATTAAGCATCTCCGTCAATGAGTTAGCGGCCATTTGATCAACAGTAAAGGTCCGGATCAAGGCATAAATAACATGAATCACAAAGGCAAGAATTAGAGCAATCAATAACGGCTTCATGTTATCAAACGCTCGACTCACAATATCATCGCTCTTCAATTCAAAGTTAGCCACTTCGGATTTATGACCAAACCGGGCGTAAATCAGGCCAATAAAATAGCCAACTAATACACCGACGATAAACCAGTGCGGACCATAATAACGCATGTCCATCACACCAATCCGCCCACGCTCGTAGTGCATGAAGATTAAAACGTAAGCTGCCATCGCGAAAGCACCCACTGCTGGAATATCTTTGTGGTGCTGACGTAGTGTCAACTGGGCACTGACTAAAGCAGCATAAGTAGAAATGTAGCCGATCGTCACGTTGAAAATATCGCTGAAAATTTCGTAAAAGAATCGATACTGGGAAAACCAGCTTCTAATAGATATCATATTGCCGATAAAACCACTAGGCGAAAAGACTACTCGAGACAAAAGGTAAGCAAAAGACCCAATCAAGGCAATGGGAAACAAAGTCAGCATCGTCCGTTGTAGAACCTGAATAAAGGGCAATTGGCGAAACTGCACCATCTTTTTCACCACGACCGGGTTATCATAAAAAGCTGGATGATTGATATTAGACATTCCCTTCTCGAAAGGTATAATTAATTTCCATCTAATAATATCATTATCTCCCCCAATGGAGAGCATTGAATTCATACATTTCTCTCTAAATTCTTTATCAATCCTCAGGGAGTATTTCATCTTCTTCAAAAACATGTTATTCTATCGTCATCAAGGGCATTTGCAGGCGAAACCCATATCAAATTGCCGGTGGCACTTCTGTGCAGAAAGGTTAATTATGCGCATTAATATTTTGCAACACACACCTAACGAAGGCCCCGGCTCGATTCTTAAGTGGGCACAGGCTCATGGTCATCAAACTTATGTTTATCATCCCTACCAGTTCGGTCACCTGCCGACTGCGGATCAAACTGACATGCTGGTCATCCTCGGCGGCCCAATGAGCCCAAACGACGATCTGCCGTGGATCCACCAAGAACGGCAACTAATTAAACAGTTATTGGCAAAAGGGACACCCATGTTTGGCGCCTGCTATGGAGCCCAACAGATTGTTAAAACCCTAGGTTACAAAATCAGTAAAGCTCCCGCTAAAGAAGTCGGCTGGGCTCCAGTGTACTTGCAGAGTCACCAAATTCCTGGCATACCTGATAAACTAATGGCTCTGCATTGGCACGAAGAAATGTTTGACATTCCTGAAGATGCTGAATTGCTCTTCTCTAGTGATAAAGTCAAAAATCAGGGATTTGTCTTAGGGCATCGCATTGTCGGCTTGCAATTCCACTTCGAACCCCTGGCTGACAATGTCCGCGAAATTGTGGTTAATGACTTTCCTTATGTCAAAGGATCCGTGCTGGGTCAAAGTGCTGAGGACATCTTAAACACTCCTGTTCCTGCCGAAAACGAAAAAGTAATGTTTACGATTCTCGACTACATTACTGACGGCGTTGAATAATTCTGAGCAATGAAACAGTGGCTGTGATGGCCGCTGTTTTTTTATGTTTAAGTTATTAAATTAAAAATATCTGAGAAAAACTGTTGTTTTCTTAATTTTTGGTGTTAAAATAATTCACAACTTAAATATTCGTCCATACAAACCAATGAAGTGGAGATCAAGGTTGTTGTGCACGCACAGAGAGTTACGGTGGTGAGAATGTAACCGAACGCAGGCAGCTAAATGGACCACAGAGGGTTTCCCCGAAAGTTTTTCGAGTACGGGAAAACGTACAAGCATACGTCAGTTGCTAGGAGTATGAATACGTACTCTGCTGAGGAGCGAATATGGTTAAGTGTATTTTAGTCTAGCTAAATAGCCTAACTGTATTCGAAATAAGGTGGCACCGCGGGATTTTATCCGTCCTTAACTTTGCATTAATTATGCAAATGTTATGGGCGGATTTTTTTTGTGCAAATCTTTAAGGAGTGATGAAATGAAAGAACAATTAGCACAATATCTCCGCACTTACTCTGCGGTTCCACTCACTATTCAATACCATGACCCCAAATTTGATCCTTTGGCTGCTTTTCAAAAATTAAACCAGCCCAATCAACCAGCTTTTCTGTTGACTGGTAAACCCAAAGAGAAGGAGGATGGTTACTCATTTATCTGTCTAAATTCAGAAATGACATATCGCTATCGCGATTACATCTTAACCACAACGGATTTGCGGAACGGTAATCAACATCAAGAAAAAGCTGACTTTAAACAATTGGTCAACGACCTCTTAGCCAAATACAAAACACCACACATCAAAGGATTGCCTCCCTTCACGGGTGGTTTGACCGGGTATTTTGCTTACGATTATGCCAAATACTCTAATCCGCAACTGGATCAACCAGTCAAAGATGATCTAAGTTTAGACGATGCTGAACTCTTGTTAACCAAAACCGTGATTGCTTTTAATCACCACAGTCAAGAAGTAACGCTGAGTCATATTATGACCAGGGCAGACTTTGAACAGCACTATGAAAAGAGCTTGGCAAAATTAAAAAGTCTTCAACAATCCTTGCAAGAGCCAAGTCATTTCCATCACAATGCGCTACGCCTGAAAACACCATTCCGTTCTCAATTTAGTCTGTCAGAATTTGTCGACAAAGTTAAAGCAACACAGCAGCACATTACTGATGGCGATATCTTCCAGCTGATTTTATCAGACCCACAACGGGCACAAATCAATGGCAGTCTGCTGGCAACTGCTGATCAAGTATTTAGTGACAACCCATCACCTTACCAGTTCTATTTTCATGACGGGGACTTTGAAATCATCGGAGCATCCCCTGAAACCCTGATTACCAAACGCCAAGATTCTTTGTACACCTACCCATTAGCTGGCACGCGACGACGCGGACGGACAAAAGAGGAGGATGATCGTTTTGCCCACGAATTACAGACCAGCCCGAAGGAAACATCAGAACACAATATGCTGATCGATCTCGGCCGTAACGACCTCGGTAGGATTAGCCAATTTGGCACGGTTCACGTTACCAAGGAAAGACAACTTTTGAAGTTCTCCAACGTCATGCATCTTGGTTCAACGGTCGAAAGCACAGTTGCTAAGGGTATCACCGGAATGGACATTATCCAATCAGTTCTACCGGCAGGCACCCTAGCTGGAGCTCCCAAGGTTTCTGCCATGACAATCATCCAGCAACTGGAACAAAGGAAACGTGGCGTTTACGGCGGTTGCCTTGGCTACTTTTCATTTGACGGCAACCTCGATTTTTGCATCGGCATTCGCCTCGCCTACCGCAAAAAGGATCAACTGGTCATCCATTCAGGCGCCGGTATCGTGGCCGACAGCATCCCTGAGCATGAGTACCAAGAATTCAACAACAAAGCCCGTGGCATCAAGACCAGCATCTTAGCATCAGCAAAGGAGGCAA
>NZ_JAXGYB010000004.1:0-221448 GCF_040772465.1 Limosilactobacillus sp. | reverse complement strand
TTTATAGGGATATAGTTAAACGGTATAACTACGGTCTCCAAAACCGTCGTTGTGGGTTCGATTCCTACTATCCCTGCTCAACTGAATTTAATGGCGGTAATGGTGAAGCTTGGTTAACACATCGGTTTGTGGGTCCGACACGCGTGGGTTCGAATCCCACTTACCGCCCTTGAAATTAGGCGAGGTTAATCCTCGTCTAATTGTTTAAAAATCTGTTGGTGGTATAGCCAAGTGGTAAGGCACGGGTCTGCAAAACCCTTATCATCGGTTCAAATCCGATTACCACCTTTTATAGATTGCCTCTGTGGCGGAATTGGCAGACGCGCTGGACTCAAAATCCAGTTCCCGTTGAGGGAGTGTGGGTTCGACCCCCACCGGAGGCATCCTGGGTTGTTTCGAGAAGAAACAGCCTTTTTTCTTTACCCTTTAAAAATGCTATAAACGTTGATATGACAGCGTTTAGTAACGCTTCTAATTGCTCCATAAAAAAATAAGAAAACCACAGAAAACCTAAGAAAATTTACAAATGGGGCACGTTTGACGCACGCCCGACGCACATTTCTTCAGTACTAAGAATCGTCTAAGTCCTAATGTATAAGGCCTTTTTACATTTTCAGTGGTTCAAGGAACATTTTCAGCGACATCGAATTGCCTGCTTTTCTTATGCCACACATGTACACCAAACAATGCAAAAGTTCTTCTTGTTAAAGTTTTTGCCAACAACTAAAATGAAGTTAAAAAATGGTTAGGTGAAAAGTCATGTCAAAGAAAAAGCTTTTGCTGTTATCAACAGGTGGTACCATTGCTTCTGTCGCTTCTGATGATGGATTGGTTCCCGGTGAATCCGGCGAGCAGCTTATCAAGATGATGGGCTCGTTACCATATGACATCACTGTTAAGGATGTCCTGAGTCTCGACTCATCTAATATCCAACCGGAAGAATGGGCCGTGATTGCAAAAGCTATCTACAATGCTCGCCATGATTATGATGGAATTGTGGTTTCCCACGGGACAGATACGATGGCTTATACGACATCGATGATGACTTTTATGCTTCAAGGCATTAACTTGCCAGTTGTGTTTACTGGTAGCCAGGTGCCGATGAATGTCGTTTTAAATGATGCCCAATCTAATATGAAACTTGCATTTGCTGCAGCTGCAAATTGTGATCCCGGCATTTATTTGGCTTTTGATCGGCAAGTGATGCGCGGTTGTCGGGCCGTTAAAGTGCGTACAACAGCTTTTAATGCATTTGAAAGTGTTAACTTTCCGGTGGTCGCTCGGGTTACATCGGATGGTTTTGAAATTCACGTACACAATCACCAACAACATAGTGAATGTCAACTCAATACTAAAGTAGATAGTAATGTTTCCTTACTTAAACTCTTTCCTGGGTTTGATCCATCATTATTGGAAGTATTGGCTCAAAATGGTTGCCGTGGTATAGTGATCGAAGGTTATGGACTAGGTGGTATGACCTTCATTCGGAGGAATTTAGTAGGAGCAGTTGGTAAACTTATTCGTCGTGGGATTCCGGTAATCGCTGCTAGTCAGTGTCTATATGAACGCAGTGACCTTACAAAATACGAAGTCGGTCGCCAGGCTCTTCTAGAAGGAGCCATCAGTGCGCACGATATGACATCTGAAAGTGCCATCACCAAATTGATGTGGGCACTAGGACAAGGGATGAATTTGCAGCAGGTTACAAACTTTTTTGCAACAGATGTCGCTGGTGAAGTGACCTTGAGTGAATAATAGCTAAATGAAGACGAGGGGCCTGTGACATAAGTCATTTTACATGGTTAAAAAATGAACATGCAGTACAACAATGGCCTGTGGCATTCGACAAATCCGAACACTACTGGCCTATTGTTGCTTGCGGGGGCGTGACTACGGAGTCGTAGACGACTTCTGTCACGCTCAATTTATATTCAGGTATCCAAAATATATATACAATTAATTCCGATAAATATACATAAATTTGGCTAAAACCCTTGATTTTTTTGTATGAAATGTGTATTATCAGAATCGTACTTATTTGAGATGCATAAACAACCACTTGGGAACTGAATATTATTCATCTTAAGCGTGGTAAAAGTTCAAAATGGTGAAAACGGAGGAAGAAAATGAAATTCAAAAAGTTATTTGCAGGGGTTGCTTTAGCAGCCTTATTAGTTGGCGGTTTAGCTGGTTGCGGCAACAAGAAAGCTGACAACAGTGTTAAACGGATTCAGGATAAGAAGACATTGACGATTGGGACGTCAGCCGACTTTGCTCCATTTGAATTCCCGGTTGTCAAGAATGGTCATAAGGTGATTGAAGGTTATGACATTCTTGTTGCTCAAAAGATTGCTAAGAACTTGGGCGTTAAGCTGAAGGTTCAAAACATTGAATTCCCTTCATTAATTTCCGAACTGCAGAACCACAAGGTTGACCTGGTTCTTGCCGGAATGACGAAGACAAAGAAGCGTGAAAAAGCCGTTGACTTCTCTAGACACTACTACACCGAAAGTGAAAAGATCCTGGTCAAGAAGAGCGATGCCAACAAGTACAACACAAAGGCATCTACCAAGGGTGCATCATTTGGTGCTCAACAATCATCTACTCAAGAAACTCTAGCAAAGAGCGAGACTGATGCTCATATCGTCACTGAATCTCTGACGACGTCACTAACAACTGATCTTAAGTCCGGTAAACTAGACGGGGTTGTGTTAGCTAAGGTTGTTGCTGACGAATATGTTAAGAAGTACCCGAACCAATACGCAGAAGCTAAGTACAACATGAAAGTGCCAACTTCACTTAAGTACTTGAACATTGCTATTCCAAAGAACGAACCAGCTCTGAAGAAGCGGGTTAACAAAGAAATTACCCACTTGGAAAAGACTGGTCAGTTGAACAAGATGTTCAAGCAAGCCCAACACGAACAAGAAAAGAGCGGCAAGTAATTTGCTGTGAGATGCAGAATAATCAAAGGAGGATGCCATGTTTGATTTCCTAGGACACTATTGGCCAATGTTTCTGCAAGGAACATTACAGACCTTATTAATTTCAGTCATCGGTGTAATTATCGGTTTCTTAATCGGTCTTTTGATGACACTGATGCGCATGTCACATATTAAAGTCATTTCATGGATCGCCCGAATCTACGTCTCAGTTGTTCGGGGGACACCATCGATGATTCAGGTTATGTTAATTTACTACCTGCTTTCTAAGTCTCTTCCAATTCCTTCCGTTCAGGTCTTGGGATCCGGTCTTGACCGTGTGATTCCAGGTGCATTGGCACTTGGCTTGAACTCAGGGGCTTATACATCCGAAATTTTCCGGTCAGGAATTATTTCCATTTCAGCTGGTCAAACGGAAGCTGGATTGTCACTTGGCCTTAGCCAACGGCAAACGATGTTCTCCATCGTGCTGCCACAAGCTTTACGTAATTGCTTGCCAGCAATGGGTAACGAATTTATCACTTTGACTAAGGAATCATCAGTGCTGTTCTATATTGGTGTTCAGGAAATCACTGCCGAAGCCCTCGGTGTCGGTGGAACCCTGTACAACTTTATTCCGCCTCTGATTGTCGCTGCTGCCATTTACTTCGTTATCACCCAAGTGCTTACCTTCTTGCTGAATTTGCTGGAGAATAAGCTGAGTAAAGGTTTTGCAGGTGCTAACTAAATATAGAGTTATGTTTGACTTGAACATTTCAAATCACTTCAAAAAAGCCTACCAGTACTAACTGGTGGGCCTTTTCATTTGATTACTGTTTTTGCATTCACAAAGTCAATAATTTAAAATTTTCTGAGAGCTTGATTAGAGAGATGAAATTAAGCATGTGTTGCGTCATGGCACATTGCTAATGTTGTGAAGCTATTTGCAATATTGCACCACCGTATTTTTCCGTTTAGAATGATTTCAGTTATAGTTTAGAAAGGGAAAGGGGTTTGATGCATATGCCAAAAACAAGATATGGAGCTGACGTGGTTGTCGATAGTTTACGGAAACACCACATCGGTTTGGTTTTCGGAATTCCTGGTGCAAAAATTGACCGTTTATTTGAATCACTGGAAGATGGGACGGCTGGCAATCCAAAGCTGATCGTCACCCGTCATGAACAAAACGCGTTGTTCATGGCCCAGGCTTACGCTCGTCTGACTGGTAAAACGGGGGTTGCCATTGCCACTTCTGGTCCTGGTGTTGGTAACTTTACGACCGGACTGATGACGGCAAGTGCTGAAGGGGATGCCGTTTTAGCAATTGGTGGTCAGGTTCCACGAAAGGACCTGCACCGGGCAACACACCAGTCTGCACCATCAACCATGATGCTTGCCCCAATTACCAACTATTCTGCTGAAATTCAGGATCCAGAAAACATTTCTGAAATCATGGCTAACGCCTTTGAGGCTAGCCAAGGACCACGTCATGGGGCTTCCTTTGTCAGTTTGCCACAAGATGTGGACGACGCTCCGGTTAAACATGATCCAATTCCGTATTACAACGGTGCTCAACGCGGTCCAGCATCACACCAACAACTGAGCAAGTTGGCGACGATGATTGCCCAAGCTAAGTTACCGGTGCTTTTGGTTGGCCTTCGTGGTGCTGACGACAAGGTTACGAAGTCGTTGCACCAGTTGCTGGAAAACTACCACTTGCCGGTTGTTGAAACTTACCAGGCAGCTGGGGTTGTTTCGCGTGACTTGGAAAAGACATCATACTTTGGTCGGGTTGGCCTCTTTAGAAACCAAGTTGGTGACCGTCTCCTGGCAGCTAGTGATCTTGTGGTAACGGTGGGCTACGACCCAATTGAATATGAACCACGTAACTGGAATAAGGAAGGCCACTTACGAATCGTCGACTTGGATTCAACTGGTGCACAGATTGATAACAACTTCCAGCCGGAGATGCAGTTGGTCGGTGATATTGCGGACAGTCTTGATGATTTGGCCAAGTTGCTGAGTGGCTACCAGTTGCCAGAGGCAGCAGCTAGTCGGCTGGCCAAATTCCGCAAGGAACTGGTACAAGAAGACAAGATTACTGAACCTACTCCAAACGGCAAGACCTCGCATCCTTTGGCAATTGTCGAAGCTATCCAAAAGCAAGTTAACGATGACACTATCGTTTCTGTCGATGTCGGTTCCCACTACATTTGGATGGCTCGCCACTTCCGGTGTTACAAGCCACGTCACCTTCTGATCTCGAACGGGATGCAAACACTTGGGGTTGGTTTGCCATGGGCCATGGTTGCTTCCATGTTGCACCCCGAAAAGAAGGCCGTTGCCGTTTGTGGTGATGGTGGTTTCTTGTACTCTGGTGTTGAACTAGCAACTGCGGTTGCTCACCACCTTAATCTGGTGATGGTGGTTTGGAACGATGGTGGTCACTACGACATGGTTCGTTTCCAAGAAGAGCTGAAATACAATAAGGCAGCCGGTGTTAAGTTCGGTGAAGTCGATGTTGTGAAGTATGCCAAGTCATTTGGCGCTACTGGTTTACGGGTTAACATGCCAAGCGAACTGAATTCAGTCATGGCAAAGGCCTTTAAGACACCGGGTCCAGTGGTCGTTGACGTACCAGTTGATTACAGCCATAACAAGGAATTAGCTGCTAGTTTGGTGGATTCTGCTTTAGGCTAAAATTTGGGAGGCATTTTTAATTGAACACACTCTATGAACACGGTACATTGGCCATGCTGATGGCGAAGAACCTGGCAGGGACAATTACCTTAGGTGAGTTATTAAAACACGGTAGTTGCGGTCTAGGGACCTTTGAAGGTCTTGATGGTGAAGTAATGATCCTGGATAACGAAGTTTACCAAGCCGAAAGTTCTGGCAAGGTTCACCATATCACTGATATGCAGACGACGTTGCCGTTTGCTTCAGTCCATTTTCCACAAGACCAACACAAAGTGAGTCTCCAAAACGTTAACTTTGATCTATTAAATAAGTCATTTGTTCATGACCATCAATTACAAAACGTTTTTGCGGCTTTGCGGTTACACGGTACTCTGTCCGATGTGCTGATTCGAATTGCTCCTAAGCAGGAACGTCCTTACCCCAGTTTGCTGGAAGTAGCCAAGGGTCAGCCGACCTTTCCACGTAAAAACATCACTGGTACGGTGTTTGGTTATTATGCGCCGGCTGCCTTTGGTAGCATCACTGCTGCCGGCTGGCACCTGCACTTCCTGAGCGACGACCATCAATATGAAGGCCACCTCCTCAGTTTTGATTCAGATGAGATGACAGGGGACTATGAAGTCTTTGATCAGTTAGACCAGCACTTCCCAGTTAATGATAAGGAATTCCGTGAATCCGACGTGGATATTGAGTCACTGCGCGAGGGCATTGCTAAGTCAGAAGGACATCAAGATTAGTCGTTTTAATTCGCTTGATCAAAAACACATCTTTGCATTTTATTTTTTGAATTAAAGGCTGATCAATTTGCCGATGACAGAATGTTGATTCTTGACGACATCCTGTTGCAAAGGTATACTCATACAGGATTCAAGAAAGAGTAAGGATTGAGCTAACTAATCAACTGATTAGTTACATTACTTTAGATTCTTCACTAATAAACACAAGATATTGTGGTTTGGCATTACTTGCAATCAATATCTTGTGTTTTTTTCTATTTCCGGTTAAGCTAGTAACTGTTAATTCAATTAAGAAAAATTTGATTAGGGGTAATTTTCGATGAAAGTACAAACAACAGTGACAAACAGTTTAGATACCCTCAAAGGGGTTGCTGTCATTAAACGTGACGGTACGAAAACATCATTTTACTCATATAAAATCAACCTGGTTCTGCGTGAACTGAAGGCTGACGTTGACACCCAAAAGATTGTGGCAGACCACCTGCTCCAACAATTAAAAGGTAAAGATAGTGTTGATACGGCCACAATTGCCAACATTATCGTCGATGCATTGCGTGACGCAGGTCATGATGAAATGGCTGCTAGTTTCCTGAAGTACCGGAAATTAGATGAAGAAGAATTTGCTAACGCCACTAACCCACAGTACAAGCTGAACAAATTGTTTGACCGCAACTCCCGGGTTGTGCACGAAAATGCTAATAAAGATAGTAAAGTTTTTAACACGCAGCGTGACCTGGAAGCCGGAGCGGTAAGTCGGGCTATCGGTTTACGGATGCTTCCGCAGATTGTTGCGAAGGCGCACATGCGCGGTGACATTCACTGGCATGACCTAGATTACTCACCGGTTACTCCTGAAACCAACTGTTGTTTGATCGACTTTGATGAAATGTTCAAACATGGTTTCAAGATTGGTAATGCCTGGGTTTCTTCACCGCGTTCTATTCAAACGGCCACTGCCCAGATGTCACAGATTATCGCCAACGTTGCTTCATTACAATATGGTGGCTGCACGGCCAACCGGATTGACCAAGTCTTAGAACCGTACGCTAAGATCAACTACGAAAAGCACATGAAGGACGCTAAGGAATGGATCGCACCTGACAAACAGGAAGAATTTGCCAAGGCTAAGACCAAGAAAGACATTTATGATGCTATGCAGGCTTTGGAATACGAAATCAATACTTTGTACTCCAGCCAGGGTCAAACGCCATTTACTACCATTAACTTTGGTTTAGGGACTAGCTGGATCTGCCGGGAAATCCAAAAGTCTATTCTGAAGATCCGGATCAAGGGCCTCGGTCGCGAACACCGGACTGCTATCTTCCCTAAGCTGGTCTTCACCATCAAGCGTGGCTTGAACTTAAACCCTGGTGACCCGAACTACGACGTCAAGCAGTTGGCTCTGGAATGCTCCACTAAGCGGATGTACCCAGACCTCTTGATGTACGACAAGGTTAAGGAAATCACTGGTTCATTCAAAGCACCGATGGGCTGTCGTTCATTCCTGCAGGGCTGGAAAGACGAAAACGGTAAGGAAGTTAACTCCGGCCGGATGAACCTGGGTGTTGTTACCGTCAACTTACCACGGATCGCTTTGGAAGCACGCGGCGACAAGAACCTCTTCTGGGATATCTTCAACGAACGGATGAGCATCTGCCACACGGCACTCAAGTACCGGATCAAGCGGACCAAGGAAGCCAAGCCAGAAAATGCACCGCTGCTGTACATGTATGGTGCATTTGGTAAACGCCTGAAGCGGACCGATAGTGTTGATGAAGTCTTTAAGAACTCCCGTGCCACGGTTTCCTTAGGTTACATCGGCCTGTATGAAGTCTGCACGACTTTCTACGGTCCTAACTGGGAACACAATAAGGAAGCTCATGACTTTGCCGTTTCAATTGTCAAGGCAATGCACGATGACTGTGCTAAGTGGGAAAAGGCTGAGGGTTACCACTACAGTCTTTACTCCACGCCAGCTGAATCACTGACTGACACCTTCTGCCAGGATGATATCAAGAAGTTTGGTCGGATTGAAAACATCACGGACAAAGAATACTACACTAACAGTTTCCACTATGATGTCCGCAAGCACCCAACGCCATTTGAAAAGCTGGAATTCGAGGAAGACTTCCCGAAGTACGCTGCCGGTGGTTTCATTCACTACTGCGAATATCCAAACCTGCGTCAGAACCCGAAGGCATTGGAAGCTGTTTGGGACTGGGCATATGACCATGTTGCCTACTTAGGTACTAACACCTCTATTGACCAATGCTTCAAGTGTGGCTACAAAGGTGAATTCGAAGCTACCTCAACTGGTTTCAAGTGCCCACAATGTGGCAACAACGACCCAGCAACTTGTGACGTGGTTAAGCGGACTTGTGGTTACCTGGGTAACCCAATGCAACGGCCAATGGTCCACGGTCGTCACGAAGAAATCATTCACCGTGTCAAGCACATGAATGCCGGGATGATTGCCAACGCTGCCAAGTTTGAACGTGATAAGCAGGCTGATAACGTCCGGATCCAACACCACAGTCACGCCAACTAGGATGGGAGGCATAGGAGAGAATGCCAGAAATCATTAAAGCCCATCATCCACATCGTCACCGTTTGCCAAACAACCCTAAACCGAAGGAATGGTTGGCTGCGGATCATTCGATGCAGTACGTGGCAGATTACAAACCCTTTAACTTTGTTGATGGTGAAGGGGTGCGTTGCAGCATTTACGTCAGTGGATGCCTCTTCAATTGTCCGGGCTGTTATAATAAAGCAGCCCAGAACTTCCATTATGGTCAGCCGTATACCCAAGACCTTGAAGACCAGATTATCGAAGACCTTAGTCATGACTATGTCCAGGGGTTGACCCTGCTTGGTGGTGAACCTTTCCTGAACACTCAGGTTTGCTTGAAGTTATGCAAACGAGTGCGGAAAGAATTTGGTCATAAGAAGGATATTTGGTCATGGTCTGGCTACACCTGGGAAGAATTGCTCAAGGATTCAGACGACAAAAAGGAACTGCTGAGTTTAATCGACATCCTAGTTGATGGCCGTTTCTTACAAGATAAGAAGGATTTGACACTGCAATTTCGGGGCAGCTCAAACCAGCGCGTGATTGATGTTCCCAAATCACTAAAAGCAGGTAAGGTTGTTATCTGGGATAAACTTATGCATTAATAATGTGAGGACTTGATGAGATGAATGATTTAATCCAACAAGTCCAAGCTGCTAGTACGGATCAACCGGACTGGCTTCGAAAAAAGCGTCAGTTAGCTGCAATGCTGCTGACGCGTTTTTCAACTGGAGCTGATTGTGACGACTGGGTGACGGCTTGGCAAAAGAAACCACAATTGACATGGCTGACGGAAAAACAAGAAACTGAAAATGATAGTGAAATATACAATCAGCCATTGCACTGGGCATGGCAGACGTATCCTGCCCTCTGTCAGGAAAATTGGATGGAAAAAGGGCTCTTTTGGCAGCACAGCCAGCTAAACGCTCTGCACCTTGCTTTGCTAAATGGAGGCCGACTAATCTATGTTCCTGATAATACTAATGTAGAAGAGACTGTACAGTTGAAGGGGCAGTTGGCAGCAACCAATTACCATACATTAGTGATCGTGGGAGCAGGGGCACATCTACAAATTAAAGACCAGCGTGAGTTCATTAGTCATCAACCAGCAATGACGGGCTTGGAGATCCTTCTAGGGACAGGTGCTGAGGTCAATTACCAATGGCATGTTGATTGTCAGGCGGATGAAAGCTATATCGCCGTAGGTAGCTATCAAGCGCAAGGATCATCATTAAGAGTTAAAATTGCGGGTCATAATGCTAGCAAGTCGGTCTTAGCGCTGCGTGGCGATCTTGATGGGGATGACAGTCAAGTTGCAGTGAACGTTGATAATTTAACACACTCGACGGTTGTGAATAGTCATGTCGATAGCCATTTTTCTCAGGATTGCACTTACCAGAGACAATTGCTGGCGGCTGAAAGGCCTTGGCAACTGACAGGATCATTTGGCCAAGCAGTGACAATTAAATAGTGAATTACAAAGTGGAATCAGGTCCTCAAATGGTGACCGGTTCCACTTTTTTTCGAAATTGCCGTAACATTGTTACACAATCTGTCATATTTAGTCGCAAAAAGGCCTTTTTTGGTGAATTTCAAAAAAATTTAGAGAAATTTGAATTAATTTGAGGATTTTGTTAGTTGATCATCTTATAAAGTTAGGTGTGCATAACTTACCGCCATAAAGGAGTTAAGCAGACTTTTTTCTGATCTTTGTCCACAAATAATACAAAAATGTAACAGAAGATTACGAAAAAGTTAAGGCATGATACGTCTTAGTAACCGCGTCGTAATTTACGAGCGTTATAGTTATAACCGTTGAATCGCAAAACAAAAAAGCAAAGGATGATATATATTTTGATGAAATTTACTAAGAAAGCTTTCAAACTGACTGCAGCAATTGCCGGTGCTGTTGCACTGGGGACGGCCGCTACTGTTACGACCGCTAATGCTGACACGATCTACACCGTGCAAGCTGGCGACACGCTTTCCGCGATTTCGTACAAATTCTTCGGCAACCTGAACAATGTTGACCAGATTGCACAGAAGAACAACATCGCCAACAAGAACCTGATCCACGTCGGTGACAAGCTGGTTATTATGGACGATGGTCAAATTGCTCCGGCTACTGCAAGCCAGATTGCAAACCTGCCTGCTGCTAACCAAACTACGACTCAAAACCAAGCAGCAACTACTACTTCAAACACGCAAAGTGCAGCATCTGCTTCAACTAATAACACTGCTGCTTCAAACAACAGCGCTGCAACTACTCAGGCTAGTGCTTCAACTAACAATGCCGCAACAACTCAGGCACGTAGTTCATACAACACTAGTGCAACCACTCCGGCAGCTGCTTCATACAACAATACTGTAACTACCCCAGCAGCTGCTTCATACAGCTCAAGCTCTAACTCCAGTTACACTTCTAGCGTTTCTGGGAACGATGCTTCTGCTAAGGCATGGATTGCTGCTCGTGAATCTGGTGGTTCATACACTGCCCGGAATGGCCAATACGTTGGTAAATACCAATTGTCAGCTAGTTACCTGAACGGTGACTACTCCGCAGCTAACCAGGAACGTGTTGCTGACCAATACGTTGCTAGTCGTTACGGTTCATGGACTAATGCCCAAAGCTTCTGGCAATCACACGGTTGGTACTAAAATCGATTTTAGAAACTAACCCTTAATTAAATTGAATTTAAAACGTCTGGAATTGTCAAATTCCAGGCGCTTTTTTGGTATCATGATCTTTATAAGAGGGAAAAATACGTATAAATCAGGTGAAATGATGACAAAAACTATTAACTGCTCTCAGACACGTGTTAGCCATGAGCACCGCTTATTGATGAAGGACATTAACGACCATGGAACAGTCTTTGGTGGGCGCACTCTAGCGATGGTTGACTTGGAAGGATCACTGGCAGCCGTCCGGATGTTTCGGACTAAAGTAGTAACAGCTAGTATTGACCATATTAACTTTGTTGCGCCATTTACGATCAACGATGCAATGATTTTAACGGCTTACGTGACGGGAATTGGCCGTCGTTCTGTTGAGGTATTCATCAAGGTGATCGGGGAGCACTTATTGACGGGTGAAAGGTTTGTCGGGTTCACGTGCTTTGCCACTTATGTAACTGATGAACCTGACGCAGTAGCACCGTTTGACCAAGTTATTCCTGAGAACAAAGAGGAGAAAGTGATGACCGCTGGTTATCAAGATCGCCGGGTTGCTCGCCGCAATGCTCGGCAAGAAAATCAGCTTTTGTTGAAATCGATGGAGTTGGATTAATACAATATATGATTGTTACATCATATATTGATAAAAAATAAGCATTTTCAGTAAGTGGTTTGATTAAATTTGAACTGCCAATGAGCATTGATATATCAGGCACTACGACTGTTTTGTCAAAATTAGTCAAACAATTAATTAGCGCTTAATGGTATAGAGTGCTAATTTTTCCTTGAAGCTTCTCAATTATGAGCTAGTATAAAAGTGTACCGGGAAAGAGAAACGAAAGGAAGTTTTAATTTATGGCTAACGAAATTGAACGTCGTAACAACTTTTTTGATGACATGATGAACGTTCGCAACTGGTTCAATGGCGACTTAATGGGTGATACCGTTAAGTACATGCGGACTGACATTGCCGAAACTGGTAAGGACTATCGTGTCAAGATCGACATGCCAGGCTTCCAGAAGAAGGATATTCACATCGAATATAAGGACGACATTTTAACGGTATCATGCCATCGTGACACTATTAGTGATGAATCTGATAAGGAAGGTAACATCCTTCACAGTGAACGCAACTACGGTCAGATGAGTCGTCAGTACCGTCTGCCAGATGTTGACTTGAAGAAGGTTAACGCTAAGTACGAAGACGGTGTTCTGATCATCACCTTGCCAAAGCTGGAAGCAAATTCTGCTAATGGTAACAACATTGACATTGACTAATTAAAGTTAAAGTTGCTCAGTTAAAAATGACGGTCAACCGGCAATTGTCGGCTGACCGTTGTTTTTTTATTCTGTAATGCCCGCTTTTGTCCACCATTCTTCAACAAATGATTGAGCCAGTGAGTTTGGCATGATGGTTGAATCAACTTGGTCAACCGGGATCCAATCATACTGATCAATTTCGTTATTAGCGTGGACCTGATCACTAGCGGCCTGCACAATGTAGTTGTGGATCAAAACATCATGAGCCTTGAAGTAGGCGTTGTCGTTGTATTCAAAAGTCTTGATCGGCAACTGGGTTTCTTCTTTCATTTCCCGCTTCAGCGCTTCCTTAGCGTTCTCACCGGGGTTGATGTAACCAGATAGCAAGATGTAATGAGGATTGCCGTATTGCTTCAGGAGCAAGACTTTATCATGAGAGGGATTGAAAATAATTGCGGAAATGGCACTGGAAAACTTGATGAAACGAAACTGTTGGCAATGCGGGCAGTAGGGCACCATCCCATCGATGCCGTTTTTCTTCATAATGAGCTTTGTGCCGCATTCAGGACAATATTTCATGTTAGGATCTCCTTTTTAAATAACGTAAGCGCTTTACTATTGCTCATTATATAACAAATTGACCTGTGCTGGCTGGATGGATTGCGAACAAAACATGAAAAATGCCTCGAACGTTCAAGCTTTAAACGTTCGGGGCAGTTGTGTGATAACTTAAACTTGTGTTTACTTCAGTGCCTTAGCTAAGCGGTTCATTCCGTCCTTTACTTGGGCTAACGGGTAAGCAAAGTTGATGCGAATGAAGTCGGCACCGTCGCCGTGGTAGTATGTTCCAGGATTGATGACCAAGCCCGTTTCTTTGCGAATTTTAGCAGATAATGCTGCACTGTCACTTGTGATGTTGCTGACATCAATCCAGATCAGGTAAGTGGCTGTGCCGGGGACAACACTGAGTTCTGGTAGCTTCTTCTCAATAAATTCTTCAATGTAGTGACGATTGTTAAGCAAGTAAGCTTTTAGTTGGTGGAGCCAGTCAGCACCCTTTGTGTAAGCAGCAATGACAGATGGAATTGCTAAGAGGTTGGGTTCGGCAACTTCATATTTATTGATTGCGCGAGTAAACCGTTCGCGCAGAATTGGGTTCGGAACAATTCCGGTGGCTGCATGCAAGGCTGCCAAGTTGAATGTCTTGCTGGTAGAAACCAGGGTGACGACGTTTTGGCGACAATCTTCAGGCAACGAGAATGTTGGGGTGTAATCCTGACCGCTTAAGACGAGATCACCGTGGATTTCATCGCTGATGACGATAACGCCGTGCTTTTGAGCAAGTTTGATGATTCTAATCAATTCTTCGCGTGTCCAAACATAGCCGGTTGGGTTGTGCGGATTACAGAGAATCATCATGGTGGTCAACGGGTTAGCCATTTTGGTTTCTAGATCGTCCCAGTCAACAGTGTAGAGATGTTTTGTACGATCATAGTGCAATTGATTTTCGATGACGTGACGACCACTATTCAGGACAGAATTATAGAAGATGTTGTAAACAGGTACCATTAAGAGAACGTTGTCGCCTTCATGGCTCAAGTAGTTGACACTGGCTGTAATGGATGGAACGACACCGGTGGCAAAACGCATCCACCGGGGATCGGCAGTGGCATTGTGTTCCTTCTGGTACCAGTCAGCGACGGCATTGAAGTACTCATCAGTGGGGTATTCGTAGCCAAACGCACCGTTAGTTAGTTTGTTAGTCATTGCCTGGATAATTTCGGGAGCAGTTTTGAAGTCCATGTCGGCAGTTGTCATTGGCAGTTCACCATCTTTGACATCCCACTTTTCAGAATTAGTGTGGCGACGGTCTAGAATTGTATCAAAATCGTATTTCAATTAAGCTCTCTCCTTTTATTTAACATGTAGTTCACTACAAGTTTTAGCATAGAGATATGTTGTCATGCAATGAGAATGATCTGGTTAGATTTGCATGAAACTCTTCCTTATTGATTATACACCCTATGTATCGTAACCAATTTTATATAGGTAATTTTAATTATTGCTCAATAATGCTATTATATATTTGTGCTCGGATGAGTTACTTTTTGTTAGAGATTTACTCATCCTTCTGACGATACTCAATTAACTATAAAGAAAGGACATTACGTGATGAAAGAATTTAAAGACGATTATTACGAAGGCGAACGCCCACTGTACGCTTTATGCGATGCTAAGTTGACCAACACGACTTTTGGTGTAGGGGAATCACCATTAAAGGAAACTGCTAACCTTGACTTAGATGGTGTCGTATTCACTTACAAATACCCGCTTTGGTATTCTAACCATATTAAGGTTAACAACACGATCTTTGAAACCCTCTCACGTTCAGGAATTTGGTACACTAATGATATTGAAATTACGGACAGCACCATTCAGGCACCAAAAGAATTCCGTCGTTGCGATGGTATTAAGCTAGATAATGTTCACTTCTCAGATGCCGAAGAAACGATGTGGAACTGTAAAAACATCAAGATGCATGATGTTTACGTCAACGGTGACTACTTTGGCATGAACAGTGAAAACATCTACGTTGATCACATGGACCTGGTCGGCAATTACCTTTTCGATGGTGGTAAGAACATCGAAGTACACAACTCACGGTTGGTTTCTAAGGATGCCTTCTGGAACTGTGAAAACGTAACGGTTTACGACTCCAAGATCAGCGGTGAATACCTGTCATGGAACACCAAGAACATCACTTTTATCAACTGCACGATTGAAAGTGATCAGGGCCTCTGTTACGTGGACCATCTCACGATGAAGAATTGTCGGACAGTTCGGACTGATTTGGCCTTTGAACTGTGCACCAATATCGATGCCGAATTAAATGGCTCCATCATGTCCATTAAGAACCCAATCAGTGGTAAGATCGTCGTCGACCATGCTGATGACATCATCTTTGATGGCAAACCACAGACAATTGATCAAAGCAAGATCCAAATTATCGAACGGGATAAGCAATAATTTGGATGCATGAGTAAACAGTGCTATCAGTCAGGGAGAAATTCTTCCTGGCTTTTTTTTTGAATTATATATACTTATTAAGCATTGATTATCATTTCAAATGAGCATTTTACATGGGACGTTCGTTCCAGTAAACTGTTAAACAACATTTAATGAAAGAAGATGAAGACATTGAGAAAAATAGTTAAGATTAGTGGATTGTTAACGGTACTGTTGGCGTGCTTTGTCGGCTTGGTACTAACTCAATCTAATAACCAAGCCATGGCCGCTAAAAATCGCGGTAAGCAAACACTGGTGGTTTATTTTTCTTACAAACGCAACAGTGATGGGAAACCGTTGAGTGTTGGAAATACCGCTCGTGTTGCCCAGGACATCCAGAAAAAGACTGGGGCTGACACTTATGAAATTAAGGCAGCTCGTCCATATACCGGCTCATACCAACACGTCGTTGACCAAGCTCAGCGTGAAGAAAATCGTCGTGCTCGTCCAGCTATTGCCGGCTCATTACCCAATGTCAAGAAATATAAGACCGTGTTCGTTGGCGGTCCTATCTGGTGGGGTGAGTACCCGATGGTTGTTTACACCTTTATGGATCGGGTTAACCTGAATCACAAGACGTTGATTCCGTTTACGACTTCTGAAGGTTCGGGATTAGGGAATACTTCGGCGGCACTGAAGCATAAATATCCACAAGCACGTGTCCGGCGCGGTTTTACAGCAGTTGGTAATACGGTCAAGAATCACCCGAATGCCGTAGCCCGTCGAGTTAACGCTTGGTTGGATGGCTTGGGATATTAATTGATGCGTGATTTGCAATAACTTACACGATCAATTACAAAAATTAGGTGATTATCAATGAAAAAATTTGTGCAAATGATGTTTGTGTGCCTAACATCATTGGTAATGCTGACTACAGTGCCAATGGCCGCACAGGCGAGTGCGCAGCCACTTAAGGACAGCGATGTTGTTGGAGTTTGGGTTAACCACCGCGATAAGTCCATTCATCAGCGGATTACTTTTAAATCCAATCACCGTTGGACAGAGGAACAGCACCATCATAAGAACATTTACCATGGTACCTGGAGGATAACGGGTAGTAATAACGTTACTTTAGGACCGTATGGTAATCCGATTCGCTTCAGTAAAAATCATAAGCAAATGAACTTGTTGGATTTCCATGAAATTCTGACAAAACAAAATGATAACTAATAAAAGCCGGTCGCAGCACGGATGACGTGCTGGACCGGCTTATTTGTTTGTAAAATGTTACTTATCTTCGGCTGCCTGCAATCTTACTAGTTTGGCATAATAACCATTCTTGGCCATCAATTCATCATGGCGTCCGCGTTCAACGATTTTTCCGTCGCGCAGAACCAGAATCATATCCGAATCGGCAATCGTTGACAGACGGTGAGCAATGGCGATTGTTGTCTGTTGGTGACTCATCTTCTGGAGACTTTGCGTGATCATCTCTTCAGTTTGTGAGTCGATGTTAGCCGTTGCTTCGTCAAGAATCAGTACTTGGGGATGACGTGCCATAACCCGGGCAAATGCGACTAATTGTCGTTGACCCATTGATAAGTTTGATCCGCTCTCACTGAGCATCGTTTCGTATTTTTGCGGCAATTGATCAATGAATTGGTCGGCATTGACCATTTGTGCCGCTTTTTTGATGGCTTGCTGGTCAACGTGATCATTAAACATGCCAATATTATGATTCACTGTTCCGTAGAAGATCACGGGATTTTGGACAACTAAACCGAAGTGGTGACGCAATTCTTCAATTGGATATTGACGAATGTCCTTGCCATCAATCAGGATTTGACCCCTTTGAAATTCGTAGAAACGCATCAAAAGGTTGATGATCGAACTCTTGCCGCTGCCAGTGTGGCCGACGAGGGCGACTTTTTGCCCCGGCTTCACGGTGAAGGAGATGTCTCTTAAGACGGGTTCGTCTGGATTATAACCGAAAGTAACGTGGCGGAACTCAATTTGGCCGTCCTTGATCTTAAGAGGACGCTTTTCTTGTTTTGGCTGAGTCGATGGTTGATTCAGCAAGTGAAAGATTCGCGATCCGGCCACAATTCCTTCTTGGAAATAAGCGAGGTTGTCCATCACTGTTGACAATGGATTAAAGAAGTTTTGCTGATAGGCGATGAAGGCGTAAACAACACCAGTGGCTACCATTGCGTGTTGACTGGACCAACCGAAATAAGCCAACGTTGCTGTTTCAGCAAGGGTAAACATGAGACTGACAATTGGGTAGAGCAGCAACGAATCATAGTTAATCAACCGATTTCGATAATTAAAGTACTGGGTGTTTTCTTGGTCGAATTGGTCGGTTAGCTGTTTTTGCTGGCCAAACTGTTGGATGACTTCGACCCCTGTTAAGTTTTCGTTGAGTGACGAATTAATTTGGCTGAGCTTTGACCTTACGCGTTGGTAAACGGGCACACTCACTTTTTGGTACAAGGCTACCAGCATGACGATCAGGAATAGGAGAAAGAGGGTTACCCAGGCAAGCAGGTGGTTAACCATGTACATGGCTACGAAGGCCGATACCAGGCTGGTCAGGGCGACGATCAAGTTGAGGATCAAGTTCCAAAAGTTATAGAGTGTCTTAGTATCGTTGCTGATCCGTGAAATAATGTCACCGACGGGTGTTTGGTCGAAGTATGTCATCCCGAGTCCGTAAACGTGTTGTGCTAATTGGTTGCGCAGGCTTTCTAGTGTTCGTTCGGAACCCATAGAAAATGAGTATGCTTGGATAAACTGCAAGACGGCTCTGATGATAGTCATGCCAAAGTACAATCCGGCAAACAGGACGATCCACTTGACCAGAACTGGACCGTGGCGCAGGTAATGGTCAATGTAAAACTGAATCATCCGTGGCAAGAGCAGGTTGACGATACTTAAGACGACAGCGACTACGACTGCCAACGTAAACTGCATCCAAAATGGCTTGGCTGCTTGACTGAGCCGTGCGAGGATATGGAACTGCTGGTGACGAGTTAAATTATTCTTTTTATTCATTTAAATCATCCTCCAGTTGTTGACGATGTTGTTGTTCTTTCAAAGTATCACGGTACCAACCAGGTTGTCGGCTCAAATCATCTGGTCGTCCTTGGGCCGTAATGCGGCCATTTTCCATGACGAACAGCCAGTCCATATTTTGGACGGTGCTAAGGCGACTAGCTGTCATAATGAGCGAACGGCGGTCAAGATGATCGAGCACGTCTTTAATCTTGCTGGCAGTTTCGGCGTCGATAGCTGAGAAGGGGTCATCGAGGACTAAGAGATCAGCCTTTTTTAACAATGCCCGGCTCAACGTCAGACGCTGTTGCTGTCCGCCGGAGAGAATGATGCCCTGCTGACCGACTTCAGTTTGGTAGCGGTCGGGCATTGCATTTATTTCTTGATCCATGGCCGCCTGAGCAGCTACTGCTTCAATTGCTGACGGGGATGCATCTTTGCCCCCAAAGCGCAAGTTTTTTTCGATGGTCGTAGAAAACAGGAATATCACTTGTGGCACGTATGCAAGATGACTGCGGTATTTCTCCAGTGGCACTGTCCGAATGTCATCACCACTGACCGTAATCTGACCATCATAGTGGTCATAATCGCGCACTAGTAGTCGGAGTAAAGAGGTCTTCCCACTACCGGTCGGACCGATGATGCCAACTTTTTCACCTGGACGTAAGGGGAACTTGATGTCCCGGAGGACTGGTTGATGACTGTCAGGGTAGGAAAAACTTTGGATGTCGAATTGGATGGGACCAAAGTGAACCTCATCCTTTGTCGGCAACTGCCAAGCGGCCTTTTCACTCAAAACAGTCTCAATTCGGTCATAGCTAGCGTGTCCACGTTCGAGGGTGTTGAAGAGGGTACCGATGGCAAATAGGGGCCACGTGAGTTCACCCAGATAGGTGATGAGGGTAACCAGTTGCCCGACAGTTAAGTAGCGTTGTCCGACCATCCAACCACCAACGGCGATGGCGATGACGTAAGATAATCCCATGATTAGAGTTGTGACTGGGTTAAACAGGGCATCCCAGAAATAGGCACGTTGGTTGGTACGCAGCGCTTTATCAACATAACGATGAAAGTCTTTCAAGTCTGACTTTTCTTCGCCAAGGGACTGAATAACTTTAATTCCAGTGACGCTTTCTTGAATTTTATTGTTGAGGTCACCGAATGCCATTTGTGCTTCACCATACGAAGCGTGAATTTTTTCGCCAAGGCGGTCAGACAGAACCACCAATAAAGGCATCGGCAAAAGCGTCAGAATGGTTAAACGCCAACTGACGAAGGTACCCATGGCGATGATCATTGAACCCCCAGTAATGATGAAGTCGGCAAAAGCCAAGATTCCATAACTGGCAACCTGACGAACCGCTTCGACGTCATTGGTAGCGTGAGCCATCAGATCCCCGGTACGCCAACGTTTGTAAAAAGAAGGATCCATCTTCATGAAGTGATGGAAGAGTTGACCACGCAGTTGGCGTTCCAAGACGTAAGAACTACCATAAATTTCCTTTTGCCAGACAAAACGGAGTAAGTACTGACAGGCTGCAGCAACGAGCATGATACCTACCTGGATCATCAGCCAAGCTGGTGTAACCCGGTGGTTGCTAATGGCATCGACAACGTTACCGATGATCCGCGCCGGAATGACGTTGAAGAAAGCAATCAGCAGTAAAGCGACGATACCAATCAGATACTGGCGTCGCTGCTCGCGGAAGAACCATTTCAGTTGTTTTAATATTCGCATTTAGACACCACCCAGTTAATCAATGCTTAAAATGAGTACTTAATACTTAAAAAAGACCCTAGAATTGATAGACGTTCAGCCAACCAATTCTAGGGGATGTGAATTCCCGAAGACATCTAATATTAATCATTACTAGCTTCATTTTCGGTTTGAGCCGGATTGTCAGAAGCGTGTTGATCAGACTTGTTTTCAGAACTATTTTTATTACCCTTTTTGGGATCACCGTCTGGATGTTCCAGGATGCCTAGTGGAAAGTCTTTATCAATTTGCTTCAAGATAGGCAGTAAGTAATTGACGTATTGCTGATAAGCAGCTACCGGGTCGTTGCCCTTGACGTTTTTTGCCATTAGGGCCAGTGCGATATCATGGGCCCGTTGTTCATTGGAAATCATAGTTTTCACCTCGAATAATAGTGTAACAGATTCATAATTGCAATTCATCAAACCAGTGCTGGAGAGCGGTTTTATTTAACAACCAAGTAGCCGCGAAACCGATCTGAACACCTAGAAAATTGGTGATGATGTCGTCGATATCGGCAAAACGCTCGACCCCAAAGATGAGGTTGATGAGGAATTGACAGCATTCAATACCACAGCCAATCACCAGTCCCATTACTAACGGCCAGGTCTTACCGTGATGGCGACGATCGAAAAAGACGTAGCAGCCTGCCGGAATCGTCATGATAATGTTAAGGAAGAATTCTAGCGAAAAAGCCTGGAAGGGAATGACATTAAAGGGAACCCCATGAAAATAGAAAAAGACTTTATGGACGCTGCCCCAGTTGTAGCTGGCTGGCGTAAAACAGAGACAACCGATGACCAGGGCGTAGATCCAGCACGTAATCAAAGTCAAGTACTGCCAGCCATGATGCTGATTGTGGAGACTGTGGCTGATGATTACGTCGAGGACTGCGATGTAAATAATAATCGGAAACCAAACTTTCAATTTGCTTTTTCTTCCTCCATGGTACAATAGTGTTTCAAGATTAATTCGAACGATATTGAAAAGGGTGAAATCATTCCATGAATAAGCAAAAACCCACGTTGGAGCGCAATCTGAAGGGCCGACATGTCCAGATGATTGCGCTCGGCGGGACCATTGGTACTGGTCTGTTCTTAGGAGCGGGTAAAACTATCCATGTGGCAGGACCCTCGATTGTTTTGTCATATCTCCTGACGGGGATTATCTGCTTTTTATTGATGCGGGCGATGGGGGAGCTGTTGCTCTCCAACCTCAATTACCGCACCTTTATCGAACCGATGCGTGACTACCTTGGTGAGCGAACGGCATTCGTCGCCGGCTGGGTTTACTGGGCGTGTTGGGTAGCTATTGCCATGGCCGAAGTCACCGCAATTGGGATGTATATCCAACTATGGCTGCCACACTGCCCCCAGTGGATACCTGGCTTGCTCACAATTTTGATACTAGTATGTATCAATTTAATCACAGTCAAAGCGTTTGGTGAAGTAGAATTTTGGTTTGCCATGATTAAAGTCGTCGCTATTCTCTTTTTAATCGGTGTCGGCATTGTCCTAATGCTGATGCGGTTCCGCACGCCGAATGGTTATATGTCAACGCCGGCTAATTTGCTGAAATATGGTGGCTTCTTCCCAACGGGCACTAAGGGTTTTCTGTTATCATTCCAGATGGTTGTCTTTGCCTTTGCGGGGATTGAGATGATCGGAATGACAGCAGCGGAAACCGCTAATCCTCGGAAGATTATTCCCAAGGCCATTAACGAGATTCCGACACGAATATTGTTGTTCTACATTGGCTCCTTGCTGATTATCATGTGCATTTATCCCTGGAATAAACTACCGGCAAATGCCAGCCCGTTTGTCATGGTCTTTAAGGCCATTGGAATTCCTGGAGCCGCTAGCTTAATCAACTTCGTTGTGATTACGGCTGCTGCATCAGCTTGCAATAGTTCGCTGTATACAACGGGGCGCATGCTGGCTGAATTGACCAGTCAGTCGCGAAGGCCAACCATTCAGCGGATTAGTCGCTTATCAAAGAAAGCAGTGCCTGCCCGCGCTATCGTTGTGTCAGCGGTGATTATCGCCCTGTCTTCGTTGTTAAACTACTTTATTCCCAGCAGTGTTTTCACATTGGTATCCAGTGTAGCCACGACGTCCTTCCTCTTTATCTGGGGGCTGATCATCTTGACTGACCTTAAATACCAGCAAAAACACCCCGAATCAAAGGGAATGCCGTTTGCTCCTTATAGCAACTGGCTAGTGTTAATCTTCTTTGCCTTTGTCGCCGTGGTTTTGTGCCTGAGTGAGGATACATTCGTCGCACTGTTGCTATCGGTTGCCGTTATCGCTGTTGTCAGCGTAGCTTCACTGGCTAAAAGTCCACATTAGACGTTAAAAACTCTAGCTCTTTGGGGGAGCTAGAGTTTTTAATTATAGTAAAGGATTTATTTACGCAAACCAAGTTTAAATTGGCATTCTGGGCACAGGCCGTGCACTTCGATGTTACTCTCGGTGACCAAGTAGCCTGTTTTATCGCGAGTGATCTGTTCGAGATCCTGGGTAAACTTACTGAAGCGTTTGTCGAAAACATCGGTGATCTTGCCACAGTTGTCGCAAACCACGTGGTAGTGGGGATGGCCGAAATAATCGTAGTGCGCACTGCCGTCACCGGTTTTTAATTCGATGACGATATGGTAATCCACCAGTACCTTTAAAGTGTTGTAAACGGTCGCTAAAGAAATGTTATCAACCTGATCTTTTAAATCATTATAGATCATTTCAACGGTTGGGTGGGTATGATGACTAATTAAGTACCGCAGAATCGTTTTGCGTTGTGGTGTCAACCGTACGTGGTGTTCGCGAAGCCGTTGCAATGCTTGATCATATTCCGAGGTAGCCATTAGCATTCTCCTTTCGTTAAAACAATTATAAACTAGTTTAATTATAGCATCATTTAGGGTCTTTTCAATTAGGATAAGTTGACCTATCGGGGTAAAAATGATTATAATAGCTGCTGGAGTTAATAATGATTCTAAATTAAGGGAGAGGGAGTAGTTATGGAAAAGAGTATTGACCAAAATGGGCAATCATATAGTCGTTTTTGGTTTATTTTAACTTTACTGGTTGGTACTTTTACGATGTCAATCAGTCAGTCATCATTGTCGACGGCTTACCCGACTTTGATGCGGGCCTTTGGCATTCAGGCGTCAACTGTTCAATGGCTGACGACTGGTTTCATGCTTGTGATGTGTGTCTCGATGCCGATCAGTCCGTGGTTATTGAATAATATCAATTTTAAGACCTTGTACATGGGCGCGTTAGCCCTCTTCGACATCGGTACTTTGATGATTACCTTGACGCCGAGCGGCTGGGGGAGCCGCGGCTTTGCCTTCATGATGGTGGGCCGGGTGCTCGAAGCCTTTGCGGTTGGAGTGCTTTTCCCGTCGTACCAATCAGTTCTTCTGGAAATTACGCCGGAAAGCCAGCGTGGTTTAATTATGGGGGTTGCCGGACTAGTGATGGGCTCCGCCTTAGCCGTTGGCCCAATCATTTCCGGGATCGTCCTCAAATTCTTCAGTTGGAAGAGCCTGTTTATCTTCTTCATGCTGGTTATCACGGTGATCTTCCTGATGGCTTGGTCCGGTTTGATTCGCGACGTTATGAAGCGTCACCAAAGTAGCCTGGACTGGCTGTCTGTCATCTTGTCCATCGGTTTGATCGGCATCATGTACGTCGTCAACCAAATCGGTAAGACCCAGATTAACTGGGGCTTTAACCTGCCACTGTTGATTATTAGCTTTATCGCTTTAGTTTGGTTCTGCTACCGTCAGTTGCACCAGGAGCAACCACTGCTTGATTTACGGGTTATGAAGACCTTTAATTACGACTTGGCTATTTTGCTGACTGCCATTTCATACGTTGCCTTGATTGTCACGACGATTATTTTCCCACTGTACTACCAAGGTGTTCTGAAGCTTTCGCCATTTGCTTCCGGAATGTCTTTGGTCCCAGGTGCGGTATTGTTGAGTATCCTGAACCCGCTGACCGGTTCGTTGGCTGACAAAATTGGCTTTAAGCCGACGATGCTGGTCGGCATGGTTATGATCGTCGCGGGTTGGATCATCACTTTATTCATGGTCAACCAGCAACAACTGGGCTGGATGATCTTCTCAGCAATGATCATCGAAGGTGGTAACGCCTTTGTAATGATGCCAGCCGTAACCCTGGGTGCTAACTCACTGCCAGACGAATTGGTGCCGCACGGGACTGCCGTGATCACAACGGTTCGTCAAGTCTTCGGTTCCCTCGGAGTTGCTATCGCTACAATCGTGTTGACAACGGCTACTGCAAGCGGACTTCAACATGGGATGCAATCAGTTGCGGCTGCTATCCACGGCTATCACTTAGTCTTCATCATGATGGTTGTGATCGAAGTGATCGGTCTGGCCTTGGCATTGATGATCAGAAACGAAAAGAAAGCTGCTTAATTTTCACGTGATTTGCTCCTGAATAACGTAATTCAATAGTGAAGACTTTTCAGGAGGAATCATTATGACAACACTGGTGCGACCGAAATGGGCACAGCGCAATGCATTGATGCAGGATTACTACGATCATCACTGGGGGCTCCCCATTCACGATGATTATCAGCTGTTTGAAATGCTATCACTAGAAATCTTTGAGGCCGGCTTGAATTGGTCGATGGTCTGGAAAAGGCGGCAGGCATTTGAAGATGCTTTTGCCAACTTTGATTTTCGGGAGATCGCCTTCTTTGATGACGATAAAATCTACGAACTGGCGCAAAATTCACGGATTATCCGTAATCACCGGAAGATCATGGCAGTAGTAAAAAACGCTCGTCTTGTGGCTTTAATGGCGGATAGTGGAACTAGTCTGGATAACTATCTTTGGGAAATGGTTGGTGGACAACCACTGCCTTCGCCAGTTCCTTTGGGTGAGGCACTGCCCTTGCGGACAGCTGCTTCTACTAACGTTGCTCAACAGATGAAGGCGGATGGTTTTAGCCGCGTCGGACCTGCTACTGCGATGAGTCTCATGGCAGCGGTCGGGATGATTGATGTGAAGCATTTAAATAAATAATAAGGGATCGGATTCGTACTTGCGGATCCGATCCCTTTGTCTATTCAATAAAGTCTGCAACCGCACCAAATAATTGCGATCGGTCTTGCAACATGGCCGGCTTGATTTGCACGTGGAACATCCCGTCAGGCATGTATTTTTTGGTCGCAGCAGCCAGTCGCCCGGTAAAGAAGTCACCTTGCTGACTGACAGCCCCACCGATCAAAAAGGCTTCAGGGTCAAGGATGAGACAGATCTGAGCCATTCGTTTGCCAATTTGATCACACCACTGATCGATTAGCTGCAAATAATGCTGATTACCTTGACGTGCCTTGGCGAAGGCATCAGGAACTGATATGTTTTCGGTACTCAGTTGACGTTCAAAGGCGAGGGTAGAGTAATGGCTTTCAAACGTGGATTTATCAGCAGGATCATAATCGAGATAACCGACCGAGTTGCCGAGATTATGTGCTCCGTCAACTAAATGGTGATCAATGTAGAAGGAACCACCGATGCCAGTACCCAGGGCAATGCAATAAATCGAGCGGAAAAGTTTGCCGGCACCACAAAAGATTTCGCCACGCAGGGCAGCGTCAACGTCGTTTAAAACGTGTACCGGGAGCTGGCTTTCTTTTTCAAGGACCCGTTTAATTTGTGTACCCTGGTAATCCTGAATCGTCGGGCCTGAAAAGACGATTTCCCCATTTTGCCCAACCCGACCGGCGGTACTGACCCCAATGCCTGCAATATCGTATTTTGCGGCAAGATCTGCCGAGATAGTAGTTAAATTAGTAATAATGGCGTGGTTCTTATTGTGATTGGTCAGGGCCTTGCCACGTTCCAAGAAATTGAGGTCGCTGTCCATCAACGCATATTTGATCGAAGTACCCCCAACGTCGAAAGCCAAATAATTTTTACTCATGGTCGGTCTCTCCCTTCTTAAGCGCTTTCATTATATCATAAATAAAAACTATTTTCCATTAAGAAAATAGTGGTAATTATTTACAAAAAACTAAGATGTATTAATGCCAGTAAGCGAATATCAGTACAAGCATTTGGAAGAAATTGACTGCGGCTGGAGAAATTTGAAGATGGCGATAGCGCATTAAGAAAAGCCAGCCACCGATCATCATGAGAATTGCGATAACTAGTGCTAATCCAAACGATCGCATGGCTAAGGTTAAAACGATCGCAACGACGCCAGCAATCGTTGTATCCAGTAGATGATAATTCGTCCCTGCTAGTGCTAGTGGAGACTGACAGAAAGCAACGATCGCTAGCATGGGCAGTAGGGAGATGACGGAACTGAGGGTGACAAAGCCGGTGATGAGGCGAACCATCACCAAGGGGATGGCGAGGGTGTAGATGAAGCTGTACGTCAGCCATTGGCTTTCAGCAGGCTGATCCAAAATGCCGAGGAAGATTAAGAAGAGACAGAGCGGGACCATCAGAAGTAGTCCAGCTGCCATGACGTTGCCGTGCCAGAGACCATCAAAGGCAAAGAAAGCACTCGCAATCAGTGCGGGGATGATCAGGGGTGAGTTGGCCTGTTCACTCATCAATATGATTGCAGCAGCGACGAAGAACTGGTAGACGAAGAGGACCAGCAAGTTTGCTTTGAAATCTGACACTTTGATGTTGACGGCGTAACTAGCAGCTACATATGACCAACAAATCATTTGAACCAGAATATTGGGAATGATGATTTTCCAATGGATTGCTTTCAGCTGCTTTACAAAATTTTGCACGTGAATTCCCCCAATGTTTTGATCAGCTTATTTTGGGTTCTTAAATTAACATCTGAAACTTGAAAGCCCTGAATTGCAATGAAATCATTGTGGTTCAGGGCTTTTGGACGAAAAAAATAAAAAACGCAAGAACTCTTACGCTATACTTTAAGTGTCAAAATCAAAGTAGAAAAGAGTCTTGCGCTATGCAAATTATAAACCATTTCAGTACTGAAAACGATTCTCAAAACATTATTTCTCACTTCTTAAGCCTAATTGGTCTAGCTAAGCTAACTCACAGGGTGAATTTTAAGCGTCACTCATTATGTTCATTGAAAATGATCGTAGCTTGGTTAATGACAGCTCATTTTGAGCGTCTTTCGATCAATCGTGCTCATCCAGATTGCCATTTTACCCCAAGAACGGCACGGAATGTTTTGAATGATGGCCGTATTAACTGGCAGAAATTAGTCTGTTTAGTAGCGATTCAATTAATTCGCATCTTAACCCCGTTTATTGATGGTCGACGTCGTTTGGCATTAGTGCTTGATGATACTCTGTTAGCACGTCGTTGGTCCCAAAAGACTGAATTATTAGCCAAGACCTATGACCACGATAAGCACGAGTATGTAAATGGTTACCGTGGCTTAACTCTCGGTTGGAGTGATGGTAATACTTTTTTGCCTATTAATTTTGCTTTAATGTCAACTCACCAGCCTGCTAATCTGATTGGATGCTTAGCGCAGATTACTGACCAACGTCAAATTGCCGGTCAAAGAAGGGCTCAAGCTCAACGCCCAATGAACCAAGTGGCTCTAGAATTGATTAGACAAGCGCAAACACTAGGCGTGTCAGCTAAATACGTCCTTTTTGATTCTTGGTACAGTTCGCCGAAGATGTTTTGGCAACTCGCTCAGCTTCAGCTTTTTGGTGTGGGTATGCTCAAACGCAGCGCAAAAGTCTATTATCGATATCGTGGTCGTCACTATAGCATTAAGGGTCTTTATCAACGTTTAGCAGCTTCTAAAATGAATTGTCGGCATCACTATCTTTACAGCAGTGTCATTCAAGCCCAATATCATGGCCATCAGTTTCCGCTAAAAGTGGTTTTTGTATCCAAAAAGGGGCACCGTCAGGACTACCTAGTTTTAGCGACCACTAACTTAGCTATGCGGCCAGAAGAAATCATTCAATTGTACGGACGCCGCTGGCAAATTGAGACCTATTTCAAAGCTGCTAAGCAGTATTTAGCTCTTAATCGATCACAAATTCAAAGTTACGACGGTCAATGTGGTTATATTGCCGTCACCATGATTACTTATGACTTATTGGCTTGGCAAGAACGACTTAATACTGATGATCGCACAATTGGTGGACTCTTTTACATTATGAATCAAGCACTGCCAGATATTCGTTTTATGGACGCATTGGTCTACTTATTTCATGAACTGGGTCGAGCTGAGCTCAGCCTAACTGATCACATTGATGACATCATTAATCGATTCATAGCTCAGTTGCCAATAACGATCCAAAAAGCATTGAATACTGGCATCTAAAAGTCTAATTTAGGCTGAGAAAAGCCGAAGCTGACGCAGCTCCGGCTAGTTTTCGTGCTTTCAAGTTTCAGTTAACATTATACCAGTTTCTGATTTGATGTTTTCTTGCTTTATCGCTCAAAAGTGTGATAAGCTTTTTTCGTTATAAAGCAAATTCCCGATAGGATTCGTACATCGTTGCGAAGATGCCTTGTAACCAGTGACTAGAAGATTTAGCAGGGGGAATTACCTATTATGAAAGAAAGACATTTATTTACTTCAGAATCAGTTTCTGAAGGTCACCCGGACAAGGTGGCCGATCAAATTGCTGATGCACTGCTGGATGCAATGCTGAAGCAGGATCCAGATTCACACTGTGCGATTGAAGTTTCCGTCACGACCGGTTTGGTACTGGTCTTTGGTGAAGTTTCAACGAAGGCTTATGTTGATATTCAAGGCATCGTTCGTAAGACAATCAAGCGGATCGGTTACGACAACGCCGCTTATGGCTTCGACGGCAACACTTGTGGTGTCCTGACCGCCATCGACTCACAATCTCCAGACATTGCGCAGGGTGTCGACGACGCCCTCGAACAACGTGACGAAGGCAAGACGGACGCACTGGACAAGATTGGTGCCGGTGACCAAGGTTTGATGTTTGGTTACGCTACTGACGAAACTCCGGAATACATGCCACTGGCATTGATGCTGTCACACCACTTGATGCAAAAGCAGGCAGAACTGCGTAAGAGTGGGCAGATTCCTTACCTCCGTCCGGATGCTAAGGCTGAAGTGACGGTCGAATATGACGATGACGACAAACCAAAGCGCGTTGACACGGTTGTCCTCTCCACCCAGCATGATCCTGACGTTAGCCAGGATCAAATTCACAAGGACGTGAAGGAACAGATCATTAAGCAGGTTATTCCTGCCGACCTTCTCGACGACAAAACCCGTTACTTCATCAACCCAACCGGTCGTTTTGTTCTCGGGGGTCCTAGTGCCGATGCTGGTTTGACTGGCCGGAAGATCATCGTGGACACTTACGGTGGAGCAGCCCACCACGGTGGCGGTGCCTTCTCTGGGAAGGACGCTACGAAGGTGGACCGTTCAGCTAGTTACGCTGCCCGTTACATCGCCAAGAACGTCGTCGCTGCCGGGTATGCTAAGAAGTTGGAAATTCAGGTTGCCTACGCTATCGGTGTGGCTCACCCGGTATCGATTCAGGTTAACACCTATGGTACTGGTACGCGCAGCGATGCCGACCTGGTTGCTGCCATTCGTCAGGTCTTTGATTTGCGTCCTGCTGGGATCATCAAGATGCTCGACCTGAAGCGGCCAATCTACGAACAAGTTGCTGCTTATGGTCACTTTGGTCGTGATGACCTCAACCTGCCATGGGAACAACTCGACAAGGTTGATGATCTGAAAAAGATTCTGGGTTAACGGGTTAATTCTCATTAATTTCTAATTTTTACTCAGAATTGGTTGCAATCCCGAAAAGCGATTGCTACAATGTTTAAAGAAAGACATCCGAGAGTTACTAGTGAGGCTCAGCACTTGAAGCGACCACATGGTGATGGGAATGTGGAGTGTTACCTGACGAACTGGCTCGGTTAATCCGGTGCTGAATTTTTAGTAAGCATTGGCGTGGAGAGCGTTAATCCAGCAAAAGAGCCTCATTAGAGGAATATCGGGTGGTACCGCGGAAAAATTCGTCTCGTTGATTTGATCAACGGGACTTTTTTTATTCCGCCATGCTTGAGTTTGAATACAAAGGAGAAATAAAATGGCTTACGATCATAAGTACATTGAACAGAAATGGCAGCGTTTCTGGAAAAAGAACAAAACTTTTAAGGCTGAAATTAACAAAGACCAAAAGAAGTATTACGCACTGGACATGTTCCCGTATCCTTCTGGTCAGGGGCTGCACGTTGGTCACCCCGAAGGCTACACTGCCACTGATGTGATGGCCCGGATGAAGCGGATGCAGGGCTTCAACGTCCTGCACCCTATGGGCTTTGATGCCTTTGGTCTGCCAGCCGAACAATATGCCTTGAAGACCGGCCATAATCCAAACGGCTTTACCGACAAGAACATCGATCATTTCCGCAACCAAATTCAGTCACTGGGCTTCTCCTATGACTGGGATCGCGAAGTCAAGACCTCTGATCCTAACTATTACAAGTGGACGCAGTGGATCTTTGAACAACTGTACAAGCACGGCTTAGCATACGAAGATGAAATCGAAGTTAACTGGGCCCCAGACTTCATGGGCGGCACCGTCGTGGCTAACGAAGAAGTCGAAGACGGGAAGACCAAGCGTGGTGGCTACCCGGTTTACCGGAAACCGATGAAGCAGTGGGTTCTGAAGATCACGGCTTATGCGGACCGGCTGATCAAGGACCTGGACCTCGTCGACTGGCCAGAAAGCGTCAAGGAAATGCAACGCAACTGGATCGGCCGTTCCGAAGGTGCCAGCATCTTCTTCAACGTCGACGGTCACGAAGGTAAGCAGATCGAAGTTTACACTACCCGTCCTGACACCCTCTTTGGGGCACAGTACATGGTGCTGGCTCCAGAACACGAATTAGTCGACGAAATCACTACTGACGACCAAAAGGCGGCCGTCGAAGAATACAAGAAAGAAGCTGCCCGGCGGTCTGAACGTGAACGGACGGACGGCAGTAAGGAAAAGACCGGGGTCTTCACCGGTGCTTACGGTATTAACCCGGTTAACGGCAAGAAACTGCCAATCTGGATTTCTGACTACGTCCTTGCTAGCTACGGGACTGGTGCTATCATGGCGGTTCCGGCTCACGATGACCGTGACTGGGCATTTGCTAAGAAGTTTGGCCTGCCGATCGTTCCCGTGATCGAAGGCGGCGATGTTGACAAGGCACCATACACGGAAGATGGGACTCACATTAATTCCGGCTTCCTGAACGGCTTGGACAAGAAGCAGGCGATCGCTAAGATGATCGACTGGCTGGAAGAACACAAGTGTGGTCATAAGAAGGTTAACTACAAGCTGCGTGACTGGATCTTCAGTCGGCAACGCTACTGGGGTGAACCGATTCCGATCATCCACTGGGATGACGGGACAACCTCACTGGTTCCAGAAGATCAGCTGCCAGTGAAGTTGCCAGAAACTGATGACATCCAACCATCCGGCACCGGCGAAAGTCCGTTGGCCAACGTCAAGGACTGGGTCAACGTGTACGACAAGAATGGTCGTCACGGCCTGCGTGAAACTAACACCATGCCGCAATGGGCTGGATCTTCATGGTACTGGCTCCGTTACTGCGACCCGCACAACGACAAAGCATTTGCTTCTAAGGAATCACTGGACTACTGGTCACCAGTTGACCTTTACGTCGGTGGGGCAGAACACGCTGTCCTGCACCTGCTCTACGCCCGCTTCTGGCACAAGTTTCTTTACGACCTGGGCTTAGTACCGACGCCAGAACCATTCATGAAGCTGGTCAACCAGGGGATGATCCTGGGGAAGAACCACGAAAAGATGTCCAAGTCCAAGGGCAACGTGGTCAACCCGGACGACATCGTGGACCAGTACGGTGCCGACACGCTGCGCCTTTACGAAATGTTCATGGGTCCACTGACCGAATCTGTTCCGTGGGACACCAAGGGACTGCACGGTGCAAACAAGTGGCTGCAACGGGTATGGCGGTTGATGATTGACGATAACAACCACCTCCGCGACCGGGTATCCAACTTTAATGACGGCAAACTGAAGAAGGTCTACAACCAAACCGTCAAGAAGGTTACCGATGACTTTGAGCGGATGCACTTCAACACCGCCATCAGTCAGATGATGGTCTTCGTCAACGAAGCTTACAAGGTTGACGACCTGCCAGTCGAATACATGGAAGGCTTCGTCAAGATGCTGGCACCAATTGCGCCGCACATGTGTGAAGAAATCTGGAGCAAGTTCGGTGTTTCTGACACTATCACTTACCAACCATGGCCAAAGTACGACCCAAGTGCATTGGTTGAAAGCACAGTTAACATGATGATTCAGGTTAACGGCAAGCTGCGGGCCAAGATTGAAATGCCAAAGGATGTTGCTAAAGACGAAGCCCAGAAGCAGGCTTTGGCTAACGATCGTGTTAAGAAGTTTACTGATGGCAAAGACATCAAGAAGGTCATCGTGGTGCCAAACAAGATCGTCAACATTGTGGCAAAGTAAGCTACCCATTAGGATCGCGTTTAATTTGCGCAATTTGGAAGCTGTCAATTGACCCTTAATAAAGGACCGGAAATTTTCCGGTCCTTTTTGCTATAATGGTTTTGAATTTGTAAAGGAGGCAGCCTGCTATGGCAATGATCTATGTCATCGAAGACAATCCAGCGGTCATCAAGATGGTTCGAAAACAACTGGCTAAGTGGCAATACCAAGTGGTTGCCGTCAAGGACTGGGACCATCTCGATGATGAAATTGATATTTTGCAGCCTGACCTCATTTTGTGCGACATCACATTGCCGACCTTCGATGGTTTTTACTGGATGCAGCAGGCCAGACACTTAACTTCTGCCCCGATAATCGTGATCTCAGCAGCGGATATCGACAGCAACATCATGCATGCCGTCGCTGCTGGGGCGGATGACTATTTGATGAAACCCTTCTCCGCCACTGTTTTAGTGGCAAAGGTGCAGGCGTTGCTGCGACGCAATCAACAAAAGAGTGATGATGAACAACTGCAGTGGGGTGATAACCACTTCAACCATTTAACAAATGAATTGTCCAATAATGCTGGAACTGTTCAGTTGACGCCCACCGAAGGAGCTTTAATCGCAGTGTTGGCCGATCACCATGGCAAAACCGTCACTAAACATCAGTTATTGGAGTGGCTTTGGCAGGGTGGCAAGTATTTGAATGATAATACCTTAAACGTCAATATCAGTCGTTTACGGCGCAAGTTAGAAACAATCGATTTAGGTAACGCCATCCGGACTGAACGTGGTGTTGGTTACCGCTTGGTGGTAGACAATGAATAAGCATCGATATTGGCACACACTCTGGCGTGCATATTTGCCGTGGATTGCTTCCTATGCGGTGATGATGATGGTACTGGGGATGCTGATCCTGTTTTACCATGCCAACAAGCAGATTTTTATCGATGCAATTCGCTTTACGCTGCCATTGTTGGTTATCTGGTTGACTTTATTAGGACGACACTATTGTCAGGCAGCCAAACGGGTCAGTCATCATCAACCAATTCAACCAACGGATCCCGTTCAATCATCGCTCATGGATCAAGAGCAACATTCGCGCCAGACTAGTCAAAAAGAAGAGCAGCGCTTAAACCAGCTTTATCAGCAGCAGTATGACCATCTAGAACTTTATTCGCACGAAATCAAAAACTCCTTGATGACTTTGCAAGCTGCTGCAGAAAATGATCAAAATGTTAAAAGTGAGGTCATCAACAGTGCTGTTCGTCAAGCCAACTATCATCTCGATCTGATGCTCAACGATCAGCGTTTGGCCATGCCTAGTCATGATTACGACTTTGAGTGGATTAATCTGGGACGTTTGATTCGCGGTATCGTTCAGGACAATTCTGCGTTATTTATTAAACGGCAATTAATTCCCCAATTAAAGGGAGTGGGTGATGTTGCGGTACTCACTGACCGTAAATGGTTGCGTTTTTGCATCAATCAGCTGCTGTCAAATGCTATTAAATATTCTCCCGAAGGTGAAAATATCGTCATCAGTTGGCAAGGGCGGTCACTATCTTTTACCAATGCTGGAGACGGTATTAGCCAGACGGATTTACCCCGTGTTTTTGACAACGGCTTTTCTGGGCGCAATGGCCACCAAACAACCAAATCGACAGGAATGGGGCTCTACTTAGTCAAGAAAGTGACAGAGCAGTTGAATTTCACGGTGCATCTGCAATCTACGTCAGGGCATTTGACGACGGCTAGCCTTCGTTTTCCTTCATCTAATATTCGTCAAAGCTAACAAAACTGTAAGGTTCTCTGCAATTCCGTAAGTAGGAATAAGCAGGGGGCCTTTTTATAATTGAAGTAACGAAAGCGAGGGAACAAAAATGAACCTACTAGAAATCAAACGTGTTCAACGCACTTACCACGCAACATCATCCCATCCAGTCCATGCACTAAAAGACATCACATTTTCCGTTCCACAAGGTGAATACTTGGCCATCATGGGTGAATCAGGTGCGGGCAAAAGTACTTTGCTCAATATTATTGCAACATTGGAAAAACCAACTGCTGGGCAAGTTATGCTTAGTGGACGCGATGTCAGCCAACTGGGCAAGGACCAAGCAGCCAAGTATCGGCGCCAGCATTTGGGTTTTGTGTTTCAGCACTTTAATCTCTTAGATTCCCTTTCAAATCGCGACAATATTTATTTGCCGTTAGTGTTGACGAAGACGCCGGTTGAGGAAATGGAGAAAAGATTAGCGCCGCTCGTTAAAGCATTAGGCATTGACAAGATCATCGATCGCTATCCTTCAGAGATTTCTGGCGGTCAGCAACAACGGATCGCAATTGCCCGTGCGTTGATTACTCATCCGGAGTTGCTCCTTGCTGATGAACCGACGGGGGCGTTAGATTCCAACACCAGTAAGGAAATCCTCAACTTATTTGATATGGTGAATCAACAAGGCCAGTCCATTATCATGGTCACACATAGTACGGCCGCAGCGTCTTATACCAAGCGAGTGCTATTTATTAAAGATGGGCGAATCTACCATGAGCTATACCGGGGACAGATGAGCCAGCAAGAATACCAACAGAAAATTAGCGACACGATGATGACCTTGACGAACGGAGGTGAATGAGATGTTGTATTTTAAACTGGTCAATTCTAGTTTTCGTCGTAACGGCAAGGTTTATCTGCCATACTTAATGGCCACTAGCATTTTAGTGGCGATCAACTACATTTTTGCCGCGATGGGCGCTAATGCCAGTCTCAAGCATTTGCAAACGGGTGCTGTTACGACAGCCATGATTAAGGTTGGAATCACCTTCGTTTTATTGATCACGGCTGCTTTCTTAATTTACGTGAACCGTTTTTTATGGCAAGAACGAAGTGATGAGTTTGGACTATACGAAATGCTGGGGATGACTAGCAATAACGTGCAGGTCCTGATCATTATCGAAAAATTATATTTGCTGGTCATTAGCCTGGCAGTCGGCTTGGTGATTGGGGTGATTTTTGAGAAACTCGCCTTTCTGGGCCTCAAATATTTACTTGCAATGTCCAAAATTAAGCAACCGTGGATACAATGGGATGCTTTATTCGAAACGGCGTTGATGATCTTCGCGTTCTTCCTTGTGATTATGGCCATTGACTCGTTGAAAGTGCGGCTGATGTCTGCTCAACAATTGTGGAAAACGAAATCTGCTCATCCCCAACGTCACGGCCTCCTCACTACCGTGGCAGGAATCACTGGAATTATTTTACTGGGGATTACGTATTACACTACCTTGACCATCAAGCCCAGAGTTACCGCTATCACACACTTTATGCTTGCGGTCGTCCTTCTGATTGTTGGGACTTATTTGTTGTTTATTGCTGGTAGTGTGATGATTCTGAGTTGGCTTCAGCACCGCAAAAATTATTATTACCAGCCCAAACACTTCATTGCCGTTTCGGGGATGCGTCAGCGGATGCAGCAAAATGGTGCCAGCCTGGCGACGATCTGTTTGCTCTGCAGTGCAATTTTGGTGATTATCTTTACTTCTATTTCACTGTACCTAGGAATCAACAGCACAACCCGTGCTTATGCACCACAAAATGTCTTAATGATGAGTCCTCAATCGATTAGTGAGAAGGAAAGGCACGTCATTCACCATCTTGCAAACCGATCTCATGCTCAAATCCTTCATCAACACCTGTATCAAATGAGTGTGCCCACTTATGGATATTGGCAGAGAAATCGTTTTGTTGCACAGGGCAACCTCCAACACGTTTCGGTGCGAACCGACGCCGGTGTGATTATGATGACTGCTAAGGAATATGGCAAATTGAGTGCACACAGGATTAAGATCAAGCCAGACCAAGCATTGACTTATCGTGGTGCCAAGCCATTGCGGGGTGAGATTAAAGTGATGGGTCAGAGCTACCACGCTCAGCCCATGAAAACTATAAAGAATTACTATAACCCAGATCGTTCCACTTACGTTACTACTTATCTGATTGTCAAAAAACTGCCACGCAATGTGATGACAACCAACATCTATGCATTTGATTACCAGCTTCAAGGAAAGCAAAAACGGATTAAATTCGAAAAAGACCTCAGCAAAATTTCACCGACCATTAGCGTTAGTGGTCAATCGACAATTAAGAATTTGATTACTGGCTTGTACGGCGGTTTAATTTTTGTCGGCATTTTGACCAGCTTGGCATTGGCAGTGGCGACAGCGATCGTCCTCTACTTCAAACAAATTTCTGAAGGTTACGCTGATCGCAGACGTTTTGTGATTATGCAAGAGGTGGGGCTGAGTGAAAAGGAAACAGCCCAAGCAATCCATTCACAAGTGCTGATGGTGTTCCTGATGCCTGTCGTTGGAGCAATCATTAACATGCTTTTTGCCCTCCCAGCTATTAGGCAAATCTTGCATGAGCTCAATTTCTATAACCAGCAGATTTTGATCGTTGTCGGGATCGTCGTACCTGTTGTTTTATTGATAATTTATATCGCACTTTACGCGATGACAACGCGGACCTATCAGCAAATTATTGATAAATAATTGAATTTCACTCTACGTCTCTTAGATTAGGCGTGGAGTTTTTTGATAGATTAAAAAATTTGACAACTTTTTTAAATTTGCTTGGTCTCTCCTGAAACAGGCGTATAATATAGTTTCGATCTATTGTCCGTTATCAATGGAGGTGCGTCATGACTAAAGTGGAATATGCAGCCTTATTAGAACAAAAGAGCGGTGAATACCAGCTCACTTTTCCCGATGTTTTGGACGCCAGTGCGCGCGGCAAAACGAAGGATGATGCTCTGCAAAATGCGAAATTGGCCTTAGCCATCACTTTAAATGACATGATCACGCATTATGAATCTTTGCCGAAAGCCCGGAGCGTTGATGAATTGAAACAGCGCTACGGCGGCAAAGACGTCATCAGTGTCCAAGTGGATTTAGATGAATACTAATTTGAACTTTTAAAATCAAAAAGACGGGAGCGGGTACAACTTATGGACGAGCAACAACATCCAAATGAAGGAAATGACACTTCTACGGATGCCACTCAGAAAATGATAACCGGTTCGGCCTGGATGACGGCCGGCAGCATTGCCTCGCGGATTTTAGGGGCAATCTACATTATTCCGTGGGTCACGTGGTTAGGGGCATACAGTAATGTCGCTAACGCCGTGTATGCCAAAGGTTACAATATCTACAATCTGTTCTTAGTGGTAGCGACGGCGGGCATTCCGTCCGCCATTTCTAAACTGGTGGCTCACTATAATGGCTTGGATCAAGCCAATGTATCGCGCAAGCTTTATCACTCGGGAATGTACGTGGCAGCAGCGATGGGTGTCATTTGTGCCACCGTCATGATGCTCGGTGCGGGCATCCTTAGTGGTGGCGACGTCAATGTCGTGCCAGTTGTCCGTTCACTGGCTTGGGCAGTTTTGATCATTCCATGTATGAGTATCACCCGTGGTTATCTGCAAGGATACGCCTGGATGGCGCCATCAGCGATGAGCCAGTTTATTGAACAGCTCTTCCGGATTATTTACATGCTGGGCGCGACATACTTTATCATGAAACTTGGTAGTGGTAACTGGGTAGCAGCCGTTACCCAGTCGACATTTGCAGCCTTTATCGGGGCAATTGGGGCGATCATTGTCTTGACGACCGCCTATCTTCGCCATCTGCGAACGATGAATCAGATGGCCCGCGATTCTGTGGGTGAAGCCGATGTCTCGACGATGCAGTTGATGATGAAGATCATCTATCAATCCATCCCCTTCATCATCATTGAATCCGGAATTACGCTCTTCCAGCTGATCGATCAATACACTTTCAACCCGATGATGCGTGCTGTGGGACACTACACGAACTACCAGCTGTCAGTTGTCTACGCTCTGTTCTCATTCAATGCCAACAAGCTCTACATGATCGTTATTTCCTTGGCCTCGGCTCTGGCAGCGACGGTTATTCCGCTTTTGGCGGAAGCGCGGGCCCAAAACGACCAGGCAGGGATGCGCAAGCAGATCGTCAACGTTTTGATGATGTTCTACTTCGTGATGGTGCCGGCTGCTTTAGGATTGTCGGCTGTCGCCCAACAAGTCTACACGGTCTTTTACCGCTATAACCAGGCCGGAATCACCATTTTGGAATTTGCCTCATTCATATCGATTCCGTTCGGCTTGTACACGGTTGCGGCGGCGATGATGCAAGGGATTTCCGAAAACAAGAAGATGATGGTCAACCTGGCTGTTGGCCTAGTTGTCAAATTCATCATCCAATTCCCGTGCATCTACTTCTTCCGGGGCATTGGCCCGCTGCTGGCAACGGGAATTTCGATGACCGTTATCAATTACCTGATCTTGCACAGTTTCAACGATGAATTTAACTTGCCATTCCACGAGATGGCAAAACCGACGAACAAGATCTTGGGATTCTCGCTGTTGATGTTTGTGGTCACCCGGGCCTTGATGTACTTGCTAGAACGCTTCGTCAGCCCGTATGGTCGTTTCACTGCCTTCTTTATCCTGATTCCAGGAGTTGTTGTTGGCGCTGGTATTTATTTGTACCTTTCTCTGCGGTCGCGCTTGGCTGAAGACATTCTGGGTGCACGTGTTGCTGGCTTGCGGCAAAAATTGCATATTAAATAATCTATTTGGACCCCGTCATCAATTGCTGGTGGCGGGGTTTAGCTTGACTTTGTTTGTTTACAAACGTAAACTTGCATTGAAAAAGGGAGGGATGTTCAGATGGCAGACAATGAAGAGTTAGACATCAGTCCAGCTGAGTGGCAGGTGATGCGGGTGATTTGGACCCGGGGAAGTGCGACCAGCACTGAACTGACAAAACTGCTTGAAGATCCATTTGGCTGGCAGGCAGCGACCGTCAAAACGCTCTTGCGACGCCTGGTCCAGAAAAAGATTTTGGCAACGCGGCGCGAAGGGCGGGCTTTTCGCTACATCCCTTTGGTCGAGCAGCAAGCTACCATCAGCCGTGCAGCATTGCAATTATTCCACAATATCTGCGCCAAACGTGTTGGTCAGACCTTAGCAGACGTGATCGATCAAGTGGATCTCAGCCAGTCTGACATCAAGAGCCTCCAAAATTTATTGCAAAAAAAATTGCAAGACGCTCCAAAAGAAGTGCCTTGCAACTGTATTGGGTGTCCCCAGAATGTCAAATGCAACTAAAATTGGCCGCTTGCTACCCGTGCCATGAATTCCGGTAGGGCATGACTGATCTGGTGGGGAAGGACGATGTATTGTTTTTTGGCAATTTCTTCTGCCACTGCACTGTGGGCGTAGACTGCGGCAAGTACAGCCTTATCCGTATTATCGTGGAACTGGGCAGTAAAACCACCGACCATTCCTGCCAGGGTATCGCCCATCCCACCGACGGCCTGGGCGGGTGTGCCAATGGTTAATTCGTAAGTCGATCCATTAGTTAAATAAATTTGGGTGTGGTGACGTTTTAGTACCACCGTTGCTTTGAGCTGATCAGCAACTTCGCGGTTTTTTGCGGGTTCCTGGTCAGCTATTTTGATTCCGGATAAGCGTTGCCATTCCATTTGGTGTGGTGTGTAAATGACGTGGGCATCTGGTTGGGTGATGTGCTGGTGAGCCATCATCGTGATGGCCGACCCGTCGATGATCAGGTTTTGTTCTGGTTGAATCGTCTCAAAGACCATTTGCAGGATGGTTTGGCTCTGCTCGTCTTCGCCTAAGCCGGGGCCCACGACGACGCTGGTGACGCCACTGATTAAGTTTTTTAGTGATTGCTGGTCGTGGAAGTCGGCAAACATCGCTTCGGGCACGTTAGCGTGCAACGGGCCGACATTCAAGCGATCGGTGCAGGTGGTCACCAGACCCGCACCAGAGTAAACTGCCGCCGTCGTGGCCATGATAATGGCACCGCCAAAGTGTTGGTTTCCGCCGACAAGGGTGACTTTGCCAAAAGTGCCCTTAAAGGAGTTGACTGGCCGGGGCTTGATGACGTCTCTTAAAATTTGTGCACTTAATTTTTTCATTGGAAGGCCTCCTCATTACTCAGTGTTATTATGACATTTTTCCCATGAGTGTGCGAGCGAGACGAATGTATCACGTAAGCGTATTCATGTTATAATTAAATTAAAGAGATTGAGGAGGCGGTTTGCATGAGTGAGTACACTAATATTTTGGTTGGCATTGATGGCTCCAAGCAATCCGAAATGGCTTTTAAAAAGGCCGTTGATATCGCAAAACGTAATCAAGCAACTTTGAATTTACTCAGTGTCGTCAATGGCACGAAAGATTCATCTTCAGGAACGGTTACCTATGGCTTTATCGACCGGTCGATGTATGACAAGGCAACGAAAAAGCTGACTGATGAATTGGCTAAGTTAAAGAAACAGGCTGAGGTTGCCGGCTTAACGAAGGTTAATACCGACGTTTTGATCGGCAATGCCAAAGTTGAACTGACGACGGGCTATGTCAAGAAAAACAAGATCGACATGATCGTCGTCGGTGCTAGTGGCTTGAACGTTGTTGGCCGCATGATCGTCGGTTCCACGACCGCTTATGTGGTTCGCCAAGCACCTTGTGATGTCGTCGTGGTCAAGACGGACGATGCTAACAAACCGATTAAGATTGATACGTCATCGTACCCGACAATCTAGAGAATATCATTTGAATTCTGAGGCTGGAGATTAAATCTCCGGTCTTTTTTCGTGCAATTTTTAGCTTCTTTCCGTATCTCTCTAGTGGAGGGATACAAATGAAAATGAGACGAATAATTTCAGAATGCCTATTAGTGGCCATGATAGTTTTAGGGACGCTGAGTGTTCCAGCCCAAGCGGCCAGTTTTTCGCAGGCTGAACGTGATCGCTACCTGACGGGTTACCGTCAAGGGATGATCGATAGCCAGCGCCAACAAAAGCATCAGTTTCAGGATGCCTTTGTGAGAGCTGGTTATGAGCGGGGATTCCGTGAGAGTATGCAAAAACAACAGCAGGAAGCAGGCAAGGCAACTTCGGTTCCAGAATCGCAGGCTCGTGATCGTACTGATGCTGAAACTGTCCAGGGACCAGAGCCTTCTGACAGTGGAGCAACATTTCACTACAACCTCGGTCAGCCGACAAGAAGTCAAAAAGAATTTTTTGAAAAATTAGGGCCGTTGGCTGTCAAAATCAGTCGACAGTTTGATCTCTACCCGTCGATTTTATTGGCCCAGGCTGCGTTGGAAAGTAATTTTGGCGCTAGTGAATTGGCCAGTCGTCATAATAACTTGATGGGTGTCAAAGCGATGCCAGGTTTGCCCAGCGTCGAAATGACGACGAGTGAACAGGATCACAGTGGCCATTCCTATACGATTAAAGCTGCTTTTCGTAAGTACAAGGATTGGCAAGAATCATTGAATGATTATGCTAATTTATTGGAGACGGAGCAGTTCCGAATGGTTCATCGCCACCAAGCAGGGGATTACCAGCGCGCACTGAAGGCCTTGCGTGGCAGCTACGCAACTGATGTTCACTATGACCAGAAACTAGCAGCAATCATCAAAGCATTTGATTTAACCAGTTATGATGATCAATTGGATCAGCCTGACACGAAAAAGGGTGATGCAATTAAACAGCAATCATATCTTCCAAGGAAGCACCATGGAAAAGTGGCAGTTAAATCACACCAGAGTAAGGCGCGTCCTGCCAAAAGAAAGGGTCACGTTTTGATAATGTCAGTGGCTGGGGCTTTAGCGTCACTAGTGCTGATCAAAGTTAAACAATTGCATCGTTAGACTTTCCATGAGAAAATATTCTCTTAGAAAATTAAGGGAGATCGGTTCAAATAATGACTCAGGATGAAGTTCGCAGAGAAATGACGATTGCCCAGCAACAGGGCACCCTAGTTGAAATCTATAATCTCGATAGCGACGACTATTTCGACGTCGGTTTCGTTATCGCGATGGATAAGTTGTGTGCGTTACTGCTGGTGTTGGACTGGGATGGGAAGATTAATTGCCTGCTGGTTACGCGCCTGACCAGTATTCGCCGCATTCGCCGCCAAACGGACTATCTGACCACCGTCACCATTAAGGCCAAAGTAGCTCAGGATAATGGCTATTTTGATGTCTGGGGCCTGCAGAAATTCCTGCAGCAGCATGATTTTACTAACAAGCCGTTACTGAAGACGTTTTTACAGGATTCTTTAGATCAGCATTTGCCGGTGGTGATCGGTACGAATAAGTACAAGTCCCAGGATGATTTCGAAGGCTACCTGACTAAACTCGATGATATGAAAGTGACGATGAATTACTATAACGAGCATGATCTGTCATCTTTATGGGAATACGAAGTCTTGCTGGTCAATATCGACTACCTGCGTGTCCGTGGTTACCAGATGGCGACAACGGCAGCTATTTTTAAAGACGTTTTTCATCAATAAAGTCTATCATTTCAAGGATGGTTGCGCTGCCATGAAGGCTGAGGTAAAATGTTTACGTAAAATGATTTACGCTAAGCCAAAGAGAAATGAAGGTTATTATTCATGGCAAAGAAAATAACGATTCGTGATCTGGCCAGTGCTGCTGGTGTCTCGGTAACGACGGTTTCCCAAATTTTAAACGGGAAGGGCAATCGTTTTAGTAAAGCAACCCAGGAAAAGGTTCTTCATCTGCGTGATGAATTGGGCTACGTGCCTGATTTCAACGCTCGTAACTTGATTTTGCGGTCTTCGAAGACGATTGGGGTTTTAGTTCCGAATTTAAATAACCCCTTCTTCAGCACTTTCATCCATGGCGTCGACAGTACCGCCCGCAAAGAGGGCTTTATTGCCCTGGTCTTCGGTGCAAATCATGAAGAGGATTTGGAGCGCTTTTATTTGCGTCAGCTGATGGAGCGTTCCGTCGATGGCTTTATCATCGCAAGTGCTTCGATCACTGCTAAAACGATTGATGACTTGCTGAAACCGTGGCACGCGCCGTACGTTCTTTTTGACCAAAACGGTAACCGGGCTGGCGACCGTCTAGAAGTCGATGATTACCAAGGCGGACGTCAAGCTGCCGAATATTTAGCAAAGATGGGTCACCAAAAAATCGTGATGCTGCACCCAACGAATCCGACGGCCAACGTCAATAACCGTCTCAAGGGATTTACGGATGGGCTGCACGATGCTGGAATTGATTTTGATCCGCAACAGGACATCGTTTCGGCTGAATTGACGAAGATAGGTGGTTACGACCAAACCGACGCGGTTCTGGCAAAGCATCCTACGGCGGTCTTTTCAGCCAACGATGAAATGGCTATTGGTTTGATGCGGGGATTGCACGAAAAAGGTCTTAGTATCCCTGATGACATCTCGGTAATGGGTTACGACAATATCGATTTTGACGAATACGTCAGTCCTAAGCTGACGACTATTGAACAACCGATGCACCAAATCGGTGAAGAAGCGACTAATATGCTGATCAAACGGGTGCAAAATCCGGAGATGGATTTGCAAACTGTGCACTTACCGGTTAAATTAGTAACACGCGATAGTGTTAAAAATTTAAAGAAGTGATGATTTAGTGTATATCGAGAACTCAAACAAAAAAAGGCCAGGCTTTATTGTCCGGCTTTTATTAATGGTTGTTTTGGCTTTTGTCATTCAACTGCCACCATTGGTTTTAGTACGGTTGCGTCATTATCACCAGCTGAATCATTTTTCAGCAACTCTGCTGGGTCTGTACTTCGTTGCCTTTATCTTGATAATCATTTTGGCGGCGGGTATCTACCAGCGGGTTGACCAGCGACCACACTTGCCACAGTCACTAGGCAAACGCCTTCGTTGGGTAGTGGGTGGTTATCTGGCCATTATGCTAGGCAGCTACTGCTTATCAACTTTGAACCGGATGATTTATCACCAGACGACGACGGCAAATAACGCTAACATTGCTCACTTGATGAGTAAGAATCCATTGATTACGGTGGCCTTGTGTGTCTCAGCGATCTTTTTGACACCGATTGCCGAAGAGTTAATTTTCCGGGGCTCCGCCATGAACCTGTTCTTCAAGCCGAGCTGGTTGTGGGCCAAAGTGATTTTATCAGCGGCAATCTTTGCGGCGAGTCACGCCAACAGCACGCCGATCAGTTTCTTGATTTACGCTTACTTAGGAATTGTGCTGGCGATCGTGTACAGCAAGAGCGGTGATATTAAGAATTCGATGCTGTTGCATGGCTTGAATAATGCGATTGCGTTGATTCCGCTGGTGATGTGACATCCATTTCAATATTAAAGCATGATTCTTCGGGGTCATGCTTTTTGTTTTGGCGTAATTTCTTGTAATTCATCAATAAAATCCCGCACCCGCGTACTAGCATCGCGCCGATAAATCACACCATACGGAATACGGTAGTCCCAAGCCATCGGAACCGACTTGATTTCAGGATTGATGTTTTGCCAGGCACTGGGGATTTCGATTAACGAATTAGTTGTGATCGCCTCATTAAAACTGTTGATGTCGTAGAGGTGCTGAAGATCGATCACTTTGATGCTGGGATGATGCTGACTAATTTGGTCGCGCAATTGGTCGATTACGGCTGAAATACCTTTGGACAGTAAAAGAAGACGCTGACCATCGAGGTCGGACCAAGTAAGGCTATTTTTCTTGGCCAGGGGGTGCTGGGCTGGAATGCCAATCTGACAAGGAAAAGAACCCAGTGGCAGATAAGCATATTGTTCATTCCATGCCTCAACACTTGAAGGAGTGACGACGCAGTCCATTTGGGGTGTCAAAACTTCATCGCTCCTCACGTCAAAAGAATCGACGAAGGGAACCAGTTGTAAGGTGAACTTGCTATTCTGTTGGTCATGTTTCAGCCACAATTTGATTAGTTCATCACTGGGGCGCAATAAAGACGTCCCAATGCGAATAACGTGTGATCCCTGCTGATCAATTTGTTGGACGTTGCGTAAGATTTCGTTGGCTTCCCCGGCTAGTTGATGTGTTCGCTCATAAAAGTATTTACCGGCAGAGGTTGGACTAATACCCTGATGACTGCGGTTAACAAGTTTGACGCCAACTTCCTGTTCTAAAGATGAAATTTGTTTCATCACGGCAACCGTGGATCGGTATTCTTCCTTAGCAGCCTTGGTAAAACTACCAGCTTGGATAACTTTTAAGAATGTTTTGACCCGTTGATCGAGCATTCGTAATTCCTCCTTAACTATTAGTTAACACTATCTTAATCAAAAAGGCAATTCCACTTCAATGATCTACGGATAATAATAATATCAAAAGCGGTCAATAGCGAGTAAGCGACTGCTTAGCAATATTAAAGCTAACAACTCATAATCAAACTACCATTAAGTTATGTTTAAGGCGGGATCAATAATGAAAATTTTTATTGTAGGTGGTTCAGGACGAGTCGGAACCGACTTGGTAAAAGACCTAGTAGCTGCGGGACATCAAGTGACGGCTGGTTCACGCCATCCGGAGAATATTGTGAAAATGGATAATGTAACTCCTGTTAAGCTGGATCTGCATGATAGTCCGGCTCAGTTGAGCCAGATCATTGGGCATCCGGATGTTATTTACTTCACTGCTGGTTCCAATGGAGCTGATCTTCTGCGGACAGATGCGATGGGAGCAGTGAAAACGATGAAAGTCGCTCAGCAAAATGGGATTCATCGCTACATCATGCTCAGTGCGATGTTTCCCCTGGAGCCAGAGAAATGGGCGGAAAATGGCTTGATGATTTATGCCGCTTATAAAGATGCCAAATTCTTCGCTGATAACTACTTGGTGAACCAAACTGACTTGGATTACACAATTCTGAGCCCCACCAACCTGACCGAAGAAGCTGGAACGGGGAAGATCACAATTGACGAAGGCAAAGTTGGAACCAATCCGATTCCTGATGTCGCAATGACACTAGCTAAAATTTTGGACCATCCTAATATGAGCAAAAAAGTGATGATGATGCGTACTGGCAAGACGCCGATCGATGACGCTTTAGCTGCAGTGAAATAAACATTCAAGGAGGATTTTATTGATGAAAAAGTTAAGTGATCCAGTAATTTTTCCCAACGGGGCTAGTATTAAAAATCGCTTTGTTCAGCCCCCGATGTTAACTAATAGCGGCAACCAAGGTGAAGTAACGGCCGACACTATCCAATATTATGGTGCGCGTTCTGATTCGGCGGGGATGGTCACCGTGGAATATGCCTACGTATCAGAAAATGGAGGACCAGCGATGACATGGGCTCCTGATCACAGCCAGTTAGCCATCTTCGATGACCGCTTTGTGCCTCAGCTTAAAAAGCTGGCTGAAGCAATTAAATCTCACGGCAATAAAGCCATCATTGAAATAGCACATGATGGCCGGCAAGCATCAGGGTTAGCTGACATGGGCAAGTCGGTTTATGCGCCGAGTGAGATTGACTATTCCTTCTTGCCATATCCGGTCAAGGAACTGAATGATGAACAAATCAAGGCAATTATCAAGGATTTTGGAAAAGCGACCAAGCGTGCCATTGACGCCGGTTTTGATGGTGTTTTGATTCATGGCGCCAACCACTATTTGCTGCAGCAGTTTTTCTCCACTATCTCTAATAAACGTGATGATCACTGGGGTGGCAGCTTAGAGAAACGGATGAATTTCCCGTTAGCAGTTGTTGCTGAAGTCTTGCGGGTAGTGAAAGAATCAGCACCAAATGATTTCATCGTAGGTTACCGTTTTAGTCCTGAAGAAATTCACGATACGATTGGTTATACTTGGCACGAATCGACGCAACTAATCAAGGCTCTGACTGACCAGTTTGCCATTGATTATATCGACCTCTCACTTCCCCAATACGACCAGAAACCCATAGATTCTAATCAAACTTTTGCGGAGATCTTCAAACCGTTTATCGGCAATGCCAAGTTAGGTATCGTGGGTAACATTCGCACGGCAAGTGATGCCCAGGACGCGTTAAAGTACGCTGATTTGTTGTCAGTCGGCCGTGGATCGATCGCTGACCCAAATTTTGCCCGCAAAGTATTAGAGGGACATGGTGACCGGATTGTCGATACAATTACCAAAGATAATATGGCCGCAGCACATTTGACGGCGGGTCTGCAAACCATTTTTGCTGATGCGGGGCATGATTTGATTCCGCACTGGCCGAAGAAACGTAGTTCGTTGTGGAACTAGTAAGAGAATACTCATCAAAAAACTTTTTTGAAAAAGCGAAAAAAGTTATTGCAAGCGCTTTCAAGGCATGGTATATTATTGGTGAGGAAGGAAATAAGAAACCATTCAAAGCCTGGCAACTGAAGCAATTCGAGTAGGTTAGAAGCAGTGTAAGTGTGACACAGAGAAGTAGACGAAAAGTATTATTGAATGTGTGGTCACCGTCGTGCACCAGAGCAATTTTAAATAACTTTGCGGAAAGATTGAATCAAAATGACATGGATAATAAAAAGGCTTTAACGCAAAGTTACATTGATTCCTTCCCAAAGTAATCCGCCCCACCTGGAGGCGGATTTTTTGGTTACAGCAAAATTTGTTAGAATATGTATAAAATGATTCAAAGGGGTGGGGAACGATGTTTCTTTCAACAGAAGAGTTCCGTGGTAAACACAAGATGATGGGATTAGTGAATGCGACGGCGAAGCTGATGCTGCCGAGTGATTCTATCGATGAATTTGAGAGCTTTGATCAACTGTTTGATGAAGTGGAGAATGAGTTAAAACGCAAGGCTGCCGATCAGGGAGCTGATGGAGTAGTTGGCGTTCGTTTCCAGCAGTCAGTTGCAAACGTGCAGGTAGCGCCGAAATTCCTGATCTTGACGGGCTATGGCACGATGATCAAGATGCCGGACTAATTAATTCAAGAAAATCCCAAAAAGTCCTTGCCATAACCGTCTGAATCATGTATATTATATATTGTTGTTTGAGAGAGCAACACATCATAATAGATGCCCCAGTGGCGGAACTGGCAGACGCGCAACGTTCAGGTCGTTGTATGGGTAACCATGTACAGGTTCGAATCCTGTTTGGGGCATTTTTGTATGTTTTTCAGGAATTCTGGGAAGTAATGAATACAGCTGTAAGCCTTGATTCGATAGGCTTATGGCTGTTTTTTTATTATTATCGTATTCCTGAGAAATGACGAGATTTTGTGAGGCCGAGGCCCATTCGAGACCCATTTTTTAAAGCGAAGATAAGGCTGAAATAATCTTTTGATCAACTTTATTCTGGTACTCGTCAAGCAAGTAAGCATAAACTTTTGTCGTTGTAGAAATATCATTGTGGCCTAATCGCTTACTAATTCCATAAATGCCCACACCATTTGCTAGGAGCAAAGCAACATGACTGTGTCTTAGGCTGTGAAAGTGGAAGTTTTTCCGGTGAATATGAAGCTTCTTTAGTAATTGCCTAAGTGTTTTATTGACTGCGTTGCTAGTGGGGATGGTGCCATACTGATTCATGAACACCATTGTTGAATTGTTTTGCTGTAAATGTTTCAAACAATCTAGCAATTGTTGATTAACTTTAATGGTGCGATTGCTAGATTTGCTCTTTGCTGGCTTGAATTGTTTGGTACGCATGTCCCATGATTTGCTGATAGAAATAGTTTGGCAAATCCAGTCAATATCATTCCATGTTAATGCTTGAATTTCAGACAAGCGCATTCCCGTGTAAATCGCAGTGATAATCATATAACGACTAGTAAAGCCTGGCCGTCGCTTAATGCCTTCCATCGTAGCAGTTTTTAGCCGTTTAATTTCTTTGAGATTCAGATAATCAACATTCAAGACACGATCTTGGTTAGCAATCAGTTCTACCCGTTGGGTAAAGTTCTTAGTTAAATAATCATCAAGAATGGCAGACTTTACGCAAGAGTGGATAATTGAATTGACTTTCTTAACGGTATCAGGAGCATGATTGCTGCCATACTTATTGATGAACTGCTGATAATGTTGTCGATTAATGTTTTTGATAGGAATGTTGCCAAAGAATGATCGCAAGGCTTCACCAGTATACTTATAACGATCCAACGTGATTTGAGCTAATTTCTTATCTTTGTATGTCTTAATCCAACGGTCATAGTAATTGGCTAAGCTAATCTGCTTGTCAATTGCCACTCCCTGATTAATCTTGTTTTCTGCTTTAGCCGCCCAAGCCTGAGCATCACGTTTTACTTTGAACCCTGATTTAGACTTTGAGTGTTTCTTACCAGCACTGTCAGTCCATCGCAAGCGAGCCGTCCAAAAACGACTACGCTTAATAAATTGTGCCATAGAAATTACCCCCCCATTATTGTGTATAATGAAAGGGTTGATGATCACGCAAAAATTATCCACCCCATAGTCCATTCTCTGTGCCAGCAGGGGGTGGATTTTTTATTTATCTGTACATGATTAATGTGTTGAATCCTTCAGTAGTGCCTGTAATGGCACTATATCCTGTCAAGTATACATTCCAAATAGAAAAAGTTTATGCGACTTGATTGCGGAATTTTTCCGCGGTCAAGCTGTTTTTTGATGCATATGCTCGCCGTGTGTTGAAATAATTAATAGCTTTCTTGACCGACTGATCCAATTCTGCCAATGTTTTAGGACGAGAGCGCTTAGCTAGCCAAACGAGTTTAAAATCATTCCACCAACGTTCCATTGGCGAATTTTCCCAAGGATGACCTGGGTGAGACATACTATGAATGCAGTTTTGATTAGCTAGATAGTTATTAAAAGCCATTGAACAGTAGGCAGCTCCTCGATCAGTATGAATCATTGGATGAGCCTTCGGCTCTAAATTAAAGGCTCGATTGAATACTTCAATTACTGATGATGTATTCTCAGTGGCAGAAATGTTGTAGCTCAAAGCATAACGACCATATAAATCTAAAACTACGTGTACTCTTGCTTTTTTGATTGTGTTTGTACCATATTGGACTTCTGTAGTATCAGTTAACCAAACTTCATTCTTATTATGGCAATCAAATTGTTCATTGAGTAAGTTGTCATTGATATATTCTTCATGACGTTTAACGCGATTGTGCCTCTTTTTCCGGATATTAGAACGAATCCCATGCTTTCTCATACAATTAGTAACTCGCTTCAGTCCTGCTTTAAAGCTTAATTTATTTTCAAAAACTAGTTGGGTAGTCATGCCTAAGTAGCCTAAAGTCCACTTATGTTGTTTTTCTAAATCCAGAATAGCTTGCAGTAATTCTATTTGTTCATCTTCATACTTATTATGTTTCCGATGAGTCCATTTATAGTAGGCGCCACGTGTAATACCTGCAATTTCGCATAAAATACTAATTGGCCAACCATATTGTTCATTTAACTTTTTGATTGCTTGTTGTTTGTAGAATTGTCCACCTCCCGATTGCGTATTTCCATTACTTTTTTTGCGTATGCCTCCTCCATCTCTTTACGAAGAAGTTGTGCTTTAAGCAATCGATTCTGCGCTCTTAACTGATCAATTTCTGTCCAGTCATCTTGTGGCTTTGCTTTACCTCGCCGATCACGAAGTGATTGCGGATCATTGCCACTTTTACGATACTTCTGATACCAGCTATAAACTTGTTGATAACTCACATGATATTTATCTACAGCCCAATTGTAATTAATATCGTGTTTAATCAATTCCTCAATAATTGATAATCTCTCTTCAAAAGTCGTTCTACGTCCTGGCATAATTGAATCTCGCTTTCTTGGCGTGTAAGCCTTTAGTTTTGATTCATTATACTGGATAATCCATCGTGCTAATAGGTTCTTAGACTTCAACCCATGCTTAATTGCGAAAAGTTCAAGCGAATCATTTGACGTCTGATACTTTTTAACCAGAGATAATTTTAATTTCTTGGAATAACTGCGATTGTAGTGCACAGATCGTAAACCATCGATTCCTTGGTAAGTATATAGTCGTCTCCAGGTAGTTATGGTTCTATTATGAATCCCATATTTCCTGGCCACTTCCTGAGTAGTGCAATGTGACGCTTCACTTAATATGGCTAGTTTTTGTTCCACACTATATTTTCCTTTTCTGCACATAAAAAATGCCCCCAAGTATAAGATGAATTTTCTATTTCATCTGTATACTTAGAGGGCATTATAGCCGGGATCCTTTGCCTAGCAATTGTAAGACATTTTTTTATTTGGCCGTTCCCAGATATGATAAGATAATTGTAGTTGTGAGTAATGGATTAAATGAAATCAATTGGTGATGCCAGTGAAACAATTATTTTTGCTAAAGCCTAAGGTTAATAAAAAACCAACCGGTGATGTGCCACTGGCTGAAGTGTATCTTATTAACACAATCAATGAGTCTTCTAAATGGTTGCTTGAAGCTATTAAAAGAATCTTCAATATTTTAAATTATCTTACTTTAGATAATAATGGAGAAATAAATGAACTTCAAAATCTTATCACATACAATGGGACATCATATGTAGGGATTCAAGACTATTTTAATTATGACCCAAAACATCCTGATAAAAAGATATACTATTCAATACTGAAAAAATTGGATGCAGGCAATCACTCTTATGAAATCAGATTTAAGGGTGAATCGTATAGAAAAAGCATGAAAGAGTATCGTATTGTTCTGACAATTCATAAGAATTTAAATTGTTTAGTTCTCACACATGGTTTTTCTAAAGTGAAGGAAATTAATTATTATTACGGTATAGGTACTGCAAACGATGTGACTACTCAACTTGGTAGAGTAGCTAGTGACTTGTTTAGTCTTATTAATGATAAAGTAGCAGGATCAAATTCAACTAATTTATATTTAGGTAAAGAGGGTGAACGAGATGAAGTTGAACTTTAATCAAGCTTTTGAGAAAGCACTGAATAAGCCAGACAATTCTGCCATAAAAGAACGTTTTGAATCTTATCAGTTCAAGATTTCTCAAAAAATATTAGGAAAGCGCATTAGTCTTGGGTTATCGCCTAAAGAAGCTGCAGCAAAAGTTGGTATAAGTGAAGACAAATATAGAAGCTTTGAGAATGGTGTAAATACAACTGCAACAAAGGACGAATATGAGACGATACTTTCTGAGTTAGATGATGCAGCTAATCAAAATGACGTTTTGTTTGTGTCCAAAACATTTTATGGTGTTAAGAGAAGAAAAACAATGTTCAGGTCTAAACGCTTTAATCAAAATGAAAATAAGCAAGAAGCGAGATTACTAAAACAGATATTGCTTGCAGATTTGTTTCCGAATAAAGCTTCAAACGGATATGTTTATGTTGGTATTACTAAAGAAAAGAGCGAAAATCATGCAACTGAATTATCAAGGGTTCTTGTTAAAGGATCTTCAGTACCAAGTGCAGAATATAAATTCGGGTGATAAGCAAAATCAAAGCTTAACCATTGATGATGGGAGAGTTGCTCTAAATACTGATAAACATGGTCAACAGACTGCAATTATAACTGTTAAGGGAATAGCTAATAGGTCATTAAAAAAAGAAATAGTAATGCAGCAAAATTTAACAGTAAGTGCTGATTTTGTTTATAAGGTTAAGCTTGCAGACAATGAAAAATTTGACGAACCAAAATTCAGGGAATTGATTCAGGATTATGCTCTGAACTTTTGTGTAATTAAAATACAAGAAATTGTAAAAGAAGTTACATCATTAGACTATGGATCCCCATTTGTTATTCATGATTTTGATTTTCCATCGGGAATTAAAATTACGAAAGAAGAAAACAGATAGAAATAAGAAAGCATGCTTTGAAGTGAACCCTTAAAGTTGGACACTTTACTTACGATGCTTTTCTTAAGGCAAGATTTCGATATTCGATCGGAGTCTTGCCTTTTAGTTTGTGTTTAATTCGTTCGTTATTGTAATAATTAATCCATTCAACCATCGCTCGTACAATATCCCTTAGAGTTGACACTTTAAATAATAAAAATTTAGGGGGTGTTTCATTTTACAAGCTATACAACATTGGAGAAGTTGGAATTACTCAATGATTATCAAGAGACAGATGTCCCTTTAATCGTCTTTGCCGATTATAAAGGCGTCCGTCCAGCTAATCTGTCTAATTGGATTCGACAGTTCCTTCTTTCAGGCCTTTTGGGGTTATTACGTCCTAAACACAACCATAGATATTCGCTCCAGACCAAGTTAAAGGCAGTTGAAGCCTATCGTTCTGGAAAATATTCCAGTCCTGAAATATTAAATCAATACAACATTCGTAACGCTTCTCAACTATCACAATGGATTATCCAGTACAATATGGGCAAACTAGATGTTGCTTACGCAACAAGAAAGCGAGTCCGAAAGATGGGAAGAAAAGTATCCTTTGACGAGAAGAAAGAGATAGTCCAATGGACACTCGATCACCAACGGAATTACCAGGCAGCTGCCGAGAAATATAATGTAAGTTACCAACGGGTTTATTCGTGGGTCCACAAGTACTCTAACAGCCAAGACTGGCAGGCTTTAAGGGATAATCGTGGTCGAAATAAGGGCAAAGAAGCTAGCAGTGAAGTAGAGAGATTACGGCAGCGAGTACGAGAGCTAGAACGGGAAAAGCGCGAACGAGAGGTTGAGATAAATTTTGCAAAAAAATTAATCGAAATACACAATCGGGGGGTGCAACGACCGGACGATATCAAGCGATTCAGGAAATGAGTAATGAAGGATATTCTATTACTGAGCTAGTAATAGCTGCTGGAATAAGCCGTTAGGCTTATTACCAGTGGCAAAGCCGTCATCCGACACTTAAAGATCGAGAAGATGAGCAAATATTAACTTTAATTCAAGCAATTGAAACGGAAAATCAGCACTGTGTTGGCTATGATAAGATGACTAGACTAATTAATCGCTCTGATAAGTTCTCATTTAAGATCAATAAGAAGCGGGTTATCCGAATCATGAGAGAACATAGTATCAAGGCCGATTATCGTCAGCCTAAGCGAAAACGAGTTCAGCAACATCAAACCTATCAAGCAGAAAACATTCTTAACCGACAATTTAAACGAACAGCTGCCAATGAGGTTTGGGTAACTGATACAACAGAGTTAGTTTATGGCGTCCAAAATAATAAGGTGCGGCTTCACGTCGTGTTAGATCTATATGGTCAATATCATTTAAGCTGGTTAATCACACCGACAGAAACAACAGATGGCGCGATTAAAGTCTTTCAAGCTGCTCAACGTCATGAAAGATGATTAGCTCCGCTGATCCATACGGATCGTGGCGCAGCATATACTGCCAAAGCTCTTAATCAATATCTGACCAGCAATGGCGCACAACATAGTTATTCAGCACCAGGAACACCAGCAGATAATGCCGTTATTGAACACTGGTGGGCAGATTTTAAAGCAATTTGAATGGCCCATCAGCCTAAGGCTCAGAGCCTAGAAGAGTTAACCGACCAAGTTAAAGCAGGAGTTAAATACTTTACCTGCCAATTTATCTCAGCAACCAGAAATGACCTCACCGCAACAGAATTTCGCTACGGCAAGGTCAGCTAATTTTTATTATTTAATGTGTAAACTTGACAGGGTACAGTACCACTCTAATGAGCTTTGTTTTCGTTTCATAATGGTGTTGATAATACAGTTCGACTTTCATGGTGTGAAAGAAGCTTTCCATTGCGGCATTATCCAAACACGTTGCTCGTCTAGACATACTCTGAAAGATATGATGATCTTTCAAATAGTGATGCCATTGGTAACTTTGATATTGAATTCCTTGATCACTATGGATTGTCATACGATAGTTTAGTTTTGGACGAAGTCCAACAAGCTCTTGTAAAGGTTTCATCACAAAATTTGTTGTTGGATGATCTGAAATATTAAATGTTACAATCTCATCGTCAAATAAATCTTTGATTGGTGATAGGTACACTCGTTCTTGTTGAGTTTCATGTCCATATCTGAATTCAGATACATCTGTAACCATCTTCTGATAAGGACGATCAGTTTGAAAACGTCTGTTAAGGAGATTTTTGGCTTTTTTACCTTGCGGACCAATGGCTGAGTTGTATTTGCGTGTCTGTTTATTATACATGTGTGCTGACAAATTATTGTCACGCATGACTCTAGCTACTCGTTTGTGGTTAATCTGGTATCCTTGATTACGTAAAGCATCAGTCACGGTTCGATAACCGAAACAAGGATTATTCTTCTTGATTTGCTGTATTAGTTTGATCAATTTCCGATCGGAAATTGATTGTTTTCTCTCGTGACGATGTGCCTGATGATAGAAAGTGCTCCTCTTAATTGGACTGTACTCTAATAACTCAGTCAGTGAATACCCAAACTGCTGCCTTAGTTCTTGGATGATTTGGTATTCTTCTTGCGATGACCGCGCTTCTGAACTAAGGCCTCGACTTTTTTTAAGTATTCATTCTCGACATGTAGTGCGTGATTTTCTGCTCTTAACCGTTCTAATTCAGTTAACTCAGTTTTGTTAGCCTGTTTGTTATGATTAGTAGTCACGTGTTTAGCCCGTCCTCGTCTGATAAATAAGGCTTGCACCCCACTCACATTTAATTTCTTTTGCCAAATAGCGATAGTTCCTGCGCTACTAATGTCAAAATGAAGTGCTGCTTGTGGATATGAAGCATGATTTTGTTTTTTCCAGTTTAAGACTTTGAGCTTGAAATTACCATCATAATCATATTTTGGCTGACGGACTATAAGTCCGTCCATACCATATTTTTGGTAACGATGAACCCAATTCAGAATTTGTGATGCCTTCTTAATACCAAATCTCTTCGCTAAAGTCGTCGAACCAATACCACGCAAATAACTTTGAACAACTTTTAATTTTAATTTGAAATTAAATTTAGTCATAAAAGAACCCCCTAAGTTAGATTATTCGTCCAACTTAGGGGGTTCACTTCATCAGCTTTGAACGGTTGGGGTTCTTTTTTAGTTACATCAATTATTTCTGTTTTTCCGTTTTGATAAATATAATATGTGTCACCATTGCTATTTTTGACCGTGTTATATGGGACATAAGTGCCGTCTGTAGGATCCCGGCCGATGGAGTCATTACTGTCATTGACGTGTTGACTTTATTCCATACTAGACCCAGCATTTAATTCATCAAGAATGTTATATTCAGTATATGATTTCTTTATAGTAGGTGCCCATTGATCGATGAAGCTGTGTAACTGTTGAGAATTGTGTTTTGGCTCCAAAGACTGGTTGAAGTGCGGGAACTGCTGCTTACAGCGGTTTTCGATGAAGATTTAGTACTGCTTGAAGAGATTTGCTGTCCGCATCCAACTAACCAAAGATTGGCTGCAACCAATACGTCTAATGTATATAATTTCTTTATTATTATTAGATAATCCTACCAGAAATTTCTAAGAACATTGTATGGGAGATTTTAAATTGTAGTGGGGGAATCCTTTTGACGTTTTAAAAATCATGCGCGTCATTATAACTCAAATTATCTAGCAAATGTTGATGCTAAAGCGTATGCATTCTACATATTGGAAAAATTTCTAAATCACATTTTAGAAAATATCGATTAACGGAAATACATAATTTAAACGAGTATCTATCAATAATTTAAAATTGTTAAGTAGAGATATTTATTGTAAAATAAGACAGCAATATGTAATCCCTTACATAAAAGGAGAGAAAGCAGAACAATGTTACTTTCACCCAGCGCTAAATCTTTATGGGCAAAAAAAACTAATCATGATGGAGAAGAGTTGTGGTTGCCCTTAATTGCTCATCTTATTGATACTAAAAATGTAATTAATTATTTGTATAATCATTGGTTAGATGATGGCCAAAGGGCTGTTTTGGCGCAGGGAATAGGGAATGATACTGCACGACAATTAGCAGAATTCTTAGGATTTTTTCATGATATTGGAAAAGCCACACCTGCCTTTCAAACAAAACATTCTTATAACAACGATAACTTATTAGATAATGAATTGATAGAGCAACTGATGAGGTGTGGTTTCAACAGTCTCGATGATTTTCATCCTTCTCAAAGAAGTAAATCTCCTCATGCTATTGCGGGAGAAACAATTCTGGAACATTTAGGACTGAATAATAGTGTAGGCGCAATTATTGGTGGACATCATGGAAAACCTGCTCATAAATATTTCAGATTTGAGTCGCAAATTAATGATTATACAAGCAATTATTTTCAGTCAGATCATAATGTCAATCTAAAGAATGATTGGAGAAAAGTTCAACAAGAACTGGTTAAATATGGTTGTAATTTAACAAAATTTGCTAGTCTTGATGATATTCCAGATATTAATGAGCCTCAGGCAGTGCTATATGAAGGGCTACTAATTATGGCTGATTGGTTAGCATCTAGTGAATTCATTGATAAAGATCATTCTTTAGAGCTTTTTCCCTTAATTTCTTTAGATAAGCACTTTGACGATTTAAATATGACCGAACGTTATCAGCGTGCGATTCTTAATTGGGACCAAAGTGGCCATTGGAATGCACAACCAATTAATGATGTTCAAGAACATTATCAAAAACGTTGGGGGTTTAATCCCCGTTCTGTTCAAGAATTAATGTCTAGAAGAATAGCAAAAATTACTGATCCTGGTATGTTAATCATTGAAGCTCCTATGGGTATTGGTAAAACAGAAATTGCCCTAACTGCAGTTGAACAGTTAGCTTTTTCAAGTGGAAGAACAGGCTTTTTCATGGGACTGCCTACACAAGCAACAACTAATGCAATGTTTAACAGGGTCAATAAATGGTTAAAAAGTATAGCCACTGAAAGTCGAACTAACTTGCCAATTAAATTGATGCATGGCAAAGCACAATTTAATGAGGAAATGCAAAAACTTCCACATGCAGAAAATGTTGGTGATGCTGGATCAGTTGTCATCAATAGTTGGTTCTCTGGCAAAAAATCGATTCTTACTGATTTTGTCATTGGTACGATTGATCATTTGCTATTAATGGGGTTGAAACAAAAACATTTATTTTTACGCCATCTGGGTTTAAGTGGGAAAGTTGTCGTAATTGATGAAATACATGCTTATGACACCTACATGAGTTCTTACCTTAAAAAATCTTTAGAATGGCTAGGTTCGTATCATGTTCCGGTAATTGCTCTTTCTGCTACTCTACCTAAAGAAAAGCGAAAGGAATTAATAGAATCTTACTATCGTGGTAAGTACGGTAAAAAAGTTCATGATCAGAATGTTGATTGGGAAAATACAGAAAGTTATCCATTGCTTACATATATGGATGGCAAACAGATTAAGCAGATGGATAATTTTAAAAGTGATGGTGTCAGAAATAATGTAGCTATTCATAGATTTATTGGTAGTAATGATGAATTAATTCAACAAATTGTTGACTCCATTGAAGATGGCGGAGTAGCTGGTGTTGTGGTAAATACCGTTAAGAGATCACAAGAAATAGCTAAATTATTGCCTGATAATGTGCCTTTAATTGTTTTACATTCTGCTTTTTTGGCACCAGATCGTGCTGATCTAGAAAAGAAAGTGCAATCATATATTGGAAAGAATGCAAAACGTCCTAATAAGTTAGTTGTTATCGGTACGCAGGTACTAGAACAATCTCTTGATATAGACTTTGATATTCTTTTTACTGATATTGCACCAATGGATTTGATTCTGCAACGAATTGGTAGGCTTCATCGTCATAAAATTAATCGTCCTAAGAAACTAGTTAAACCGCAAGTATATATTTTAGGAATTGAGTCGCCAAGAGACTATGGTGAAGCAAATGAAGATATTTACGAAAAATATTGGTTAATAAAAACAGACCATTTTTTACCTGATACAATTACGCTTCCGGATGATATTTCTAAGCTTGTTCAAGATGTTTATGATTCTGAAACTGATCAACAAATTGAAGGCATTCAGGATTCAAAGCATGATGAACAGGTAGTGGTAAAAAAAGAAGTTCAAAAGGCGAGAGCATATCAAATTGGCAGGCCCAAATTAAAAAACACTAGTAGTGTTGTTGGGGATAACAGCATTCATGGCTGGTTAGATCGATCAAAACAAGGAGCTGACTTAAGTGACATTACTGCTGAAGCTTCTGTTAGAGATATAAAGGAATCAATTGAAGTGATCCTCTTGCAACATACTAATCATGGTGATTATTTGTTGGATGGTCGCAATATTCAAGATATAAGTGACAAGGAGATTGCTCAGCAATTGATACGTTTACCTAATGCGATTACGCCTAATATTAATAAAAGTATTGTAAGTTTAGAAAATATAACCACCAAATATTATTCCAACTGGCAAGATAGTGTCTGGTTAAAGGGAATGATTGCCTTGCCTTTAGATGATGAATTGCAAACAGAATTCAATAATTATCATATTTCATATTCTAAAAGTTTAGGTTTAAGTTATGAAAGGATTAATTGACTTATGGTACAGCGACATTTCAGTTTAATTGATGACCCGTGGATTAAAGTGATTGATGATCAAAATGTTGAAAAAACTGTCTCTTTAAAAACGTTATTTGAGCATGCAGGGGATTATCGTCAATTAGCTGGAGAAATGAAATCACAAGATTTGGCTATATTGAGATTTTTATTGGCTATTTTAAATACAGTTTACTCACGCTTTAATGCTGACAATGAACCTTATGATTGGTTAACATTGGACGATACTACACTCAAAGTGGATAGTATCGATGAAGATATCGAACCGGATGAAATTAATGAAGATTTACTTACTACATGGCATAAACTATATCAGAATGGGCATTTTTCTAAGATAGTTGAGGACTATCTCAGCCTTTATTCAAGGCACTTTGATCTGTTCGATGAAGATGTTCCTTTTTACCAAGTTACTAAGTCACAATATGATAGTTTTGTACCAGAGGAGAAATCCATAGAACATGGTAAAGGAACAGTAGCTATTAAACAACTGGATAGAACAATATCGGAAAGCAATAATACTCCTGATATTTTTTCTCCACGAACTAATCAAACTAAAAATAAAATTTCTTTGGATGCATTGGTAAGGTGGCTGATTACTTACCAAAACTATTCAGCAGTGACTGATAAAACAAAGGTGATCTCTAAAGAAAATTTTACAAATTCAAAGGGGTGGCTTTATGAATTAAATCCTGTATACGTCATTGGGAATAGTTTGTTTGAAACTTTAATGCTTAATATGATCTTAGTGAATGGGCAGGAACAAGATATAGAATCATATATTCAAGCACCTGTGTGGGAACAAACAGTTAATGAGTATGTAGATGAAAGGCTCTCACAGATTTTACCTAATAATATTACTGAACTGTATACATTATGGTCACGTTTAATTCATATTGAATGGGTAGGTGATAGTCCTGTTATTTTTAGTGCAATGTTGCCAAAAGTAAATAATGATAGTGCATTTGTTGAGCCAATGACAACATGGAAATTTGACAAGAAACACAAAAAAACAAAGCCGGACATTAGAAGAATTAATTCGTTAAGTAAAGCTATGTGGCGTAATTTTGGCCAGTATGTTTCTATTTCTGGAGATGATGTTTCAAAAGAACCAGGGGTGGTTAAATGGTTGGATTTATTAAAATCTATCAAATTGATACCGGGCAACTATCTAATACACTTAGCAACTGCGGGTTTGATTAGCGATGGTAAGCCGTCGCAAGCACCTATTGCAGAATTTTTTGATGATATGCAAATCAATGCTGATGTTTTATTTGATAAAGATCCAATAAAAAAGAATTATTGGCCAAAACGCATTGACGATATGGTTGTTTTGACTAATAAAATGGGTGGAGTATTGAATTACTTTGCTCACGACGTTGCCAAGTTTAGGGGTATTGCTGATCCCAATTCCTTTGCAGACCGAGTAACCTCGCAATATTACGATAAGTTAAATATGCCATTTCGAGAATGGCTATCTGGACTTTCTAATGATGATGAACGTGACGAAAAGGAAAATATTTGGAAAAGCCAAGCTTATCATCTTGCAAAAGAAGTCGGAACGAATCAATTTAAACGGGCCTCAATGAAAGAAATCCGTGGTAAAAGCAATCAGGACAAGGAAGGTAAAAAAGTAAGCAATATATTTATTTCTTTTAAGCATTTTATCGTTTTATTATTTCACATTATGAATTATTCAAACAAGGGAGGTAGGTAAAATGCATTTTCGTGTTGGAAAAGAAACAGCTCAAATAATTAACAGAGCTTGGTCAAATGGACAACCTGATAAATCATTTTTGGCAGCACTGCGCCATTCAACATCTATAGATAATAGGAAAGCAGTTAATACTTGGCCATTAATTTTTTCGATTATGGATAAACAAGATTTAAGCGTTTCAGGAAAACCAACATTTGCCGAAATAGCAGTTTATACTGGATTACACTGTTATGCAATTTATCAACAGGGAAGTCCTCAACTTGTCTATGCTTCCAATACCAAGGAAAATAATAATAGAACTTTATTTAAAGCTTTATCAATTATCAGAAATCAAAATAACGAAGATGCCTTAGATAGGCGTGTTCGTCAGATTTTAATTAGTACCAATATTGACAGTATAATCAATGAATTACCACATCTTATTGCCATTTTGAAAGCAGCCAATAATAAATCATTAATTGATTTTGGGCAATTAAGTCAAGATTTGTACAACTATCAATTGAATAATTATTTTGCTCGACAAATCAAGCTTAAGTGGGGTCAAGATTATTACTGGATGCAAGAATCAAAAGATAACAAACCGGAGGCAAACAATGGATAACAAAAATTTATACGTAGATATTAATATCCTTCAGACCGTTCCATCTTCAAATATAAATCGTGATGATACTGGTGCTCCTAAAACTGCTATTTATGGAGGCATAATTCGTTCACGTGTTTCATCTCAAAGTTGGAAAAGGGCTGTTCGCCAAGCTTTTGCACAGGAAAGTAACAATGCTACATGGTTAGATGGAATTAGAACGTTGTATGGACCTCAGTTATTAGCTGATGAAATTCAGAAAATTGATGAAAATATTTCTGAAGAAGGTGCAATAGATAAAGCACAAGAAGTCTTTCAAGAAGCCAGAATTAAAATCGACAAAAAGAAACATCAAACAAAGGCTTTATTGATGTTAAGCAATGGTCAAATTGAAAAGCTAGCTAAATATGTAATAGATAATTCAGATATTGATTCAAAGGCTGTTAAGAAAGTGTTACAAAATGATAATTCTTTAGACTTGGCCCTTTTTGGCCGAATGGTAGCAGGTGATTCAGCATTAAATGTTGATGCATCTTGCCAAGTAGCCCATGCTATTTCAACCCATGAAGTCACTCCAGAGTTTGACTACTATGCTGCTGTCGATGATAAACGCCCAGAAGATACAGCAGGTTCAGCAATGTTGGGGACGATTGAGTATAATTCGTCAACTCTTTATCGTTATGCAAATGTAAATGTTAATGAACTAGTTCACAATTTAGGTAATTCAGAAGTAGCTTTGCAAGGATTAAATCTATTCATTAAAGATTTCACAATGTCGATGCCAAGTGGACATCAGAACAGTTTTGCTAATAAAACAGTGCCAAATTATGTGATGGTTACGCTCAGGACAGACACACCAGTAAATCTAGTGTCTGCTTTTGAGGACCCCGTTAAATCGCGCGATGGTTTTGTTCAATCATCAATTACGAAATTAGAGAAAGAATATTCTGATACACAAAAATTTGTTGATGCACCACTCGCAACTTATGTTTTAACTACTAATAAGTCTGTATTGAATTCACAAGTTAATTCTTTAAACGAACTTACTCAGAAAATTTCAGCATATCTAAAAACGAGGCTTGTTAATGAAAACACTGATAATTAAATTAGCTGGTCCATTTCAATCATATGGGAATGAAGCGACTTTTAACCGAAGAACTATTTACCATTATCCATCAAAAAGTGCAGTGATTGGTATAATTGCGGCTGCTTTAGGATATCATCGAGATAATCCTGACATTTTAAAGCTAAATAATATTCAATATGGTGTACGTATCGATCAACCAGGTACGATCATGACAGATTTTCAAATTGTGAAATACAACATAAAAAAATCGCCCAAGATTACCTATCGTGATTATTTACAAGATGCTGTTTTTGTAGTTGGCATTGCAGGTGACGATGCTTTAATAAGCAAAATTGAAAAGGATCTTCATCATCCACATTTTCAACTTTATCTTGGAAGACGTGCTAATGTTCCGGCAGGTCTCTTGCTAACATCTTTAATGAATGAATCGAATTTAGTTGATGTACTGGCACATTACCCATGGCAAGCTTCTGTTTGGTATCAAAAAAAACAGCATTCTGCTACATATTCTGCTGAAGTAATTGTGGATGAAAATTTACTTAACAATAAATTAAATTACTTCGTTAAGGATAATGTTGGGAACTTCAATCAATCTAACCGTTTCCACACTTATCGTTCTGTTAGTAGTATGAGTGTACATATGACCAATCCCTATTATCATCCCAATGATTCTACGCATGATGTTATGTCATTTATTTAAGAAGGAAAATGCCTCATGTATTTATCAAGAGTAGAAATAGATAGTAATAATCATCAGAATTTAAAAAAATTAAGTCACTTAGGTGCTTATCATCATTGGGTTGAGTCATGTTTTCCGACAGAAATAAAATTGGGTGAACGACAACGTCATCTTTGGAGAATCGATCCATTAAATGGCAGACAGTATCTTCTTTTGTTGAGTAACGAGAAACCTGCACTTGATCCGTTTGAACAGTTTGGTATTAAAGGGTCAGCTCAAATTAAAAATTATCAACCATTTCTAAATAAATTGGTTGATGAACAAATAATGAGATTTAGGCTAACAGCGAATCCAACCTATCGTGAAGCAGCAAGTGGCAAAGTATTCCCCCATATTACTGTTGAACAACAAAAATCGTGGCTTCTGAAACAGTCTGTAAAATCTGGATTCAAGTTAATAACAGGAACAAACGATGAGTTAATTTATGACATTGTAAGTCGCGATTGGCCCATTCTTTATCATAAAAGGCGGATACGTTTAAGCAGAGTAACTTTTGAAGGGATTTTGCAGATCACCAATATTGACCAATTTCGCAAGGCCTTATTGACAGGCATTGGACGCGAAAAAGCATTTGGTATGGGTTTGTTAACGGTTATTCCAATAGGTAAAGCAATATGAGCAACAATTTTGGAGCGCCTAAAACGAAACTTAATGACTTAGACAGGACACAAGATAGAATTACTTTTCTATATTTGGAACATGCACGAATCAATAGAAAAGATAGTGCAGTAACTGTATCGACTAAAGATGGTGTTGTGTTCATTCCTTCAGCAATTGTCAGTGTATTAATGTTGGGGCCTGGTGTTGATATCACTCATCGTGCAATGGAATTAATAGGCGATACTGGAATGTCAGTCGTTTGGGTTGGAGAACACGGTGTTAGGCAATATGCACATGGCTGTTCATTGAATCATTCGGCACGTTTCTTGCAAAGTCAAGCTAAACTTGTATCTAATGTACGTTCAAGATTAGCCGTAGCTCGTAAAATGTACCAAATGCGTTTTCCAGATGAAGATGTATCGCACATGACAATGCAACAGCTTAGAGGTAAAGAAGGAGCTAGGATTCGTAGAACATATCTAAAACAGTCCCAAAGAACCGGTGTCGAATGGAAACGACGTGAATATAAAGTTGATGATTTTAACTCTTCTTCTACAATCAATAAGGCTTTAACAGCAGCCCATCAAGCTCTTTATGGATTAAGTTACAGTGTTATAGTAGCAATGGGTGCATCTCCTGGATTAGGATTTGTTCATACAGGGCATGATTTGTCATTTGTTTATGATTTTGCTGATCTTTACAAAGCAAATTATTCCATTCCCGTAGCTTTTGAATCAGCTGCAAAATATGGCGATAAGGATATTGCTGATTGCACTCGTAGAGAAATGCGAGATGTATTTGCTCAAGGTAAACTAATAGTACAGATGGTCAAAGATTTGAAATATTTATTAAATGTCAATGATCAGTCTGAAGTATCAGTAATGCATTTATGGGATGACAAAGAGGGACTGAAGAAATTTGGAGTTCAGTATATGACACCTGATTATGAAGATGATAAATATTGATTGTAATAGCTCTGACTAAAGTCCCTTATTCCTTAAGAGGGGATTTGACTAAATGGTGTCAGGAGATACAGACAGGAATCTATGTGGGTAATGTAAACACTAAAATTCGTGAACGATTATGGCAACGAATCAATGAAAATATTGGTAATGGTGAGGCTACCATTGCTTATAATACTAACAATGAAATTGGTTATACGTTTAGAACTACAAGAAAAAATAAAAAAGTAGTTAGTTTTGATGGCATACCATTGATGATGACATTAAAAAATAGTGATTCTGTTAAGCACGGTTTTAGTAAGGCAGCTCATCTGCATCGTTCGCGACAATTTAGAATGGAACATTGTCATGATAATTATGACGAAATCACATCCTATATTGCCTTGGACATTGAGACTACAGGCTTAAATGCTAGTACTGATAAAATTATTTCTATAGGTGCTATTAAAAATATAGGAAAGAAAGAAGAAACACTGTATGAGCTTGTCAAAATTAATCATAGAGTATCTTCTAGCATTCAAGATATAACAGGTTTGAACAATGCAATACTTGATAGTAAAGGAATTACTATTAAGGAAGCTTTGAATAGACTAAATTCGTTTATAGGAGAGCTGCCTGTTGTTGGTTATAATTTAGCATTTGACCAACGCTTCTTGAGGATGGCTGCTTTGCAGAATAATATTAAACCTATAACTAATTCTTTTGTTGATTTACTTGGGATTGTTAAACAATGCAATAGGTTTTTGGACAATTATCATTTGGCGACTACTTTAAAAAAGTATGGGATAACTAATAATAAACCGCATAATGCTCTTAGTGATGCAAAAGCTACCTGTGAATTAGCTAATAAACTAATTGAAACTGGTAACCTGCATTTATGAAAATGGCTTTATAACAGGGATCTTTTACTGTATTCCCCACGTATGTGGGGGTGATCCTTAAAGCAGCTTAACCGTGACAAGAATAGATAGGTATTCCCCACGTATGTGGGGGTGATCCCAATATTGGTTGAATCTTCGATTAGCTTCATATCGTATTCCCCACGTATGTGGGGGTGATCCTGTTGTGTGATGGCTTTTCATCACTATGTGGTTGCAGTATTCCCCACGTATGTGGGGGTGATCCCAAGATAGCATATGCCGAATATGTACTTATGGAGTATTCCCCACGTATGTGGGGGTGATCCTATCGACGAAGGTACCATGTATATTCGCAGGGATGTATTCCCCACGTATGTGGGGGTGATCCTTACTACCAGCGCAGAATACGATATGCCAGTTAGTATTCCCCACGTATGTGGGGGTGATCCCAGTAGTTTCGAAACACTGAAAAAGTTTGTTACGTATTCCCCACGTATGTGGGGGTGATCCCGTTGAACAAGCCAACACTGGCTTTCCGGCGTGGTATTCCCCACGTATGTGGGGGTGATCCTGAAGCCATAAGCATCTTTAGTAACATCACAGAGTATTCCCCACGTATGTGGGGGTGATCCCCAAGTCACTAACGGTTGGGTTAACAACAACGGGTATTCCCCACGTATGTGGGGGTGATCCTACCGCCCTGGATATCATCAATCAGTGTCTTGAGTATTCCCCACGTATGTGGGGGTGATCCTGACATTCACTTCCACCAGCCAATGCACTTAGGGTATTCCCCACGTATGTGGGGGTGATCCTGTGTTCAAATTGATTTCTAAAATTCTTACTTTGTATTCCCCACGTATGTGGGGGTGATCCTACGTTGAATAGGCCAAAGGATGAAAACAATCAGTATTACCCACGTATGTGGGGGTGATCCCATCAGCTTAGCATAAGGAATGAACTTAAACCGGTATTCCCCACGTATGTGGGGGTGATCCTATATGGATTTACTGCCATTTCATTCATCCTTTGTATTCCCCACGTATGTGGGGGTGATCCCAAGTCCAGCAAGTTCATGTGGGCACCCTGACAGTATTCCCCACGTATGTGGGGGGAGAGTTTTTTTATTGATCCGCCACTTATATTAATATTAGTTTATGTTTTAATTTATCATGTTCATATAGTGATGTTTAGTGGGGAAAGTTATAGAATAGGTGTGCACTATCAGGTACAAGTTAGACAAACAGGTAAGACTGTCGATTTATGTAGAAATTTGTTGCATAATTTTGCACTTGTAATTTACAAAACACAAAATGGATTGTGGTTTTATCGAATCACAATCCATTTTTAAATTAATATATTTAATTACTACTGTGCTAAATTAATAGGTTACAGTATTTATTATTTTTCTTCTTTGCGATTTGCCAACAAATGCCATACAAAGAACATAACGCCAAGAATTAGTCCAAGCCATGCCCAAACTTGAAGGTCTTTATAGATACCAACATTAAAAGCACCTAATAGCCAAACGATAATCATCATTACAAGCCCAGCAATATCACCACCCATTTTTTCCATTTTACGGGTGGCAATGTAAACAATACCAGTAGCTATATATAAGACAGCAACAAAAATACCTGAAGCACCACTATGTGAATTGCTGGCTTCAATAGCGTTGCCAACACCTACAAGCATGGATTGGAAGAAAATAATAACACCAAGAATAATCATAATAATACCTAAAACAAGTTTTGTAACTTTCATGAATTAACCCCCAAAGAAATTCAGCTTTTAAAGTCATCAGTATTTGGACATAAACACTATTAATTATTTTCATTCATTATTTTGGCAGATGGTTGATAGCATAATCAGCCTGTTGTTGGGTAAATTGATCGCCGTCCTGTGATGTGAGCTGATCGCGAATTTCTTCTGTAGACATATCTTGATCTTTTTGATATGATTTAGCACTTGCTAGTGCGTTTTTATTCCAGTTTGCATGAACGTGATTAACCGCATATTGAGCATCTTTTGCTTTGAATTTATCGCCTGCATCACTGGTTAGCTGATCGTAAATTCCTTGTTTTGACATATTCATATCGTGAGCGTAAGTTTCAGCTGAACGTAAAGCTGCTCTTTCTTGAGCGGAAGCATGCGTTACTACAGTACTAGAAGATTTTGAGGAACTTGATGATGATGAAGACTTATCATCATCACTGCCATTGCCACTTGCAATACCAACAATTAATACTATAACAACAATTGCAAGTATCCAAACCCATAAACGTTTGTACCAAGGTTTAACCTCAACGTATATTTTTCCGTCTTTATCTTTAATTTTCTTAGCCATAATAATGACCTCCCCCTAGATTACAGCTTTTAGGGTCTTCAGTTTTTGGACCAAAATCAATTACTTAAAATCCTGCCCGCCATCTCTATTCATCGAAGCACGCATTTGATTAAGTTGATCTTGGTTCATTGGACTGTATTGACCAGTGGAGGGATCATAGTTATATCCTTGGTGCCAAGCGTTGTAACGTTGATAATCAGCATCGGAATTGAAAGAACTACGTTTACGTGTGCCGTCCCATTCAAGACCCTTGCGCATATTTTCCTTGTAAGATTCAGGGATGTTGTCATCATTGCTGCTGGCAGTTTGTTGAGTATCGTTAGAATGGCTATTATTGCTATTTTTATTGGAATTTGTGGATGAGCTGTTTTTAATACTCGACTGGGAACTACTAGAATTAGATTGTGAATTTTTAGTAGTTTTTTTCTTACTTTGTTGAGTATGAGTTTTGTGCTTATGATGTTTCTTAGCTTTTAAGCTCGAGTTTTCAGCTTTAAGCTTGCTAATTTTTGAAGAATTGGTTGCTTGCGAAGAAGAAGGTTGAGTGCCACAGGCGACTAAACCGCTACAGGCGAGCAGAGTAGCACAGAGCAAACTGATTTTTTTCATGATAATTCCCTCATAAAAATTATAATTTTTTATTTCTAAAATCCTTCTTCAGTTTGTTTGCGAATAGTATCATATTGAACGTCTGGATCACCTTCATATGACCCTGCATCGTTCCATTGAGTCATTTTGTGGCCATCAGTTGTATATGATGTGTATTCTTTGAAATTAGCTGGTACATCACTTGGTCGATTATCTTGGCTAGTGTTGTTATTTTGCGAATTAGCATTGTTGCTGGATTGTGTTTGACTGGTCTGTTTAGCATTGCTTGTTTGGGTTGAGGATGTTTGTGCACTACTATTTGCGGTTTCAGACGTAGTTTTGGATTTGCTGTTTTGCTTTTTAACTTTGTGACTCTTGTGTTGGTGATGCTTCTTTGCCTTCAAGCTTGAATTTTCAGCTTTGAGCTTGCTAATTTTTGAAGAATTAGACACTTGCGATGAAGAATGTTGGGTGCCACAGGCGGCTAAACCACTGCAGGCGATCAGAGTAGCACAGAGTAAACCGAGTTTTTTCATTATTATTCCCCCTAGAAAATAAAGTTAATTGCCAGCATACGGATCCTGTCCATTTTGGTACATATGAGTAGCTTGCAATTCCCCAGATGATTTCATGTTATCAGGAGTAGACATTAAAGCATCCCGTGCGGACATCCCATCATGTTCCATTTTGTAAGCAGCAGGTGATTCACCGTATTTGTTAACAAAATCACTCAAGTTGTCAGCAGATGGTTCATCGTTTTGTGCTGCTTGTGCGTTATTTGACTGAGCAGACTGACTGTTATTACTTTGCTGCCTCTGCCCACCATTTTCATTGTTACTAGAACTTGCACTAGATGAACTTTGTGACGCATCATTCTTGTTCACTGCATATTTTTGTCGCTTGTGATGTTTAACATGATGGTGATGCTTTACGACTTTGCTGGACATAGAAGATGATGCTGCTTTTGATGATTTGCTACTGCTCTGATTACCGCAAGCCGCTAAGGATAGGCAGGCGAGGGTAGTGGCTGATAATAATAAAATTCGTTTCAATGTAATCCTCCCAAGGTTGTTCAATAATGCTATTTATTCAGCGCATTATTTTAGCTGAATCCCACTCTTAATGTTATAATGAAACCGTTCCATTGAGCAATAGCTGCCTGATTAGTGTAACGGATTAGCACGTCGGTCCTCGGAACCGAAGATCAGAGTTCGAACCTCTGGTTGGGCATTTTGATATGTTTTTGAGAAATACCGTGACATAATAAAAACAGCCGTAAACCTGGATTTGATAGGATTGCGGCTGCTTTTTGTATTTATGCCCATCTTGTAAAATAGACAGATATTTTAAAGTTGGGACACGAATGGGACGATGAATTTCTGATAAAACAAAACCATTTGCCACTGTAGGTTACCTTTGTATCGACACACTTAAAAGTATCGACATATGCTATAATTTAAGTGAAATGTTGAGGAGGTTTTTAGCATGAAAACGAAAGGGACATTAACATTATCAAAATGGGGCAATAGCCTATCTATTAGAATCCCTAAAAAAGTATTGGATACTTTAAAATTAAAAAATGAAGATAAATTAGATTATCAAGTTAAAGATAACAAGATTGTATTAACACCTGAGAAAAAAGAAAGTCCATTAAGAAAAATGTTTGATGGATTTGATACTGAAGCATATTTCAAAAACACAGCTAAAAACAAAGAGGAAGACTGGGGAGAACCTCAAGGAAAGGAAGATTTTTAATTTTTCTGAACCAGGAATTTGTGCGAAGAATTAATAAAAATCTATTTTTAGGAGAGTTATGATACATGGTACGTTTTAAAGCCCCCAAACAGGGACAGATTTTGTGGACTAACTTAAATCCTACACAAGGTCATGAGCAGCAGGGAAGGTGTCCCGTTTTAGTGGTTTCAAATGATGATTTTAATGAGCTATGTGGAGGAATGGTGAAGGTTGCTTCTATTACAGGCACAATGCGTTCATTCCCACTGCACATTCCAGTTCCAGAAGGATTGCCAATTCATGGTATGGTGAAATTAGAACAAGAACGTAGTATTGATTTAAGTTATCGTGGATATGAATTAGCTTGTGACACACCCCAGGCGTTTATGAACGAAGTGCTAAAAATTATTAGTCGAACATATTGAAACTATTAAACATAAATTGACTAAGACTATATACTCGTTTGGGTATAGTCAGCTTATAGCCTGTTTCATATTTTTAGTGTTAACCCTAAAGATTTAACATTATTATATAAATAAGAATCATATATGGAATTTATAAAAGGACTAACTCATGACCTCCAAACATTTGTCTTCACCAATTATCTTTCCAGGTAAATATGACATGCACACAGCAGATCAATTAGACCAGGATATTAAGGATTATTTTAAAGAACCCCGAGATCAGCATTTACTAACGGATTATCCGACAGTCTATATCATCAATCAATCTCAGAATAGCAAAAAACCAAATTATACGGTTTATGTTGGTGAAACTAATGATATTCAGCGACGTACATGGCAGCATTTGCATACTGATCCATTATCACGGAATGATTGGGACGAATTACAACACGCTCACGATGCAATTATGTACGTAATTGGTCACAAGCATTTCAATAAGTCAATGACTCTGGATATTGAAAATCGAATGATGCATTATTTATCTGGCGTTAGCGCTGTTACTCATTTGAACAATCGAAGGGATAATGCACAAAGTGATTACTACACTGCAGATGAAATGGTGCCAATTTTTAACAAGATCTGGAATCGTCTGCACAAAATCAAGCCTGATTTATTTCCGGTTCAGCGCATTATTGAAGAATCGGCTATCTTTAAAGCATCCCCATTTCATCGGTTGACTCCTCAACAACTAAGAGCAAAGGGCCAGATTATTAAACTGACCGGACAAGCTTTACAAAACAAACAGAAGAGTCAGTTAATTCTGGTTGAGGGTGATGCAGGCACTGGTAAAACAGTGCTTATGAGCAATATTTTTTATGATTTAGCTCATCAGGATAATCAAGCGTTGCAAATAGTAATGATGGTTAACCACAAACAGCAGGAAAAGGTTTATAAGCAAATTGCCGATAAACTGCAAATGAATAATAATGCTCGCATCGAAAAAGCTGCCACCTTTATTAGAAAACATAATCCTGATGATCCCATTGATGCTGCTTTTATTGACGAAGCTCACTTATTGCTGACTCAACGCAGTCAAGCCTATTATGGCCACGGCACGAATGAACTGCTGGATATTATTAAACGAGCACGAGTCATTATCGCTGTCTATGATGACAAGCAGATAGTCAAGAATAGCGAGATCGTCGAAGAAGAGGATCGCAAAGCAATTGAGCGGTGCGTGAAGTATAAGGTTTCCTTAGATAACCAGATGCGCATCGACGCGTCGCCAGCAATGGTTGAATGGCTGCGAAGACTAATAGATGATCAGGTTATTTCCCAGGCACCCAAAGACAACAAGTATGATTTAAGAGTTTTTGATAGTGCTGCTGATATGCAGGAGGCTATTACAGAAAAGGCTAAAGAGAACCAAGATAATGGGATTAGCAGAATGCTGGCCACTTTTGACTGGCCATACTCAAGTGCTGCCAAAAAGGATGGTAGCTTGTGGGAAACGTCAGATGGTTCTTGGCATATGCCATGGAATTTACAATTAAAGCCCACTAAGAAAGATAAGAGCGAAGTTAAGGATATTAAGTATTCGGAGCTTTCATGGGCAGAGCAACCACACACACTAAAAGAAATTGGCTCTACCTACACGATTCAAGGATTTGATCTTAACTATGCTGGCGTCGAAATAGGACCGTCTGTTAAGTTTCGCAATGGCAAAATTATTTTCGATCCTTCTGCTAGTAAAGACAAAAAGGTCTACCAAAAGAGAACGATGCATGATGGATCTAAGCAAGCATTTTCAGAAAAATTAATTAAAAATGAGCTTAATATTTTGTTAACTCGAGGAGTTCATGGCTTATATTTACATGCTTATGACAAGGAGCTGCAGAAAGCATTAAAAAAAGCTGTAGAGTAGATATTGATATTTGTTAATTTCATCGGATTGTTGTTGATCTATGAAGGAGTGTCATTGTTGTGCGAAAAAAGCTAATTACTTCAATGGGAGAGTTTTTACAAAAAGAATTTATGGATCCTCTTAACCTTTCAGCAAATCTAGTGGCTAAGAAAATTAATGTACCTGTTTCGCGTATTCAACATATTCTACAGAATCGTCAAAACGTGGATGCGGACACGTCCATTCGTTTAGGTCGCCTTTTCGGAATGTCAGATCGATTCTTTTTAGACGTGCAAATAGATATTAATGCTCGCAATATAAATCAACAAAATATGAATGAATACAATAAGATCGGATCTATTGTCAAGCCACCAAAATTTAATTAATATACAACAATTGACCTTCCTCTCCTAAAACATATTGCACACTTCTCCCATCGCTGTATAATAACTGACAATATTTATTTTCACTGGGGGAATTCAGAATAGAGGAGGGCCAGGTTCAATGATCAGTAAACTTGGCAAAGAAATCGCTGAGCGTGGGCTTAGCAGTCTTTTATTAACCCCACGAGTCGGCCTAGAGGTTGAAAGACAGCGTATTGATAAGAACGGTAAGATTAGTAAGTTCCCTTATCCAAATAATATTGGCGACCAGCAAACCAATCAGTGGATCACCAATGACTTCATGCAAACGATGTCTGAAGTGGTCACTCCTGTTGCTGATGGCTGGAGCCAGGCTCTGAACTATCTTGAAAAAATGAGTAACATTTTACGTGCTGGTTTGGCTGATGGTGAATATCTTTGGCCCCTGTCCATGCCGCCGGCTTTACCTCTTGACCGCAGTCAGGTCGACGTTGCTCACGCGAGTGAGGAGAAGCGTCGTTATTTCTTTACTTGGCTGAAAATCCATCCCCTTGAAGAGGCTACTCCTTGTGGTTTTCATATCAACATCGGCTTTAACTCTAACATGGTAGCTAAATTAGGCCTTAGCCAGCAGGAGCAGAATGATCTTTACCTCCAAATTGCTCAAGGTTTTTTGCGCTATCGCTTTGTCTTCACTTACTTGTTTGGTGCCAGTCCGCTGGCCGAACAAAACTATTTCATCAGTCAGGAGGGCCCTGATCACCTAGTACGAAGCATTCGGCAAAGCCACTGGGGCTTCGGAACAAAGTTTGATGGTGATTTTTCTAGTTTAGAAAATTACGTTCGACGTATTCATGACGGAGTAGAGAGCGGGGTGCTGTTGGCGGAACACGATTTTCATTCGCCGGTGCGACTGCGTGGTCAGGGCAACGCTGCTGACCTATTGACTAGTGGTATTACTCACCTTGAAGTCAGGCCACTTGACCTCTATCCATGGTCTAGTGTTGGCATTAGCAGTGACGCATTAGCGTTGACCGTTTTAATGGCATCTTTTCTTGCCGTCGAAAATCCACCAGAATTTGATCTGGCAAAAAGTAACGAGCAGAATGAAGAGGTGGCTTTGGAAGCCCCTGGGGCACCAACAAGGTATGAAGATGAAATTCGCGCTTTTTTGGAGAAATTACGAAACTTCACTGCTCAGTTGCAACTTGGCCAAGATTATTATGAACTCTTGGACCGCATCACTAAGATGGTCGATGATCCTGCTTTAACGGTTAGCGGACGGCTTGTTGGGCAAATACACGACAACTCTCTGCTCAGTTTTGGTGTGCGGCAGGCCCGAGCTTTTCAAAGTCGCTCGCGACAGGCTCTCAATGTTTACACTGGCTTTGGGAAAAACAATACCTTAACAGCAGATGAGCTTAGGCAGATTTTGGATTGACTTAATTAATACTCCACAGTTCATTCCTTCAACGGAATTAATCGTGGAGCTTTTTTGTAAAAAGATGCTTCTCGATTTTCCCTATTCATCCCCGCCCCCAAAAGGTGCTATGATATACCGTACAGACATTAGAAGGGTGATTAAGATGAAGAAAGTGTCATTAGTCGACGGGCCTAACCAACACTACAAGGTTAAGGTCGACGGTCAAATTTACGGCGATCTGATCTTTAATGAAGATAAGCACGTGTGGGTGCTGACGACAGAACAGGACGGCAAAAAGCAGTCTAAGTCCTACTATGAGGACCTGGTACTGTCCGTTTCACAAATCACTGGCGATTTAAACGCAGCAGATAAAAAAGATTAATAGGGGCGTGATCTCATGGGCTGCATTCGGATCAACAACATGGTTGTCTACGGTCATAACGGCGTCTATCCAGAGGAACGCAAATTAGGGCAGAAGCTCGAAATCGACGTGGATCTCGCATACCCGATCGAGACCAAAGTGCGCCACGACGACCTGGATGAAACTATCTCATATTCAGACGTTTACAAGTCGGTCAAACAATTTGTCGATGAGCATTCGTATAAATTAATTGAGAGTTTAGCTAACAACTTGCTTCATCACCTGTTGGCTACTTATACCACGGTCGAGGCCATTAAACTGCGTATTCGCAAATACGGGGTGCCGATGGCCGGGGCCTACGATAATGTCGAGATCGAAGTCAGTGGCCGCCATGGAAAATAAGATGGAACGCGCTTATTTGAGCATTGGCACCAATATCGGCGATCGACGCCACAATCTGCAACAGGCGGTGGACATGCTGCCGCTGTTGCCAGAGATCACGGTTGCTGCAGTTTCGCCAATCTACGTCACGGAGCCGGTCGGGGGTGTCATCCAACGCAACTTTTATAACATTGCGGCGGCTCTCGATACCCGCTTGACGCCACTGGAGCTCTTGGATTGGCTGCACGTTATCGAGCAGAGCCTGCACCGCAAACGGATTATCCACTGGGGACCGCGGACGATCGATCTGGATCTCCTGTACTACGGACGGCAGCAGATTGATCTGCCAACCCTGCAGGTGCCACATCCCCAGATCCCACACCGTCGTTTTGTCCTGCAACCGATGTTGGACGTGACGGGTGATGATCCACGGATGCATCGTGACGTCCAACAATTAATCGCTAACACTGACGACCATCATTGGATTAAGCAACTGGGAAGGGGATTGAATTTTGATGGACCAGAAGGCAATTGAATCTGCCGTCACTCAGCTCTTAAGGGCAATTGGCGAAGACCCACAGCGCCCCGGGCTGAAGGAAACGCCCGCACGGGTTGCACGGATGTACGCGGAAGTGGCGTCGTCGATCGGTCACCAGCCGGAAGATTTCACAAACTACAAGGTCTTTCACGTCTACGACAGCCCGCGGATGGTGACGGTGCAACAAATTCCGTTCTATTCGCTGTGTGAGCACCATCTCTTGCCGTTTTTTGGTGAGGCTAGCGTAGCCTACGTTCCGCGTGACGGGCAGGTAATTGGTCTGTCCAAGATTCCGCGGCTGGTCGACTACGTTACCCGTCGCCCGGGGATGCAGGAGCGAGTCACGACCGATTTGGTCAAGGAATTGCAGCGCTTGCTGAATCCGAAGGGTATCGCCGTGGTCATCAATGCCCGTCACATGTGCATGGAGATGCGTGGTATCAACAAGCGTGGCCAGTTTACTTACACCAGCAAGTTCACGGGTGATTTCGACCGTGACCAGTCCTTGCGTGAAGAGTTCCTGGTCCAGGTGCGGGCTCATCATGCCAACATGTAGGTGAGGCAAGGAACTATGAAATTAACAGAAATCACATTAGAAGATCTTCAACAGTCGCAGTCTCTCGCTGCGGCTTTTTTGGCACGGAAAATACAAAGCGACCAGTACCTAGCACTCAACTGGCACCTCGATCGGCCAGAGCAGTGGCCAGCAGTCAAGCAAATGGTCAGCCGGCTCGACGTGCCGCTAGTGCAGCACGATCAAGATTGCCAGTTTTGCCTGCCCATGCCGGCTTTGGCGGTCTTGCGCAAGTGGATGTCTCAATTGGCAGACCCGGAACTGACGACTTCTGCTGCAGAAATTGCCCACAATCACCAGCTGATCTGGCAGGCCGGCCGCTTCAGCTATGATCTGACGACCAAACCGCTCGTCTACGGCATTCTCAATGTCACGCCCGATTCTTTTTATGACGGCGGCCGCTACCTTGATCCGGCTAAGATGCGTTCCCACATCGACGCGATGGTGGGTGCGGGTGCTGATATCATCGAAGTCGGCGGCCAGTCGACGCGGCGGGACCGTTTCGAAGAAGTGGCACCAGCAGAGGAAATTCAGCGCATCGCGCCAGCCATCCGCTATATTCATCAGTACCACCCTGAGGTGGCCATCGCCGTCGATACCTACAAGGCGCCGGTCCTCAAGGCAGCGCTCAGAATGGGGATCGACATTGCCAATGATGTCCACGGCTTCCAGGATAGCGAAATGCGTCGGTTGGTGGCAGAGTCGTCGGTCGGCCTCGTCACGATGTACATGGCCGGCAACCACGATTACGACAATCTGACGGCAGATATCCATCACTTCTTCGAGCAACGGATCGCCGAGTTGACGGGGATGGGCATCGCCCGCGAGCGGATTGCCCTGGATGAGGGAATTGGCTACGCGGCCCATCGCGACGGTTACCAGGACTTCGCGATGATGCGCGGCATCGACCAGTTCATGGATTTGCATCGCCCATTGATGGTGGCCATTTCTCGCAAGGGCTTTGCCAAGCGGCTTTTTAACTTAGACAAAAAAGACCGCCTCCCAGCAACGCTGGTGGCGGAGACTTACATGGCCTTAGCTGGTGGCCGCATTTTGCGCGTCCACGATATCAAAGAGACTGTTCAGTTGGTTCAATTATTGGAGCATATTCAATCGGGCTATTGGACCCGGCCAACACAGCCGACACCCAAAATTTAAATCACGATCATGACGCCGTAGATAATTAGCATCAGGACGAGTGTGATGTTGAGATTAGGGGACCCAAAAGTTTCCCGAATGCGGCGAAAGACGATTTCCATGAGACAAATGGTGAAGATTAAGTAGATAGATTTAATTAAAAGCCAGAGCGGTTGGTCGGTAATATGCCACAGCAGCATCACGATATTGATGGCTAGGACAAGAAAAATTAATAGACGACTGGTCACGATCCAGTTCGTGGCCTTCTTTTCGGTTTTGGCGTGAGTTGCGGCAAGACTGGTGAGGATACACAGAATGGTCGCAATCAAGCTGATGATTGTTAATCTAATTAACATAGCGCCCTCCTTAGGCCCCATTTTACCATTCTTGCAGTGCGTCTGAGTTGAAATTAATCGAAAAAAGAGTAGAATAATTACCGTTATTCTTAAGAGCAGAGGTGTTACCATGGCAAATCAAAGAAAAAAGAATAAGGATCAGCCAAAATATGATTTTGCTGTCGGCGATGTCATTAAGAGCAAAAAGATGGGCCCACTGGACCACGGCTTCACGGGCGAAGTCGAAAAAGTTTACGTCAACTCGGTGATGGTTGGCATTAAGGATTTTGATCCTTCCGATAAGAGCGGGGTAAACGAACTAAACGGCCGTGCCATCGTGCGGATGAAGGACGCCAAAATGATCAAGAAGGTGCCGCGTAAGCCGAAGACCGATGATGACGAAAGTGATGGCGACGACAAGAAATCAACTAAGTCAGCAAAATCAACCAAGACGAAGAAATCAGCAAAAAGTCAAAAAAAGACTGACAAATAGGCTGAAGTAGTCTATAATAATGAGGTGGTTTTAACCACCATGATGCGGGTATAGTTCAGTGGTAAAACTCAAGCTTCCCAAGCTTGCGTCGCGAGTTCGATTCTCGTTACCCGCTTGATAGCGTCGTGGTCTACACGGCGCTTTTTTACGAAGAAGAGTAATAATCGGTCGGCACCTAGCGAATGCGGGATGATGAAAGCCGCATTGCCCAGGGTTATGAAGCGCGCTTCGTACATTGATCTAAATCTTGTTTTGAGTGGAACTAATCTTCAATTAGAGTGGTACCGCGGGAAATTTCTCGTCTCTAGTAAGTCAGGCTTACTAGGGATTTTTTAGTAAGGAGAGTCAAAATGAACGAAAAAGAACAAGTTGCTGCCGCAATTCTCAAGGCCATGCCGGACCTGGACAAGTCTACGGTGATGGATCGCCTGGAACGGCCCAAAGACGATAAAAACGGTGATTATGCACTGCCTACCTTCTTCTTGGCTAAACAGCTGCACCAAGCACCGCAAAAGATTGCGGCTGATCTAGGTTCTAAGATTGACCAGGGATCTTTCGACAAGGTCGTTGTTGCTGGTCCTTACCTCAACTTCTTCTTGAAGAAGGGTAAGGTTGGTGCCGGTGTGCTGGAAACCATCCTCAATGATCCGGAACACTACGGTGATGCCACTCTTGGCAATGGGGCCCACGTCACGATCGACCTGTCTTCCCCGAACATTGCTAAGCCGATGGGGATGGGCCACCTGCGTTCGACCGTCATCGGCAACGCCATCGCTAACATCCTCGCTAAAGTCGGCTATGAACCGATCCGGATCAACCACCTCGGTGACTGGGGCACCCAGTTTGGTAAGCTGATGGCTGCTTACGAGATGTGGGGCGACGAAGCGGCTGTCAAGGCCGACCCGATCAATACCCTGCAAAAGTACTACGTGCGGATCAACACGGAAGCGGACACCCATCCGGAATACAACGACGCCGGTCGTGAATGGTTCAAGAAACTGGAAAGCGGCGACAAAGAAGCAACCCGTCTGTGGAAGTGGTTCCGGCGTGAATCGCTCAAGCGTTTCATGAAGATTTACAAGATGTTGGGTGTGGACTTTGACTCCTACAATGGTGAAGCCTTCTACAACGACAAGATGGATGAAATTCTGCACTTGCTGGAAGACAAGGGCCTGCTGAAGGAAAGTCGCGGGGCCGATATCGTCGACTTAAGTGCATATAACCTCAACCCCGCATTGATCCGCAAGAGTGACGGCGCGACCCTGTACATCACCCGTGACCTGGCAGCAGCTCTCTTCCGGAAGCGGATGTACGGCTTCAAGCAGTCACTCTACGTCGTGGGGGCCGAACAAACTAACCACTTTGCCCAATTAAAGGCAGTGCTCAGTGAGATGGGCTTTACCTGGAGCAAGCAAATTCACCACATCCCATTTGGTCTGATGAGTTTGAACGGCAAGAAGATGTCAACCCGGAAGGGCAACATCGTTCAACTGGAAGACGTGCTGAATGACTCTATCAAGCTGGCTCGTCAACAGATTGCCGAAAAGAATCCGGACCTCGCCAATGCCGATGAAGTGGCCAAGCAGGTCGGTGTCGGCGCCGTTATCTTCCACGACTTGAAGAACGAACGGACCAACGCCATCGACTTCAAGCTGGAAGACGTCGTCAAGTTCGAAGGGGAAACGGGTCCGTATGTTCAATACGCCCGGGCTCGTGCCGAATCGATCCTGCGTAAGGCTGGCAAGCCAAGCTTTGCTGGCGAAGACCTGACTCTGGACGATGCCGAAGCATGGCCGGTTATCAAGCAGCTGGGTCAGTTTGGTGAAACGATCCAACGGGCAGCCGAAAATTACGACCCGTCCTTAATTGGTAAGTACGCCTTGGCACTGGCCAAGCTCTTCAACCAGTACTATGCTCACGTGCGGATTCTGGATGATCACCCGCAGAAGACGGCGCGGTTGGCACTGGTTCAAGCGGTCAGCGATGTCCTCAAGTCCTCACTCCTCTTGCTGGGTGTGAAGGCACCGGACGAGATGTAATCAGTTTCTGCAAATGCAAAACCTAAACTCATCCTCAGCTTGCGGGCTGGGGATCTTTTTTTATGAATTGGTTAAAGTCAGATGGAAAATCAGCCGGTCAACCCGATTATGATAAAATATAGATCTATAAATACGTATGAGGAGAATAAAAATTGATGGACCATGAACCTAACAAGGGTCGTCAACTGGGGGCGCGGCTTCGCAGTTGGCTGACCAAATTTTTTGCTGCGGCCCGCGTTAGCTTTAAACGGTTCTGGCATCGTTTTCAGCTGACCCGTTGGCTGATCGTCCTGTTTTTGACTTTAATTTTAGTTGGCAGCACGTATCTGACGATCGTAGCGAAAACGGCTGGTGTCAAAAATTTGGAAGCCCGGTTGGAACGGCCAACCCAGATTTATGACCATGATGGGAAGTCGGCCGGTAGTTTGTATTCTCAAAAGGGAACCTACGTGAAATTAAGCAATATTTCGGAGAACGTGCCGAACGCGGTTCTCTCGACAGAAGACCGCAACTTCTACCACGAGCATGGTTTTTCCGTCAAAGGGACGGCCCGGGCGATGCTATTACTGGTCAAAAATAAGATCCTGCGGCGTGACTACATCTCTGGTGGTGGGAGTACTTTGACCCAACAACTGGTGAAGAATGCCTTTCTGACCCAGCAGCAGACTTTCTCCCGGAAAGCCAAAGAAATCTTCATTTCCATCGAAGTTGAAAATCAGTACTCGAAGCAAAGCATCCTGACGATGTACCTCAACAATGCCTACTTTGGTCACGGCGTCTGGGGTGTCCAGGATGCGGCTAAGCGCTACTTCGATGAAGACGCTAGTCAGTTGACGGTGCCACAGGCGGCCACTTTGGCGGGGATGCTAACGGCTCCGGGTATTTATGACCCCGTTGAACATCCGCAAGCGACGAAGCAGCGGCGCAACCTGGTGCTGCAGTTGATGGTTGAAAACCATAAGCTCAGCCAAGCCGATGCCGATCGCTACAAAAAGACCGACCTCGTCGTCACGAATGGCTACCACGGTAACGATTCTTACCGCTACCCGTACTACTTTGATGAAGTGATCTCTGAAGCCGCTAGCAAATATCACTTGTCGGAAAAAGCCATTATGAACAACGGCTATAAGATCTATACGAACCTTGATCAGGGCCAGCAGAAGGCTATGCAGGAAGTCTATGATGACGATGATAACTTCCCAGCCAATGCAACTGACGGGACGATGACACAGTCTGCTTCGATCGCAATGAATCCGAAGACTGGCGGTGTCACCGCCATCGTCGGTGGCCGTGGCGATCACGTTTTCCGTGGCTACAACCGGGCAACGCAGATGCGCCGTCAGCCGGGTTCAACCATCAAGCCGTTAGTTGTCTACACACCAGCGCTGAAGGATGGTTATTACTACGACTCCACTTTGCAAGACAAGAAGCAGTCTTACGGGGCTAACCACTACACACCGAAAAACTATAGCGATACTTATAGCGGTAGCGTGCCGATGTACAAAGCTTTGTACAACAGTTTGAACGCACCAGCGGTTTGGCTGCTCAACAAGATTGGGGTAGACGAAGGTTACAAGAGTGCCCAAAAGTTTGGCCTGCCCGTTACCAGTTCTGATAAGAACCTGGCACTGGGCCTTGGGGGAATGACCCACGGGGTTTCTCCTCAACAGATGGTTCGGGCCTACTCAGCCTTTGCCAATAACGGAAAGATGACGACACCGACATATATCGTCAAAATCGAGGACGCTTCTGGCAAGACAATTAAGAAGGCTGGTACCCCGCGGACCAAACGGGTTATGTCGAGTCGGATTGCCCGGCAGATGACCAGCATGATGATCGACGTCTTCAAACTGGGTACCGGGAAAACCGCTAAGCCGGATGGCTACACGATTGCTGGTAAGACCGGGACAACCAATTCGGGTGTCAATGGCTACGGCACTGGTGACCGTGACAAGTGGGTCGTCGGTTATACGCCCGATGTCGTCGTGGCTACTTGGGAAGGTTATGATTCGACTAATGCTAACCACCAGTTGCAAGATATTACTGATCACAGCATCAATTCCCTCTTTAAGACTGAGATGGAAGGGATCTTGCCGAACACGGCTGGCAACAAGTTTGATGTTGAGGATGCCCAGACACGGGCAACCGGTGGAAATAACAGCAGTAGTAGCAGCAATAACACCAGCAAGGAAATCGAGAACTGGTTCAACAATGCCAAGAACCAGAGTGGTCAACTGGGGCAGAAGGTCAACGACTTTGTCAACGGTTTGCGCAGTTTGATCCCTTGATAACAGAATTTGCTCTACAAAGATGCAATTGATTTGTTATAATTATTGGTGGATTTTATTTTAGGAGGATATACGATGGTAGTTAACATTTACGACACCGCCAACGAAATGGAAGAACAGATGAACAAAACGCAGGAATTCACTGCGCTGAAGAAGGCTTTTGCTGACATGCAAAACGACCCCGACTCCATGCTGCTCTTCACTAAGTTCCAATCCAAGCAAATGGAACTGCAAAAGAAGCAACAGGCTGGCCAGCAACCAACTCAGGATGAGATCAAGGAAATGCAGGACTTGGCCCAACAATTTAGTTCTAAGCCACTGATCAAGACCTTGATGGAAAAGGAACAGGCAATGGACAACATGCTCCAGCAGTTAAACGAAATTATTACGGGCCCAATCCGTAACCTGTATAATTCCGTGATGCCAAACCAAAACAACAACGATCAGAAGTAAAAACTGATATTTTAGTCAAAACAGGGGCTTGTGATGTAAATGGATCGCAAGTCCCTGTTTGGCGTATTAGAGAGGGGTGCATTCATTGAAATTTATTCATACAGGTGACCTCCATCTTGACAGTCCATTTCGGGGGTTGGCAAGTCAAGTTCCGGCAGGATTACATCAGCAAATTCAGCTATCAACTTATCAGGCTTTTGCACAAATTATCGACTTGGCTATCCGGCAAAGGGTCGACTTCGTTTTGATTGTCGGAGACATTTTTGATCGTGATCGTCATAGTGTTAAAGCCGAAGATTTCTTTATTCGACAGTGCCAGCGGTTAGCTGACCAGAATATTCCGGCTTATTTGAGCTATGGTAACCACGATTACCAAAACGTGGCTAGCGACCAGATGCTTTTGCCAGACAACGTGCACGTCTTTGGCAATGAAGTTGAAACGAAAACCTTGACCCTCAAAGACGGGCGACAAGTTAAAATTGCCGGCTTCAGCTATGGTCGCAAGTGGATTCAAGAAAACATGGTTGATGAGTATCCGCTGGGGCAAAACGCTGATTTCTGTATCGGCATGCTGCACGGTCAGGTCGCTAATGGTCATGATGACAATTACGCACCCTTTAAGGTCGAACAGCTATTGAGCCGTCATTACGATTACTGGGCACTCGGCCATATCCACAAGCACCAGATCTTAAACGAGCAGCCACCGGTCGTTTACTGCGGCAATCCCCAGGGCCGGCATATCAACGAATCAGGATCTCATGGTTGTTACTTGGTCGAAGAAAATAACGAAAAATTAGTGCCACGTTTTGTATCGACGGACGTGATCAAGTGGGCAACGCTGGATGTTGATGTGAATGGTGAAGCCCAAAATGAACGGACGCTGCGGGCAAAGGTGATGAACCTAGCTGAGGAGTTTGCCGAACAGCAGCAAGAGAAGCTGACGATGCTCAACATCAGTTTGCATGTAAAAGACGGCGATACAGCCAATGTTGATATCGACAAGCTGTTAGAGCAGCTGCAGGCTGCCCAGAGTCATGCCAATCCGTTAACTTGGTGGCCGGCTCATGCCCAAGTTGATGGTCAACGGGCAATGCCCACTTTAACGGAAGCTGACCGTCCATATTGGGATTCGGCTGCTAAAGAAGTCTTTAGTCAGCAGGGTCTGGCAGCGCTTGTCGATGATGACAAGAATTTAAGTGCCGATTACATTCGTCATTACTTGAATTCTCCGGATTTGATGAAACAGTTTCAACAGACTGCGACTGAGTTGTTAGGAAGGGGGCAAAACGAAGATGAAGATTCTGGCGATTAAAATCGATGGCTTCGGCAAGTGGGTTGATGTTAATCTCCCGCTTGACAGCCATTTGCAAGCAATTTACGGCCCCAATGAAGCTGGCAAATCCACTTTGGTGACGTTTATTTTGAGTGTTCTCTTTGGTTTTGCCAATGGTCGCGGTAAAAACAAGTACGAGCGCTATATTCCCCGGGAAACGGAAGCTTACGGCGGTTCCCTTTTAGTCGAACACCAGGGACAGCGTTACTGGATTAACCGCAGCAAGGGTAGTCGCGGTGGCAACGTGCAGATCACTGATGAAAATGGCCAAGCCAGCAAGATGACTCTGCACGAATTGCTAGGCCCACTGAATCTTGATTTAGTGCGGAACGTCTTTTACTTTGACCAGGGTGAACTATCGACGGTTAGCGACGTAACTGACGACCAGCTCAAGCAAAATCTTCAGCAGGTTGGTGCCGTTGGTAGTATGCGCTGGCAGGAGAAAAAAGAGGAATTAGATTCACAAGCAAAACGCCTTTATGGTGTCCGTGCGAATACGCGACCGCTGAACGTCGCACTAAAAGAAGTTGATCGGCTTGATAGCCAACTGGCGACGGCTCAAGAAAACAACCAGCAGTACGTCCAATTTCAAAAAGACCTGTCGACGAAGCAGAAGCAACTGCAGCAACTAAGTACTGATTTGCAATCAGCCCAAAAGGATCAGGAAGAAGCGGTACGGCTGCAGCGTTTGTGGCCGGTTTATCAGCAATTTAAAGATGCATCGGATAACAAAAAGCAGCAGCATCAAGCCAGTGATGACCAAATCGTTAAGCTGCAGCAGATACGTGCTCAGGAACCGGAATTAAAGCGTTCAGTGATTCAGAAGCGACAAAAGATCGGCCAAATTGGAAGCAAGCTGCAGCAGATCAATCAGAACCAAATCCAGTCCTACGCTGCTAGGTGGCGGGAGAATAATGATCCGCGTCCACTATTGAAGAAAATTCAAGCAGATGTGCTGGCCCACCAGCGTCAAGCAAGTAAAGTCCAAGATCAGCAAAATGAGTTGGCCAAGCTTGAGCAGAAGTACGGCAAACCTTTGCCGGATCCGCTCAATGATAGTGAGGTGCAGCAGGTTCAGCAATTGATGAACCAGCAAAACTCGCAGCATACCTTCCAAGGGCTACTAACGCCTGGTTCACTTGTTTTAGGATTGGGTATTCTGTTGATGATTGTCGGCTTAGCCCTTCCTAACGTGACCTTGACCTTGATTGCCTGTCTCGTCTTAGTTGCCGGTGGGTACCTGCTTTATCTGCAGTCCAGGAAGAAGCGGTCGAGTGACAACAACCAGGAGGCAATTGCTCAATTTGGTCGTGATCATGATCTGGATAGATACCCAGTGGATAACTGGCTGGCCATGCAGGGTGATCTGCATCACGGTCAGGACTTAGAACAGGCTATTAGCTCTTATGATAAAGAAGGACAGCATCTTCAAGATCTGCAGAAACAGTGGAGCCAGCGCTTCCCCGATTTCAATACGGCAGCCAGCAACGATTTTTGGCAGCAGCTGCTTAACAATCTGGATCAACTCGAACGGTCGTACCAGCGGTGGGAACAACTGCAGGATGAGCTGAAGACAGCTGAAGAAGATATGGCGCACAGTCGTGATCAATTGCTGCATGATGAGCAAGTCAAAAAAGCTGGTTACCAGCAGCTTAAAGTTACTGATGATAAAGATTTTGAGCGGTATCTGAAAGACCGCACTGCTTCGATCAAGAGTGATGCCCAGGTTGAAGCCACTTCCCAGCAATTGAAACCAGCAGATCGGCAAGCCTTGGAAGCGTTGGGGACGGCTAAGAAGATCGACCAAAATGTCCTGGATAGGCAAAAAGCAGTTAGTCAGCTGATGGCACGTCAGAACCAATTGACCGCCGATCAAGAGTCGCTGAAAGTTCAACTGCACCACCTGGTTAAGGACGGCACAGTGACCGAATTAGAACAGCAGTTGGCCAATGCCCAAGCCAAGGTCAACCAACTGTTAAAGCAATACTTGAGCTTGCGTTTGACGGAGGAGTGGATCAGTCGCTCTCTGGAAAAGGCATCGGCTGACCGCTACCCATTGATTTTGCAACGCGCCGTTGAATACTTTAAGTTATTGACTGATGGTCATTATCAAAATATTGACTTTGACGACAAGGGTAATTTGATGGTCACTTCCGCTGATCGTCTGCAGTTCAATATCAATGAATTGTCGACCGGGACGGCAGAACAGCTGTATGTTGCACTGCGACTAGGCTTTATCAAAGTCATGAGTGACACGATCGAATTTCCATTGATTATCGATGATGGTTTCGTCAACTTTGACCGCATTCGTAAGCAGAAGATGATTGAACTACTCCAGTCGATGGCTGAGACCGGTCAAGTGATCTACCTAACCGCAGACGACCGCATTTGCGACAAGCAAAATGACATTTCGGTACTGAATCTGGCCCAGTCCAGTGAAGAAAATTTGAAGTAATAATAAAGAATTTTGCCATTTGATTGCCGTTTTAACGGTTTGTGTTATAGTAGAACGGTGTAAAAATAACCGAATCACTAAGGAGTGAAAATAATTTGAAGAGTAAGAAGATGTTAGCACTCGTTGCTGGCGCAATGTTGATGCTGCCACTGGCCGCTTGTGGTAATAAGGCAGTTGCGACGACAAGTGGTGGTAAGATCACCCAAGATCAGTACTACTCCAGCATGAAGCAAACTAGCCAAGGCAAGCAAGTGCTGCAACAGATGATCCTGGATAAGGTGCTACAAAAACAATACGGCAAACAAGTCAGCGACAAGAAAGTTAACGCTGAGTTCAACAGCTACAAGAAGCAATATGGGTCATCCTTCTCGAGCGTGCTTTCTCAACAAGGTCTGACTACCAAGAGCTTTAAGCAGCAGATTCGTTCCAACCTCTTGCTGCAAGCTGCTGTGCGTCATTATTCTCACATCAGCAATGCTGACATCAACAAGCAGTGGAAGAAGTACCAGCCAAAGGTTTCAACGGCTGAAATTCTGGTGGGCTCCAAGTCCAGCGCTCAGTCAATCATCAACAAGCTGAATAACTACAGTGGTTCCAACAAGTATCCTGAATTCAAGAAGTTAGCTAAGAAGAATTCAACCGATACATCTACCAAGAATAATGGCGGTAAGGTACCAGCATTTGACAATACCGATACCCAGTTGGATTCTGCTTACAAGAAGGCTGCCTTCAAACTGAAGACCAACGAATACACGAAGTCACCAGTTAAGACGGCTAATGGTTATGAAGTCATTTACATGATCAACCACCCGAACAAGGGTCTGAAGTCTGACCACATCAGTGACATCAAGAACCAGATCGTTCAACAGAACATGAACAACACGACCTTCCTCCACAACGTGGTATCTAAGGTGCTGAAGAAGGGTAACGTTTCGATCAAGGATAACGATTTGAAGAACGTGCTGGATGGTTACTTGACTAACAGTACTTCCAGCAACAGCGGTAACTCACTGGGCACGTCCACGAGTTCATCATCCGCTAAATAAATTTGATCCACATAAAAAGGACCGGCATTTTTGCCGATCCTTTTTTAGTATCAGTGAGCCTTTACGAGAAATGCTCGACGGAATTATTGAGACATAATCCGCAATTCTTATTTTTCAAACTTCTTCAGGACACGTTTGATTTTTTCTACCTGTGCCTGGTTGCGGTTCTGCATCCGGTTGATGGAACGGTTGATTGAACGAGCGGCCTTGGCAGCTGCTTCCGTTCCTGGCTCCAATTCCTTCAATGATGAATTTAATTTTTTAGCAGAATCCTTCAGCGTTTCAGCAGCCGCAATGATTTCTTTAGTGTTTTGGCGACGGTTGCGGTAGTGTTCGCGCATGTCTTCAACGGCGACGGCACCATGCAACTTTAAAACATGAAGTTGACGCTTTGCTTTGGTAATATTTTGTTGAATCTTGGTCAGGAATTATGCCTCCATATGTTTGATAATGCTGTCTTGAATTTTCTTGTACTTTGCCTCGTCGTACGAAGCGGAATTGTCCGTAAACTTGATTTCAAACGGATCTGATGCGGAATACCGTGGCAAGAGATGGATGTGTGAATGGAAAACGGACTGGTAAGCAACTCGACCGTTGTTGTTCATGATGTTCATCCCAATGATGTCAGGGTTGGAAGCCTTAATTGCCCGGGCAATCTTTGGAATCCGCGCGAAAACTTCGGATGCTAATTCGTCATCATAGGCAAAGATGTCTTTGACGTGTTTCTTTGGGACAACTAAAGTGTGCCCTGGGGTGTTTTGAGAAATATCCAGAAATGCTTTAACAACGTCGTCTTCATAAACCGTGTAGCTAGGAATCTCGCCACGGATGATCTTGCAAAAAATACAATCTTTTTCTTCATCTGCCATTTGATCAGCTCCTTATGTCATCATTACGTTAAGTATAGCCGATCAGTGCAATGATACACAAGATAAGCCTATGGTATAATTTAGCGGTAATCAAAACAAGAAGGGACAAATATGAGCTTAAAGATTGAACACCTTGTTGGCGGATACGGGCAGGTGCCCGTCTTGAAAGATGTGACATTTGACGTTGAACCCGGCGAACTGGTTGGCTTAATTGGTCTTAACGGTGCCGGCAAATCAACGACTATTAACCACGTGATCGGCTTGTTGCGGCCATTTTCCGGATCCATTTCACTAGATGGGATGACAATCAAAAATAATGAAGAACAATATAAGCAATCAATTGCCTATGTTCCCGAAACCCCAATTCTGTATGATGAACTGACTTTACGGGAACACCTGGAATTGACGATGACGGCTTATGGTCTTGACAAGAAAAAGGCATGGGAACGGGGCAAAGAGCTATTAAAGACTTTCCGTTTGGACAATAAACTGGATTGGTTCCCGGCCAAGTTCTCGAAGGGGATGAAGCAGAAGGTCATGATCTGCTGCGCCTTTCTGACGGATCCTAAACTGTTAATCGTCGACGAACCGTTCTATGGTCTGGATCCCTTGGCGGTTCATGAACTGATTCGTTTGATCAACCGGGCTAAACGTCACAAGACAGCGGTTTTGATGTCAACACACGTCCTTGACACGGCCGAACGCTATTGTGACCGCTTTGTCTTGCTGACAAACGGGCGCGTCAAGGCTAGCGGAACGCTGAAGGATCTGCGCAAACAGGCCAGTGATGCTAATGCTTCACTGGATGATATTTATCTGAAAATGGCAAGGGATGGTGCCGATGATTGATTTATATAAAAAGCGTCAGTCAGCCCATTTTCTCATGCTGATCAAGTACTGGCGATTGGTTTTTAATGACCACTTTGTCATTGCTCTCTTCTTCTTAATGGGCGCACTGGCATATGGCTACGTTGGTTGGCTCGGTAAACTGCGTCATGGACTGTGGTGGGCACCGTTACTGCTGATCATCTGGTCCGGTGTCTTGTTACAGATTGGGCGCTTTGCGACGCTGTTGCAACCCGCTGACCGGGTCTTTTTAATGCCGCAGAGTAAGGCAATGACTGGCTACATGAAACGAGCTTGGCGTCACAGTCTGTTGCTGGGTGAGCTGATTACAATTGCCGGCACTGTCGTTGCGATTCCGTTTGCCCGCGTCACGATGGGATGGAATAACTATCAACTGGCCTGGGCCGTGATTGCGATGATTATCGGCAAATTTGACCTGATGCTGGTCAACTGGATTCATTTCAATAACAATACACACCTGGCACCAGGCAAGCGTGATTGGATGAACAATCGTTGGCTGCAGTCGTTTGTCATTGCTATCGGCACATTTGCGAAGGACGCCTGGGCTGGTGCGATTGTCGCTATTTTATTTTTGCTGGCTAACTGGCTGGAGTACCGGGTGCCGTTTAGTTTGGACTGGCGTCGGGCAATTGACTACGAACAAAGCCGGATGGACAGCATTTACCGTTTCTTCAATCTTTTCACGGATGTACCAAGTGTTCAGGGAGCTGTCAAACGACGGCGCTGGGCGCGTGGTCTCATCAATGTATTAACTGTGAAAAAACATCCGTGGTCCTATCTCTATGCCCGTGGCTTTGTCCGTAACGATGATTTTGCGGGTTTGGTGAGTCGGCTGACGATCGTGGCAATGTTGGTCGTCTTCTTTGTGGGTGTCGGGTGGCTGAAATTGATACTGACGCTGCTCTTTGTCTACGTGATTGCGGGTGAGTTGACCCCGTTCTACGGACATTTCGATAATAATGCCTTCACCCACCTTTATCCGGCAAGTCATTTGGCAAGAATGCATGATTTCCAGCACTTAGCCATGGTAATTCTCATGACGAGCGGAATCTTAATTGGCATAGCTAGTGTTGGCAACCAGGGCGATTGGCAGTGGATGTTGATTGATATAGCTGCTGGCATTGTCGAAGCCATCTTGATCAGTCGTCTGTTGATGCCACAGCGAATCAAAAAGTTAAAGTGAGGTCAAAAATGCGAGTTAAACATAAAAAGTGGGCTGAGCCTCTGATGCAGGCTCATCCCGAAATGTTAGTAAAAAAACCGGCTAAATATGCTGGTAAGTGGCAGGAACGTTTCCAAAAAGAACAGCCATTACAACTAGAACTGGGGATGGGAAAAGGCCAGTTTATCATTGGGATGGCTAAAGCTCATCCAGAGATCAATTTCATCGGTGTCGAAATCCAGTCGACCGTTGCAGCGATTGCCCTTAAGAAGGCCTTGCCAGAAAAGCTGCCTAACTTGCAGCTGATCAATGCGGACGGGGCGGAATTAACCAGTTTTTTCCAACCGAGCGAGATTAGCCGGCTTTACCTCAACTTTTCTGATCCCTGGCCGAAGTCGCGTCACGAAAAGCGGCGTCTGACTTACAAAACCTTCTTACATGAATACCAGGAGATTTTGCAGGAACACGGCGGGATTGAACTCAAAACCGACAACATGGGTTTCTTCGAGTATTCACTTTGTTCCATGAATAACTACGGCTTAGTCTTTGATGGAGTATGGTTGGATCTGCACAACAGCGATGAACAAGCACACAACGTTGAAACAGAATACGAGCAGAAATTTGCGGCAAAGGGGCAGCCAATTTATAAATTGACGGCGCACTTTGCTTAACAACACGAAAGGCCGGGAAAACATCACGCTTTCCCAGCCTTTTTGTTTACTTTTCGTCTTCGCGTTCGAGCTGCAGCAGAGTGCCAGTGTGGGCATCTGCTAAAAAGTTGTAGTTGACGACTTGGCCGTCCTCAATTCGGCTGATGCCACCACGATAAGTGTCAGTCTTAAAAGCAAAGCGCTGGTAAGGCTTTGTGAAGCTTTCGATCCAGCTCCCGGTGACGGGGCCTTCAGTTCGAAAATCGCTGCGGATATTTCTCAAAATTTTATTAGCAGATAACTTACGGTTGCCCAGTAATTTGCCAACCAAGAAGCCGGCAATTCCTGATGCACCTAGCGTGGCAGAGACAAGCCATGGATTCAATGCAGTATTTGAGTCGTTCATCGCAATCTCCTTCTTCCGATTTTGCAATAAGATAATTGTAACATAATCTATCTTCTTGGCAATTTTTGGGGTAGCCAGGTATAATTTTCGGTGGAGATCAAGCAGCTTTTGATGGAGGTTAAATGATGGAAACTTTACCAAAAATGACTGAAGAACAGCTTTTAGAGAAGGTTAAGAATGGCACCTACGTCCTCTTTTTTACGGCAGATTGGTGTCCAGATTGCCGTTTTATCAAACCGGCGATGCCACAAATTGAGGCTGATTTCAGCGATTACCAGTTTTTGAAAGTGGATCGCGACGAAAATATCGATTTGGCAGCTGACTTAAACATCTTTGGTATTCCGAGCTTTGTCGTTTACCGTGATGGTAAGGAACTGGGACGTTTTGTGAACAAAGATCGCAAAACCAAACAGCAAGTCGAAGATTTTCTTCACGGGCTTAACTAAATGAGATAAAATATAAAAGCGGTGAAAAGCCGTTAACTTGTTGGAAAGGAAATGTGAAATGTTAATCACAAGTTACAATCCAAAAGCCATGGGCGACGTTCTCGTGGTTATTTGTGCGGCTAGTACCGCTAGCCAAGAAGTTGCTAAGCACGACGATGTTGTTGCCATCACAGATAAAAAAGATGGTCATCTCCTCGGCTACAACTTTTTAAACGCCAGTCAGTTACTGCCAGGTCTGAAGGGCCAGGATGGTCAAGTCTTTTTGACTGATGACCAGTTGGCCACTTTAAATGCAGCTATTAAGAAGGCTGGTTTTGAAAATGAATTAAAGGCTGACCACAAGCCAAAGTTTGTGGTGGGTTACGTTGAATCGATGGAAAAGCACCCGGACTCCGACCATCTGCACATTACGACGGTCGACACTGGTGATGAAAAGCTGCAGATTGTATGTGGTTCCCCTAATTTAAAGAATCACATCAAGGTCGTGGTGGCTAAGATCGGTGCCATGATGCCTAGTGGTGAAATCATTTACCCAGGATCATTGCGTGGTGTCGAATCCAACGGCATGATTTGCTCGGGCCGCGAATTGCGCTTGAAGAATGCTCCTAACCGTCCTGGTTGTGTTATCTTACCAGACGACTTCGGCCAGGTTGGCGATGCTTTCGACTTTAAACGCGGCGACACCTTGTTCGCTTAAAAAATCAATTGGGAGGGCGTTACGTCTCAGTCGACGGCACGTCCTCTTCCACTTCAATCCAAAATTCAGGGAAGGATTACAATGACTAAAAAATCATATTATTTTGTTGGTATCAAAGGAACCGGGATGGCATCTTTAGCTCGGATCTTAAATGACCAAGGCAACCACGTTGAAGGCAGCGACATCGAAAAGAAAACTTTCACCCAGGGCCCGCTGGAACGCGTCGGCATTAAGATTCATAACTTCGACCCGGCTAACCTGAAAGACGGCATGATTGTCATTCAGGGCAACGCCTTTGGTGATGACCAGCCAGAAATCAAGCGTGCTCATGAGATGGGCTTAACCGTCCTGAGCTACCCAGAAGCCGTGGAAGAACAGGTTGCTCGTTACACCAGTATTGGTATCGCCGGGGCCCACGGGAAGACCAGCACGACCGGCTTGCTTTCACACGTGCTCCATGCTGTCGCCCCAACCGGTTACCTGATCGGGGATGGTGTCGGCCATGGTGAACCCGACGCCCGCTTCTTCGTATTCGAAGCCGATGAATACCGTGACCACTTCCTGGCTTACCACCCAGATTACGCGATTATGACTAACATCGACTTTGATCACCCGGACTACTTTAAGGATATCGACGACGTGCGAGCTTCCTTTGAACAGTATGGTAAGCAGGTTAAGAAGGCCGTCTTCGCCTGGGGCGACGATGAAAATCTGCGCAAGTTAAAGCTTGACGTGCCGATTTACTACTACGGGACTGGTGACAAGGATGATTTCCGCGCTGCTAACATCCAACGTAAACCAAGCGGCTCGACCTTTGACGTCTACTTCCGCGACAAGAAGTTGGGAACCTTCACCATTCACCTCTATGGTGAGCACAGCATTCTCAACAGTTTGGCAGTGATCGCCGTTTCATACATGGAAAAGGTCGACCTCGAAGTGATCGCCGATGAACTGGCTAACTTCAGTGGGGTCAAACGCCGCTTTAGCGAAACGGACGTGGCTGACATGAAGATCATCGATGACTACGCTCACCACCCGTCCGAAATTAAGGCCACTTTGGATGCTGCCCGGCAGAAATTCCCGGACCGCAAAATTATCACGGTCTTTCAGCCACATACGTATTCACGGCTGGCTGCTTACCTGGATGACTTTGGCAAGTCGCTTTCGCGTGCCGACAAGGTTTTCGTTACGCCAATCTTTGGATCTATCCGTGAACACAGCGGTAACGTTTCACGAATGGATTTGGAAGACCGGATTCCAGGCAGTGCTAACATTGAGATGGATTCAATTAAGCAGTTGCTTGATTACCACAACGCCGTCATCATCTTCATGGGTGCCGGCGACATTCCAAAATATGAAGATGCTTATAAGAAATTGCTGGCGCAGCGTTAATCGCTTGCGTGGCGTCACAGCTTCTGCTAAGATCAAGCTTAACCAAGTTTGACAATATAGAAATAACAATGGATGGGAGGAATCTCCATGGATAACTTTCAACCTGAACAACAACAGCGCAAGGTTGTTGTTGATGCTAGTGGGTTGACTAGCTTTTTGACTCGGATGTACGGGACGATGGCTTTTGCAGTTCTGGTCTCGGCACTGAGTGCTTACGTTGTGATGAACCCTCTGAAGACACAGGTGCTGGGATACTTTAGCCAACACCCAGGCATGGTTTGGCTACTGTTACTGTTGCCAATTGCCTTGTCAATCGGGGTTTCTGTCAGCGCAACCCGCAATGCGGTCGGGGGATTCATCATGCTGATGGTCATGTCGGTGATCTACGGCGTTGAGTTCGCGCTCATCGCTGGAGTGTACACGGCAGCCAACATCACGGTGGCCTTCGTTTCCGCAGCTTCGATTTTCGTGGCACTAGCGCTTTACGGATCGGTGACCCACCGCAATTTGGACCGGGCCGGTTCGCATGCTTTTGCCGCATTGATTGCATTGATCATCGCTTCTCTGATCAACATGTTCTTGAAGAGTGCTATGATCACCTACATCTTCTCTTACATCGCCGTCATCATCTTCGTTGTCCTGACGGCTTATGATGCCCAGAAGATGAAGCAACTGTACGTCAACTACGCTGGGCAGGTTTCCACAAACGGCTTAGCCGTCACTGGGGCTTTACAGCTGTACTTAGACTTCATCAACTTGTTCATCCAGCTGCTCAACATCTTACAGATGGGAAGCAACCGGGATTAATTAAATAAGGACGTCCGCCTCGTGCGGGCGTTTTTTTAATGCTCAAAATTTTGTGAGGGGACCCAAATTTGGTACAATTATGGTTGGATAAGAATAAGGGAGCGAAAATTTTATGGCCAAGAAATTGTTGCTGATCGACGGAAATAGTATTATGTTTCGGGCATTTTTTGCCATGCATAATCAAATTGATAAGTTTACTAACGCGGATGGCCTGCACACGGCTGCGATCTACGGCTTTAAGCTGATGCTGGATCACGTGCTTAATAAATTTAAACCGGATTATGCTTTAGCAGCTTTCGATGCTGGTAGGGTAACTTTCCGGACTAAGATGGATAGTAACTATAAGGGCGGCCGCAACAAGACTCCCGAAGAATTGGTTGAACAAATTCCCTACGTACACAAACTGTGTGAACTCTGTGGAATGACCCCGTACCAACTGAAGAATTATGAAGCCGACGATATTATCGGAACCCTCGCCAAGCAAGCTGATGATCGCGGTTATGAAACTCTGATTGTCACTGGTGACCGGGACTTGACCCAGTTGGCAACTGCTAACAGTACAGTTGTGCGGACGATGAAGGGTGTTACGGACACCAAATACTACACTCCCGAGACGATTCAGGAGGAACTGGGGATCACCCCTGAACAGATCGTCGACCAAAAAGCCTTGATGGGCGACACCTCCGATAACTATCCTGGTGTGACCGGGATTGGGGAAAAGAGGGCCCTCAAGCTGGTGCAAAAGTTTGGCAGCGTTGAGAATCTTTATGATAATATCGACCAGTTAAAGGCCAGCAAGATGAAAGAACACCTGGTATCTGATGAGGCTATTGCCCGCCAGGATAAGAAGCTGGCAACGATTCTGCGGGATGCACCGCTGACTGTCAAGCTGGACGATCTGACCTACCAGGGCGACCAGCGCGATGATCTGATTAAGTTTTACCAGCAGATGGATTTCAACAGTTTCTTAGCCAAAATGGGCGTTGCAGCCGGTGATGACAAAGTAGCCAAGGCTGCTAAGCCGATCCACTACACGGAATTGACGGCTGACAACATGTCAGTGCTCAAAAAACTGCCAGCCAGCTTTTCCTTTATCTTGGAAATGCCAGAAGCTAATTACCATCTGTCGCCTTTTGCTGGTTTTGTGATCGGTAGTGGCGACCAGTGGCTGGTCAGCCGCGATGTTGAATTGCTGAAGAAGCCGGAAATTGCTGATCTGCTGGCTAGTGAAAAAGTTCAAAAGAATTGCTTTAATGCTAAAGAACAGATCGTCGGTTTGCACCGTTTGGGTTTGACCTTGAAGAACGTCGATTTCGACCTTTTGCTGGCGTCCTACCTGCTGGACACTAACGACAACAACAATGATTTGGGCGCATTGGCTCATCAGCATAATTACTTCGATGTGGAAAGCGACGAACAGGTCTATGGCAAGGGTGTTAAACGGGCAATTCCTGATGACGACCAAACCTTCTTTACCCACTTGGCCAAGAAGGGGCGGGCTATTGAAGACTTACATGCTAAATTGCGCAAAGAACTCGATGATCATGAACAGTTGCCCCTGTATCACGATATTGAGTTGCCGCTGACTTATGTACTGGCCCAGATGGAGATCAACGGCTTTAAGGTGGACAGCAACCTGCTCAAGGAAATGGGAAGCAAGATGACCGAGCGCCTCAGCGAGTTGGAACAAAGTATCTACAATGATGCGGGCGAGGAATTTAACATCAATTCGCCAAAACAACTTGGTCATATTCTTTTTGAAAAGATGGGCCTACCGGTGATTAAAAAGACGCGGACTGGTTACTCGACTGCGGTCGCCGTTTTGGAGAAACTGCGCGGCCAGTCGCCGATCATCGATCACATTCTGACTTACCGCCAAGTTAACAAGGTTAAGTCTACCTATGTGGATGGCTTGCTGAAGGTGATCCACAGCACTGATGGCAAGGTCCACACCCGTTATCTGCAAACTTTGACCCAGACGGGACGCTTGTCCTCTGTCGACCCTAATCTGCAAAACATCCCGGTGCGGACTGAAGAGGGTCGGCAAATTCGTCACGCCTTTGTACCAAGCCACGAGGACTGGCAGATCTTTAGCTCTGATTATTCGCAAATTGAATTACGGGTTCTTGCCCATGTCACCGGTGATAAGAACCTGCAGCAAGACTTCATCGATGGCAAGGACATTCACGCCAGCACGGCCCGGCGGATTTTTCACCTGGGTGCTGACGAAGAAGTCACACCTAACATGCGGCGCCACGCTAAGGCGGTGAACTTCGGCATCGTCTACGGCATCAGCGCTTACGGTTTGTCACAGAGCATTCATGTCAGCCGGAAACAGGCACAGGAATTCATCGACAATTACTTCCACGAATTCCCCGGGGTTAAAGACTACATCGACCGGATCGTAAAATCAGCTCACGAGAAAGGCTATGTGGAAACACTGACTCACCGGCGTCGTTACTTACCGGATATCCATGCGAAAAACTTTGCCCGGCGTTCTTTCGCTGAACGGACGGCGATGAACACGCCAATTCAGGGTAGTGCTGCTGATATCATCAAAATTGCGATGATCAATATGGCTCAACAATTGAAAGAAAAAGGTTTGAAAGCCCGGATGCTCCTTCAAATCCACGACGAACTGGTCTTTGAAGCACCAAAGGATGAGATTCCAACTCTCGAAAAATTAGTTCCGCACGTGATGGACTCCGCAGTTAAGCTGGATGTTCCACTGAAAGTTGAGAGCAAGTGGGGCGACACCTGGTACGATTTGAAAAAGTAAGGAAGTGAGTTTGGATGCCAGAATTACCAGAAGTTGAAACGGTTCGCCGTGGCCTGATGAAAATTGCTAAAGGTCGGCAAATTCGCGGGATTGATGTTTACTACGGCAAAATCATCCGTGGGGATGTCGAAAAATTTCGGCAAAATCTGATCGGACAAACCATTCTGCGGATCGATCGGCGGGGCAAGTACCTTCTTTTCCGTTTTAGCAATGATTTGACGATGATCAGCCACCTCCGCATGGAAGGACAGTATTTCAGCCAACCAGAAGGGGGGCCGATCGACAAGCATACCCACGTTGTTTTTCATTTCACCGACGGCACAGAATTGTGCTACCACGACACCCGTAAATTCGGTCGGATGCGGCTGGTGCCGACCGGTACGGAAATGCAGGTGGGCGGACTTAAGACGATTGGCCCTGAGCCAACGTCTGAGGATTTCACCGTTGACTACTTTACCAAGATCCTTCATAAGTCACGGGGAAAGATCAAGCCCTTCCTTCTCAACCAACGGCATGTCGCGGGACTGGGTAACATCTACTGTGACGAGGTGCTCTGGCAAAGCCGGATCAACCCTGAACAGGCGGCTAACAGCCTCAGTGCCGAACAGATCCAGGCCCTGCATGACAACATAATTAAAGAAATCGCAACGGCTACTAAGTACAAGGGGACGACGGTGCACACTTTTAAAAATGCTCTCGGTGATGCTGGTGGTTTTCAAGACCACCTCGAAGCTTATGGCCGTTCTGGCGAAAAGTGTCCGCGGTGCGGTACCAAGATGGTAAAGATCAAGGTAGCCGAGCGGGGCACGACTTTTTGCCCGCATTGCCAACCGATGCCGGATGACCAAGTATTGCCTGAAGATAAGTGAGGCCCTGTTATGAAAGTGATCGGTTTAACTGGCGGCATCGCCAGTGGCAAGTCGACCGTCAGCCGGCAGTTTGGGGATGCTGGCTGGCGGATTGTCGATGCCGATAAAGTAGCACATCAGTTGACGGCGGCAGACGGGAAGGCCATTCCCCAGATTACCGGTGCTTTTGGCAATGACGTCTTATTGCCAGATGGCTCATTGAACCGTCGCGCTTTGGGACAATTGGTCTTTGCCCGGCCGCGTCAATTGGCTACCCTCAACGAGATCATGCAGCCCTTGATCCGCCAGTCCATTAACCAAAACTTTGCCGATGCTCAGCGGGAAGGACGCTCGCACGTCATTCTGGATGCTCCGACCCTCTTTGAACAGGGATATCAGGGTGACTGCGACCAAATCGTGGTCGTTAGCGTTGACCCAACGACCCAGTTGCAGCGGCTCATCGCCCGTGACAGTCTCAGCCAAGAACAGGCTCAACAGCGCATCGCGAGTCAAATGTCTTTAGCAAAGAAACGGGAACTGGCTAACTGGGTGATCGATAACAGTGGTGACCGCCAGTTTACGCGCCAGCAGGCGGCCTGGTTGATCGACCATCTGAATATGGTATAGTTAAAACAAATATTATAAGAAACAAGGGGGGTTCACCATGATTTGTCCTCATTGTCATCAAGATGGTTCACGGGTGATTGATTCTCGTCCTAGCGATGACGGAACCTTTATTCGACGGCGGCGGGAGTGTCCGCACTGCGGGACGCGTTTTACCACTTTTGAGCGTTACGAAGAAACGCCACTGCTCGTTGTGAAGAAGAACGGAACGCGTCAGCAATTCGATCGCAAGAAGATTTTAAATGGTCTCGTGCGCTCTGCTGAAAAGCGGCCGGTTAGCATCGACCAACTGACTAAGATTGCTAATGACGTCGAAAACAAGGTTCGTAGTCTGGGTGAAAACGAGGTTTCTAGTGCCGTGATTGGCCAATACGTGATGGACGAGTTAAAAGACGTGGACGAAATTTCTTATATTCGTTTTGCTAGCGTTTACCGGCAGTTTAAGGATGTCGGGGCCTTTATGAACGAACTGGAGACGATGATTAAACAGAATAAGTCGGATTCTGAAAAGACCAAAAAGAAATAGGGTGAACTAAAGTTGACGGAAGCAATCAGCCCCAACAGTGGCTATCTTGTAACGACAACTGCTGCTTTTTCACAGTTAAATAATCAGGAGTTGACTGACTACTATCAGCCGCTGATGAGTCCGGTTGCCTTCGCACTTATTCAGGTGTTACGTTCCGAACTAGTAAGCCACCCGACATTGGATCAGCTGAACCACCATTCCCGTTTGTTAACCTTACTCAACGTTGGTGTTAACGACTTAACGGTGGCACGCAACCAACTAGAGGCTTTAGAATTGCTGCGCACTTTTTCTGGGACAGCAGATGGGGAGCCTTTTTTTGTCTACCAGCTACAAGCCCAGCTGACTCCCCGGCAGTTGCTTTTTGACGATCTCTTGAGCACGCTTTTGTTGCAGAACGTCGGCAATGAGCAGTTCGAGGAACTGGTCGACAAGGCCGGGCAATACCAGTATGACGTGGACAAGCTAAATGAGCAGACGCATGCCTTTTTTGACGTTTTTAAACCGGATCAGGCAGAATTGGGTCGCGATGAACAGATCCTCAAGGATGCTAAGGATTCACTCAAAACTAGTGATCAAAAACGGATTGTCCAAACACCGCAGGATGGTTTTGATTATGGGGCCTTGTCGCAGCAACTGAAACAGGATGGCGTTGCTAGTGATGATTTACAAAAATATCGTCAGTTAATCACCACTACTCATTTGATGTACGGGCTAGATGAAGTGGCCCTTCGCAAATTGGTCCTTCAGGCAATCGACTGGGGTGTTAAAAATCGCTTCCAGCCGCGTAGCTTCCAGATGGCCGTGGCCGCATCGTATCAGCAACCACAAGGACAGCAGCGAGAATCTGGTCAGCAAACCAAGACTGAATCTCAGCACGCGGACGCTGATGCTCAATTGGGTGCTCAAGAGCAGCAACTGGTGGCCGTGGCCCAGAAGTTAGCTCCATTGCAGTTCCTAGCCACTCTGAAAAAACAGACTGGCGGGGGCTTTGTCACCAGCAACGAAAAATACATCATTTCCAACTTGGTCCAAATGGGGATGAAGACAGACGTCATCAATATTTTGAGTTATTATGTCATCATCAACCAAAATTTACCGACCTTGCGGAAAAACCTGGTTGATACGATCGCCAACAGCTGGCAGCGGGCGCAAATCACGTCAGCAGCGGCGGCCTTACGTGAGATTGGTCAACACCAGACTAAGACCCAAGTAACGCGGACTAAGCGGCAACGTCGTAGCAACCGTGGACAGGTTAAGGAAACGTTGCCGGATTGGGCTAAGGATTCTGGTAAGAAACAGCATCACAAAGCCACGAATGCCCAAGTGGCAGAATCAAAGAAGCTGTTGGCTTCATTACATCGTCAACAAAAAAAGTCATGAAGGAGGTGTAGCCCATGAAATCAGTAGGTGCCGGCATGAAGAGCTTATTTGCTAGCCACGCTGCGGAGTACCAGCAAAAAGTGAAGACTGTGATGGCTGACCCCGATGTGCAGTCGTTTCTCCACCAACACCAGGGAGAGCTGGACCAAGGAATCATCCAACGCAGCATGTCGAAACTCTTCGAGTTCTATGACGAAAAGCAGCGGTCGGCTAAGGGTAAGACGACGGTAGCCCCTGGTTACAGTGCCCAGCTGCAAATGGGCTATCGGCAGATCGATGTCGTCTATGTTCCGACTGCCAAGCTGAAAGAACAACAACAACAGGCGGCACTGCGCAACCGTGTCACTTTGCTGAATATGCCGCGTTTTATCCGTGAGGCCAGTTTCGATGACTTCTATATGGATGAAGAGCACCAGTCGGCTAGTCGGCAGGCGGCTTTTAATGCGGCAATCAAATTTACCCAGGACTACAAGCCAAACGGCAAATTTGTACCTGGACTCTATCTCTATGGCAGTTTCGGTGTCGGCAAGACCTTCCTCTTAGGAGCGATTGCTAACCAGTTAGCCCTGCAGGGGGATCAAGTGACGATGCTGCACTTCCCAAGTTTTGCCGTCCAGATGAAGAACTCGATCAAAAATAACACGACCGAGGATTTGCTGAACACGGTGAAGGCGGCACCGGTTTTGATGATCGATGATATCGGCGCAGATGCTATGTCTGCGTGGATCCGTGACGACGTCCTCGGCGTCATCTTAGAATACCGGATGCAACAGGAACTACCGACCTTCTTCTCTTCCAACTTCGATATGAAGGAACTGGAAGAAGAGCACCTGGCTGTCGACGCGCAGGGTAACCAGGAACCGTTGAAGGCTAAACGGATTATGGAACGGATTCAGTTCTTATCTAAAGAAATGCCGATGATGGGACAAAATTTGCGGCAAAAACACTAAGCAAATATGACTTGACATTCGTCGTGACTTTGGTTATTCTAGTAAACGTTGAAAGAAAAAGCAGAAGCACCCGCTTCTCGCCTTGGTTACTAGAGTGGCCGGGCAAACGAGATGAAATAAGGCAGTACCAGGGATGGTAGTGCTGAATGGCGGGGTGCGTTGCATCCCGCTTTTTTGCTGGTTCTTTCGCAAGAAATTGGAGGTGTGTTGCTATAGCTCAAGGAATGATTGTCAATGACGGCATTCGCGCACGTGAAGTACGGTTAATTGGCCAGGACGGTGAACAGCTGGGCATTAAGTCCAAGCGGGAAGCACTGCGGATGGCTGAAGATGCTGGATTAGACTTAGTACTGGTTGCCCCAAAGGCGCGGCCAGCGGTTGCACGGATTATGGATTACGGGAAGTACCGCTTCGAAATGCAAAAGAAAGCGCGTGAATCCCGCAAGCGGCAAAAGACGGTTGCTGTTAAAGAAATCCGTTTAAGCCCAACCATTGATACAAATGATTTCAATGTTAAGTTGAAGCGTGTACAGAAGTTTATCAGTAAAGGTGATAAGGTTCGGGTTTCGATCCGCTTCCGTGGCCGTGCTATCACGCACAAGGATATTGGTCGTGACATGATTGAAAGAATGGCTCAAGCAACCAAGGATGTTGCCGAAGTTGAGCAACGGCCAAAGATGGAAGGACGGAGCATGTTCCTGACATTAGCTCCAAAGACTGATAAGGACAACAAATAATTACAAAAGGTAGGGGTTTTTCTTATGCCAAAGATGAAAACTAATCGCGCTGCTGCAAAGCGTTTCAAGAAGACCGCTAAGGGTGGTTTCAAGAGTGGCAATGCTTTCACTAGTCACCGTTTCCACGGCAAGACTAAGAAGCAACGTCGTCAACTTCGTGGTACCAGCATGATGGACCACACCAACGTAAAGCGTTACAAGAAGATGCTTCCGTTCAACTAATCGACGGATCGGATGAAATAAAGAGGAGGATACCACAATATGCGAGTTAAAGGTGGAACTGTTACGCGCGCACGGCGCAAGCGGATTATGAAGTTAGCAAAGGGCTACCGTGGTTCAAAGGGCACGCTCTTTAAGACGGCTAAAGACCAAGTGATGAAGAGTTACACTTACGCTTTCCGTGACCGGAAAGTCAACAAGCGTAAGTTCCGTGAACTCTGGATTGCCCGGATCAACGCCGCTGCCCGGATCAATGGTCTGAGCTACAGCAAGTTGATGCACGGCCTTAAGCTGGCTAAGATCGACATCAACCGTAAGATGTTGGCTGACTTAGCTGTTAACGATGCTGACGCCTTTAAGGCAGTTGCTGACGAAGCAAAAAAGGCATTAAACTAATCAATAATTAATTTCAGCGGGGCGTGGCACTCTTAGTTGTCGAGCCCCGCTTTTGTATACTAAAAATTTGAAATAATAGGGTCTTTTTAACTATAATTAGCTATGTATAACAATCCTACGAGAGGTAAAGGGGCACAAAATGTTTGAAACGTTTAAACCAACCTGGATGGTCAAAACAGCTTATGCTATTTCACCGGCCGCGCTGAAAAAAGCGGGGATTCGGGCAGTCTTCAGCGATCTTGATAACACGTTGACGGCTTGGAACGATCCCAATGGCACCCCTGAAATGCGAGAATGGATGGATTCGCTGCACCAAGCTGGTATTCCGTTGATTGTGATCTCCAACAATAATGCCAAACGGGTTGCCCGGGCAGTGCGTAACTTGCATTTGCCATTCATGTCGCGAGCACTAAAACCACTGAGCTTTGGGATCAACCGTGCCCGGCGCAAGCTTGGTCTGAAAAAAAGTGAAGTTTTAATGGTTGGCGATCAGTTAATGACGGACGTCTGTGCCGCTAACAGGGCTGGGGTGCGCAGCGCTTTGGTCCAACCGCTGATCGATAGTGATAAGTGGGATACTCAGATCAACCGCTTTTTTGAACGCCGGGTGATGAAGCAGCTGAAACGGCAATATCCAGATGAAATGAAATGGCAGGAGGGCATCAATGACTGAATCATCAGATGAAGAATTACGTTGTATCGGTTGTGGCGCCGTTATTCAAACCACTGATCCCAAGGGTGTCGGTTACACTCCCAAGTCAGCGTTAGAACGCGGTTTGAAGAGCCATGAACTCTATTGTCAACGTTGTTTCCGTTTGCGGCACTATAACGAAATCGCACCAGTTTCGCTGACGGATGATGATTTCTTGCGTCTGCTTAATCAAATCGGCCAGAAAGATGCTTTGATCGTCTACGTCGTCGACGTCTTTGACGTCAGTGGCAGCCTGATTCCGGGACTGCACCGTTTTGTCGGTGACAACCCAGTCTTGCTGGTTGGCAACAAGGAAGACCTCTTGCCACACTCTCTGCGCCGTTCTAAACTGACCGATTGGGTCCGTCAGCAGGCTAACGCTGCTGGCTTACGTCCCCTCGACACGGTATTGGTCTCTGGCAAGAAGCGTCATCAAATTGACCGCTTGCTGGCTAAAATTGATCATTATCGCAAGGGTAAGGACGTTTACGTCGTCGGCGTTACCAACGTCGGTAAGTCCACTTTGATCAACGCTATTATCTCGCAACGCAGCGGGGTCAAAGACCTGATCACGACGTCGCGTTTCCCTGGAACGACGCTGGATAAAATTGAAATTCCGCTGGATGACGGCCACAAGCTGGTCGACACACCAGGAATCGTGCACGAAGAACAGATGGCACACATCTTGCCGGCAAAGTACCTGAAGCTGGTTGCTCCCCAACGGGAGATTAAGCCGCGAACCTACCAACTGAACGCGGGACAGACACTATTCTTCGGCGCCATCGCGCGTTTCGACTACGTGTCCGGTCAACGTGAGGGATTTGAAGCATATTTTGATAACAATTTGATGATTCACCGGACTAAGTTGGCCAATGCAGATGCCTTTTACGAAAAGCACGCGGGCGAATTGCTGACGCCACCGAGCAAGAAGGAGTTACAATCCATGCCTGCTTTGGAGCGCCATGAATTTGCGGTGGAAGAAAAGAGCGACTTAGTAATCGAAGGCTTGGGCTGGGTTACCGTTCCCGCTCATTCCAGCGTTGTCGGCTGGGCGCCTAAGGGTGTCGCAGTGTTATTACGGAAAGCAATGATTTGAGGGATAAGAATGGAATTACGTGGTAAACAAAAACGTTTCTTACGGGCACAGGCAAACCACTTAACGCCACTGTTTAGTGTTGGCAAAAATGGTTTGACTGATGCTTGGCTAGATCAATTGGACGGTGCTCTTAATCGTCGTGAGTTGATCAAGGTCAGCTTACAGCAGAACACTGATGTGACGACGGCTGAACTTAAAGACTTCATTGAAAGCCACACTGATATCCAAGTGGTCCAAACGATTGGCAAGACCCTGGTCCTCTTTAAGCAGTCTGATCACGAAAAGCAACGCGACATCTCGCTCAAAGTTGCCAAAATTTAGAGTAAAGGAAGAACCATTGTGCAGAAGAAAGCTCAAACAGCAACACGCGTGATCCCGCAGGCCAAACCCCAACAGGTGCGCTTTAGTCCCCGCAAGCGTGTTGGAATTTATGGTGGGACTTTTAATCCGATTCACAATGCCCATCTCTTAGTGGCCGACCAGGCGGGGAAAGCACTCTGCCTAGATCGGGTCCTATTTATGCCTGATTACCAACCGCCGCACGTTGACCATAAGGACGCTATCGATGCGCGGGACCGGGTTGCGATGATTAAATTAGCGATTGCGGACAATTCATTTTTTGGTTTGGAAATGGATGAAATCAACCGTCAAGGCGTAAGTTATACCTACGACACGATGAAACGTCTCAAAAAGAAGCATCCGGACACCGATTACTACTTTATCATCGGTGGCGACATGGTCGACTACCTACCAAAGTGGCATAAGATTGACGAGTTGGCAAAGATGGTTCAGTTCGTTGGGGTGCGTCGTCCGAAGGCTGATAATTTCAGCAAGTACCCCGTGATCTGGGTGGATGTGCCACAGGTTGATTTCAGCTCAACTGATATTCGCAAACGTGTTGCCAATGGACGCCCAATCCGTTATATGGTTCCGTCAGCTGTTCAAGATTACATTGAGGAGCATCATTTGTACTATGACAAGCATTGATCACTATACTGAGAAGTTGACGCCGCTGACGCGCGATGAGCTCGTCGACCGCCTGAAAGAAGCGCTAGACACGCCACGTTTCAAGCACGTATTGCGTGTGGAGCAGACAGCTCTGGACTTAGCACAGGCCAATGACGTTGACTTAGAAAAAGCTAGCATCGCCGGCCTTTGCCATGACTATGCTAAGCAACGTTCGGATAAGGACTTCATCAAGGAGATCGACCGTGACGGCTTAGACCCCGATTTAAAGAACTGGGGGAATCCCATCTGGCACGGCCTCGTCGGCGCTGAGATGGTCAAGCACGAATTGGGTGTTTGGGACGAAGATATTTTGAATGCCATTCGTCACCACACGACCGGTGCTGCGACCATGTCCAAGCTCGAACAGGTTATCTACATGGCTGATTACATTGAACCGGCACGCGCTTTTCCGGGTGTTGACCTGGCGCGGGAACTGACAAAGAAGTCATTAGCTTTGGGTGTTGCTTACCAAACTAAGAGCACGCTCCAGTATCTGCTCGATCATGGTTCACCAATTTACCCGGCAACGATTCTAACCTATAACGCCTGGGTACCGAAATACGAAGGAGAAATTAATGGATAATAGTAAAGACTTATTAAAAATGGTAGTCAAGGCGGCTGATGGTCGCCGGGCTTCCGATATTGTAGCTTTAAAGGTAGATCAAATTAGCCCGATGGCCGACTACTTTGTGATCATGACTGGTGGCTCCAACCGTCAGGTGCAGGCGATCGCTAACGCCATTGTCGAAGCGGCCCACGAAAACGGCGTCGAAATCGGCAGTGTTGAGGGCAAAAACAACGCCCAGTGGGTTCTGATCGACCTCGGCGATGTTGTTGTCCACGTCTTCCGTGAAGAGACGCGGCATTTCTACAACCTGGAAAAGTTATGGTCCGAAGCTCCAGATGTTGACATCAGCCAATGGGTTAAAGACTAATGGCAATCTATTCGAGCTTTGCCCAGGTATACGATGACCTTTTCGACGGTTCACAGTATGAGCGCTGGGCAGACTATGCGGATGAACGAATCAAAACTAAACGGCCAGCAGTGCTCGATTTAGCGGGTGGTGCGGGCCGTTTAAGTGTATTGTTAGCCCGGCGGGGGATGGCAATGACCGACCTGGACCAATCAGAAGAAATGCTGAGTCTGGCGAGTGAACACGCGGCGGAGGCTGGTGTTAATGTGCAGCTGATTGCCGCGGATATGCGCAAGCTTGATGGTTTGCCGTCCTATGACGCGATCACGTCATTTGCGGATTCTCTCAATTACTTGCCGGCTCCTGAGGACGTTCAGCAGACGCTCGAACAAGTGTATGCGCACCTGAAAGATGGCGGAGTGTTTTTGTTTGATGCGATCACGCCTTACCAGACTGACGTCATTTATCCTGGCTACATGTACAATTATGAAGATGATGATCAGCAGTATGCCTTTATGTGGTCCAGTTACGCCAATGATGATGTCGAGCACGGGGTGATCCATGACTTGGCGATCTTTCAGCGACAAGACGATGGTTCTTACCAGCGCTTTGGTGAAACCCATTTTGAGCGGGCTTATTCCATCGACTGGTGGCAACAGGCTTTAGCAAACGCTGGTTTCACCGATGTCCTAGCCACTGCTGATTTTGGTAATGCCCAGCCTGATGAGAAGACGCGTCGTTATTTCTTTGAATGTCACAAGTAGGTGAGTGCAATCAAAGCAGTTGGTTTAGTAGCAGAATACAATCCTTTTCACAATGGCCACCGCTATCACCTGACGCAGGCCAAACGATTGACTGGCGACAATGTGGTAGTTGTGGTGATGAGTGGTGACTTTAGCCAGCGTGGGGAGCCGATGATTCTCGATAAGTGGGACCGAGCCAAGCTAGCCTTGCAAAACGGGGTTGACCTGGTGGTGGAACTGCCAATCTTTTACGCAGTCCAGCCCGCCCACATCTTTGCGGCCGGGGCATTGCACTTGCTGGCGGCTTTGCAAGTTAATGACGTCGTCTATGGCGCTGAGCATCCGGACTGGGATTTTACTACGCTCGTGCAGGCGGAGCGGCAATTTTCCAGCACTGAATTTCATCGCTACAATGCCACTTACGCGACGCAATTTAACATGGAACTGCAGCAATTGACGGGCCACCAGTTGACGGAGCCCAACGATATCCTGGCTTTTTCTTACGAAAAGGCACGTCAGCAGCAACATCTGGATCTGCAGCTTCACCCCATCCAGCGTGTCGGCAGCGACTACCATGATTCGCAGCTCGATGGTCACCTCGCCAGTGCAACGGCGATCCGCAATGCCGTTGAGCAGGGGCAAACAATTGATGGAGCCGTGCCGGCATCAACTGCGACGGCGTTGGGACAAGTCAAACACGTGCCAACATGGGATGATCTCTACCCATTATTACGTAATCATCTGATCCAAGCTCCAGTTGATCTGCTCGGCCAGTATTACGAAGTGGCGGAGGGGCTAGAATACCGGATGAAGGACGCGGCTAGTCGCAACTTGACTTTCGCTGACTTCAACCGGGCGGTCAAGTCCAAGCGCTACACTTACGCGCGCTTACTGCGGGCATATCTTTACACTCTGCTAGAGATGACCGTGGACCAGGTCCAAGCTAAGATGGCACATCCATATCTGCACATCCTCGGTTTCAATGAACGGGGCCAACGCTACCTGCACCAGATTAAAAGGGCGGTACCTTTGACTTTAATCACCAACGTCAACCAGAATGTCCGTGACCAGATCTTGCAACTCGATTACCGGGCTGGTAAACTGTATCAGATGTTCAACGGGGTTGAGCAGGATCTGAAGCACGGGCCAATCAGAATAGCTGTCAAGGAATAAACATTGACAACTAATAAGTGACCTAGTATAATTCAAAATGTTGCATTAGGAGGTTTTGGCAATGAAATGGTCTTTACAAGAGGCAAAGCAGTATGCTGACCAACCGCTTCATATCACCAAGACTTTTCAATTGGATTCGGTATTCAGCGCGCGTTTTCCGCAGCAGGTTTTAGGTGCCCAGCCGGTTAAGGTTGATGGTTACCTGACCTACGATCGGGGCGACGCCACTATTTCCGTCAATGTCAAGACGACGATTACGGTGCCGTCGAGTCGTTCACTGGCTCCGGTCGAATTGCCGCTCGATTTTGATTTCACCGAAACCTACATTGGGGATGAGGCCCACCGTGATCGTTACGACGCGGATGAGGTTGTCTTCACGGTAGATCCAGATGAATCCTCAATTGATTTAGATAATGCTCTCGTCGAAAATATCTTCGAACAGATTCCGTCACGAGTGTTGACAGACGAAGAAAAGAAGAACAACGTGATGCCGCACGGTAAAGGCTGGGCGGTTATCAGCGACGAAGAGCATCAGAAGCGCAACGCTAAACAAGTTGATCCACGTCTGGCGAAGTTGAAAAAATTATTTCCTGATCAGGATGAAAAGCATTAGCCGGCGGTTAAAAACCTTTGTGGATGATTATTTTATAAGGAGGTGTCTTCCATGGCTGTTCCAGCACGTAAGAAGTCTAAGATGCGTAAGCGTACTCGTCGGGGTCACATTAAGTTGACGATTCCTGGCTTGGCACCTTGCCCAAACTGCGGTGAACTCCGCAAGTCACACATGGTTTGCCCTAACTGCGGTTACTACGATGGCAAACAAGTTGTTAAGACTAACAACTAATGACTAAATAAACAGAAAAGCTCCGAAGAAACCGGTTCTTCGGGGCTTTTCTTTTGTCTAATGTTACAAACAAGTTGTCAATCCTTTACAAAACGATTGCTTTTCACTACGGCTGCGCTGGTTTTGCTATATTGGACTCTGGGAAAATAATAATCTTGGAGGAAGTTGCCTTGTCAGGGCATAGTATATCTCGCAAAATTATCGGAAAAATGAGCATTGTCACAGCGGCTGCAGCTTTGGCTTTATTGCCTCTGCACACCGCTGCTGCGATGCAACATCATACACATCAGCCAATTAAAATGATTACAAAATTGGCGATTCCAAAGTCAATGTCGGCTGCTAACAGTCTTTCTTCGCTGAGCAGCAAGAGCAGTTCAGACGACAGCAGTAGTTCAAGTTCTAGTTCCGACACTAGCAGCCAGCAATCGGGTAATAAAACAGTTTTGCCAGTCAGTGCCAGCACAGATTTCTTTACCCCGAGCACTAATGGTGGCTTGCGCCCGGACGGAACGGGACAAGTGGCTGAGAACCCGGACACCAATAATGGCGGTGTGGAGCGCTGGTACCTCGGTGAAGAACCAGAAGATATCAAACCGTACTTGCACACTCCACGGACTGCTGGCTTAGCTTACCAAGACCCGGCAGGCTGGTTTAACGGTCGCGGAGTAGCAGCCGATCAGTGTGTGGGCTTTGCTTCCAGCTACTTCTACGCTTTGTGGTCGCAAAAGGGCAGTCAGCAACGCCTGCCACAGGTCAAAGTTGCCATGGGCGGCGATGCAGCTGAAGATTGGGCACACGCCGTTGGTGGTCACGTTAGTTCTGTACCGCATGCCGGTGCTATCGCCGGTACTGGTCACGATCACCCCGAACCGCTGGGTACCAATCCCTACGGTCACACCTTCGTGGTCATTCACGTTTTGGCTAACGGCGACATCATTGCGGCAGAGCAAAACGGCCTGTATTCTGGTGGGAACAACACCCACGGTCCAGCTGCTAACCAGTGGAACTACATGTTGATTTCGCGGCACTGCTACCATGACGTCATCCATGCCCAGTTCTTTACGCCGAGTTATGATGCTGACAACCAGAGCCGTTGGCAGTTGAATTGGTAGAGAATGATTGAAATTGAAACTAGCGCGGACGCGGCCAATGCCGGAGCCCGCGTTGTTGTGTTTATGGCGTGAGTTTTCTGATAAAAAGGATATAATAAAGTCGATTGATCTGAGCAAAATCATAGAATTTTTTTAATGATCTTTGCCAAGCAGGTCGCTAAACTATGCTAAAATTAGAAAGTGTTACGGTGCCTGATGGGTTGCCGAGTTTAATAGAGGGAGTTTAAAAATGAGTCGGATTTTAATTATCGAAGACGAAGAGAATCTGGCACGCTTTGTGGAGCTGGAATTAAAACACGAAGGGTACGAAACTGACGTTGAGCTTGATGGTCGCGCTGGGTTGGATGCTGCACTGAATCAGGACTTTGATGTCATTTTGCTGGATCTGATGCTGCCAGAACTCAACGGGATCGAAGTTGCTCGCCGGGTGCGTGAATTAAAGGACACCCCGATCATCATCATGACGGCGCGGGATTCCGTCATCGACCGGGTTTCTGGACTGGATCACGGGGCTGATGATTACATCGTCAAGCCGTTTGCCATCGAAGAGTTGCTGGCTCGTGTGCGGGCACTGCTGCGGCGGATCAATATTGAGGATGGTAACAACGAATCGCATCAGACCACGGTTACTTACAAGGATCTGACGATCGAAAAAGAAAACCGCGTGGTGCGGCGTGGGGATGAAGTTATCAACTTGACCAAGCGCGAATACGAATTGCTTTTGATCTTGATGGAACACATCAACGTCGTGATGTCTCGTAAGGACCTCTTGAGCAAAGTTTGGGGATACGACTCCGATGTGGAAACCAACGTGGTCGACGTCTACATCCGTTACCTGCGGAACAAGATTGATCGTCCAGGTGAAAAGAGCTACATTCAGACCGTGCGGGGTACTGGCTACGTCATTCGTTCCTAATTTGAAGGTGAAATTTGATGGGTAAACGTCCAATGAAAAAAGGGAATCGCTTTGTGTCATTGAGGGTCAAGTGGGCTTTCGGCACTGCCATCGGTTCAATGATCATCTTCTTGGTCTTGGCCCTGACCCTTGTTTCGGCGTTTACAACAGATTTATTGCGGCAGGAGCGTCATTCTCTGCAAACGAGTATGACCACTGTGGCAAGGCACATCGATGATTCATTTCAAAACGAAAGTCAATTTACTAGCCGTCAGGTCGGCCAGTCACTCTATGAGAAGCCGGATTCTCACGATAAAGATGGATCTTACTACCACCACTCGATGGTGCAGAGCCTAGCTAATTCCAACCTGACGATTAAGGTTTATGATCGCCAGGGTCGGCCGGTCTTTGCGACTGGCAAGACCCAGGCAGGGCTGAAACGGCAGAGTGGTCGGTCTATCCAGCAGACGCGCGGTAAGTTCCATAAGATTTATGTTGGTTATCAGCGCCTGCGGAGTAAGCAGACGGGACAGACGCTGGGCTACCTGCAGGTGGAAAACCACCTGACTTCCTATTACCAGCATGTTCAGCGGATTCACTTGGTCTGCGGTTTGCTGATGATCTTGGTAATTATCGTCACTGGTCTGATGGGTTACTTCCTGTCATATATCTTGCTGCGGCCGTTGAATGACATTCACGACACTGTCGTCGCGGTCCGCAATGACCCGGTTAAAAACATTCGGGTTCCCGAGATGCACCGTCACGATGAGCTTTCCGAGTTGGGCCAGATGGTCAACGAAATGCTGGACCAGATGCAGCGTTACATTGAACAGCAGGGACAGTTTGTCTCCGACGTTTCGCACGAATTGCGGACGCCGATTACGATTATTCAGGGCCACGTCGAGATGCTGGATCGTTGGGGCAAGAAGGATCCAAAGCTGCTGGATTCGTCAATTAAGGCGGTCCTGCAAGAAACGAGCCGGATGAATAGTCTGGTGCAGGAGATGTTGGATCTGAGCCGGGCTGAGGAAGTCGAGGTTCAATTCAAGGGCTCTGAATGTGTCGTCAACGACGTGGTCACCCACGTTTACAATGACTACAAGATGGTTCATCCGGACTTCATGTTTATGCTGGATAACGACCTCAAGAATAAGATTAAGGTGCCGGTTTACCATGACCACCTTGAGCAGATCCTGATTATCTTGTGTGACAACGCTGTTAAGTACTCGACCAAGCGCAAGGAAATCCACATCACCCTGTCACGTAACCTCAATTCAGTCGAGATTGGTGTGCAGGACTTCGGCGAGGGAATCGGCCCTGAGGATGCCAAGCGGGTCTTTGACCGCTTCTACCGGGTCGATAAGGCGCGGAGCCGGAAGAAAGGCGGCAATGGTCTGGGCTTGGCGATTGCTAAACGACTGGTCGAAGGCTATCATGGCACGATTAGTCTGGAGAGTTCGCTCGGTTATGGTTCACTCTTCCGGGTGACCTTGCCGATTGTGGATGAGCCAAAGAAGAAAGGTAAACAAAATTAATGGGGATGGATCAGAGATGATCCATCTTTTTATAGAGTAGAAATAAGGCCCCAGTGTTCGAGTTGCTGAACACTGGGGCCTGTTTTTGTGCTGAATTTCCTGTTTGATCAATATTTAAAGACAAATGTCATTTGATATTACTGAAATTATTTCTATTTATCAGCAGATACGAGAAAAGTTGTTTTTTATCCTTATTTTTTTGAAAATTTTTTGAAATTCGAAATGCTATCTCACAGAAGTGAAGCAGTCAGTAAGCCTTTCGATGTCATTAGACATGTTTTTTGATCTTTCAATTGATCATTGAAAAAGAGAAATAAATCTCTACTATTAAATAATTATTAGAATATTTTACGTAAATAAAAGTATTAGCGATAATTTGGTTGTTTAAAAATTTGTTTCAAGATATAATTGCACTTGTAAGTGAATTTTGACGAAAGTGTGAATTTTTTTACACAATGGTCATACTTTTACTCTGGTTATTTATCTAGTTTTGGGCACAGATGGTGCCTGACAAGATTTGGGGGTATATTGATGGTTTCAAAAAATAATAAGAAGTTGATTCAGGAGAAGAATCGGCGGAATGTTCACCAGCGTTTTGCTCTGCGCAAGTTTAACGTCGGCGTGGCATCTGTGCTGGTCGGTGTGGCCTTCAGCCTTTACGGCGGTGGCCAGCTGGTCGCACATGCTGATACGACCGCTCCTGCCCAAAATGGGGGGGGTTCAAACTGGTTCTGAAACTGGTTCACAAAAGCTGACTAGCCAGAATCATGTAACCCTTACTGCTTCTAGTTCCTCAGCTGCATCGGATGCTAGTGCAACTGAGACTCAGGCTTCTTCCGCGCAAGCTACGAAGCAAGGCAGCAGTGCAGCGCAGTCTGCTTCGAATGATGCTAAGAATTCATCAGCTCAAAGTATGAAGCAAAGCACTAACAGTGCAGCACAGTCTGCTTCTAGTGATATTAAGAATTCATCTGCCCAAACTACAAAGCAGAGCAGCAAGACGGAAAAGTCTACTACGAGTGAGGTCAAATCACAATCAGTTAAGAATGATGATCAGGCAAAGACGTTTACTGGTGCTAAGGCTTCAGGCACTAACAAGACTGTTTTGGACTCAGCAAACAAAGGCACTGAGGTAACTAAGGACGCTAAGACAAGTGATACTGAGACGCTGAATCTTTCGAATGTGAAGAAGAACAGTGCAGTGTCAGCAAATACATTGGCAACATCACTGGTAGAAGAACCGACGAATAGTCAAGAGGCTGTTACTGTTACTGACTGGGACAGCCTAAGAAATGCTATTGAAAAGGGAACTGCTACTGACATTATCATTGGGAAAGATATTAATAGCTCATACAGTAGCTGGCCAGGACAAACTGCCTTTAACATCGCCCACAAGCGCAACATCACTATTGAATCTGCTGCTGGCAAGCGTTACGCAGTGAACTTTAATGGGTACACTGCCTCTTACGGCAGTGGCAGCAACGATAATGCCATAACCTTTAAGAACGTTGATGTTTACGGAACTAGCTACTTTGGCCCAATTAACAATGCCAGAACCTATAATTTCGACAACATGACTTACACTGGCTCCCAGATGGTGTTTACTAACAACGGGACTAGCACTACTGGTACTACCGTTAACTTCAATGGCAATGTCACTGTTAAGTCGCTACATAATTCATACACCTTCAAAGATCCAAAAACCTTAAAAGATAATTCATACTCGGTTCAAGGCGGTAACCAACAAGTCCTTCAGTTTACCAGTGGGGTTAACAAGGTAAACTTTGCGGCTGGCAGCAACGTTAACTTGATTGCTGAAAACAGTCACGTAATTGAAGTTGATGCAGGTGGCTCAGTTGACATTGATGTTGCTAATGGCGCTAACGTTACCCTTGAGCCACACACCGTTACCGCACCGGAAAATTTGAATGGCTTCGCTGCTTACGGTATTAGTCGTGCCATCGCCTCTAAGGGTAAGATGAACCTCACCATTGACCCGAATGCCAACCTGGTAATTAACCTTAACAAGTCCACCAACGATAACCACCTTTCAAGTGCCTTTGACATTGAGTCAGGTGCCACCATTACGGATAATGGTAATTTAACGATTACCTCTACTGATGCTCCAAATATGATAAGCGCTGGCTGGGACGACCCGGTTTATATTAATGGCAAGGCCACTGTTGAAATTGGCAAGAATGCTACTTTTGCTCTCAACGCAACTAATCTAGGCAGCTACAAGGGCCACCTATTCACAGCCGGTGCAGGTAGCACGGTCAAATTGGATCCACACTCAACCTTTAAGATTAGTGGTGATGGAACAAACGTTACTGCCATTAACATGGGCACAGGTGCTACCTTTACTTCCGATCAACCACAAGAATTCAGTATTAGTCTTCCTAACAATGCTGGTAGTGCATCATTTGTTAAGAATGGGACCATTGACTTCACTCGTGTCAAGACTCACCTGAGTGATGGTTCTGACTCAGCACCAATGCACGAAATCAACGTGACATATGGCAGCAATGGCAAGCCAACGATTAACACTATTTCTGGTCCTAACAAAGACGGTGTTAATGCTGTTCAAGGCATTGTCAATGATGCCAATGCTAAGTCAGTTTACTTTACCCTGGCTGGCGAAGACGTTGTATTGAACAACGTTTACTACGACAGTAAAACTCACACTTTGCACGGGAATGCTTCCTCGAACAGTGGCAATCAAGGCAACTACATCAAGGTTGACATCAATGGCGTTACAAACTCAGTTAAGGCAAGTTCTGATACAAATGCTAAGAGCTCTGAATGGGTAGTCGATAAGAACAACCCTAATGGTCATACTGTGACGACTTCTTACCAGGGTGTCACTGATAAAGATGGTAACTTTACCATTTCATTGGTTGATTCCGATGGCAACGCATTGAGTTTGAAAGACACTGATAAGATCAACATTACGGCCACTCGGAACTACGTTGATTCTGAGACTAAGACCATTACGGTTGCTGATGCAAAAGCTGCCGAAAAGCTGGCAACTGCAAGGCAAAACCTGCAAGATGCTATAAACGCAGCTAACAAGGCAAAGGCCGGCTATCAATACCTGAACGATAACAGCACACCTGTCACCGAGAATAAGACTCCTAACCAGTCAGCACTGGATAGTCAACTGAATAATGCTAATGGATTGCTGACTTCAACAGACCCTGATGCAATCACTAAAGCCGTAACTGCTCTTAACACGGCTGTCACTAATCTGAATGGTCAACCAACTGATACCAAGACGTTACAAAGTGAATTTACCAAGGCAGGTACCGACAACGCTGCTGCTCTTGCAGACTCCAAGCTTGCTAACCCGAAGACGACTCTTGGTCAAGCTATTAAAGATGCCCAAACAATTCTGGACAGTGCCAAAGCATATAGTGACGCATTAAGTCAAACTGGTACACCAGAAGATCCAACTAAGGTTGACACTACCAAGACGCCATTTGTAACTCAGAATCAAGTCCAAAATGCTTTGAGTACATTACAAGCTGCCGAAGATTCGACTGCTTTAGATCAAGCTAAGACCAATCTTCGGAATGAACTCAACACAGAAAGCAATGTTGAAAAGACTCACCAGTTCTACAACGATAGCAAGGAAGATAGAGATGCATATACGAAGGCTTTGTCAGCTGCTAATGATGCATTGAAGGGCACTGATACGAGTGCAATGAGCACTGCTTTAGCTAATTTGAAGAATGCATATACTGCACTGAATGGTGATAGAACTTCTACAGGTGACCTTGACACATTAGTTAAGGGCGCCAGCGACGAAAAAAACAGTGATGCCTTCAAGGGTGCTACAGCTGATCAACAAAAGGCTTACACTGATGCCATTAAGGCAGCCCAGGACTTACAAAATAAGAAGGCTGCTTACGATGCCGCAGTGACTAAGGTCGGCGATGAAAAGAATGTTAACACTTCCACTATTCCATACGTTACCAACGATGATGTAAAGACTGCTACGGATAAGATCAATAGTGCCTTGAACGCTATCGCTAAGCAGGCTCTGCAAAACGCCGTTAATGATGAACCAAATGTTAAGAAGACTGAAGCATATACTAAGGCTAGCCGGACTACTAAAGATGCATACAATAGTGCTATTGTTAACGGTAATAAGGTTCTAACCAATCCTGCTTCTACGACTGCTGATTACCAGAATGCTCTGCAGCGGATTACGGACAGCAAGACTGGCCTTGATGGTGACTACAATGCATCTAAGCAGGCATTGCAGGATGCAGTTGACGCTGCACCAACTGAGCGCCAAAAACATGACTACTACAATGCTGATAAGGACGCCCAGGATGCTTACGACAGTGCAATTACTAAGGGTCAGAACATCTTGTCCGAAGCTAACCCAAAGCAGGCCGACATTACAAACGCACTAACAGCTATTAACACCGCCAAGGACAACTTGAAAGGTAAAGCCACTGATAAGACTGCCCTGCAAAATGCAGTTAATGGTGCAGATGCACAAAAGGCAGAACAAAATTACACATCAGCAAGTCAAGCTAAGAAGGACGCATATGACCAAGCAATTAGCACTGGTCAGACGCTTCTGAACGACCCGAACGCAACTCAAGCTGAAGTTGACAACGCAACTCAGGCCATTACTGACGCCATCAACGGATTGGATGGTAACAGCAATGCTACTCAGACTTCCAAGAAAGCTCTACAAACAGCCGTCGATGCCGCACCAGACGTTCGCGCAGATCACGGATACTACAATGCAAGTGATAAAGCCCAGAAGGCTTATGATGATGCCATTAAAGCTGGACAAACTGTATTGAATGAGGCCAACCCAACTAAGGAAGCTCTGGATAATGCTTTGAAGGCCATCAATGATGCCAAGAGCAATTTGAAGGGTAAAGCCACTGATAAGACTGCCCTGCAAAATGCAGTTAATGGGGCAGATGCACAAAAGGCAGATCCAAACTACGCATCAGCAAGTCAAGCCAAGAAGGACGCATATGATCAAGCAATTAGCAATGGTCAGACGGTTCTGAACAACCCAGACGCAACTCAGGCACAAGTTGACTCCGCAGCTCAGAAGATTACTGATGCCATCAATGGATTGGATGGCAACAATAATATTGCTCAACTGAATAAGGCTAAGAATGATGCTAAGCTGGCTATTCAACAAGCATTAAATTCTAAGAAGGAAGATATCGACGGTTTAAACAACTTAACTGATGAAGAAAAGAACAGTTTGAAGAAGCAGGCTAGCGATGCTGCAACTGCTGCTAAGGCTGCAATCGACAATGCCAAGACTAACGCTGCAGTTACTGATGCTGAAAATACAGGGAAGACTGCCATTAGCAATGTCAAGGCACCAGCTACGACTGCTAAGTCAGCCGCTATCGCTGCTATTAACAATGCTTTGGATGCTAAGAATAAAACTATTGATGCAGCTACTAACTTGACTAAGCAAGAGCAACAAGCGCTGAAGGATCAAGCCCAAGCTGCTGCTAAGACGGCTAAGGACAACATCAATAAGGCCACTACTAACGCTGGTGTTAGTGACGCTCAAAATGCTGGTATCAAAGCAATCGATGACATCAACATTCCAAGCTTAGCCGACAAGCAATCCTCCGCTATTGCAGCAATTGATTCAACCCTTGCTACTAAGAAGCAACAGATTTCAAATGCTACTAACTTGAGTGATGCTGAAAAGGCTGACCTGAACAAGCAGGCTGAAGATGCTGCTACTAACGCCAAGGACAACATCAACACGGCCACGACTAATGATGCGGTTGACAAGGCTGAATCAGATGGGATCATTGCTATTAACAATGTCAATGTTCCAACACTGGCTGAACAAAAGACTAAGGCTCACCAGGCAATTGCCGATGCATTGGCTGCAAAGCAAAATGAGATTAAGGCTGCTACTAACCTGTCTCAGGCACAGCAAGATCAGTTAAACAACGATGCTCAGAAGGCTGCTGACGATGCTAATGCTGCTATCGATGCAGCTGCCAACGATGACGCAATCAACACCGCTGAAGCTAATGGGATTGCTGCTATTAACAACGTTACTGTTCCTTCCTTAGCTTCTCGCCAAAGTGCTGCGATCGCTGAGGTCAAGGCTGCTCAGTACGCAAAGATTGCCGACATTAAGAAGGCAACTTACCTGACTACCGATGAAAGCCAAAAGCTGACCGATGATGTTAATAAGGCTGCTGACGATGCAGTTGCAGCTATCAACTCAGCTAAGACTAATGATGGCGTTGATGCAGCTAAGACGACTGGTATTGCCAACATTAACAAGATCAGTATTCCAGCTGACTCAACAGCTAAGACCGCCGCTAAGGCTGACATTGACAAGGCAGCAAATGCCAAGAACGATGCCATCGATGCCAACAAGAACTTGACCAACGAAGAGAAGCAATCACTGAAGGATCAAGTTAATAAGGCAGCGGACAATGCTAAGAGCGCTATCGACAAGGCAACGAGTGATCAAGCAGTTCAGGATGCCCAGAAGAAGGGTACTGACGCTATTGATCAGATCAATGTGCCAACTGACTCGGCAGCTAAGAGTGCCGCTAAGGCTGACATTGACAAGGCTGCAAATGCCAAGAACGATGTCATCGATGCCAACAAGAACTTGACCAACGAAGAGAAGCAATCACTGAAGGATCAAGTTAATAAGGCAGCGGACAATGCTAAGAGCGCTATCGACAAGGCAACGAGTGATCAAGCAGTTCAGGATGCCCAGAAGAAGGGTACTGACGCTATTGATCAGATCAATGTGCCAACTGACTCGGCAGCTAAGAGTGCCGCTAAGGCTGACATTGACAAGGCTGCAAATGCCAAGAACGATGCCATCGATGCCAACAAGAACTTGACCAACGAAGAGAAGCAATCACTGAAGGATCAAGTTAATAAGGCAGCGGACGATGCCAAGAGTGCTATTGACAAGGCAACGAGTGATCAAGGTGTTCAGGATGCTCAAAAGAAGGGTATTGACGCCATTGATAAGATCAATGTGCCAACTGACTCAGCTGCTAAGACTGCCGCTAAGAATGCCATTGACAAGGCTGCAGATGCTAAGAAGAGTGCCATTGATGCCAACAAGAACTTGACCAACGAAGAGAAGAATGCTCTGAAGGATCAAGTTAATAAGGCAGCGGACGATGCCAAGAGCGCTATCGACAAGGCAACGAGTGATCAAGCAGTTCAGGATGCCCAAAAGAAGGGTACTGACTCCATTGATCAGATCAATGTGCCAACTGACTCAACAGTTAAGACTGCCGCTAAGCAGGCTATTAATGACGCTCTGAAGAACAAGCAGAACGAAATTAACAATGCTGACAACCTCACTCAACCTGAAAAGGATGCCTTGAACAAGCAGGCACAAGATGCTGCAGACACAGCTAATGCCAACATTGATAAGGCCACGACTAATGCAGGCGTTGATCAAGCCAAGAGTGACGGCTTGAAGAACTTGAGTAATGTTCAAGTACCAAGTCTTGACGAAGCAAAGGACGCTGCTAACCAAGCTATTGATAATGCTTTAAAGAACAAGCAGAACGAAATCAATGGTGCTGCTAACCTGACTCAGGATGAGAAGGATGCCTTGAATAAACAAGTTACCGATGCCGCTAAGGCCGCTAAGGACAACATCGCTAAGGCAACGACCAATGATGCTGTCAACCAGGCTGAAGCTAATGGTATTGACGCTATCAATGGTGTTCATGTTCCAAGTTTGGCTGACAAGAAGAATGATTCCAAGTCAGCCATCGACAGTGCACTGAAGGCAAAGCAGAATGAAATTAATAGTGCTGCTAACCTTAATAAAGCTCAGAAGGATGATTTGAACAAGCAGGCTCAGGATGCTGCTGACCAAGCTAAGAAGAACATCGACAATGCCACTAATGATGCTGCCGTCAAGAGTGCCGAAACCAATGGTATCAACGCTATCAATGGTATTCATGTTCCAAGCTTAGCTGACCAGCAGAAGCAGGCAGATAATGCTATTAATGATGCTCTTGCTAAGAAACAAGATGAAATCAAGAACGCTAGTCACCTGACTGATGCTGAAAAGGCTGATCTTAACAAACAAGCTACTGACGCTGCTAATGCTGCTAAGGAAAACATCGCCAAGGCAACGACTAACGATGATGTGACTAAGGCTGAACAGGAAGGCTTGAACAACATCAACGGTGTTCATGTGCCAACGTTGGCAGAACAACAAACTGCTGCAAAGGCTGCAATTGCCGCTGCTCAACAAGCTAAGAATGCCGAAATTGACAACGCCAAGGGCTTGTCAGATAATGCTAAGGCTAGTCTCAAGCAACAGGTAGCTGATGCAGCTGATAATGCTAATAAGGCCATTGATACAGCTAATAATGACGCTGCAATTAAGACGGCTGAGGACAATGGTATTGCTGCTATCAACGGCATCCACGTACCAAGTGCCAGTGAAGTTCTGAATCAACAGAAGTCTGACGCCGACAAGGCGATCGACAATGCCCTGAAGAACAAGGAAGACGAGATCCAGAACTCAACTCTGCCACAGGCACAGAAGGACGATCTGAACAAGCAAGCACAAGATACTGCCAAGACGGCTAAGGACAACATCGCTAAGGCTACTAACGCCGGAGATGTAACTAAGGCCCAAAATGATGGTGTCAACGCTATCGACGGCATCCATGTCCCAAGTTCTAGCGAAATTCTGAACCAGCAGAAGAACGATGCGGACAAGGCGATCGACAATGCCCTGAAGAACAAGGAAGACGAGATCAAGAACTCAACTCTGCCACAGGCACAGAAAGACGATCTGAACAAGCAAGCAAAAGATACTGCCAAGACGGCTAAGGACAACATCAACAAGGCCACTAACGCCGGTGATGTCACCAAGGCACAGAACGATGGTGTGAATGCTATTAATGGCATTCATGTACCAAGTGCTAGCGAAATTCTGAACCAGCAGAAGAACGATGCGGACAAGGCGATCGACAATGCCCTGAAGAACAAGGAAGACGAGATCAAGAACTCAACTCTGCCACAGGCACAGAAAGACGATCTGAACAAGCAAGCAAAAGATACTGCCAAGACGGCTAAGGACAACATCAACAAGGCTACTAATGCCGGAGATGTAACCAAGGCACAAAACGATGGTGTCAACGCCATCAACGGCATTCACGTACCAAGTGCTAGCGAGATTCTTACTCAACAGAAGTCCGACGCCAACAAGGCCATCGACAATGCTCTGAAGAACAAGGAAGACGAGATCAAGAACTCGACTCTGCCACAAGCACAGAAGGACGACTTGACTAAGCAAGCCCAGGACGCTGCTAAGACGGCTAAGGACAACATCGCTAAGGCTACTAATGCCGGAGATGTCACCAAGGCTCAAAATGATGGTGTTAAGGCCATCAACGGCATCCACGTACCAAGTGCTAGCGAAGTTCTGGCACAACACAAGGCCGATGCCGACAAGACGATCGACAAGGCTTTGGCTGACAAGCAAAACGAGATCAACAGCTCCAGCTTGAGCGATGATCAAAAGTCGAGCTTGAACCAGCAAGCTGCCGATGCTGCTAAGACTGCCAAGGATAACATTGCCAAGGCTACAACTGCCGATGGTGTTTCCAACGCTGTCTTCGATGGTGTCAAGGCTATCAATGATGTGAAGGTACCAAGCGCTAGTGAAGTTCTCAACCAGCAAAAGTCTGAAGCAATCAAGCAAATCGACGATGCTTTGAATCAAAAGACTGACGAAATTAACGCCGACGACAGCTTGAACGCTGATCAGAAGTCACAGCTGGTTAACAAGGCCGACGATCTTGCAAGCCAGGCTAAGGAAGCCATTAACAGTGCTAGTGACGCCAATGCTATTAGCCAAGCCCTGAACCAAGGCCTGGACAGTATCCGGAACCTCAGTTCTGCTGACATCGACACTAATAACAACCAGAACAACGGTGGCAACAACTCTGGTAACCAAAACGGTAACAGTGGTTCTGACAACACCAATAACAATGGTGCCAACAACGGAGCCGCTGGTGAACTGAACGGTAATAACGGTTCAGCCAACGCTAATGGCGCAAATGCTGGCCATGCTAATGCAGGAACTAGCAATGGTGCAAACCTCAACAACGGTAGCCTTACTGCGATGGCTCACGCTGTGAAGAATGCTAACGCCAACGCCGGTGCTAATGATAACAGCAAGAAGCTGCCACAAACTGGTAATGACAAGAACGAAGCACTCGGTCTGATGGGACTGGCTGCTGCAGGACTTGTTGGATTGTTTGGTGCAGCTAAGCGTGACAAGAAGGAAGACTAAGTTAAACTAGCTTAAATCTCCTAACAACACAAAAAGACGGCTTAACCGTGGAATGTCCACGGCCAGGCCGTTTTTTCGTATTATAAAAATTATGAACGAGCCTCAAATTTCTTAAAACGACTGTAAATCAAGTAAGCGCTGATCAACGAGATGATCAATTCGGTTAACGGCACCGCAGCCCAGACACCATTGACACCGGCAGTAAAGCCTAACAGGATCGTGATCGGTGTCAGGATGAGGTAGCCACGCAGCAGTGAAAGGGTAAAGGCAGTCCGCGACGACTTGATGGAAGTCAGGAAGAGGATCATCAGGATGTTGGCGTTGATAAACATGGCACCGCTGAAGTAAATCGGGACTCCGGTCATCGCAAACTTCGACATCGTTGCTTGGTGCTGATAATTGAAGAGGTTGACGACGGGCTGACGGAAAATCGATAGGATGATGAAGACTGCTAGGCCAATGGCAACCGTAATCTTAATGCCCTGCCAGAAAGCTTTCTTTACGTTGTCATAATTACCGATTCCGTATTCCCGACTCGTAATCGGCTGGATGCCGAGGGCCACCCCGTTGGCCAGAGCCACTGAAATCAGTGCGATATTAGAGATGATCCCGTAAGCGGCAATGGCGTAGTTACCTGCGATGTGCAGCAGAATGATGTTAAAGACAAAGACAATAAAGCCGTTGCTCAGTTCGTTAATTCCGGCGGCCAGACCTAATTTGGCCGACTCGAGAATGGTCTTTAGGCGTGGCTTTGTCCAGAAGAGGGACAACTGACGTTTGGCGAAGTGCCGGTGCCGCGAAAGCACCAACAAGGAAGCAAGTGGCGAGAAGATCGTTGCGATAGCGGCACCCTCCATCTTCAATCCGATGCCGAAAATCAGCAGCCAATCGATCACGATGACGCTAGTGGTTTCGGTTAAGGTCGCGGCCATTGTCAGGCTTGGATGATCATCGTTACGGATAAAATTAATCGACAAGAAGTTGGCCATGTATAGTGGCGCGCAAAAGGCGATGATCGAGATGTAAGTATGCACCAGGTGATAAGTTTGGTTGCTTCCACCTAAGAAATAGATCAGCGGGTGGATGAAGATTTCAATTGCCAGTGTGATCAGAAATCCTAAGATGACCCCGAAGATCATCAATTCGCTGTATGTCGAATGCACGCGTTCGGGATGATTGATCTTATTGAGTGAGTAATAGGCCGCTCCGCCAACCCCAAACATCATCCCCAGACAGTTGAAGAGACTGAACAGTGGTAAGGCGACGTTCAAGGCCGTCAGCCCCATTGGACCCGCAGCGATTGAGATGAAGAGGGTGTCGATCAACAGGTACATCGACATGCCCACCATCGCGGCAATGTTCCGAACAACGTAGTGATTTACTTCATGCTTGAGTTGCATGTTTTTGACCTCCCAAATGGTCGGCCCCACCTCCCCCAAACAGGCGCCTGTCAGTGAAGGACCAGATAGTTAGTCTTGGCGGAACCCGGCGATTCCGCATCCATATTTGTAAGAATTATTCCAACAGAAATCTTATCAGGAAATTGTTGCAATCGTCAACTAGATCAGGATCCCGTCGCAGTGGTCGATTTCGTGTTGGACGATTTCAGCGGTGAAAGCGGTGAGGGTGATGTGACGTTTGTGCCAGTCCATGTCGCGGTAGTCGAGTTCGATTCGTTTGTAACGCTTGGCTGGGCGTTCACCGGTCAAACTGAGGCAGCCTTCCTTGGTTTGATATGGCTGGCTCTTGGCCGTAATCACGGGATTAAACATGACGACGTCAACAGGTCCCATCGAAACGGCAATGATGCGTTTATGGACGTTGATCATGTTGGCTGCCATGCCGACGCAGTGATCATGGTGGGCGGCAAGGGTGTCAGCTAGGTCACGGCCGACCTGACGATCATTTTGACTGGCAGGCTGGGAAATTTGCTGGAGACTGTTTTGGTCGTGGTTGATGGCTTTGATCATTGAAAATTCCTCCTAAAAAAGGCCGGGTGACAAGCCCAGCCTCTGATTTAAATTAATTACTTCTTGTGGTGCTGCTTGCCGGCATTCAACCGCCGCAAGTCGCTGCCACCTTTGCTGTTTCCATTATTATTGCCCTTATTAGCATTCGTACGCCGCAATTGCTCGACAGCAGATTGGTGCTCATCTTGAGCACTTTCCTGGTGCAATGGGGGCAGGTCCACCTTTTTGATCGGGTGATCCTTCATCTGCTGGTCCAGGCGTTTACGCATCCGTGGCCGGTAGGCATTGATTGCAAGGGTTTGAATGACGGCGAAGAGCCCGCCGATGAAGAAATAGATTCCTAAACCGGCTGAAGCCGAAAGGGAAATGAACAGGATCATTACAGGTGACATGATCATCGCCGCAAACATTTGCCGCTGCTGTGACTTTGGAACGCCAATCATTGACAGCCATGCCTGCAAGAGGTAGACGGCAAATGACAGGAAAGCCATCAGTGCACTCGGCTTCCCCAGCGGGATTCCCATGAAGGTAGCGTGGTAAAGCTGCGGGGAATAACGAATCGCGTCATACAGACCAGTGAAGACTGGCAGTTGAATCAGCAGGGGCAGGCAACCGATACCGCCGGTCATACTGATGTTATTTTGCCGGTATAGCTGCATCATTGCTTGGCTGGCTGCAGCTTGTTCTTCCGGTGTCTTGGCTTCCTTAGTCCGTTTTTGAATTTCCCGCATCTGCGGCTGGATCATGTTCATTTTTTCCTGCATCATGGTCGAGCGCTTCATTTGGCTGATCATAATTGGCAACAGGATCAAACGGACGATGACAACCAGTGCCACCAGTGCCCAGCCGTAGTTGTGACCGAGAAAACTAGCCAACCAGTTCATGATGTGCATCATTGGCACACCTAAGTAATGGTAGACAATGCCGTGTGGGTGGGCATGAGAAGGATTTTGAGCGGTTGGGATAATCTTTTGGCAACCACTCAATAATAAAGCCATCATTCCTCCCGATAGAATGAGGCTGAGTCGTTTCTTATTCATTGGAAAATAAAAGATCCTTTCAAAATTAACTTAATGTATCATACTCTATCGGCCAGCAGATTTCCACTGATCTGATGGAGTGATTCCGGACGTTATCAGTATTCAACCGTAAAGGCTCCGTAGTCCTGGACTTGGCCAACCGTTTTTTCAATTTTCGAAATTCTGGCATAAGGTGTCATTCCCCGATCGAGTTGGGCCCTGAATTTCTTCATTTGGTCGTCAGATCCCTGGATTTCGATATAGACACTGCCATCCTGCTCGTTGCGCACAAAGCCCGTCATCTTCAGCTTAGTGGCGGTGTAATAGACCGTACCGCGAAAACCGACTCCCTGAACAATGCCATAGACGTGGAAATGATAGTTAACCATGATGATCCCTCCCAAATAAATCTAAAGCAAACGATGGTATAATAAGCGCACTGAGGTGAAAACAATGCGAGAACAACTGAAATCAGTTCATAACCAACACGTTAAAAATTGGAAAAAACTGGCGACCAAAAAATTCCGCCGACAAACTAACCGTTACCTTTTAGATGGTTGGCACCTTGTCAATGAAGCCTTGCACAACGGAGCTCAGGTGGAGCAGTTAATTGGGACGGCCGCCGAGTTAGATAAACACAGTGATATTGTATCACTTGTCGATGAGGTCTATGAGGTGACTCCCGAAATCATTAAACACATCACGGAAACTGTGTCGCCGCAAGGAATCTGTGCCGTGGCAGAATTGCCGGCTACTTATGGCATTCCCAGCGAAATCAATGGTGCCTGGCTGATGCTCGACAGCGTTCAGGATCCGGGCAACGTCGGCACGATGGTTCGAACCGCTGATGCAGCAGGCTTTGCGGGAGTCGTCGTTAACGAAAAGACGGCTGACATCTTTAGCCCAAAAGTAGTGCGCTCCATGCAGGGAAGTCAGTTCCACTTGCGCCTCTTTAATGGTGACTTAAAGAAGTGGATCGGTGATTTTAATAAGATTAAGGCCCCGGTTTACGGGACGGAACTGAATCCCCAGGCCCGCAACTTCCGGGAGGTTCAAACACCAGAGACTTTTGCCCTGATCATGGGCAACGAAGGGAATGGGATGGACAAGGATTTGCTGGAGTTGACGGACCAGAACCTTTACATCCCGATGCGTGGTCGTGCCGAATCACTGAACGTGGCGGTTTCGGCTGGCATCTTGATGTTTGAGTTGAATAAGGAAGGCGGGCAAGGTCAGCAGGGCTAGATGCACCATTATCATGGGAAGTAAAACGGATTATTTCTGGTGCTCCCGCTTGCCGATTGACTATCAAATGAACTATAATTAAGTAAGCAGGGATAGACCTGCTTTTCTGCGAAGGGGTATTTGCCCGAAGAAGCGCTTTGTTTGATAGAAAAGGGGTCGATTCATCTAAATGAAATCAGATAATGAATGGAAAAGTGATCGCGAGTACTTGTCACTCGTCAAAGATTTGTTGGCTAAACCGGAAGTACAGAAGTTAGCAAATTACACGCAGCACCACCACTCTAACCGCCTGCAGCACTGCATTTCGGTTTCTTTCGATAGTTACCGGATTGCTAAGCGGCTGCATCTTGATTACCGTAGCACTGCCCGTGCAGGCTTATTGCACGATTTGTTTTATTACGATTGGCGCACCACAAAGTTTGATTTGGGTACTCACGCCTTTATCCACCCGCGCGTAGCATTGCGCAACGCAGAAAAATTAACACCATTGAACGCCAAGGAACGCGACATCATCTTAAAGCACATGTTTGGCGCAACCCTGGCCGTTCCCCGTTATCCCGAAAGTTTGATTGTTTCGCTCGTGGATGACTACGAAGCTGAACACGAATTCTTCGGGCCGCTCCGTAAGCGCGTACGGCGTGAGGTGGCTTTGATTAAGGCAAAAGCGTAAGGAGGCTTTTAGATGGCAGAATCATCAGTTAAAGATGAATTCAGCCTGTGTCCGCGCTTTACCCATACTTTTACGATCTTGGGCAAGAAGTGGAATGGGCTAATTATTGAGGTGTTACTGCACGAACGGACCCAGCGTTTTAAGGACCTGGCTAATCACGTTCAAGATTGCAGCGACCGGGTTTTGTGTGAACGCCTACGTGAACTTCAGGATGAAGGAATCGTTAGCCGCAACACCCAGCCGGGAGAAAGCCGTGTTAGCTATTCCCTGACTGCTGAGGGTCGTGACCTGGCTCCAGTTATGTCGGCAGTTCACCAGTGGAGCGATAAGTATTGCGACAAATAATTTGTTTAGGCTTGACTAACTTCGGTGGTCAAGCCTAAAATATTGTTATTGAAAAAACGTCGATGGAAACTAGTAGGTTTGTCTAGTCAGCAGGGAAGGACAGTCATTGACTGAGAGCTGTCCATGACCCGGCATTCCGAATTTCACTTCCGGAGTTGGTACCTCGTACCCCGGCCAATCACCGTTATCGATTTTGAGTGTGTAGTCTAACTGCAAACTAGGGTGGTACCGCGAACGCTTCGTCCCTTTGACGAGGCGTTTTTTATTTGGTCTGCCCACATTAAGAGGAGGATTTTGCATGGGCTTAAAAGAAAAATTAGAGCAATTGCGCAAGCAAGGGCTGCAACAGATTGCTGACAGTAGTGACCCCGACAAGGTCAATGCCGTTCGTGTCAGCATGCTGGGCAAGAAGGGCTCACTGACGGCCGTTCTGCGTGGAATGAAGGACCTGGCTGCTGATCAGCGGCCGGTTGTCGGTAAGTACGCCAACCAGGTGCGCAACGACCTGCAAGAAGCAATCGAAAAGCGCAGCGCCGAGTTAGCTAAGAACCTGCTGAACGCCAAGCTGCAAGCAGAAACACTGGATGTTACGCTTCCCGGAACCGCCGTGGCTCAGGGCCAACCGCACGTGATCCAGCAGATCATTGACCAATTGGAAGATCTCTTCGTCGGTATGGGCTACCAAGTAGCCGTCGGTGATGAAGTCGAAGAAGAAGTTTACAACTTTGAAAAACTGAACCTGCCGAAGGACCACCCGGCTCGTGACATGCAGGATACCTTCTATGTCACGTCCCAGGTTCTGATGCGGACCCAAACCTCACCGATGCAGGCCCGGATGATGGAAAAGCACGACTTTTCTAAGGGTCCGTTGAAGATGATTTCACCAGGTAAGGTTTACCGGCGTGATACCGACGACCCAACTCACAGTCACCAATTCAACCAGGTTGAAGGTCTGGTGGTCGGCGAACACGTCACTATGGCCGATTTGAAGGGGACGCTGCAAGAAGTTGCCAAGACCCTCTTCGGGGATGACCTGGACATTCGTCTGCGGCCGAGCTACTTCCCATTCACCGAACCATCGGTCGAAGTCGACATCACTTGTTTCAACTGCATGGGCAAGGGCTGCCCAATCTGCAAGAACACCGGTTGGATTGAAGTCCTCGGTGCCGGCATGGTTCACCCGAACGTTTTGAAGATGTCAGGGGTTGACCCTGAAAAGTACGGTGGCTTTGCCTTTGGCCTGGGCCCTGACCGTTTTGCTATGCTGAAATACGGGGTTGAAGATATCCGTGACTTCTACCTCAATGATGTCCGCTTCTTAACCCAATTCAACGAGAAAGGATAGTGCGAAATGAAGGTATCATACGATTGGTTAAATCAATATATTGACCTGAAGGCTAACCACATCACGCCCGCCGCTCTGGGTGAAAAGCTGGCCCGGACTTCAGTCGACCTCAACGGTGTTTCATCCCCTAGTGATGGTCTGAAGAAACTTGTCGTCGGTTACGTGAAGGAATGTGTGGCCCATCCAAATTCCGACCACCTTCATCTCTGCCAGGTCCAAATTAGCCCGGATGAGACCACCCAGATTGTCTGCGGTGCCCCTAATGTTCAAGCAGGCAAGAAGGTCATTGTGGCTCTGCCTGGTGCACGGGTTGCGGACAACGTCAAGATCCGTCGCGGCAAGATCCGGGGCGAAGAATCAGACGGGATGCTCTGTGCTCTTCAGGAAATTGGCTTCTCTAACAGCATTGCTCCCCAGGATTATGATGAAGGAATTTACTTCCTGCCAGACGATGCTAAAGTTGGCGACTCCGTCTTTCCTTACTTGGGGATGGACGACACGATCGTTGACACCGACGTGACGCCTAACCGTGGTGACATGCTGAGCATGTACGGCAACGTTAACGACATTGCTGCTATCTACGACCTGCCAAAGCACTTCAGCACCCATGAATGCACGGAAGACGCTGATGACCAGGCTAAAGACAAGATCAAGGTCCACGTTGATGACGAAAAGATTGCCCCTACTTACACGATGCGGGTCATTGAAAACGTCAAGATCAAGCCGAGTCCGATGTGGATGCAAATTCGTCTGTGGAACTCCGGTGTGCGGCCGAAGAACAACGTCGTCGACGTCACCAACTATATCCTCCTGAAGTACGGTCAACCGCTGCACAGTTTTGATTACGACAAGCTGCCAGTGAAGGAAATTCACGTTCAACACCCAGCGGAAGGTACCAAGATGACGACCCTGGATGGTGAAGAACGGACACTGAAGGCTAACGACATCGTGATTGCTTCTGATGGCAAGCCGATTGCTTTAGCCGGGACTATGGGTGGTGAATCCACGGCGGTTGATGATGACACTACGACGGTTGCACTGGAAAGTGCCATCTTCGATCCGGTCATGGTTCGGAAGCAGGCTCGCCGTCTGGACCTTCACAGTGAATCATCCATGCGCTTCGAACGGGGCATTAACCCTGAAACTGTGGAACAGGCTTTGAACGAAGCTGCCTACTGGCTCCAACAATTGGGTGGTGGCAAGGTCACCAAGGGTATTGTCGTCGGCAGTCAGGCACCAGTTAAGTCGAAGAAGATTACGATTTCGAAAGCTCGGGTCAACTTTGTCCTCGGCACTGACCTGAAGACGGAGCAGATCACGGATATCATGCGTCGCCTTGACTTCCCAACCAAGACGGTCGATGACAAGATCGAGGTAACGGTTCCGGCTCGTCGTTGGGATATTTCCATTCCAGCCGACTTGAACGAAGAAATTGCCCGTCTGTATGGCTACGAACAGATTCCTTCAACTCTGCCAACAATGACGCGGACGGTCGGTGGCTTCACGCCACGGCAAAAGTTCCTGCGCGCTAGCCGTCGTGTGATGGAAGGTGTCGGCCTGAACCAAGCCATCTCTTACTCACTGACAACGGTTGCCAAAGCTAAGCAGTTCCAGATTCAGCCATCAGACCGTGAACCTATGCAGGTTGACTACCCAATGAGTTCTGAACACGTGGCAACGCGGATGAGCATCATCAGCGGCTTGCTGAATGACGTGGCCTACAACATTGCCCACAAGGTTCAAAACGTGGCCCTCTACGAAATGGGGCGGGTCTTCCTGCCAAATGGTGATCCACGGCCGGTCGAACACGAACACCTGGCTGGCGTCCTCACCGGTCAGTTGACTGCCGACAATTGGCACACCAAGACGAAGCCGGTAGACTTCTTCCAGATGAAGGGAATTGTTGAACAGTACCTGGATAACATCGCGGTTGCGGGCAAGGTTACCTACGTTGCAAACCATGATCGCGCTGAAATGCATCCCGGCCGGACGGCTGACATTTACCTGGATGATCAGCTGGTCGGCTTTGTCGGTCAGGTTCACCCATCGGTTGCTAAGGATTACCGGATCCCGGAGACCTATGTCTTTGAGCTGAACCTCGAAGCCCTGTTGGACGCTGACAAGCGGAGTCGTCACTACGAACACATCAGCAAGTACCCATCCATCACCCGTGATATCGCTCTGCTGGTTGACAACACCGTTACGAACCAGCAAGTCGTTGATCTGATGACTCAACATGGTGGGGCCTTCTTGAAGGATATCCATCTCTTCGACGTCTACGAAGGTGTGCACTTGCCAAAGGGAAAGAAGTCCCTGGCCTACACTCTGACCTACCAGGATAACAAGACGACCCTGAAGGAAGAACAGGTCAATGCCGCCTTTGAAAAGATTGAAAAGCGGCTGCAAGACGACCTGGGCGCCGAAATTCGTTAATTTACGGTCATGAAGCATTTTACGAAACAGCAATTGCGTCGGCAAAACGTGGTTGTTTTGGTGATCATCGCGTTGGTGATCATCGCCTGCTTAGTGACTCACCAGGTCTTTGACCAAAGTTTGCGCCCGGTGAATCCATCGGATCCAGCAATCGTGCGGGTTACTGTGCCGCGGGGAGCGACTGACAAGGAAGTGGGCGTCTTGCTAAAACAGCACCATTTGGTCCGCAGTGCCTACGTCTTTGATTATTACTTACAGACGCACAAGACGACTGGTGTGAAAGCAGGTCAATTTAAGATGACACGTAAGATGTCGACACCGCAGATTGTTCGAAATATTCAAAAACGTCAGCTAGCCAAGGTTAAATGAGAGCTAGCTGACTGTTGAAACGACAAAAGCAACTGATTGCCTATTTACATTTCCTAGTGAAGATGGTAGTGTTGCAAATGCTAATAAATAAATCAAAGAGGAGCGTTTTCAATGGCTGAGGAAAAAAGCTTTCCGATGACTGCTGAGGGTAAGAAAAAGCTCGAAAAAGAGCTTGAAGACTTGCGCCTGAAGCGTCGCCCTGAAGTTATTAAGAGAATTAAGATTGCTAGAAGTTATGGTGACTTGTCAGAAAACTCAGAATACGAGTCTGCCAAGGATGAACAAGCCTTCGTTGAAAGTCGGATTTCTCAAATCCAAAACATGCTGCAGTATGCGGTGATCATCGATAACAATTCTGTTGACAAAAACGAAGTGTCAATGGGTCGGAAGGTCACCTTTAAGGAACTTCCTGATGAAGAACCCGAGAGTTACCAAATCGTCGGTGAATCCGAATCAGATCCGCTGTCAGGCAAGATTTCTAACGAATCACCAATGGCTAAGGGCCTTTTGGGCCACAAGGTTGGCGAAGAAGTTGAAATCGAAATTCCTAACGGCACGATGAAAGTTAAGATTCTGAAAGTTGAGAATGTTGCTTAATTGCCGTTAGACCTACAAAATAACCCCCAGAGTTGGGATGGCTGTTTGAGCCAAACCCGATTCTGGGGGTTTTGTTGTGACTTATATTAGTTGACGGCGCGGTAAGTAATGGGCCAGTAGACCGCTGACCACTAGAGACAGAATGCTGACCAGTAAACCGGTGATCAGGTATGGTGGCCGGTAGTGCAGGGTGATCTGGTGGTGTCCTGGCGTCATCGGGATCGCCATGAAGAGTCCGGCGACGGTTTGCGGTGCCACGGCTTTACCATCCACCTTGACGTGCCAGCCCTCATCATTGGGGATCGTCGTCATCAAGACTTGTTGGTTAGCCTTGGTGTTGACTAAGCCCTTGATGGTGGTCGAACTATAATGCTTGATCGTTATCGGGGAACGTTGCAGTGTCCGCAGGCTAGATTGGAAAGCGCCTTGGTGCAGACGATACAGGCTAACGTCCTGCATCCAGAGGGAAGAATGCTTTAGGCCGATGGTGACGTTGATGTGACGGCCACGATCATGATAGGCAATGTTGCTGACGACGGTATTACGATAAGTCGGGTATTGTGGCAACGGCTTGCCATTAATCTTGATGGTTGCGTTGTCCTTTAGTTCTGGGCCAAGGGTCAGGTAGTAGGAACCGTTGGTGTGGGGCACGATCGTTAATGTAATGCTGGCTGGTTTCAGCAGGTTCTGTTTGCGGAAGATGGTTCCGGTGATCCTGGTTGAACGCTGGACGTTGTTAAAGGTAACGTGATCGAAATCCTGAACCGCAAATAATGATTGGTAGATCGGGCGGCCAGCGAGTGCCTGAAAGAGTTGGGACTGGTATTGGACCGGATCCATTGTGGTACGTTTCAAAGACACAATCTCTTTATTGGCGCCGAAAGCTAAAGGAAGGGCATTTTTATTGTGCGATAACCAGACCATTTTAGTCATGGCAAAGCAGTGTTGGCCCTTAAGGTCGGGACGGTAGCTGGTGATCGGTAGTACGTTTTGGCCATTTTCGTAACCACTATGGCGAGCGGACATAAAGTATTTGAATCCCAGCAGTGAATCCGTGACCTGGGTGCCGTTGGAGTAGGTAACAAAGCCATCGCCATCCGGCTGCCCGATTGCACCCATGAAGTTAGGCGTATTGGGCTTCAGTGTGGAACCAAAGTGGTCGCCACTGTTAAAGCCCGCCTGAAAAGGATCATCCTTGGTGCGCATGAAGGTTTTACCGGTTCGGTAAAGACCGTGGTCATGCTTTTGCAGACGGCTGACGGCTTGGTCCATCGTCCTGGTGTAGACGGCGAACTGGTTTTTCGGAACATAAGAAATGTTATTGAGTGAGATTACTGCATTGGTACCTACGTCAAGACCAATTAGCAACAAGAGCAAAAGATCGACCGCCAACGGATTTTCTGTTGATGGCAAATTAAAGTAGATCAGGGATGCAGCTAGGAAGGCGGCGGCCATTAAAATCTGGTCGTGGCTGATGTAACTGAGTTGGGACGAATGGAACCACAGCCAGATTAGTCCACTACCGATAAGAAGGGCAATGACGGTGGTTTGCCACCAGCTGAGCCGGAAACCCGGCTGAATAACTTGGGCTGCTAACCAAATGAGCCAGAAGCTGGCAATAAATGAGAAGCGGTATGGATACCACACCGGGAACTGGCCGATATGCCAGAATAAGTCAAGGGCTTGAACGCAGAATGAGGCGGCCAGAAAAGCTGTGATGATAATGGCAGCTAGTCGGCGCTGCCAAGCAATGTGGCGACTAAGCAGGTATGCTAGCGCCGCACAGACGATGAGGACGCCAACGTAGAGGTTGGGCTGCCCCGAAGGCATTTGTTTAAAATTAAATGTACCGGGCACCAGCAGCTTGGCTAACATCTTCCACGGCCGGTATTCCAACTTCCATTGCCATGAATTGCTGGTATAAGTGGCTTTGCTATCTAATAGGGTAAAAAGGGTTGGCAATAAAACGACCATGGCATTGCCAACAGCTAACAATGAAGAGCCAGCATATTTTAAGAAACGCCAGCCCAGTGTCTTCCAACTTAATTGCTGGCCGCTGATTTGCCAAATGGAGAAGAGGATGGTGAAGACACAGCACATCCAAGCCATGTAATAGTTGTCGACTAACGCGATGGTCAGCCAGCCGACATAAAGCCAAGGTCGCTTGCCCTGCCAAATATCGATCAGTCCGGCCAGCAGTGGTGGCAGGATGAATAAAACGTCGAGCCAAAGGAGATTCAGTTGGTTAGCGATTATCCAGCCCATCAAAGCATAAGCGGTGGCAAAAGCGACGGTCCGTACATTATGCTGAAGATTTTGGCGCTCTAAAAGCCAAGCCATGCTAAGACCGGCGCAACCGTATTTGGCTAAGGTGAGGAAAAGGATGCCACTGGCTAAGTGCTGGCCGGTAAACGGCAGCAGTAAGAGGTTCAGTGGGCTCCACAAATAGTAGGCGTTTGTGCCCCACATCTCGCCGCCGAGGCCCTTGCCTAATGAATAGAAGAAACTACTCGGGTGGTGCAGGATGGCACGTCGTAGATAAGCAAAGAAGTCGACGTACTGCTGCCCCAGATCAACCGTTAGGATTGAACTCTGACCAAAAGGGGCCATTTGCCGACTGATGAAGTAGCCGAGCATAATGAAAAACGGCAGCAAAAAACTGGCCAAAAGTGTCCATTGGCGGGCGTTTAGATGAATCTTGATGTGCGAAAATTTCACAACCGTGCCTCCAGAACTTAAATTGAATTATTATTATAGCGCACTTCTTTCGCTAGGGCGAAGAGGGAAGTTAGGTGTGCGGAATTATAAGAAAAGTTTAATCTATGACCGTTCAGTTTGAGTAGCTTTCAATCCAGGAGTATATTTGATAGTATTATTCGTGAAGATTGCGAAGAGGAGCAAAAGAATAGTGGATTTCCTGAATCAAATGAAAGGGTGGTTTAAGCTCAACCGCGGCAACCACCAACGTAAAAACAATAAATCAGTGATTTCTTCGCGGTTAAATCTTTTGATTACTGTCGTGGGTATTCTGTTACTAGTCTTGGGTATCCGTTTGTTTTACCTGCAGATTCTCAATGGCAATGCCTACAAGGCTGAAGTGAAGCACTCTGATACGACCATCCAAACCAACAATGTCCAGCGGGGGATGATTTATGATTCCCAGGGCAACGTGATGGTTGGTAATCAGGCTCACCAAGCGATCACGTACACCAAGGGCTCAAATGTTTCAACTTCCCAGCTGTACAAGATTGCTAATCGACTGGGTAATTACGTTAACGTCGGCAAAAACCGCTTGACGGAACGCAATAAGATCGACTATTACCTGGCCAAGGACTCCAACCTGAAACGTGTTGAGAAGATGGCACATGCTGGTAGTGAAAGTGTTACAAGCAATTCCGCTTATAACAAGAGTGTGTCCTACCTTGAAAATCACCCGGATAAGTACTCACTGACTGCTAACCAAAAGAACAAGGCCAAGATTTATGCGGCTATGAATGGTGCTTATTCACTATCGACGACCTACATCAAGGAGACTGGTGTTACGTCTAAGGAATTAGCCGAAGTTGGTGAACACCTCAACCAGATGCCTGGTGTTAAGATCGGTAAGGCCTGGACACGAAATTACCCTCAGGGTAAGGATACTCAGACGTTGACCGGGACAGTATCCACGACCAAAACCGGTTTACCTGATGATGAAGTCAATTCATTGCTTTCAGAAGGCTATTCCCGGAACGACAGTGTGGGTCAGTCTTATCTGGAAAAACAGTATCAGTCGACGCTGGCTGGTTCAAAGTCGCAGACTCAGGTTACAACTACTGGTAATAACGTCACCAAGTCGGTTACTAAGTATGCTGGTAAGAAGGGTGATAACCTGGTTCTGACGGTTAACTCTAAATTCCAAAAACGGGTTCAAAGTATTCTTCAGAATAACTACTCAGCTGCTGGCAATTCCTATTCCAACGGTGTTTATGCCGTCGTGATGAACCCCAACACGGGTGCTATTTATGCCATGGCCGGGATTGACCGTAATCCAAAGACCGGCAAAGAAACGGTTAACCAGATCGGTGCCATTAACCAGCCAATCGTTCTTGGTTCGGTTGTCAAGGGTGCTACCGTCATGGGTGGCTTCATGAGTGGTGTTATTACACCGACTAACAGTACCTTGACCGACCACCCAATTACGTTAGCCGGAACGCAGAAGTCGTCTTGGTTCAACCACAGTGGTGGGGCTGATATGGCCGTTGATGCGCCGACAGCTCTAGAAGTTTCTTCTAACTCCTATATGATGCAACTGGCAATGAAGGAAGCCGGCTTTAAATACAAGTCCGGCGAAAACCTGACGATGTCTACGAAGGCCTTTACGAAGCTGCGCTACTACTTCAACATGTTTGGCCTTGGCACTAAGACGGGTGTCGACCTGCCAGGTGAAACGATTGGTTACGAAGGTCCGTCAACCCGGAAACACATTGGTTCTGCGCTTGACCTTTCATATGGTAACTACGATGAATACACCGTCATGCAGTTGGCCCAGTACATCTCAACGATCGCTAACGGTGGTTACAAGATGCGGCCGTACATCGTCAAGGAAATTCGGGGAACGAAGAGCAATGGCCAGTTAGGACCTGTTGAATATTCAACTCAACCGCAAGTCCAGGCGAAGATTCCGGCTAAAAAGGAATACTTCCGCCAAGTCCATGAGGGGATGTACCTGGTTACTCATGGTACTAACTCTTACGTTACTGCTGGCAACATGAAGAATATCAAACCATCTGTTTCCGGGAAGACCGGGACGGCCGAAACTACTTCCGAGGGTCACTCGACAACGACCTTAAGTTTTGCTGGTTGGGCACCATCCAATAACCCGCAAGTGGTCGTAGCCCTTTCCATTCCTGGATGCACCAACAGTGATGGTGGAGCTAACATGACGATGGCTCGGCAGATTTTCAATGCCTACTGGAAGATGGTCCAGAATCCAAAGCCGTACGAAAACAGTAATTCAGCTAACTAAAGAGGCTTTTAATCCAGTTAAAAAAGAGATGTCAAGGAAAACTCCTTAACAAAGTCTGAGTTTTTTCTGGAAAAAAGACTTGATTGATGGTATATTGAATGAGTTAGGTTTTCGAATAACCGGAAATAATCTGAAATGTTTGGAGGTTGCAACCGATGCGTGTAAACATTACCTTAGAGTGCACTTCATGTCACGAACGGACTTACTTAACCAGCAAGAACCGTCGGCACAATCCCGACCGTCTTGAACTGAAGAAGTACTGCCCACGCGAACGCAAAGTGACCCTGCACCGCGAAACTAAGTAATACGGTCAATGGCCGTAAGGCTGCGGATGGCAGTCACACGGGAATTTCAAATAATTCCTTAAATAACTGTCAATAGTCCCTAGTGTTCTTTGAATGCTAGGGGCTATTGTTGTATTAGCATATCGTTCATTAGATGGAGGCATAATATGGCAGCAACCAAAAATGATATTCGCCAAGCTTTTATTGCGCGTTTAAGACAGTTGAATCCGACAACCCGGATCAATGAGGAAAAGAAGCTTTATTCCAAACTTTTTGAGCAGCAGGCATGGTTAGAGGCAAAGACAGTCGCCGTGACGATGAGTATGGGTTTTGAAATTGACACCCACCCGATCATTTTGCGTGGCCAAGAAGAAGGTAAGCAGGTCTTGGTGCCACGTACTTTACCTGGTCACCAGATGGAATTTGTAACCGTTGATGAGGCCTCAAAATTTAAGGAAACCCATTTTGGCGTTTTAGAACCAGTTGGTGGCAAAGTTTTATCCCCTGAACAAATCGACCTGGTGATCGTCCCGGGGGTGGCTTTTACTAAGCAGGGTAAACGACTGGGCTTTGGTGGTGGCTATTATGACCGCTACTTGGCCGGCTACCATGGTAATACCATTGCCTTAGCAATGGATGTGCAGTTAGCGGATGATGGTGCTTGGCAAAGTGAGGCAACCGATGTTCAAGTGGACACTGTCATTAGCTCAGGTGATGATCAATGAGTTTTTCTTGGCGTGATGCGCCGGTAACGACGATTCTGGTTGTTATTCAGGTCCTGGTCTTTATGGCCATGACTCTGGCGGGTGGATCGACTAACACCGCTGTGCTCGTTCACTTTGGGGCTAACTCAGCTGCTCTAGTCCGCGCTGGCCAATATTGGCGGCTGTTAACGGCTGGTTTCGTTCACATCGGCACCGGTCACTTGGTCATTAATTCGATTACGTTGTATTTTATCGGTTATTACGTCGAGCGCTTATTTGGTCACTGGCGGATGCTCGTGATTTACTTGCTCAGTGTGATTACCGGTAACATCATGAGTAATGCGTTTTTGACCAATGGCATCGCGGCTGGCTCCAGTACCGGGATCTTTGGTTTGTTTGGCGCCTTTTTGCTGCTGGGATTGGTTTTCCGCGATAACGTTGCTATTCGTTCTATTGCCCGGCAATTTCTGATCCTAGTTGTCTTTAACTTAGTAGCTGACCTTTTTATGCCAGGGGTCGATTTAGCTGGTCATATCGGTGGTTTGATCGGTGGATTTTTAATGGCTGCAGTCGTTGGTGCACCGCGACTTGGAAGAATAGACTTGCTAAAGCGCTTACTGAGTGGCATTATATTAATTGTAGCTATTTTTGTATTTAGCGGAATGGGGTTACATTGATGCAGAGTAATGGTAGTCATTTAAAAACCTATTACGATGTGTTGCAACTCCTCAAGCGCTTTGATGTTTTCATTTACGTAGGACGCCGTCTTTGGGATATTGAATTAGCCGCTTTGGAGATCGATAATCTTTACCAGGCTGGCGTTCTAGATCGTGAAACTTATTTACAGGCTAAATTAGTTTTACGGCGGGAGCATCGTGAACAAAAAGAACGCGATCTAAAGCATAAGGAAGGGACGAGCAAAAATGAGTAACAAAAAACTGATTGGTGTTGACCTTGGTGGAACGACGATTAAGTTTGCCTTCTTAACTGAAAATGGTGAAATCCAGCAAAAGTGGTCTATTAAGACCAACATTTTGGATGATGGCGCCCATATTGCACCTGACATTGTGGAATCAATCAATCACCACATCGACCTGTACAAGATGAACAAGAGTGATTTTGTTGGTATCGGGATGGGTACTCCCGGCACCATCGATCACAAGAAGGGTACTGTTACTAGTGCTTACAACCTGGGTTGGAAGAAGCCAACTGCTGTCGCTAAGCCAATCGAAGAAGGTACCGGCCTGAAGTTTGCTATTGAAAACGACGCTAACGTCGCAGCCCTTGGTGAACGCTGGAAGGGTGCTGGTAACGAAGGTGACGACGTAGCCTTTATCACACTGGGCACCGGTGTCGGCGGTGGCCTGATCGCCAATGGCAAGCTGATCCATGGTTTTGGTGATGCTGGTGGTGAAGTCGGTCACATGATCGTCAAGCCAGGTGGCTACCTGTGTACTTGTGGCAACCACGGTTGTCTTGAACAATACGCTTCTGCTACCGGGATCGTTCACATTGCCCAGGACAAGGCTGAAGAATACGAAGGCGACAGTAAGCTGAAGGCAATGATTGACAACGGGGATGAAGTTACCTCCAAGATCGTCTTTGACCTGGCTAAGCAAAACGACTTCCTCTCCAACCAAGTTGTCGATGAAGTCTGCATGTACTTAGGGCTGGCTTGTGCTAACTTATCCAACGCCCTTAACCCACAATACATGGTTATCGGTGGCGGGGTTTCCGCAGCCGGCAAGTTCTTGCTCGATCGGGTTCAAAAGAACTTCATGAAGTTTGCCTTCCCAACGGTTCGGACTTCAACTACTTTGAAGTTGGCCGAACTGGGCAACGACGCCGGTGTCATCGGTGCTGCCTCATTGGCACGTAAATTTGAATAGTTGATGGAAGGATGAGAGAGATTGATGATTGCAGCAGCAACAACAGGTAATATGTGGGGCTCCTTGATCGTTGTCTTTGGTGCCTTGGCAATTGTCTGGGGTGGCAGTTACTTCTTTAACCGCTGGCAGATGCACCATTATGCAACGGTTATTGATGAAGACCAGTTTGCTAGTGGCATTCACAGAGCCCAGGTGGTGGATGTACGTCAGGGCAAAGACTTCAAAAAAGGTCATATTTTAGGTGCTCGTAATATTCCCTATGCTTATTTAACACAGCAGTATAGTGAATTGCGTTCGGACCTGCCAATTTATCTCTATGATGCTGGCACTACCACTGCTACTCAGGCCGCACGTATTTTGTACAAACATGGTTACCGCAATCTCTATATTCTGAGCGGCGGCTACCTGGAATGGCACGGCAAGATTAAAAAAGATAAGTATGCTGATTAAGCGTAACTAAATCAAAAGCCTCTAACGTCCGGAAATTTCCGAATGCTAGAGGCTTTTGATTTTGAATATGTTTTTTAACCCTGGTGAGCTGACCGACCTTTACGGATAGCAGCGCGACGGTTTTCGTCAAAGCGGTTTTCTTCGTCTTCAACGGGCTTGATCACCGTTTGGTGAAAGGTGATAACACCACTAGCTACTGCAGCTAGCGTGGCCAATGTCCCGAATGCAAAGCCTTTAGCAAATTTACCCATTTTTACAACCTCCTTCAGTGCATTGTTGATATACTCTAATTATACAACATAACTAGTCAAATTCGGAAAGGTGGCCTTTAGATTGACCAAAGTCGCAGCCATAGTCGGGCCGACCGCAGTCGGTAAAACAGCTTCGTCCATTCAAATTGCTCGTGACTTAGATGGCGAGGTGATCTCAGGCGATTCCATGCAAGTTTACAAGGGACTAGACATCGGAACTGCTAAAATTATGCCGGATGAAATGCAAGGGATTCCCCATCACCTAATTAATATCCGGCAAGCGGATGAACATTTTTCGGTGGCTGACTTTCAAGATTTAGCCAATCGACAAATTAACGAGATCGCTGGGCGGGGACGTTTGCCTTTGATCGTTGGTGGTACGGGCTTCTATGTCCAGGCACTGGTGGATAATTTGAATTTGGGCAGCAATGGCAATGCTGAGGATCCCGCCATTAGAAAAAAATGGGAAGATTATGGTCATGCTTATGGTAAACAGGCTCTCTGGAATAAACTGCAATCACTGGATTCAGAGGCCACGGCTAAAATTCCTGTTAACAATGTTCGTCGAGTCGTCCGAGCGCTTGAAGTTATTTCCGTTACCGGTCAGCCTTTTTCCCAACAACCACAGCATGATAACGAAAATCAATTTTATTTAATTGGGCTGACGACTGATCGGAAAGTCCTATACCAGCGAATCAACCAGCGGGTAGATCTGATGGTGAAGAATGGCTTAGTGGAAGAGGCACGCCAACTGTGGGATGCTGGGGGACCAAATTGGCAGTCTGGCAAGGGAATTGGTTACCACGAATTATTTCCTTATTTTGCTGGCCAATGTTCGCTGAATGAAGCTATTAATAAAATTAAATTGGATTCACGCCATTATGCTAAGCGGCAGTTAACTTGGTTTCGCAATAAAATGAACGTTCACTGGTATGACTTAGTTAGTGGCAAAGATAGCACTAAAGAAATTGAAGTTGACCTGAAAAACTGGTTAAAAAAATAAATTAGAAAACGGTTTCTGGGCTTTCACCGTTCGATTCACTAAATTTGAATTGACATTTTTGGGACAGATAGTTAATCTTTATACCAGTGATGAATGATGCAGGCGAAAGATCGACGTAATTGTTCGGTTTTCTGTTTCTGGTCATTCTGAAATGTAAAGGTGGGCTTGCCCGCAGGGATTGTTGCAGATTGCAACGGAAGGATGATTTCAATGTCAAAACATGTCTATACCAATGATGAAGTTCACGAACTGGTCAAAAAAGAAAATGTTCATTTTCTGCGTCTGATGTTTTCTGATCTGTTCGGTACGATGAAGAGCGTCGACATTCCGGTTAGCCAACTGGATAAGCTGTTAGCTAACAAGATCATGTTCGATGGTTCTTCTATCGATGGTTTCGTGCGGATCGAAGAGAGTGACATGTATCTGTACCCAGATAACTCTACTTGGCTGGTCTTCCCATGGGGTGAAGAACACGGCAAGGTTGCCCGGGTTATCTGCTCTGTTCATATGACTGATGGGACCCCATTTGCTGGTGACCCACGTAACGCCCTGATTGACCAGGTTAAGAAGATGGAAGCTGCCGGTTTCAAGAGCTTCAACATTGGTCCTGAACCAGAATTCTTCCTCTTCAAGACTGATGAACACGGTAACCCAACTTTCCAAGTCAACGACCACGAATCATACTTTGACATGGAACCAGGCGATGCTGGTGAAGATTGCCGTCGTGACATTGTCATCATGCTTGAAAAGATGGGCTTCAGCGTTGAAGCTTCTCACCACGAAGTTGCACCTGGCCAACACGAAATTGACTTTAAGTACGCTGATGCACTGGAAGCCGCTGACAACATCCAGACTTTCAAGTTTGTGGTTCGGACGATTGCTAAGCAACACGGCCTGCACGCTACCTTCATGCCAAAGCCACTGTCTGGCATTAATGGTTCAGGGATGCACATCAACATGTCACTCTTTAACCAGGAAGGTAAGAATGCCTTTTACGATGAAAAGGACAAGATGCAGTTATCTGACACGGCTTACCACTTCTTGGCCGGTGTTCTGAAGCACGTTCGCAGCTTGACTGCTATCTGCGACCCAATCGTCAACTCATACAAGCGGTTGGTTCCAGGTTACGAAGCTCCAGTGTACGTCGCATGGTCTGCATCTAACCGTTCACCATTGGTTCGGATCCCAAGTGACCGGGGGATGGGCACTCGTTTGGAATTGCGTTCTGTTGACCCAACGGCTAACCCATACCTGGCAATTGCTACAATCTTGGCTGCCGGCATGGATGGCTTAGAGAACAAGTTGACTCCAGCACCAAGTGTTGACGAAAACATCTACAAGATGACTGAAGAAGAACGTGCTGAAAAGAACATTAAGAACTTGCCAGACACCCTCCACAACGCCCTTAAGGATCTCAAGACCGATACAGTTGTGCGTGGTGCCCTGGGCGACCACCTTTACAAGAGTTTCTACGAGGCTAAGACTCGGGAATATGATGCTTACCGTCAACAAGTTTCTGACTGGGAGCGGAACAACTACATCAGCCAATACTAATTTAGATTAAAAACTAATTAAGACCTGTGATTTGCCAATCCTTGCAAGTCACGGGTCTTTTTTTAGTACCAAAAAATCTCCCGAAGCACAATGCTAAGGGAGATTTTTAATCTAATAGTTATCGTTATTCAGAAAGCTTCTTGGCGTCAGCGTCAATCTTTTCAAAGCCGGAGCCATCTGGCTTCTTGTTTCCGCGCTTTTCCATGGCCTTGCGAGCCATTTCCTTGCGTTCTTGCTTACTCAACTTTTGTGCCATAAAATTATCGCCTCTTTTCGCCAAATGCGGTTTAGGTACTACACATATGTGAAATATCTAAACATCTTTATTATAACCCTCTTTCTCTACAATGCAACTTTGCTTAGTTATTTCTTAAGAAAAAAGAATGATATTCACGATAATTGTTCACTCTTTTCGAAAATTTGCTAATATAAAACTAAGACTATATCAAGGAGCGTTGGCAATGGCGAATGTTGAACAAGGACATGGTGCACAAGACATCAGTCAAGTGATTAACCATCAAATTGCAAATAAAATTGAATATTTAAAAGATTTGAAAAAGGCAGTAGACGCTCACGATGACGAACAAGTCTACCGGTTGCTGGATAATAAGCGTTACGCTGCAGAAATTGAACACCGTGAACAACAACCGAATAATCAGGGAGTAATGAACTTAGTCGACGACTTAGCAGATCAGCTAAGTACATACCTGAGTGGGAAACTGATTAAGTACTTGGGACACACTTATCCTTTCTTTTATTACGAAGAATACCAAACAGGTCACTTCCGCGTTTACTTTGGTAACTGGTGGGATCGCCGCTTATTTGGTGAACTCGACGTTCTTAACCTGCGTTTTATCTTTAACAAGGATGAATACCAGAAGCTGCAGAAGAGTTTTGAATTAGCAAAGAGCGGCAAGCGCTATAACAGTGCTAAGATTGCTGAACTGTCCAACGAGGACGACCACCTTCAGGATTTGATCGATAAGGCAGAGGAACGCGAACGCCAGAAGAGCAGCATTCAAGCGGAACTCCGTGATAATAATAGTCGTGGTGGTTTGTTTGAATCCAGTCGTACTAAGGAAAATCGTCAAAGCCTGGTAGAACAACTATCCGAACTAGAAGACGATGATAAGAAAGCAGAAACAGCTGCTGACACCATCAAGGAAAATGAGAAGACGGTTTTGGAATTATCTAAGGAAAACACAATTCTGAGTTACGAGCAGAAGAGTATTAATGATACGTTTGGTTCTTTTGACGACTTCGAATTAGCCAACCGCAATCTATATGCGAACTACCTGCACTCATTAGATAATGAGAAAGCAGGTGAGAACTAATGAGTAATCAAAAGATGGTTTCTGCCACCAGTGACAGGGTTGCCGAGCTCAGTAATTCGATCAAACGGGGATTGGAAACTGGTCAACACTATGTTGAGTTGCTGGACCAGATGGTCAACACCGACCGGGCCGATGAATTGCTGTCTGCTACGCAGCAGTTAGTTCATTTAGACCTCTCAGATCCTTTTGTGCAATATCCTCAACACTACCAACCGGCAGATTACTTTTTGCTGATGATGGACCGTTTGCTGTCCTTGCATGACGTGGATGGTTTAACAGTTATCGAAGACGATTCTAGCCACCATTTGAAGGCCATGTTGGATCCGTTAGGTCGGAACGAAAGTTATATTTTCCGTTATGATCCAGAACACAATGGTGCATTTTTTGTGGATCAACAACGCAATGAGTTACTCTTCTTTATTGATTTGAAAGAGCATGAGTTGCGTTTCTCCAACCGGGCATTGGTCAATTCCTTTATTGACCAAGGAATGCACCAGCATAATGATTTGGAGCTGGCTGAGAGCGTTAAGCCACTAGTTGCTTTTGCTAAGTTGATGGCTGATGAATTGGACTTCACAATTGATTTAGGGATCTTAGCTAGCGGTCAGGACGTAACTTACCAAATTGCCAAGCCAGACCTTGATTTAACCGTCATCGATCGCCTGTTTGTGGCAACTGCCGAAACAGACTACATGTTGATGAACTTGCCAAAGAACAATGGTGCTGAATTGCGTCTGGAGGGTATCAAATTACAAATTAGTTTTGACCCGAAGGACTACAGTCGGGTCTGGTCATTTGTCGTTGTCGATCCTGAAGAGCAGGCCAGTTTCTTCGATTTGCTGTTGCATTACCCATTGATTCGGCAATGGTACCTTCAAAATCGTGATCTGGTAGCTGTTCGTTCGTTGCCGTTAATCCTGCAAAGCGCTCCTGAGGATTCAATTAACGATTACGCTGATAGTAGTCAAGCAGCTAAGAGTGACGATGAAGATAATGCGGATAATCATTCCGCTGATAGTGCAGAAAGTGAGGACTAGAATTGAAGCTGGATATTACCAAGATGCTTCACAATGTAATTGATGCTGACTGGGCAGAAAGTGATCGCCAGGCGGACGATGACAATTCAGTTCTGGTTGGCGCACAGGCTCATCAAGATAACATAATGACGACAATCATTATTAAGTGGAGTCAATGCGCTCAGCTGGCCGGTTGGAACTTGTTGCGCAAAGATTACCAAGCTGATCAGCAAAAGCTGCTGACGGCATATTGTCAGTGCCTCAATTTGATGTTGCTGTGGGCGGCAAAGCGACAGTGGACGCACCTGGTAGTTTTAGATGATGATGGCTGGCAGCGGATTGCTGAGGCTGATCAGTCAACCAAAGTACAAGACCTCAATAAGCAATTTTTGGCCATTACCCGTTTACTGACTGATGTGCAGTTTAGTCATAGCCAGGATAGTTACCGCCATGCTTGGCACATGATTTTAAAGTTTGGCCTTGTTGATTTAGGTTTTGCTGATCATGCGATTGAAGATGCATCGCTGGCATTGTCAAAATCAAAGAATTAGCAAAAATATTAAAGATTGTTTCAAGATTCTTATCAATTGTTACAATTTGATTGCAATTTTCTGCCCATGAGTTATGCTTACCAATAGTAAGACAAATGGGGAGTGAGGTACATGCTACCAACTATTATCGTTGCCTTAATTTTAATTTTGTCAGCTGCCGGTCAGTGGTACTTTGGCAGTGCAGCTAATAAAGGTAAGCACGCTCGCCAGGTTAATGATGAGCGGAAAGCTAATTAGAGCAATCATTTTATTCATATATCGGTTCCGGAAGTTTCCGGGACCTTTTTTATATAAAAAAGCCACCGCAATAATGCAGTGACCAAATATAGTGAGGCGGGTGGGATTCGAACCCACGACCGTTCGCTTAGAAGGCGAATGCTCTATCCAGCTGAGCTACCGCCCCAGACGTTGTTAAGTATAGCGATCCATTAGACATAAAGTCAATACTTGTTCTCCTAAAATGTTATTAAATTCCATTGCTGACGCGCCTTGACTAATAATAAAAGAGTTTATATAATTTGGGCACTTAGGGGGAATTTATAACTAATTGATGGGAGGATTAAATTGATGACAGATCGACGTATTGACCCACGGGTTGTTAAAACACAACGGCGATTGCGGCGAGCATTGGTTGAACTTTTGCGGGTAATGCCGGTTAAGTCCATTAGCGTCCAACACATTACATCACGAGCTATGTTACCAGGGGAACCTTTTACCTGCATTACCGTGACAAAAAGGATTTTGTGTCCGCAACTTTGAATCAGGTCGTGAATGACTTTTTTAAAGCTGTTTCTGTCAAAGACGATGTGGTTTTGGGGAGAAAACTGCTTCGTCTACAAACTTTTGGGGTCGAGAGAGCATTTTTGTATTTGCACCGTCATCCTGGCGAAGCTTCAGTCTTATTTGACCACCAACACGAGAGTGATTTATTCGGGATGCTCAAAGAGCGTCTGAATGAGAACGTCAGAGCCTTTATTAAGCAGGCTGATGAACATGATGATGATCAAACGGTCGCTTTGGCTGAACAACAGGCGTTTGTGGTCCAAGGGGTTTTAGGATTGATTAGTGCCTGGGTGCAGGACGGAATGAAAGAAAATGCTGTTGCCATGACTGATGACTTACATCAGTTGTTAAAACACGAAGATCAGCATATGGCAGTCATTCAGTATTTCAATACTGAAAAAATCAATGATCATTCTTGACTGCATGGCTAATCCTTGATAACATAAGAGCGTTGTATTTGTGAACCGACAACTACAACCGCACGACAAACGAGTGAAAAGCACATGCTACTCGTTCGGCGAGTCTTAGAAACTAAGGAGGTGCACAAGAAGATGTACGCAATTATTGTTACTGGTGGCAAGCAATACAAGGTAGAAGAAGGCAAGGCCATCTACGTTGAAAAGCTTGACGCTAAGGCTGGTGACAAGGTAACATTTGACCAAGTTGTCTTTGTTGGTGGCGACGATGTTAAGATCGGTAAGCCACTGGTTGACGGCGCTTCTGTAGAAGGCAAAGTTGACAAACAAGGCAAGGAAAAGAAGGTTGTTACTTTCAAGTACAAGCCAAAGAAGCACACTCACACTAAGCAGGGTCACCGTCAACCATACACTAAGGTTACGATTGACAAGATCAACGCTTAGTCATGATCAAAGCAATCTTTCGAGTTGGTGCCGATCATCACTATAGTGCCTTCCAATTAACGGGGCATGCTGATTCAGTTGATGAAGGCTACGATCTCGTTTGTGCAGGGGTTTCTTCATTAACACTGGCTTGTGTTAATGCCCTGACCGAGGTTGCACACCACGCACCAACACAGACTGCCAACAGCAAAGACGGTGGTTTCCTTAAGATTACTGCTATCGATGCTGGACGTGATTCGCAGGTTATCTGTCAAACACTGTTGAATGGCCTCTTGGACATTCAAGACCAGTATGGACAGTACCTTCAAGTTAAAATTAAAGAATAGCTCATCATGTGGAGGTGAACACTATGGTTATGGATTTACAATTCTTCTCACACCACAAAGGTGGCGGTTCAACTTCTAACGGCCGTAAGACTGCTGGTCGTCGTTTAGGCACTAAGGCAGCTGATGGCTCAACCGTTACTGCAGGTTCAATCATTTACCGTCAACGTGGTACTCACATTCACCCAGGTGAAAATGTAGGCCGCGGCAACGATGACACCCTGTTTGCTAAGATCGATGGCGTTGTTAAGTTTGAACGCATGGGTCGTAACAATCGCAAGGTTTCAGTTGTTCCAGTTGCTGAATAGTAACGGACGGCTATATATTAAAGGTTGTGACATTGTTGTCGCAACCTTTTTTCATTTGGTAATTATTCTCAGGAGGCCAGAAAATGACACGCTTAGAACGACTTCGCAAGCGTTTTGCAAAGCTCTACATTGATGCAATGTTGGTTACTAAGGAGGAGAACATCTATTACCTGACAGGTTTTGACTTGTTACAGGGGGATGGCGCTCTTTTAGTGACGGCGGATTATGCCATTATTATCAGTGACGCCCGTTACCAGACTGCTCTGGCTGATTTTGATTCAGATGAAGTGATCGCAACCATTTCGTCGGATTATTTTGGGGCCGTTAATAAGTTGTGCCAAGGCTTTAATATCGATGTTCTTGGCTTTGAAGATTCTTTAAGCTATGCCGAATATGACCAATTAGATGACGTGATGGAAGCTGACATCGTGCCGCAAAGCGATTTGGTGGAGAAGCAGCGTGCGGTCAAAGATTCTGGTGAAGTTGCCAAGTTAAGACGGGCTGCGGAGCTGCAAACGGCTGGTTATGATTACATTCTTAATCATATTAAAGTAGGGATGACTGAACGGCAGGTGGCTAACCAACTCGATTTTTGGATGAAAGACCACGGTGCTCAGAAAGCCTCTTTTGACACCATCGTTGCTAGTGGCCCTAATTCGGCGGAACCCCACGCTACTGCAACGAACCGTCAATTGAAGGACGGGGACATGGTGACGCTTGATTTCGGTTACTTTGTCGATGGCTATACGGCTGATATGACCCGAACGTTTGCGATGGGCCGTCCTGATCCCCAACTAAGTGAAATATATGACGTTGTTAACACGGCACGCCGTGAAGTAATCAAAGCCGCTAGACCTGGAATGTGTGGCGACCAGCTGGATGCGGTTGGCCGCTCCTTAATCGAAGAGGCTGGGTTTGGCGATAACTTTCAACATGGTATGGGCCATGGTATTGGCCTCGCAATTCATGAGCTGCCAAGTTCGTATAGTGTTGGTCGTGATGATGTCAGGTTTAAGGCCAACCAAGTTATTACGGTCGAACCTGGCATCTACTTGCCAGGTCTTGGTGGCGTGCGTATTGAAGACGACATTTTGCTGACCCATGGCGATGCACAAGTGCTGACCAAGGCATCGACGGATCTTCAAATCATTGACTAATTTTGGCTGATAATTGCAATTTAATGGCAGATAGTGCAAAATAAAAGAGATATATCAAGCGGGAGGGCTGACAATGGCAAAAGATACAAATATTGTATTAAGTAATGAGGACCAGTCATTGGGCAAAATCGAAATGGCTCCACGGGTCTTAGAAATTATCGCTGGCATTGCCGCTAGTGAGATTAAGGGTGTTGTGAAGATGCACGGCTCAATCTCCAACGGCGTTAGTCGCTTCTTAGGACATTCTTCAGAACGCAAGGGCATCAAGTTGTCGAACGCAGATGATGCCATCACCATCGACGTCGACGTTTACTTAGCTTATGGCGTTTCTGTGCCTAAGATCGCGGCTGAAATTCAGGACAAGGTCAAGCAACAAATTCAGTTGATGACTAACCTGAAACCGCGTGAGGTTAATGTCCACATCCAAGGCATTATTCCAGCTGAAAAAGAAAACCAAGTGGATCAAAATGATATTTTCGGTTTACACGCTAATGAAGAAGAGAACGAGGAAGACTAAGATTGGATATTACGCGACACAAAATTAGGGAAACCGCCTTTCAAACCTTATTTGCTTTAGACGCTTCACCAGATACTAGTCGGGAAACAATCTATCATAGCGTTCTCAAGATGAATAAAGATGACCAGGTGCCCGCTTATCTGGATCAATTAGTAACCGGTGTGTTGGAACATAAAGACGAATTAGATCAGCAAATCAGTTCTTTACTGGCTAATGGCTGGACAATTGACCGGCTGGCAAAACCTGATTTGATTATCCTGCGCCTCGGCTTATATGAATTGCAGTATGAAGAAGCCTTACCAACCGCTGTAGCGATTAACGAAGCGTTACAGTTAGCGCGGACTTTTTCCGATGAAAAGTCCCGCAAATTTATCAATGGTGCTTTAGGCAACTTTGTAAAGCAGCATAATAATTAATCAATTGGCTGGTTTCTCACGTGAGAAACCAGTTTTTTATGTATTTTTACAATGAAAATTGCATGTTAAAATACTAAATACATATCTGATTTGAGGAGGAAAACGGATGGCTGAAATCATTAATGGTCGCGAATTAGCCAAGCAGGTCAACCAAAACACCAGTTTACGCATTGCTAAGTTGGCACAGCGTGGGGTGCAACCAGGGATCGCTGACATCCTAGTTGGTAATGATCCGGCGAGCCGGATTTATTCACGGACCAAGCGCCGTAAAGCAGAACAGATGGGAATAAAATTTATGATCGCCCAATTCCCAGAAAGTGCAACGGAACAAGAGCTGATGCGGACGATCGAACAATTTAATAAGGATGAAACGATCAATGCCATCCTGGTTCAGGCACCGCTACCGGATCATTTGGATCAGGTTCATTTAATTAATGCTATCGATCCCCAAAAGGACGTGGATGGCTTTCACCCGATTAATGTGGGTAAGCTATACAATAAACAGCCGGGAAATTATCCGGTTGCATGCACTCCTCGCGGTATTATGAAGATGTTGGAGCACTATGATGTCGACTTGCCGGGCAAAAATGTGGTTATTGTCGGTCGCAGCATTCTGGTGGGCCGACCGCTCCAGTCGTTGATGATTAACGCTAACGCTACCGTTACGATTGCTGGTCGCCATACTAAAAACTTGTCGGCTTTGACACGGACGGCAGATATTCTCATTGTGGCTGCCGGCCAAGCTAAGATGATTGGTGCCAACGACGTCAAACCAGGGGCAGTCGTCATCGACGTTGGTATCAACCGGACAGCAGAAGGAAAATTGATCGGTGATGTTGACTTCGATGCGGTTAAAAAAGTGGCTAGTTTGATCACACCAGTGCCGGGCGGAGTTGGTCCGATGACCGTGGCTTCGATGTTGGCACAATCAGTCGATTTGACGGAATGGAAGATCAATGGTGAAGAGTAGTGAATTTTTAACTGTCAGTGAGCTCACTGACTACATCAAACGTAAGTTTACGGTGGACCCCTATCTAAGACGCGTTTATGTGACCGGTCAGCTTTATAACTTTCGTTTACGGCGTGGCCACCAGTATTTTTCTATCAAGGATGAACAGGCGGTCATTAACGTGGCAATGTTTGCTCCCCAATTTGCGAAGGTGCAGTTCAAGCCCCAAGATGGGATGAAAGTTTTGATTACCGGACGGGTGGACGTCTATAAACCGCGCGGTAATTACCAGCTGATTGCGGAAAGCATGGAACCCGACGGACTAGGTGCACTCTACTTACGCTTTAAACAGATGGTTAAAAAGCTAAAGGGTGAGGGCTTATTCGACCTACCTAAGAAACCATTACCGTTGGTTCCCAAGAGAATTGCAGTGATCACCAGTCCTTCTGGTGCTGTGATTAGGGATATCATAACGACAGCACGACGGCGTGATCCGAAAGTCCAGATAATTCTTTTTCCTTCTGCTGTCCAGGGGGATGATGCTGCTGCGCAGTTAGTACACCAAATTGAGGCGGTTAACCAGATTGGCAACTTTGATGACCTGATTATCGGTCGTGGTGGGGGATCGCTTGAAGATCTCTGGCCGTTTAATGAAGAGAGTGTTGCGCGGGCAATCGCGGCCAGCCAGGTACCAGTTGTCTCATCCGTCGGTCACGAAACGGACACGACGATTGCGGACCTCGTGGCTGACCGGCGGGTAGCAACGCCAACCGCTGCTGCTGAAGTGACGACGCCGGTTTTGACGGACTTATTGACGCAGTTAGCTAATGAAAAGAACCGCTTGGTACAGGTGATGAACGGACAATTGCGCCTGTCCCAGCAACACCTTAATGAACTGACGCAGAGTTATATTTTTCAAAGTCCGGAACGGCTATACCAAGGCTATGAACAGAATCTGTCCAATCTCACCACTAAGATGACGGCGGCCTTTCAAGGGCAGCTACATAAATTGAGCCAGCATTTGAGCCAACAAAAGATGGCTTTGGCCCACCAGTCACCGGAACAACGTCTGGTCCAGGCCCAACACCACCTAAAAGAGCAGACGATGACTTTACAGCAACTGGCAAACAACCGCTTGCAGTCTGATCGTCAGGCACTGACGACCATGATTAAGGAGCTGGATAGTTTAAGCCCGTTAAAGGTGATGACGCGTGGCTACAGCTACGTTAGTCGTGATGAACATGTCATCTCTTCAGCAGAACAACTGAAGAATGGTGATACCGTTAAGCTTCATTTCCATGATGGGATAGCGCAAGCACAAATACAGCAAACACGAGTAGAGGAGCATAAAAATGGCAACGACTAGAAAAAAAGCTAGTTTTGAAGAACAAATGCAGGAATTGGACTCAATCGTCAACCAGTTGGAACAGGGTAACGTTCCCCTTGAAGAAGCACTGAAACAGTTTAATCAAGGTATGACGCTGGCTAACAAACTGCAAAAGAAATTGACGACTGCCCAAAACACCTTGGCAAAGGTGATGGACGAAAACGGCCAGGAGCAGCCATACGAAAAAGAAGGCGACGACCCGACCAACGAAGGTGGCAACCAGGGCTACGATTCTGATTTGAAAGATATGTAAAGGTGGTCAATATGACAAAATCAGTGTCAGATTATCAGCAACAAATCAATGATTACTTAAGTCATTTCGTACGACGTGACATCGACCAGCAAACCCTTAGCGATGCGATGACCTATTCCTTGATGGCCGGTGGTAAGCGTCTGCGACCTGCCCTGACCCTAGCTACCGTTGAAATGCTGGGTGGAACTATTGATCAGGCTGTTTTAAAAGCAGCCTGTGCTTTGGAGTTACTCCACACTTATTCACTGATCCATGATGATCTGCCAGCGATGGACAACGATCCGCTGCGTCGCGGTAAGGCTACCAACCATGTTCGCTTTGGCGCAGGGATGGCAACGCTAGCTGGGGATGGCTTGTTGACGCTTGCTTTCCAGTGGGTCAGCGAAAATGGCTTACCGGAAAGGACTCGTTTGCGTTTAGTGCAGGCCCTTTCTAAAGCAGCTGGTCCTGCTGGGATGGTAGCTGGCCAGGCCCGTGACATTCATTACACCGGTACAAAACTCAACCTGGATCAGCTTCGTTACTTACACCGTCAAAAAACAGGTGCTTTATTGCGTTACGCTGTGATGGCTGGTGGTATTATCACCAACCAGAATCAGCCAATCATGAAAGCACTGGAGGCTTTTGGAGCTAGTTTTGGCCTGGCCTTTCAAATCTACGATGATATCTTGGACGTTACATCGACACCTGAACAATTAGGAAAGGCCACCCATAAAGATGCGGGTGAAAATAAGAATACTTACCCAAGTCTACTGGGCTTGGATGGTGCCAAAGAGCAGTTAGACAAGGCACTTGATTCTGCACGTCAAGATCAGGAACAACTGAATCAACTGACGGGGCACTCATTTGCTGGCTACGATGAATTCTTAGCTTACTTCAAAGCGTAGGAGGTGAAGACAATGGAAAAGGAACGCGTTGATGTCCTCTTGGTCAAGCAGGGATTATTTGAATCACGTGAACAGGCCAAGCGAGCTGTGATGGCTGGAGAAATTTTAGGCAAGAATAACGAACGACTCGACAAACCGGGTGTGAAAATTCCGGTGACAACGACTCTCCACATGAAAGGGCACAAGATGCCCTATGTCAGCCGGGGAGGCCTGAAATTGGCTAAAGCCATTAAAGTCTTTGGCGTAGATGTTAAGGATAAAACGTGCTTGGACATTGGTTCTTCTACCGGTGGCTTTACCGATGTGATGCTGCAAAATGGCGCAAAACTGGTCTATGCTCTGGATGTTGGAACGAATCAACTGGTTTGGCAGCTGCGTGAGGACCCGCGAGTTGTTGTCATGGAGCAAACTAACTTTCGCTACAGTAAGCTCAGTGACTTCGCACAGGGTCAACCGGCTTTTGCATCGATCGACGTTTCCTTTATTTCATTGCGTTTAATTCTTCCCCCACTGTCCCACATTTTGCCAGTGGGTGGTGAAGTAGTGTCTTTGATTAAGCCGCAATTTGAAGCCGGACGTGAAAAGGTTGGCAAAAACGGGATCGTTCGCAGCCACGATGTTCACCGCGAAGTCTTGCAAACGGTATTGCAATTTGCCACTGAAGACAATTTTGATGTACTCGGCCTTGATTTTTCGCCGATCAAGGGTGGCCAAGGCAATATTGAATTTTTGGCGCATCTCAAGCTAACTGACCACCATGGTACTGTGTCACCAGATGTCGATATTGATAAAACTTTGGCGGCTGCGGACGATGAACTCAATCGTTAGGGGGAATTAGAATGAACAAAAGCGAACGTCAACAAAAAATTCGTGAATTGATTAGTCAGCAAAATGTTGAACGTCAGGACGACATGGTGCGGCTGCTCAAAAACGAGGGAATTGACGTCACCCAAGCGACGGTGTCCCGCGATATTAAGGAATTGCAATTGATTAAGGTGCCAAGCACGGACGGTGGCTATCGTTACAGCATGCCAGCACGGAAGCAGCCTAATCTCGGTCAACGGCTGAACACGATGATGGCTAATGACGTGCGTCAACTGAAAATCAATGAACGTTTTATTGCCATGGTGATGAATCCCGGTCGGGGGCCATTGATGTCACAATTATTACAGCAGATGGATTTTGATGAAATTTTCATCACCTTGGGCGATGACAGCAACGTACTCGTGATCTGCAATTCTGACGATGATGCTCAGAAACTATATCAGCAATTACGCGACCAACAGTAGTGGAGGGATAGCAAAGTGTTACAAGAATTGACGATTGATAACTTAGCAATCATTGAGCACCAGACACTAACCTTTGCTGACAACATGACTGTTTTGACGGGGGAAACTGGTGCCGGTAAATCGATCATTATCGATGCCGTCGGCTTGTTGGCTGGCAGCCGGGGTTCCCAAGAATACATTCGTCACGGTGCTGATAAATTATCACTTCAGGGCCAGTTTACAATTCCCAAAGATGATGATTACCTTGCCTTGCTAGATCAACTTGGCATTAACCACGATGACGGTGTTTTGATCATTAACCGCCAAATCAACCGTAGTGGCCGTAACACGATCCGTGTGAATGGCGAACTCGTGAACACCACGATTTTAAAAAAGATTGGCGCTAACTTAGTCGATATCCAGGGGCAAAATGAGCACCAGCAGCTACTGCAACCAGAAAAACACCTGGGGATGCTGGATCAGTTTGCTGGCAGTAAACTATTAGCGTTGAAATCGCAATACCAAGAAAAATACCGTCACTATGTCAAGCTAAAAAAGACGATTGAAAACCGACAGAAAAATGAACAGCAGTGGGCGCAACGTCTCGATATGCTTCGCTACCAAGTTAAGGAAATCGGTGAGGCCGACCTGCACGAAGATGAAGAGTCACAACTCAAGAAAGAACGTGAGCAATTGGCCCATTTTCAGCAGATCAATACGGCTTTGCAGACGGTGGTGGAAGCACTTAACGGTAACGATGAATCCCCAGCTGTCTTGGATCAACTAGCAACGGTGATGGATACTTTATCTGGTGTTGCCAACTTTGGTGACGACTACGCTGAGATGGACCGTTCATTATCCGATGCCTATTATTCCCTGCAAGACTTGGCTGACAATGCTGGTCACCAACTCGATATGCTGGAATTTGATGGTGACCGGCTAAATGAAATTGACCAGCGTTTAACAACGATCGGTACCCTTGAGCATAAGTACGGTGACGACATTCCAGCTGTTTTAAAGTACTATGACAAGATCCAGCAAGAATTATCAGAGATGGAAGCTGCTGCTGATTCGGCGGATGACCTGTCGGCAGAATTAGCAGAATTGACTAAGCAGCTGACAGGGTTAGCTGAGCAGTTGACCCGGGCACGACAAGCTGCTGCTCATAACTTGGAAGATCGTGTTCACCAGCAACTGAAGTCTTTATACATGGGCAAAGCCCAGTTCAAAGTCCATTTTGCTGGATCCCATGACTTTGGCCCTGACGGTTGTGACGAAGTAGAATTTTACATTCAGACTAATCCTGGCGAGGGGATGGGTCCACTAGTTAAGATTGTGTCTGGCGGTGAATTATCCCGGGTGATGTTGGCACTGAAAACAATCTTTGCCGCCAATGAAGGTGTTACCAGCATTATCTTTGACGAAGTGGATACAGGGGTCAGTGGTCGTGTGGCTCAAGCGATTGCTGATAAAATCAAAGGTATTGCCAAGCATTCGCAAGTCCTGTGCATTACCCACTTACCACAAGTTGCAGCTGTTGCCCAGCACCACCTCTTGATCCAAAAGGCCGTGCATGGTTCACGGACATTGACGTCGGTAACTAAGTTAAAGCCAGATGCGCGTGTTGCAGAATTGGCACGGATGTTGTCTGGTGAAAAAATAACTAAATTGACCCGTGAGCACGCCAGTGAGTTGCTTAAGATGGGTCAAGAAGATCAGTAAACTACACACTGATTTCAGCAAAATCAAATTTAGTCATAAAGAACCCCCTAAGTTGGATTGTTTGTCCAACTTAGGGGGTTCATTTCACGGTGATTTTGCCGCGGGCCATTTGAATATCCGATCATATCAACTTAAATTGATAAGATACTGAACTTGGTTAAAGTTAAAGAAATAATCAACGTTATTATTATGCACTAAGAAGCGATCATGACTCAATTGATGAATTCTGCCAGTGATATTGGTAACCTTGCCTTCTTTGCTAACTGGCAAGATTTGAATAAAGATATTTAAAGCTTGCTCAGTAGCGCGTTGAAGAAAGAGGCGTCGTTGCCACTCTGGCTGCTTGTTAAAAAGCTTAGTAGATGGATCTGCTCGGAAAAAACGGCTGATTTTTTGGTAAAGATTGGTAGCAGCTGAACCTTGATTTAATGATGACTGGTTTTGCACAATAATCACTCCCGAACATTTGTTTGCAACTAATAGTATACGAACATATGTTTTGGATTGCAAGGAAAAGTCATGATAAATAAAGTTATAAAAAAGGGGCTTGAATTTACTTATATTATATTGCACAATACTACTAATACATTTCTGATTAAGGAGCACCAAGTGATGACGAAGCGTGGAATGTTAATTGTATTATCAGGTCCTTCTGGTGTCGGTAAAGGTACTGTCCGGAAGGCCATTTTTGATCAACCTGGTAATGATTTCCAATATTCTGTTTCAATGACGACTCGTAAGCCACGTCCTGGCGAAAAAAACGGTGTCGATTACTTTTTTGTTAGCAAGGAAGAATTCGAGCAACATATTCAAAACGGTGAAATGCTGGAATATGCCAAGTACGTTGACAATTACTACGGGACACCATTAAAATATATTAATGATACATTGGACTCCGGCCATGATGTCTTTCTCGAAATTGAAGTTAATGGGGCTATGCAAGTGCGTTCTAAGTGTCCAGATGGGGTGTTCATTTTCTTGACGCCGCCAGATTTAATGGAGCTTAAGCACCGCTTAATTCACCGTGGTACTGATAGCATGGACGTTATCAATAAACGAATTCACAAGGCTTTTGGTGAAATTCGGATGATGCAAAATTACGATTATGCCGTTGTTAACGACAAGGTACCAAACGCGGTCAATAAGATTAAAGACATTATCCGCTCAGAACGGTTACGTGTTCCGCGTGTCATGCCGGATTATCTTGAAATGTTAGGAGATAAGTAAAATGATTCTGTTTCCATCAGTTGATGATCTGTTAAAGCGGGTTGATTCCCGTTATTCACTCGTGATGCTAGCTAGCAAGCGGGCACACGAATTAGAAAGTGGTGATCCGGGCGTTCTGGATCACTATGATTCCGTCAAGCCTGTTGGTAAGGCCCTCGAAGAAATTGTGGCCGGTAAGGTCACGATTGATCCTAACCACACGGAAGATCTGCAGGACTAGTCCTGAGAAATGCTAACAGCGAGCTGTACTCAATCCACGTGCAGCGCGCTGTTTTTCTTTTGGTTCGTCATGATATAATCAAAACAAGAAAAAGGCAGGGGGGAAATCAAGATGACTAGGATTGCGGTATATATCAGTGGCAGCATCGCGGCATACAAAGCGGTTGAAGTAGTTCGCGGACTGCAGCACCGCGGACATGACGTCCGGGTAGTGGAGACGGTTGCTGCCCAGCAGTTGATTGGACCGGCAACCCTCTCTTCGCTGACTAAACATCCGGTGATGACGGATCTGTGGAAACCTACGTTAACCGGAGAGGTGCCGCATATCCAATTAGCCGACTGGACGGAATTGGCAGTGGTTGTGCCGGCATCTGCTGACATCCTCGCCAAGATGGCAAATGGCTTGGCCGACGATCCGGCCAGCACTACGCTTTTGGCGACGGCTGCCCCAAAGATGGTTTTCCCTGCAATGAATAATCATATGCTTGCCAATCCCAGCACGCAGCGCAATCTGAAACGCTTAGCGGATGATGGTGTACAGATTATCGAACCAGCAGAAGGGTTGCTTGCAGAAGGCTATTCTGGCAAGGGACGGTTACCGGAAGTCCCTGAAGTGGTCGACTTGATCCAACGTCGGATTGATCAGTTGCATCATCACGGTGAATTAGCTGGGTGCCACGTCTTATTAACACTAGGCGGAACCCGTGAACCGCTGGATCCAGTGCGTTTTATTGGCAACCGCTCTTCCGGCAAAATGGGTGTGGCAATTGCTAAGGCTGCCTTGGCAATGGGAGCTGATCTTACCATTGTAGCTGGATCAGTTTCAGTTCAGCTTCCACAAGAAGGAGAAAATTGCCATATCGTCCGAGTTCAAACGACAGAAGAGATGGCTGCTGCAGTCAAAGAAAATTTTACTGACTGCGATGTTTTAATCATGGCTGCCGCGGTTGCTGACTTTAAAGCGAGCCAAACTGTTGATCATAAAGTGAAGAAGCAGGTAGGTCAAAAAGATTATCACTTTGATCTCGTTCCAACTCAGGATATTCTCAAAATGGCTGGCCAGATGAAACAACAGCAGTTAGTCATCGGTTTTGCTGCGGAAACGAATGACCTCATGGAGAATGCCCAACGCAAGTTAGATCAAAAACATGCGGACATGATCATCGCCAATGACGTTTCTAAAGCAGGGATTGGCTTTGGCAGTGATGATAACCAAGTCGTTATTTTGCAAAAAAATGCTGAGCCAGATCGCTGGCCCGTGGAGAGCAAGAACAAAATTGCGGAACATCTGATGCATTTAATTGCTCAGAAGATTAGGGAAGGACGGTAAATGGCAAGAGTTGCACAAGTAATTGTTGATGTGCCGACGATGCAAACCAACCACCCTTACAGTTATGAGGTTCCTGACAAGTGGTCTGACATCGTCCAACCAGGCATGCGGGTGGTAGTGCCTTTTGGCAACGGTCATCGCAATGTCCAGGGATTTGTCGTCAACATTGATCAGCCGACGCATTATCAAGGTCAGTTGCGCCCACTGGGTTCTTTGATGGATATGGAACCGGTAATTAATGAAGAATTGCTTAAACTGTCCCAATGGATGGCTGATGATACCTATTCGTTTTGGATAAGCTGCCTTTACGCGATGATACCCGCTGCCCTGAAAGGCAAGACTAGACGAATTGTCCGGATCGTCGATGAGGTTAGTGAAAAGGATGCTGAAGAAATTTTCCATAACCTTGATGAAATTGACTTTAGCGAAGTAGCTGCTAATCCTGAGATTGTCCAAAGAATTCGGCAATTACGCAGGCAAAAGAAAGTTGTCTTTGAATACCAGGTGGAAAACCAGGCGCACGCCAAGAAAATCACCGGGATTAAACCGGTCTTAGACTTTGGACGCTATGAAGATGAGCGGCAAGGAATTGCTAAGAACGCGCACGCCCAAAATAGGTTAATTTCTTATTTGCAAAGTCTCAATGGTTCGACCGTTGCTCAGCAAAAAGCCGAGAAACAGACTGGACTTTCAGCAGCCACTTTCCGTTTGGGTGAGAAACGGGGATGGCTGCAAAAAGTGCAAATTGAAACCTACCGGCGACCCGGCGGGAAAATTCCTAACGATAAGGAACTGACCAAACCGCTACATTTGAATGAAGAACAACAAAAGGCCTTTGACGCAATTAGTCAGGCCATTCAAGACGGTGATACTAAACCCTTCCTATTAGAAGGGGTGACCGGCAGTGGCAAGACGGAAGTGTATATGCAGTCAATCGCCAAAGCGTTGGAACAAGGTAAGACCGCCCTCATGCTAGTACCTGAAATTTCACTGACACCCCAGATGGTGCATCAACTGCGCGGGCGCTTTGGCCACAGAGTCGCCATACTGCACAGTTCCCTTTCCCGCGGTGAGCGTTATGACGAATGGCGGCGGATCGAAAGGGGTGAAGCGCAGGTTGTCGTCGGCGCCCGTTCAGCAATTTTTGCGCCGCTCCACCACCTTGGTTTGATAATTATCGATGAAGAACATGAACCAAACTATAAGCAGGAGGATACACCTCGCTATCAAGCACGACGGGTCGCAAAATGGCGTGGTCAATACAACCAGGCCGTTGTCGTCTTGGGTTCAGCGACACCGAGTCTCGAAAGCCGGAGCCGCGCTCACGTTGGGGTTTACCATCTTTTACGGATGCGGCACCGGGTCAATCACCACCCACTGCCGAGAACGGAAATCGTCGACATGCGACCAGTAGTACAACGTGAGGGGGAAACGGATTTTTCCCCGCGCTTAATTTCATTGCTGGCTGATCGTCTGCAGAAGGGCGAACAAAGTATTTTGATGTTGAATCGGCGTGGCTTTTCTTCCTTTGTGATGTGTCGCGACTGTGGCTTCGTCCTGAAATGTTCTAACTGTGACATTTCATTAACACTTCACATGGCTAGCCACACGATGCGCTGTCATTACTGTGGTCACGAAGAACCCATTCCGCGCATCTGTCCCCACTGTCATGGTCATAAGATTCGTTATTATGGCACAGGAACCGAAAAAGTTGCTACCCAGCTTGAGCGGCTTTTACCGCAGGCACGCGTCATTCGGATGGATGTTGATACGACTCGTCGCAAGGGTATGCACGAGCGACTGCTAAAGGAATTTGGCGAGCACAAGGCTGATATTCTTCTGGGGACGCAGATGATTGCTAAGGGTTTGGATTTCCCCAATGTGACCTTGGTTGGGGTCCTCAATGCGGATACGGGCTTGGATCTGCCTGATTTTCGTGCTAGCGAACACACCTTTGATCTCTTGGCTCAAGTCAGCGGTCGCGCTGGCCGTGCTGATAAGGCCGGCTACGTGGTGATTCAAACATTTAACCCCACTAACTATGCTATTGAGCTTGCTCAGGCGCATGATTACGAAAGATTTTTTGCTACGGAGATGAACCTTCGTTATCGCGCGGGTTACCCGCCTTACTACTATGCGGTTAAGCTGATGGCTAGCCATGAAGATCAAGCGGTAGCCTTGCGAGCAATTAATAAGATTGCCAAACAGCTCCAAACGAACCTGGCCCCTTCAACGGTAGTACTGGGACCATCGCCGCGACCTATTGCCCGGATGAAACGCCGCTACTACTACCAAATTGTGATCAAATATAAAAATGATCCGGTACTGCATCAATTGCTGACGGAAGTATTAAACACTAACCAGCAGAAAAACTTTCGTGATGTGCAAATCACGATTGATCCGGATCCACAGTACTTTATGTAAGGAGATTGTAAATATGACCTCAGTTGTTTTCATGGGAACTCCGCAGTTTGCCGTCCCAATTTTAAAAAGTTTAATTGACAGTCCTGAATATGACGTAAAAGCTGTCGTCACCCAGCCCGATCGGCGGGTGGGGCGTAAGCATGTTTTGAGTGCTTCACCAGTTAAGCAGGCAGCAGTAGAAGCACAGATCGAAGTTTTACAACCGGAAAAGATCAACCATAGCCCAGAGATGGGCCGGGTGATTGAGATCAATCCTGATCTGATTATTACGGCTGCCTTTGGCCAGTTTCTGCCTGATAAATTGCTGCAGGCAGCTAAGGTCGCAGCCATTAACGTTCACGGTTCATTGCTCCCCAAGTATCGTGGTGGCGCACCAGTTCAATATTCGGTAATTAATGGGGATGCTGAGACCGGAGTCACAATTATGTACATGGTTAAGAAGATGGATGCCGGTGACATCATTGCCCAAAAATCGATTCCAATTACCGCTAAAGATGATTCCGGAACGATGTTTGATAAGCTGAGTTTGCTGGGCCGCGATCTTTTGCTGACGACCTTACCAAAACTCTTGGCTGGCGACATCACGCCGGTTAAACAGAATCCAGCTAAAGTTACCTTTGCTCCTAACATCAGCAGTCAGCAGGAACGCATCGACTACCGAATGACTGCTCAACAGATTGATGATAAGGTGCGTGGGTTGCGGCCATTTCCAATTGCTAACATGATCGTCGATGGTTTGAGAACCAAAATTTATGACGTGACCCCACTGGATGAAAAGACAACGCTGGCAGCCGGGCAGGTTGTGCGTGTCACCAAACATAGCTTGGTTTTGGCGGCAGGTCAGGGAACCACATATCAAATCAACGAATTACAGCCAGCCGGTAAGCAAAAGATGGCAATTACGCCATATTTAAATGGACACCAAAACTTAAAGGAAGGATTTCAGGCAGTAACCGATGGCAATAAGTAAAAACAATGCACGCTGGTTGGCAGTTGGTGTCTTGGACCGGGTCACTAAGCAGCACGCTTATTCGAATCTTCAACTCAATCAGGTTTTGCAGACTCATCCGCTCAGCGATGCCGACCGTCATTTAATGACCAACATTGTTTACGGAGTGTTGCAGCACAAATTAACACTTGATTATTGGCTTGAGCCTTTTATTGGCCGTAAAAAAATTGATAATTGGGTTCGGGTGCTCTTATGGACAGCCATTTATCAATATCATTATTTGGACCGCTTGCCTGCATATGCTGTTACTAATGAAAGCATCGATATTGCCAAAGCAAAGGGCAACCCTGGTACTAGGCGTTTAGTAACGGGCATTTTGCACGCTTTTTTGCGCAAAGGCGCGCGTTCTTTTGATGAGCTTAAGGATCCACGCGAACGTCTATCCGTTAGCACCAGTGAACCACGGTGGCTAGTTGACAACTTGGTACATGATTATGGACAAGCAGTAGCAGAAAAGGTTTTGAATAGTTTTAACCGCCCAGCTCACCTAGCTGTTCGGGTTAACACCGCTCTGACAACCGTAACTAAGGTTATCTCGGCGCTTGCAAATGAAAAAATAGAAGCGCGGCCGAGTCAGCTGGCTGCTAATGGTTTAGTTGTTGAGAGCGGCAATGTTTTGGCGAGTTCGGCTTTTGCCAAGGGTTTAGTGACGGTTCAGGACGAAAGTGCCCAACTGGCGGTTGAGAGTATGGACCTGCAGCCTGATATGAAAGTCTTGGATGCGTGTGCAGCCCCAGGTGGCAAAACTACTCAGATTGCAGAACAGTTGGATCCAGAAAAAGGCGGCCAAGTCACTTCTCTAGACCTTCATGCCAATAAAATCCGCTTAATTCAACGTAATGCCCAGCGCATGGGATTGGTAGACCAAGTTAATGCTCAGCAGATGGATAGTCGCAAAGTAGGCCAAATTTTTGACGATAATACTTTTGATGCTATTTTAGTTGATGCTCCCTGCAGCGGTATTGGTCTGTTAAGACGTAAACCCGAGATCCGCTACGATAAAAGTCGCGCGGATAGTGAGCATCTGCACCGAATTCAGTTGGAAATTCTTGATGCTGTTGCTGCAAAGATCAAAAAGGGCGGTATAATAACTTACAGCACCTGCACATTGTTAAAGCGAGAAAATGATGGGACCGTTCGAGCATTCTTGCAAGATCACCCTGATTTTAAATTGATAAAAACTCGTACCGTGCGGGAAGTGAAAGACGATCGAGCAACTGCTACACTGACAATTTTGCCTAGTGACGTGGGAAGCGATGGCTTCTTTATCAGCAGTTTGTGTCGGATCCGCTAGAAGGGAAATTTCGGGAGACAATGAGAACTGCTTTCCAATCAAATATCGGCCGTCAACGGTCACAAAATCAAGACCGGGTGGCCAAATTTACTAGTGAACAGGGCCCACAATTAGCAGTTGTCGCTGATGGTATTGGTGGCAACCAACGTGGTGACTTGGCAGCGGAAATAGCCATTAAAAGCCTTGGTCGTGATTTCATGAGCGACGCACCTAGCGATGAAAATGAAGCAAGTTCATGGCTATCTGTGCAGGTGCAATCAATTAACAATCAAGTCTTAAAAAAATCAAAAGAAAAAAGTTCATACCGGGGGATGGGCACAACGCTTGTCGCCGCCGTCTTTTTTGAAGAATCTGTGGTGGTTGCCAATATCGGTGATAGCCGTGGCTATATTATGCACGGCGATATGTTGACGCAAATCACAATTGACCATTCTCTGGTAAACGAATTAGTTAAAAATGGTGATTTAACTGAGCAAGAAGCCGCCCGCTCACCACAAAAAAATATTATTACCCGTGCAATCGGTATTTCACCGAGTGCTAATGCTGACGTTAACCGTTTTCCTTTTAAAAACGGGGACCAGCTTTTGCTTTGTACGGATGGTCTAACCAATTTGGTTAATAAGACACAAATTAGTCAGGTTCTTAGTTCAAATAAAAAACTGACCAAAAAGTGTAACCAATTAATTAAAATGGCTAATAAAGCGGGTGGACCGGATAACATCACCGTATTAATCAGTCAACAAGACCAGGAGAGGTTATAAAAAAATGAAGCCTGGATATAAGCTTAGTAACCGGTATCAAATCGTCCGGTCACTTGGTGAAGGTGGAATGGCAAACGTGTACCTTGCCCGGGATTTGGTTCTTGATCGATACGTCTCTGTCAAGCTGCTGCGGGTTGATCTACGTGATGACCCGAAGACGCGTCACCGCTTCGAACGCGAAGCAATGGCGACTACCCAGTTGAGCGATCCTCACATTGTAGGTGTTTATGATGTGGGTGTTGATCAAGGAATGCAGTACATGGTAATGGAATATGTTGATGGGATGGACCTTAAAGCGTACATTAACCAGTATTTCCCAATTCCACTTCCTCAAGTGATCGATATTATGGAGCAAGTGCTCTCAGCGGTTGAAGTAGCCCACCAGCATGGAATTATTCACCGTGATTTGAAGCCACAAAACATCCTTATCGATGACAATAAAAATATTAAAATTACTGATTTTGGCATTGCCACAGCGACTTCAGCTAACTCAATGACCCAGACTAATACTTTGCTGGGTTCTGTTCACTACCTGTCGCCTGAACAGGCGCGTGGCAGTATGGCAACATCGCTGTCAGATATCTATTCTTTGGGTATTATTCTTTATGAATTATTGACCGGAACAGTACCATTTGAAGGTGAAAACGCCGTTTCAATTGCCTTAAAGCATTCACGGGATAATGTACCTTCAGTGCGCTCACAATTCCCGTCAATTCCGCAACCTTTGGAAAACGTCGTTCTGCATGCCACCGCGAAACGTCCGGAAGATCGCTACCAATCGGCTAAAGCCATGGCTGATGATCTTAAGACATCGCTGGATCCAGCGCGCAAAAATGAGCAGCCATTTACATTGCACCATGATGATGATGGTGAAACGAAAGTGCTGGACATCAATGAACTACGCAAGAAGCGTCAGGAACAAGCAGCTGACCAGGACGAGGCTGAAGATGACAAGCCAAAACCGCGCAAGCCTAGTTTTTGGCATCGCTATAAGCGACAACTGATTGCTAGCGTGGCCGGGATTGTCGTCATTGCCGGGATTGGTGTCGGATGGTATTACAATCAGGAAATTCCGTTTACTGATGTCACAGGAATGAGTGAAAAAGCCGCTCGTCGGCATTTGCAAAAGGACCACGTTAAAGTGGGGACGGTTAAAACCGCATTTAGCCGTGATGTCGCTGCTAACCATGTTATTCGCACTAACCATCCTGATGGCCATGTGAAACGCAACCAGGCTGTGAATTTGGTTGTCAGCACAGGCGTGAAGTCATTCAAGATGCCAAGCTATGTCGGTCAATCTGCCAACCAAGCAAGTGATGACTTGCAGGAAAAGGGCTTTGTCGTACACGTTAAGAAACGTTATTCTAACAATGTCGATCAAGGAGCTATTATTTCCCAAAACTACAGCAAAGATTCTGTGATTAAACCCAATCACAATCAAGTGACTCTGACGGTTAGCGCAGGGAAAAAGCAGTTTGTGATTCCTAACTTTAAGAACCGGGACATTCGTGACGTTCAGGACTTTGCTAATAAGTATGGCTTGCAGTTGACCACGACCGAAAAGCGTTCAAAGACAGTGGCAACCAACCACGTGGTTAGTCAGACGCCACGAGCTGGTTCTAAATTGTCATCCGGTGATACTCTAACGGTTGGGGTTGCTACATCTGGTAACCAAACGCGGACTACCAATATTCAGATCAATATCCCATTTGATAGCAACGAAGGCAAGCGCGAAAACCGGGTTCAGGTTTACATTGCCGACGCTAACCACAACCTGACGATGGAGTATCAGGATATTACAATCAATCAGGAAACAACGATTAACGTGCCGTTTACGTTGAAGAAGGGGCAAACCGGCTCTTACCGGGTTATTCGCAACGGACGGACGATCATGAGTGCAACCAATATCACTGGCTAGGAGGACTTTGTGAAAGGAACTATTCAACAATCACTAAGCGGTTTTTATGATATTTTGAGTGATGGCCACCTGTATCGGACACGGGCACGGGGAAACTTCCGTGCTAGGAACATTAAACCGATTGTTGGTGACCGGGTCGAGTTCAGCAGCGACGATGATCAGCATGGCTATCTTTTGAAGGTTTTGCCGCGGGTTAATGAACTGCGTCGACCTCCGGTGGCCAATGTTGAGATGGCCGTTGTTGTCACAGCGGTTGTTCAGCCCACAATGTCAACTAATTTACTGGACCGGCAACTAGTGGCATTAGAAAAGCAAGGCATTACAGCATTGTTATATTTCTCCAAGACCGATTTAGCTAGTGATGATGAATGGTCATCCTTTTTGCCGATAGCCGCTGGTTACCGGGATGCAGGCTATGAAGTCTTTGCTGCTCGCGATCCTTTTGATCAGCAACAGATGCAACGCCTTCAAAAGATGCTGAATGGTCATGTTGTCACGATGATGGGTCAGACTGGAGCTGGCAAATCGACTTTACTCAACCACCTAGCACCAGAATTAAACCTGAAAACGGGTGAAATTTCGACCGCACTGAAGCGTGGCCGTCATACAACCCGGAAAGTTAGCTTGTTACGCGTTGGAGAAGCTTTGATTGCGGACACTCCAGGATTTTCGTCCTACGAAGATTTATCGATAAGCAAGGAAGAATTGCCAAAACTCTTCCCTGAAATGGCTAAAGTAGCGCCTAATTGTCGCTTTCGCGGTTGCCTCCACATGAAGGAACCGGGTTGTGCAGTGAAAGCAGCCGTCAGTGATGGTATAATTATGGAGTCGCGTTATGACAACTATCTCCAGTTTCAGGAGTTAATTGCCAACCGCAAACCAACATATGAGAAACGGAGAGATCATTAATGATTAAAGTTGCGCCTTCAATTTTGAGTGCAGATTACATGAACCTGCAGCGGGATATTGAAAAAGTTGAAAAGGGTGGAGCAGAATACGTCCATGTCGATGTGATGGATGGTACTTTTGTTCCTAACATTTCATACGGCCCAGGCTTTGCTAAGGCTGTTAACGCCATCACTAACATGACCGTGGATGTTCACCTGATGGTTCAAAACCCGGAACACCTGATTCCGATGTTCGCTGATGCCGGCTCAGACATTTTAGGTGTTCAAGTCGAAGCAACTAAGCATATCCACCGGGCAATGCAGCTGATCAAGAACCACGGGATGAAGCCAGAAGTTGTACTGAACCCTGGTACTCCTGTTTGCATGGTTGAACCAGTTCTGCACATGGTTGGTCAAGTGTTGGTTATGACCGTTAACCCAGGCTTCGGTGGTCAAAAGTTCTTACCAGAAACTGTTGACAAGATTGCTCAACTCAACGAAATCAAGAAGGAAAAGGGCTACGACTACGACATCGAAGTCGATGGTGGTATCAACGATAAGACCGTTGTTGATTGTTACAAGGCTGGTGCAACGGTTGCTGTGGCTGGCTCATACGTCTTTGGCTCTGATGATCCGGTTGCACGGGTTAACGCCATTAAGAACGCTACTAAATAGTTTGTAATCATAATTTAGCTAATGATTTATTTCCCTAGTGCCAGGTGATTGTGTGCTAGGGAAATCTTTTTATGGGATGTTAAGATGCAAAACCAGAAAAAAGAAAAAGTCCGCGTTGTCAATTTAATGGTTGGGGGCCCTGAAGAGCTAATTCCCTGGGACTTGGTAGTTGCACATCGCCAGGAACCATGGGTAGCTGTTGATAAAGGTGCTGTCCGCCTCGTTAAGATGGGGATGGTGCCAGATTATGCCCTGGGTGACTTCGATTCGAGTACGAAGGAAGAAGAAAAAGCCGTCGTCAAAGCAGTCGGAAGGGTACGGACTTTCCCACCTGAGCCCAAGGATTATACTGATACCCAACTGGGCATCAAAGCGGTTCTCGATCACTTCGATTTTGAACAAGTTAACCTTTGGGGTGCTACTGGCGGACGAATTGATCACTTTCTCAATAACTTGTTTTTGCCATTGATTGCTCCATTTGATCAGGTACTAACCCGTTTATGTATTATCGACCGTGGCAACGTGGTTCGTTATTATCAACCAGGCAATTATGCTATCAAAAAATTGCCATCGATGAAGTACTTGGCATTCGTCAATTTGACCGCTGTAAAGGATATGACACTGATTGATGAAAAATATACTCGATTAGTTCAGCATTGGGATAGCCAAGTGCCGGTATCATGGGCCAGCAACGAATTTGTTGGTGACGTCAACCACTTTTCACTTGGCTCCGGAATCGTTGCGGTTATCCAGTCGCGCGACGTTTCGGCTGACCATTCAGGACAGCCTGAATAAGCTGTCAAGCAAAAATACTTGAAACTAATTGTTGCAATCGTGATGTGGCTATGGTAAATTATTTAAGTGAGTTAAAGCGCAAATGCGTGGCGAAAAATGAAAGCAGAGGAGGGGAAACCATGGCTAAAGATTATTTCACTGGCAAGCGTACCCGGTTTGGTAACAAGCGTTCACACGCCCTCAATGCCAACCGTCGTAGCTGGAAGCCTAACTTGCAAAAGGTTACCATCTTGGTAAACGGTAAGCCAAAGAAGGTTTACGTTTCTGCACGTACCCTGAAGTCAGGCAAGGTTACCCGCGCTTAGTTCGGGTTCTAATTTCTCAACCGTTCGCAGCTTTGGCGGACGGTTTTTTATTTAGCGTACCATATGTTAAAATAACAACAATTGATTACGCACAAATTAAACAAGGAGGCCGTTACGATGGCGGTAAAGATTAAGACGCACGCTGGTACAATTGACATTGCTAACGATGTAATTTCGACAGTTGTTGGTGGCGCTGCAACAGACAACTACGGGGTAGTTGGGATGGCCAGCCATAATCCTGTTCGGGATGGCTTTAACCAGATCCTGCGCCGCGAGAACTACAGCAAGGGTGTTGTGGTTCGTCAACTAGATAACGGCATTTCAGTGGACGTTAACATTATTGTGAGCTATGGAACGAAGATCTCCGAAGTTTGCAAGAGCGTCCAGCAAAAAGTTAAGTACAACCTTGAATCAATGCTGGGAATTTCGGCTAGCTCAGTCAACGTGTTTGTCCAAGGTGTACGGGTTGTTAGTGATTAGTTACAGCGGGAGGCATTTGAATTGGCAGTAAAGGAAATAACCAACCTTGAATTTGGTAAGATGGTGCAGGCTGCGTCAGCTAAGCTGAATCAACAGGCTAAGTTTATTAACTCATTAAACGTCTTTCCGGTACCGGATGGGGACACTGGCACTAATATGAGTATGTCAATGGCTAGTGGTGCTAAGTACGAACGTGATGAAACCAGCACCGCTGTCGGCGACTTAGCCGCTGCATTAGCTAAGGGCCTTTTGATGGGGGCACGTGGTAATTCTGGCGTCATTTTATCCCAGATTTTTCGTGGCTTTTCCAAGGATGTCAAAGGTAAGCAGACTCTAACCGCAGCAGAATTGGTCCATGCGTACGCAGCCGGTGCTCAAACAGCTTATAAAGCCGTGATGAAACCCACTGAAGGAACGATTTTAACTGTCGTTCGTGAATCTGCACAGGCGGGCCTTAACGACATTAAAGAAAATCCTGACACGGATGTCATCGCTGTGATGAAGGTTATGCTAGATGCAGCGGAAAAGGCTTTAAAGACCACCCCTGATTTGCTGGCAGTTCTGAAAGAAGTTGGCGTGGTTGATTCAGGTGGCCAAGGTTTGGTCTTTGTTTTGCAGGGCTTCTATGATGCTTTGACTGGCAAGAGCGTTGATGAAGGTTCAGTCCCAGATAATGCCCAGATTGATGAAATGATCAATGCAAAGCACCACCAAAGTGCACAGGGCAAACTGGATCCGGCCGACATTAAGTATGGCTACTGCACCCAAATGATGGTGCGTCTGGGTCGGGGTAAAGAAGTTGATCGTAAATTTGATTACGATACTTTCTACGACTACCTGGCTAACTTAGGTGATAGTTTGCTAGTCATCAATGATGACGAAGTCGTCAAGGTCCACGTTCACACAGAACATCCTGGCAAGGTTCTGTCATGGGGTCAAGAATTCGGTGATCTGCAAACCGTTAAAGTTGACAACATGCGTTGGCAACAAGAACAAATTATGGAGCACGACGAAGAAGAGCCAAACAATCCAGTAGAAGCTGCCGCTGCTAAACAGGAAGAAAAAGAAGCTCCCGAAACCGCGGTGATTGCGGTTTGCGCTGGGGACGGCGTTGCTAAGCTCTTTAAGAGCATGGGCGTGACCCACGTGATTAACGGTGGTCAGACGATGAACCCATCCATTCAGGATATTGCTGATGCCATCAACAATAGTGGTGCTAAGAAAGCGCTGGTTTTGCCTAACAACGGCAATATCTTTATGGCCGCAGACCAAGCCGCTGATGTGGCTAAAATTCCGACAAAGGTAGTTCATTCTAAGTCCATTTCACAGGGACTGACTGCTTTGCTTGATTACAACCAGGAAAGTGATTTACAAAAGAATCATGATGCCATGGAAGCTAACTGTGCAAACGTCAAGAGTGGAGAAGTAACGATTGCGGTTCGTGATACTAAGATCAACGGACGCTCCATTAAGAAAGACGACTACATGGGCATTGTCGACGGCACCATTACCAACACTGATCCTGACTTAGTCAAGGCTGCAATTCAGATGGTTCACGGGATGCTTGATGAAGACAGTGAAGTTGTCACTATTATCTATGGCTCTGATGGTGATGAAGACCAAGCCAAACAGATCCAAGATGCCGTCATGGGCTTTGACGACGAATTAGATGTGCAGATTTATGAAGGCGATCAGCCGGTTTATCCTTATCTAATTTCTGTCGAATAAGACTTGGCAGCCTTGGTCAGTGAATGCTGATAAACAATGCGTTGAATAACAATGGGGCTCCAGTGTCCAGCTACGGCTGAACTGGGGCCCATTGCTATCTTAGTTGATACATTGTTGAAAATAATATTTGAGTACCTTGCAGTCTGAGCAAGTTGACGGGAGGTGTTAGGATGAAAAGCTTACAGGATCCAGTCACGGCACTCAAGGGCGTTGGCCCCAAGATGGCTGATAATTTAGCAACACTGGACATCCATACCGTTGCTGATCTTCTTAGTCATTATCCGGCCCGCTACGATGATTTTGCACCGACTGATTTGACTACTGCTAAGGACAAACAAAAGGTGACGGTCGCTGGCACGGTGATGTCAGAGCCCATTCTTTCGCGTTTTGGTTATCGCCGAAACCGCCTCAGTTTCCGAGTATTGGTCGATCAAAATGTCGTCATGGTCTCATTCTTTAACCAACCATACCTTAAAAAGCAGGTGGCCCTTAATGACGAGGTGACCATTCTGGGCAAATGGGAAGCAGCCCGTCAACAAATCCTTGGTACGAAACTCATTACAAAACAAGCTACGGATAAGGAAGACGAGTTGGGAGCCATCTACCCCAGCAACAAACACGTTCGTCAAACAACGTTGCGCAAACTGATCAAGCTTGCTTATAACCAGTATCAAGACGTAATTGCAACTTTGCTGCCGATCAATCTTCGTCACCGTTACCAGTTGATGGAGCGACGCGATATGATCAGGGAATTGCATTTTCCACATGATACATCGACTTTGAAAGCTGCACGACGAACAGGTAGCTATGAAGAATTTTTCTTGTTTCAGCTGCGACTGCAAGCAACAAAACTTGCTAACGAACAGGTTGCTGGCAACCGGATTCTTTACCATAATGATGAACTGAAGGCTTTTATCAAAACGATTCCGTTTGAACTGACCAAGGCACAAAAAAGGGTCGTTAACGAAATTTGCCGTGACTTGCGAAGGCCTTACGAAATGAATCGCCTGTTGCAAGGTGACGTCGGCTCTGGCAAGACCATCGTTGCCGCTATTGCGATCTACGCGACAATCAATGCCGGCTATCAGGCTGCCTTAATGGCACCAACCGAAATTTTAGCCGAACAGCATGCCGCAAAATTAGCTAAAATTTTTGATGGTACACCGGTACACGTCGGATTGCTGACCGGATCGCTAAAGTCAAAGCAACATCAAGCACTGATTGCTGGGATCAAGGAGGGGTCGATTAATTTAATTGTTGGCACCCATGCCTTGATTTCTGATTCAGTAGACTATGCTAATCTCGGCCTGGCGGTTATCGATGAACAGCACCGTTTTGGGGTTCATCAGCGACAATTGCTGCGTGAAAAGGGTAACCGCCCTGACGTCCTTGCTATGACGGCCACGCCGATACCACGGACGCTGGCCATTACTGCTTATGGTGAAATGGACGTTTCAGTGATTGATGAAATGCCTGCTGGCCGAAAACCAATTATCACAAAATGGTTGCGTTCGAATCAATCGCCGGCTGCGCTGCAATTCTTGGAAGAACAGCTCGCTGATGGTGCTCAGGCTTATGTTGTCAGTCCACTGATTGCTGAATCAGAATCACTGGACGTAAAAAATGCCACTGAACTCTACGAAAAGCTCGCCAAATACTTCGGTGATCGTTACAAAGTTGGTTTATTGCATGGTCAATTAGACGATGACGAAAAAAAACAAGTGATGAAACAATTTAAAGATGGTCAGATTCAGATCCTGGTTGCGACGACGGTGGTTGAAGTTGGGGTTGATAACCCGAATGCGACGGTCATGATGATTTACAATGCCGATCGATTTGGCTTGGCTCAGTTGCACCAATTGCGGGGCCGTGTCGGTCGGGGTGATCGGCAGAGTTACTGCCTCTTGATTGCTGATCCAAAAACGGACGAAGGTGCGGAACGGATGAACACCATGGTTGCCACTACCGATGGCTTTAAGGTTGCTCAACGCGACCTCGAACTACGTGGCTCCGGTAATGTTTTGGGCAACAAGCAGTCTGGAATTCCCGATTTTAAAATTGGTGATCCGGTCGGTGATCTCAAAATTTTGCAGTTAGCCCGTCAAGACGCTGAGGATTTGTTGCGCACGCCCGGCTGGGATGAACAGGATGAGAATCAGCCACTGGTGCTTTATTTGCAGCGTCACCAGTTAGCGACGCACTTTGATTGAGATTGAGAAACTAAGTAGGAGGATTATTATGAAAATTGCTGTTGATGCGATGGGCGGCGACAATGCTCCCCAAGCTATCATCGAAGGGGTTGAGCAGGCCCGCGATCGTTTTGATGACATCGATTTCGACCTTTATGGCGATCCTGCTAAGGTGAAGCCGTTGATCAAGAATCAGGACCGGTTGAAGATTGTGCCAACAACACAGGAAATCAGCATGGGTGAAGAACCAGTTAAGGCAATTCGTCATAAGAAGGATTCTTCAATTGTCCGGGCTGCCCAAGCCGTTAAGAATGGTGATGCGGATGCCTTTTTCTCTGCTGGTAACACCGGCGCTGTTTTAGCAGCGGGTATTTTTATTGTGGGCCGAATTAAGGGCATTAGCCGTCCCGGTTTGACCAGTGTTCTGCCGGTGGCCAATCCTAACGCCACTAGTCAGCAGATGGTTTACCTGGATTCTGGTGCCAACGCTGAGAGCAAAGAAAAGAACTTGGTTCAGTTCGCTTACCTGGGCCGCTTTTATGCTGAGCGGATGTTTAACGTCAAGAATCCACGAATTGGTCTCCTAAACAATGGTGCAGAGGAAGATAAGGGTGATACTCTGCATAAGGCAGTTTGGCAAGACTTACACAATGAAAAAGATCTTAACTTCGTCGGCAATATCGAAAGCGGCGATTTGTTAAACGGTAAGGTTGATGTCCTCGTCAGTGATGGCTGGACTGCTAACGCTGCTTTAAAGGCCACCGAAGGCACCGCCAAAGTCTTGATGAATTTGATTCGGCACGGCATCGAAAACGGTGGCTTGCGGGCCAAATTAGCTTACTTGCTTCTGCGTCCCGTGCTGCACCAGATTGGTCATTCGATGTCATCTTCTACCTATGGTGGGGCGGTGCTATTAGGCTTAAAAGCTCCGGTTGTTAAGACCCACGGTGCTTCAGATGCGAAGGCTGTGGCAAGCACGATTGCCCAAATTCACCAGATGATTGATACGAAGATGATTGAGCAGACGGTTGAATTCTTTAGTCAACAAAACCAAGCAAAAAGCATAGACAATCAAGAACAAAACTAATAAAATAAGCAGTGTATTGTTTAATCAAATGTGAGGTTCAATCAAAATGGAAAAAAAGGAAATTTTCGATAAAGTATCGTCCATTGTGGCCGATCATTTCGATGTTGATCGCGCTAAAATTACGGAAGATTTGAATTTGCGGACTGATTTAAACGCCGATTCCATTGATTTCGTTGAATTTATGTTGGAATTGGAAGACACGTTTGGCCAACAAATTGAAGATGAGGAAGCTGAAAAACTCAGCACCATCGGCGAAGTCGTTGACTACATTGCCGCTCACCAAAACGATAAATAAGAGTAGATTGACCACGGCCGATACAACCCGTGGTCTTTTTTCGACAAGGAGGTATTAGGAAATGGATGACATCACCGCGCTCCAGCACTATTTAGCTGATGAGTTTTCAATCCATTTTAATAACCGGGATTTGTTAGCTGAGGCTTTCACACAGGCATCTTACGTTAATGAACATCCCAATCAGGGTTTGAAGTTTTACGAACGGATTGAATTTTTGGGCGATGCTGTTTTGCAATTGTTCGTCTCAGAATATATCTACAAGCGCTATCCTCAGTTGCCACAGGGTAAGCTGACACGTTTGCGTGCCGCAATGGTTTGTGAGGACAGTTTCTCCAAGTTTGCTAAAGAATGTCACTTTGATCAGTACATTCGCTTAGGCAAGGGCGAGGAAAAGGCAGGCGCACGTCACCGTTCTGGACTGCTCTGTGACATTTTCGAATCCTTTATCGGCGCCCTCTATCTGGATCAAGGAAAAGACGCTGTTGAAAAGTTTATTCACCGCGTCATTTTTCCAAAGCTCGACATGGGTTGGTTCGACCACGCTGTCGATTCGAAGACCAGTCTGCAGGAGTTCTTACAGCGGCACGGCGATGTCGACATCGAATACCATCTTTTGGCTGAACGCGGTTCCGAAAATAAGCCGGTCTTTAAGGTTAACGTGACCGCTAATGGTCAGGAAATTGGCCAGGGACAAGGCAGTTCCAAGAAGCATGCCGAAATGGCTGCCGCTAAAGCAGCACTCGATAGTTTGCGTCAAAAAAATTAGGGGCGAAAGTTAGTTCATTATGCAATTGTTGTCGTTAGAGCTGAATGGCTTTAAATCATTTGCAGATAAAACCATTATCAAATTTGAGCCGGGCATTACTGGTATCGTTGGCCCCAACGGCAGTGGTAAAAGCAACTTGATTGAGGCTATCCGCTGGGTTCTGGGGGAACAGTCTGCGAAAAATTTGCGTGGCGATAAGATGGCCGACGTAATTTTCAATGGTTCAGCTGATAGAAAGCCCCTCAATCGAGCGATGGTTTCGGTGAAGTTCGATAACAGCGACCACTACCTGCAAAGTGATTACACCGAGATTGAAGTTACACGTAAGTTGTACCGCAATGGCGATAGTGAATACTTGCTTAATGGCTCCCAGGTACGTCTTAAAGATATTAATGATCTCTTTATTGACTCAGGGCTTGGCCGGGAATCCTTTTCTGTCATTTCGCAAGGGCGGATTGCAGCCATTTTCAACGGGAAACCAGCAGACCGGCGTCAAATCATTGAAACGGTTGCCGGAGTGGCTAAGTATAAGCAAAATAAAACAACCGCTCAGAAAAGATTGGCTGATACCAATGATAACCTTAACCGGGTCAATGATATTGTCGCTGAACTGAAGGGACAACTGGATCCGCTCGAGGAAGAGGCCGGGATTGCCCAGGATTATCTGGAACAAAAAAAGCAATTTGACCTCTATGACCGGACCCAGACCGTTCGTCAAATCAGCACGAAACAAAAACAACTTGTCAATTTACAGGCGCAATTGAAGCAGGTTCACGAACAAGATGATGATTACGGCCAACAAATTCAGAAGTCATCGTCTAAGCTCACAACCTTGCAGGATTCGCAACGTCAGTGGGTTCAAGACAAGGATCAGCTGGCAGCTAAGGTCTTGTCCATTACCCAGTTGATTGCTAAGTTGAATAATAAACAGTCGATGGCCCAAATTCATCGGGAAGAGCGGCAAAAGCAGCTGGCTCAGTTGCGCGATCAGCTCGTTGATCTTCAGCAGGAAGGGCAAAGACTGAGTGAACAGATCAATTCACAGAAAAAGGCACTGGCAAAACAGCAAGCCACGATTGAACAGCACCAGCAAACCTTGAAACAGTTCCAATCTCAATCTTCTGCAGAACAGGAATCAGCTGTCAAAGCGAAGATCGAACAGTTACGCAACCATCAGATTGATTTGATGCAGCGATCAACGGACTTACACAACCAGTTGCTTTTTGCCAAGCAGACTCACGACCGTTCTGCTCAGCAAGCACACGAAAATGATACCCAGTTGCAGGCTAGTCGTCAGCGTTTGGCTTTGCTTCAGCAACAAGCTCATCAGACGGCAGATACATTGACTAAAGATAGTGAACAGCTGCAGGGTATTCATGATCAGCTGTCATATAATCAGGATAGTTTGCAGCAAATTCAACAGCGCTATGAGCAGGCGCAGCATGATTGGTATCGACTGCTTGGGGATGTTCATGCAGCTGAAGGTCGGATTAAAAACTACCGTTCAATGCAAGCCGACTATTCCGGATATTACTATGGTGTAGCGGCTGTACTTAAACAAAGACAATCTTTTCCTCATTTGTTGGGCTCAGTCAGTGAGTTGATTAACGTTCCCGCTAAGTTGACGACCGCTATTGAAACAGCACTGGGTAGTCAGTTGCAGCAATTGGTTGTTTCTGATCAACAAACGGCTAAGGATATCATTCATTATCTAGTTAGACACCGTGCCGGACGAGCCACTATTTTGCCGTTAGATACACTGAGTCGGGGACGGCTTTTGCGGCCGATGGGTTTAGATAGATTAGCTGGCTACATCGGCGTTGCAAACCAACTGATTAAGTTCCAGGCGAACATTCAGGTAGTCGTCGACCACCTCTTAGGAACAACGGTAATTGCTGATAACCTGGACCACGCGACGCAGATTGCCCGGGCGGCCCACCACCAGGCCAGGGTCGTTACGCTTGACGGTCAGGTTGTCAATGCTAGCGGTTCGATGACTGGTGGTGCCAATCGTCAACACCGGATGGGCCTTTTAACGCAAAAACGCCAGGCTGAGTCTATGCAAGACGAGTTGAATCAGGTTAAAGCTTCTGCTAATAAAGCTGAAAAAGAAGTTCAACAGCTTGATGCACGTCGCACAGCAGAGCGCGAATCTTTGGATCAGTTGCAAAATCGTTATGCTCAGTTGCAGGCTAAGTACAATGATGAGCAGGCCAGCCAAAAGGTGACCCAGAATCAGCTGACTAACCTGCGACGTCAGTTGGATGCAATGCAGTACCAAAGTGCTTCACAAGAAGAAGGTCACAGTAAGTATCTTCAGAAGCAGAAACAATTACAAACGGACTTGGACAATGTTCAGGCCGAATTGACTGATGTGAAAGAAAAGGTTGCAACTGCCCAAAAGCATCAGCAAGAACTGGCTGATAACGCAAGCAATAATGCTGAACAAATTCACCAGGAAGAACAATGGTTGGCGGTTGCTAGTGAGCGGCGGGCTCAATTAAGACGTGAACTCAAAGCTTTACAGAAATCATCAGATGAAAACAAGCAAGCCATCACGGCAAATCATGCTGACCAATCACGAATTCAGGCCGATGATCATTCCAGTGACGATGATCAGAAATCATCAACGGCTAGTCTGGCTGAGTGCAAAAAAGATTTGGCACAAGCTAAAAGGGATCAGCAAGTGAATGCTGATAAGTTGGCTGAAATTGACCAGCAAATAAAAGATCATAGTCAGTCACTAGAACGTCTCCGTGAATTGCAGAATGCGACGGTCGACGATCTCAACCGGTTAAATAACCAACATGCCCAGCTAGCGGCCTCAATTGACAGTGGCATGAATCGTTTGAGCGAACGTTATAGTATGTCGTTGGCAGAAGCCCAGCAGAATGTCAGTGACGCGGATGACCAAACGGTGGCCACAAAATTAAAGTTATTGCAGCGTGGTCTTAGCGAACTGGGTGAGGTTAACGTCGGTGCCATTGATCAATATCATCAAGTTAAAGAGCGCTATGACTTTTTGACAAGCCAACGTGAAGATTTGGTTACAGCCAAAAATCAATTACTGACGACCATGAATGCGATTGATAAGCAAGTCAAAGACCAATTCTTGGAGACGTTTAATAAAGTTTCAGCGGCCTTTTCACAGACTTTCAGCGATATCTTTGAGGGTGGCCGGGCTAAGTTAATTTTGACTGATCCTGATGATTTGCTCGAGACTGGTGTTGATATTATGGCGCAGCCTCCTGGCAAACGTAACCAGCAGTTATCGCTTTTATCAGGCGGTGAGCAAGCGTTGACTGCCATTGCCTTGCTTTTCGCCATTCTCAAAGTTCGTCCGGTACCGTTCGCCATTCTGGACGAACCGGAAGCTGCTTTGGATGCGGTGAATGTCGACCGCTTTGCACACTATCTTGAACGATTTGGCAATGACGGTCCCCAGTTCATCGTGATTACCCACCGGAAGGGCACAATGATGAACGCTGATGTTTTGTATGGTGTGACTATGCAGGAATCTGGTGTGTCAAAGATGGTTTCTGTCGACGTAGCTGATGCTCTTTCAGCAGCGGAAACGGGCAGCAATAACTAACGAAAGGATCTTATCATGGGTTTATTTGATATATTTCGTCGTCACCGTAAAAAAGATGAGAAGAAACAAAGCGAAAGTGCTAGCGTTTCTGTAGTTGAGAGTTTAAGTGAACAATTTCTCAGTTCGGTAAGTCTGAGTCAAGCTAGTGCAGCAGAAGCTAGTGATCAATCTCAAGAACATAGTGAATCTGTCAATTCGACATCAGTTGCTGTTTCCACAAGTTTCAGCACTGAGACGAGCGAATCGGTGGCAGGTCAGTCGTTAAATAGCGAGAGCAATTCTGTCAGTCTGAGTCAAACACAATCAACAACCGAAAGCGTCGCTCCATCAGTCAGTGAATCTGCACTGGAGTCTGAATCACAAAGCAATTCAGCTAACACACAAGAGACAGCAGCTGAACAAAAAGATGAAGATCAAGAAGACGCTAACCAAACAGTTGAAAAGAAGTATGATGCCGGCTTGGCTAAGTCACGTCATGGATTTGGAGCTCGTCTCAATCGCTTTCTTGCTAACTTTCGGCACGTTGATGAAGACTTCTTTGACGATCTGGAAGATTTGCTGATTGAATCTGACGTTGGTGTCGATATGACGACACAGCTATCCGACGAGTTGCGGGATGAAGTAAAGTTACAAAATGCGAAAACCAAGCAGGAAGTTTCTAACGTCATCATTGAGAAGATGGTCGATCTATACGAGAAAGCTGGCAAGGGCGAGAACTCTGCTATCAATTTCGCCAAAGAAGGCCCAACCGTGATTATGTTTGTCGGGGTTAATGGTGCCGGCAAGACCACGACTATCGGCAAGATGGCTGCGATGTATAAGCGCCAAGGAAAGAAAGTGATTTTGGCGGCTGCTGATACTTTCCGTGCCGGTGCCACAGAACAGCTTGATGTTTGGGCCAAGCGCGATGGCGTTGATATCGTGACGGGACCAGAAAATGGTGATCCGGCGGCGGTTGTTTATGATGCCGTTAAGAAAGCCCAGTCGGAAAATTACGATATCTTACTGGTCGACACGGCCGGCCGTCTTCAAAATAAGGTCAACTTGATGAAGGAACTGGCCAAGATGAAGCGGGTCCTCACCAGAGAAATTCCGGCAGCTCCCCACGAAGTATTGCTGGTAGTTGATGCTACGACGGGGCAAAACGCTCTCAGCCAGGCTAAGCTCTTTAAGCAGAATACGGATGTGACCGGGATTATCCTCACTAAACTGGATGGAACGGCCCGCGGTGGGATTGTCTTAGCTATTCGCAATGAATTGCACTTACCGGTCAAATACGTCGGTTTAGGTGAAAAGGTTGACGACTTGCAAGCCTTTAACGCCGAAGAATTTGTTTACGGACTGTTCAAAGGCTTAGTTACCACGAACTAGGAGGTGGCTGGGATGGAACTTGAAAAAAACGAGCGAATTAACGACTTGCTGGAGTTCTACTCCCCACTTTTAACTAAGAAGCAACAAGAATATATGCAGCTTTACTACGGGGATGATTATTCTCTTGGTGAAATTGCAGAAAACTTTCAGGTCAGTCGTCAGGCTGTCTATGATAATATTCGCCGGACTGAAAAAATTCTGACCGGTTATGAAGCTAAATTGCATCTTGCACTAGAATTTGACTTGCGCAATTACAAGTTGGACCAACTGAGTGAGTATGCGAAGAAACACTATGGTGATGACCATGAGTTGCAGCATTTAATCGGTCAGCTGGATCATTTGGAAGCGGAATAGAGAGCAATGAGGCATCCTAGCTTATTTCCGTGGTTGGCTATGATATAATCGGTTACGTAAATTTGAAGAGTCAAATAAACTAGCAATCAGGAGTTTTTAATAATGGCATTTGAAGGATTAACTGAACGTCTCCAGAAGGCGATGGAAAAGCTCCGCCGCAAACCAAAAGTCACTGAGGCGGACTTACGCGATACAATGCGCGAAATTCGGTTGGCACTGCTTGAAGCGGACGTCAACTTCAGTGTTGTCAAAAAGTTTGTTAAGACTGTTCGCCAGGAAGCAGCTGGTGCTGAGGTTCTGAAGGGACTGAACCCAGCTCAACAAATCGTTAAGATCGTTAATGAACAGCTGACCAAGTTGATGGGTGAAGAAGCTGTTCCGTTGAACAAGGCCAAGCACATTCCAACCATTATCATGATGGTCGGGTTGCAAGGGGCCGGGAAGACGACGACTGCCGGTAAGTTGGCTTTGAAGCTGAAGAATGACCAGAAGGCGCGGCCACTGTTTATTGCAGCCGATGTTTATCGTCCTGCCGCTATCACCCAGTTGCAGCAGGTAGCTGATTCGATTGACGTTCCGGTATTTGAAGAGGGTACCGACGTTGATCCTGTCCAAATCGTGAAGGACGGGTTAGCCCAAGCCAAGGAAAAGCATAACGACTACGTGATCATCGATACTGCTGGTCGTCTGCAGATCGATGAAAAGTTGATGGATGAGCTGGCAAACATCAAAGAAGTGGCGCAGCCCAATGAAATCCTGCTTGTCGTCGATGCGATGACTGGGCAAAACGCCGTTAATACGGCACAGGGTTTTGATGACAAGCTCGATATCACCGGCGTTGTCCTCACTAAACTCGATGGTGACACCCGTGGTGGTGCTGCCATGTCGATTCGTTCGGTCACTGGTAAGCCAATTAAGTTCGTCGGTGAAGGCGAAAAGATGACTGATCTAAACGTCTTCCACCCGGACCGGATGGCTTCACGGATTCTCGGCATGGGTGATATGATGACCCTGATCGAGAAGGCTCAAAAGAACTACGACGAAGAAGCTGCCCAGGAAACGATGGACAAGATGCGGTCGAACACGTTCGACTACAATGACTTCGTGGAACAGCTCGATCAGCTGCATAAGATGGGCCCACTGGAAAATATCATGAAGATGATTCCGGGGATGGCCAATAATCCTGCTTTGAAGAATGTCAATATTCCGCCAAAGGAAATGGCTCACTTGAAGGCCATCGTGATGTCGATGACCAAGGAGGAACGTGAAAATCCTGATCTGATGAGTCCGAGTCGGCGGCGTCGGATCGCTGCTGGTGCGGGTCGGCCAATCGTCGAAGTTAACCGGATGATTAAGCAGTTTAATCAAATGCGTAAGATGATGAAGCAGGTTTCCAACGGTAACATGGGTGGTTTATCCAACATGTTTGGTGGTCAGATGCCTGGTGGTAAGATGGGTCAGATGGCGATGAACCGGATGGCACGTGGTATCAAGAAAAACCAGCAGCGCAAGTACAAGAAATTGCGCAAGTTGCGTCGCCGGCGGCATTAATTGAATATGTGGTAAAGTGTCTCACAATAGTGGGACACTTTTTTATTATATCTATGATGAAGATATCATTTGTGCCGTTTTTATTTCAATGGTGGAGTCGTTGCTAGAGTAGTAGTTGCTATCTTTAATTTATAAAAAATCGTTAATAGTATGTTTAAAAAGTTAATCGCGTTATAATTGAGCTGTGTGAAAGAAAAGTTCATTTGGGGGAGTACGCGAAAAATGTTATCGAAAAATAATCAAAAACAAGCTAATTTAAAACATATTAACAAACGCCAACGGTTTGGCTTACGTAAGCTTACTGTCGGCGTCGCTTCCGTCCTGTTGGGAACGACTTTCTTTATGGGTGCTCAAAGTGTGGTTGCCAATGCTGATGCTCCTGCAGCACAGGCAGATCAACAAACTGAAGTTTCGGCAAATGCGGATTCGAGCAATGCTAATAAGCAAGTTGTTTTGAAGAGCGGCAACCAGGGGAGTGCGGCTGCAATCAATACATCGGTTAGTGGTCAGCCGAGTCAGCAGACTGATCTAAAAACTGATATTGGAGCATTGAATTCGGCTGCTTCCAGTGCTACTGAAGATTTTCAATCCGTTAATGATTCAAACAAACAAATTGTTTCACCTAATAGCTTTAAATCTAGTGTTTTATCAGCAAATGGTTTAGCCAACAGCAAAATTCAGGTTAATACTCCCATTTATACTGGAACTACTGATTGGGAACCGAATAATGTCACAGGAAAATGGGATGGAAATGCTGCTGATGCAGTTTATAAAGTAGCTGATACTTCAACCACATCAACTATTAAGTATCAAATTCAAAGTTGGAATGGCACAAATGTTGAAAATTCTCAAGATTTTCAAGGTAAAACGCAATATTTGCTTATGATTCCTGCTGGTTTTGAAATTGCTTCAACAGACAATACATTTAAAAATACTGGTTTGGCTTTTAGTCGAACCGATGCTGGACTAGATATAAATATTCAAGATCTTGGAAATGTAGGCCCAAATGAAGAAAAAGTTTTCCTGCTTAGCCTCGCAGAAACACCAAGTTATAGCAACCCTCTATCTATTACGGCATCACTTAAACTGAATCCTAGTGCAGGTGGAACTTATACTTATAATCAGTGGTCACCACTTTTGATGCCAATTAATAAGAACATAAATGCTTATGGTGATAGCAGTGCAGGTGGTGGCACTGGTTCAATTACATTGAGTAATGGTCAAACATACCAATATATTCGTACATATACAGGCAGTTTTAATAGTGCCCAATGGTATGACAAAAATAGTGAGGTTGCTTATACAGTTGCACCTGGCTTGCATCAAATGAGCACTAACAATTTCCAGATTAATAAAATATCGGCTACTACTAACAATGTAAGTAATTCCAGTTTTGTTGGTAATGAACAGTTGTCAATGAATATTCAGTTAAAAGGCAACATACATAACGGTGATTATATTGATGTCCACTTAGGAGTGCCGTACAAAGATGATAATGGTCGTCAAGCTTATAAACTTTATGATACCAAATTATCCAATAAACCACTCCAAGTTGAAGATGGTGGACAGGTTATTGGTAAAGCTTATAATATGGGAACTTATTATCGGATCGTCTTTAATGATAAGGGTGCAGCATTGAGCAATCCTAATGTGCAGGTAACGTTGCAATGGGGCTCTAATCGAGATGCATCTAGAAATGACAATACTCATTCTTCTATTAATGACCACACGAGCTATATTTATCAGGCTACTAATGATCTGAGTAAGGATCGTACGACTTTTGATTACTTCCCACACGATGATATCAATATCAATGGTCAAACGTTTACTAGTGGTTATAAAATTAAGGGCACTTACATCTATACTGCTAAGAACGCTGGTATTGGCAACCTAAAGACTGGAGCATCCAGTGTGGGTAGTTATAACCGAACTTGGGATAGTAAAGGCAACGTTAGTGTCGATACTTTTTGGTATAGCAATACGGCAGTATCGCTTTCTACCAAAGACCTGGGTGATGAATTTGATATCCAGACAACAGTAACGAAAGATCCGACTGGCTTGGTACATTACACATTTACTAGTGCGGCAGATATGCAAAAGAAACTAGAAGATGAAATTGCGACGGATGATACTCGTTCCTTAAAGAACAGTGTAAGCTCTGATCCAAACATTTTTGTTAATGTTCAAACTAAAGCTGGAGCCAAACCAAAAGTAAAAGTTGAGGTAACTTTCCAAAAAATTGATACTGGATCCCAACTAACTGGTAAGTGGCATGTCAAAATAGTCAACCTTGATCCGACGACTAATCCAGACATTGAGTTTAAGGAAAATAGTAGTGTTAATACTGTGGAGGCGACAGCCAGTGGCTTTACAATGCCAATGGGAATCAATTCTTATGCACAAGATGAAGATAATGTTGTCAACACTGATACATATAGTGGCGCCAAAACTGATAATGAAGCATTGATGAATGATTTGAAATCCTTGCCAATCGCTGGAACAGTCTTTACACCTTATCAAAATGGCAAAGCTGGTAGTCCTTCTGGAGTTTACGGTGGCAAATGGTCTGCTGGAATTCTCTATAATGCCAATGGTTCTGTTACCGGTGGTGGTTCCGCTAGTGACCTTGTGACAAATACTTTGAGTTTTGAAGATTTAGCAACTAAGAAAGCTGTTGCTAATAGTGTAATCTTCCAGGGAGCCACTGGAACGACGATTCATTTTGATGATGCTCAATCTGCTTATAATGGCTTATCAGGTTATGACTTTGTCAAAGCAGTCAGTGTTGGCAAAGATGGTACAGAAACTGAAATTAAGGGTTTTGATCCATCACAGATCGGTTCATACAACTTTGGCACTGCTAACAAGGCAAATCCAAGTTCTTACATTATTTATGTTAAGAAGCAATCTATTCAAAAAGCCCAATTAAGATATGTAGATGATGATGATCCAACCAATACTAATATGCCAGCTACTGTCGTTGCCAGTGGTGATAGTGGGTCGCATATTGCTTTCCAAGATATTGCAAAAAACATTAATAATTTAATTAAAGATCACTATGAATTCAATGGCGTTACTAAGGATAGTGACAAGACTAGTTTGGGCAATAAGGATAGTTCAAAGATTGATTGGTCAACCATTTTTGGTGAATATGATAACGATAATGCAACAACTCAGATCTTCACGATTCACTTCAAGCATGAAACGGCACAAGCTAGTCGTCCAAAGGATGTTAAAGAAACGATCCATTATGTTATGTCAGACGGTACGAAAGCACCGAGCGACAATGTTCAAACAGTTCACTTTACGGAATCCGGAACCACTGATTTGGTAACCAGAAAGACTACTTGGACACCAGCTGACAGCCAGAGCTTTAAGGAGGTCGATAGTCCAAGTGTTAAGGGTTACACTCCTGATGTATCCACTGAGCCAAGTGTGACGGTTGGTTTTGGCGATAAGGATATTACTAAGACGGTTACCTACACACCGGTAGCCCAAAAGTTAACCGTAACGTTTATTGATGATGTTACCGGAAAGACTTTAAAGACGGTTACCAAAGACGGTTTGTCGAATGGTGACAGTAATTACAACACGAAGGATGATATTGACGGTTATCTGAAAGATCATTACAAACTGGTTAGTGATTCAACTAACGGCATTGATTTGTTCTTTGATACCGATCCAACGGTTGATCAAAGTTATGTAGTTCATTTGACCCATAATACTGCTAGGACGAGTCGTCAAAAGGATGTTAAGGAAACGATCCATTACGTCATGTCTGACGGTACTAAAGCACCGGGTGATAATGTTCAAACGGTTCACTTTACAGAATCCGGAACCACTGATTTGGTAACCAACAATACTACTTGGACATCATCCAAGAGTCAGAACTTTAAGCAGGTCGACAGTCCAAGTGTTAAGGGTTACACTCCTGATATCAATTCTGTCCCAGTAGCAACCGTCAACTATGATTCAGAGGACATTAATAAGACGGTAACTTACTCACCAGAAGATCAAAAGTTGAATGTAAAGTTCATCGATGATACTACTGGCAAAGTCTTGAAGACTGTTAATAAAGCTGGATTGAGCAATGCTGACAGTAAGTACAACACTAAAGATGATATTCAGACGTATAAGGATAAGCATTATCAACTTGTTTCAGACTCAACTAATGGTCAGGATCTGATCTTTGATGATGATTCAGCAACTGATCAGGCTTATGAGGTTCATTTGAAACATGAGACCACTACAGCTGTTCGAAACAGGAACATTACTGAAACAATTCACTACGTCATGGCTGATGGTGCGAAGGCACCTAAGGATATAGTTCAATATTTAAAGTTTACTGAAAATGGTGTAACTGACTTAGTCACTGGTCATACTAGCTGGACACCAGCAAATAACCAGATCTTTGCAAAAGTAGTCAGTCCAGCTATTCAGGGTTACACAGTTGATATTGCATTTGTTCCAACAACAACTGTTAACTATGACTCTAAGGATATTATCAAGACCGTGTACTACACACCGACATCCCAAAAGCTGAACGTTCATTTCATTGATGACACGACAGGCAAAGTTTTGAAGACCATTAATAAAGCTGGTCTGACGAATGCTGATAGCAAATACAACACGAAATCCGATATTCAGGTATATGATAGTCAGCATTATCAACTTGTTTCTGACTCAACTAATGGTCAGGACCTTATTTTTGATGCTGATCCAGCAATAGATCAGACTTATGAAGTTCATTTAAAGCATGGCACTGAAGTAACTAACCGTGGCAAGACGGTCACGGAGACAGTTCACTATGTCATGGTTGATGGCACAACTTCGCCGAAGGATAATGTGCAATCTCTGAAGTTCACTGAAAGTGGGATAAGGGACTTAGTAACTGGTGATACTGCTTGGACAAATGCAAAGAATCAGAGCTTCAAGCAGGTTGATAGTCCGGATATTAAGGGTTACACAGCAGACACCGCATTTATTCCGTCTATTACCGCCAACTTTAATTCAAATAATATCATCAAGACCGTTACTTACACACCACAGAGTCAAAAACTTAGTGTGAAGTTCATTGATGATACGACTGGCAAGGTATTGAAGACTATCAGTAAAGATGGCTTGAGCAACGCCGACAGTAAGTACAACACCAAATCTGATATTCAGATGTATAAGAATCAGCATTATCAACTCGTTTCAGACTCAACTAATGGTCAGGAACTTATCTTTGATGATGATCCAGCAGTAGATCAGACATATGAGGTTCATTTCAAGCATGGCATTCAACCTACTAGTCGAAGTCGTGCAGTTACTGAAACTATCCACTATGTCTTCAGTAATGGGTCAAAGGCATACAATAGTAACGTTCAGACACTGCACTTTACTCAGCATGGCACAAATGACCAGGTAACTGGGCACACAACTTGGCTACCTGTCGCTAGTCAAACCTTTGAGACGGTTGCTAGTCCCGTTATTGATGGTTACGATGCTGATCAGAGCTCTATTCCTAGCCAAACTGTTGGTTATGACAGTAATGATCTCAACTTCACCGTTACTTATACGACCCAACCAATCAAACCAAGCACTCCGGTTCAACCGACAAAGCCATCTACGCCAAGCCAACCAACGACGCCGTCACAGCCGAGCCAGCCGTCCATGCCGAGTCAACCAAGTCAGCCATCAACGCCGTCCAAGCCGAGTCAACCAACTCAGCCATCAACGCTGTCACAGCCAAGCCAGCCGTCAGAACCGAGTCAACCGACTCAGCCATCAGAGCCAACGACGCCATCGCAACCGAGTCAACCGACTCAGCCATCAACGCCATCGCAGCCGAGTCAGCCGTCCATGCCGACCCAACCGACCAATCCTTCGACAACAGTTCATCCACTGAACCCTGATAATCCAAACGCAAACAATTCTAATGATCGTTTGCATCACCACGAACCAGGTCAGCCGCAGCATCCAGGTTCTAATTATGATAATGGTTTAATTCCAGGAGAGACTGGGCAACCTGTTCAACATGGTAATCACGCTAATGGAGAAGGACAGCTAGAAGGGTCAACCAGAACTTCAACTAAGATGTTTGGTAACGATGCTGCAAACCAAGAAAATGCATCTAGTGCTCAAGGTCAGCGCCAGGCACGCTTGCCACAAACTGGCAATGACCGTGCTGTCGCAGCTTTGACTGGTGCCGGATTTATCTCCGCACTGGCTGCAATGATTTTGGGAAAGAAGCGAAAGCAGGATTAATTCTACAAATTGTTGAAGTAAAGTGAAAAAGAAAAGCTTGCCAGTTATGGTGATCAACACCATGGCTGACAAGCTTTTTGCGTCTATGAGGTTTATTTATTTCTTGTTCAAGAGGGTAACCCCAGCTGCCGGGTTATGATCGATGGCTCCGATAATCGGGTGCGGTACATAGGGCTCTTCGAGGTAGGCAATGTCTTCGTCGGTTAATTTAAGCTTGAGGGCGTTAACCGCAGAATCGAAGTGGTGGGCTTTGGTGGCACCAATGATTGGTGACGTGATTCCCTTGGCCCATTCCCAAGCGATGGCTACTTCAGCCATTGGGGCATTGTACTTTTCAGCGATTTTGTGAAGATGTTCGACGATATGAATGTCATATTTTTCCATTCCGTCGTATTTGCCCATCGCAACCCGGTCGGTTTTACTGCGCAACGTGTCAGCATTCCACGTTGGACGGGTGAGGTGACCACCGGCGAGGGGACTGTACGGCATCAATGAGACGTTCATTTGCTTGCAGATCGGGATGAGCTCGCGTTCGTCTTCACGGTAGAGCAGGTTGTAGTGGTTTTCCATGGTTTGGAACTGCGCCCAACCGTTGTCACGAGCGGCAAGTTGCATATTGTAGAATTGGTAACCGTACATAGCAGAAGCACCGATTGCCCGCACTTTACCGGCTTTGACCAGGTCATTTAAGGCTTCCATCGTTTCTTCAATCGGGGTGTTATAGTCAAAACGGTGAATGATATAGAGGTCTAGGTAGTCAGTGCCAAGACGTTTAAGGGTACCATCGATTTCACGATGAATGGCTTCCTTTGAAAGGCGACCAGGGTTAAAGTACACTTTTGAAGCGATGACCACTTTGTCACGAGCAACGTTATTTTTAATGGCGTGACCCAGGTATTCTTCGCTGGTTCCCTTAGAATAGACGTTGGCCGTGTCAAAGAAATTGATTCCAAGGTCTAAGGCGTGCTTAACGATCTTTTCCGTTTCTTCAGGCCCCACCGTCCAGTCGTGCATAGTGCCGGCCTTGCCAAAGCTCATGCAACCGACACAGAGTTTGGAGACTTTGATGTCAGTGTTTCCAAGGTTCTGATATTCCATCTTTCAATCACTCCTTTGTTCTCCTTCTATTATAAGAATGATTGTTAGCAATGAGAAATACTTATCTTGTGTGAATGCTGATAACTAGGATGCATACGAGTGAGAATACGTTAAACGTATACCACCATTCCTTATTAGCAATTTTGTTTTGTACTAACTGCTATTACTATATAGTCATCAGCTAATCAATAAGGATTTTGAAAGGAAGATTAAAATATGTCTGATGTAAATGTACCAACTGTAAAACTAAACAATGGTGTCGAAATGCCAACCCTTGGCTTCGGTGTTTTCCAGGTTCCTGATCTCAGTCAGGCTGAACAAGCTGTTACTGATGCCCTGAATACTGGTTACCGTCTGATTGACACGGCTGCAGCTTATCAAAACGAAGAAGCTGTTGGCAAAGCCATTAAGAAAAGCAGTGTTCCGCGTGACCAGATCTTCGTTACTTCGAAACTGTGGGTTTCCGACTTCTCCTACAAGCGGGCTAAGGCAGGAATTGATACTTCACTGCAAAAATTAGGTCTAGACTACATGGATCTTTATCTGCTGCACCAACCTTACGGTGACACTATGGGTGCTTGGCGCGCACTGGAAGAAGCACAAAAAGCCGGTAAAATTCGTGCCATTGGTGTTTCGAACTTCTATGCCGATCAACTCAAGAACCTTGAACTGACGATGCCCGTTAAGCCAGCCATCAACCAGATTGAAGTTAACCCTTGGTATCAACAAAAGCAGGAAGTGAAATTGAACCAGGATGAAGATGTCCGGGTGGAAGCTTGGGCCCCATTTGCCGAAGGTAAGCACCAGATCTTTACTAACGAAACTCTGGCAAAGATTGCTGCTAACCACAACAAATCTAACGGCCAAGTCATCTTGCGCTGGCTTCTTCAACGTGGCATCACGGTTATTCCAAAGTCTGTTCACCAGAAGCGGATGGCAGAAAATATCGACGTCTTTGACTTTGAACTGAGTGACGATGAAATGAAGACCATTGCTCAATTAGACAAGGGTGAAAGTCAGTTCTTTGACCACCGCGACCCAGTTACTATTGAACAGATCTTTGGTTCAAGTTTGAAGGCTGTTCGTGACAGCGAAGACTAAGTCGCACGATTAACTTAGGACCCAATTCCTAATAATAGTAAATAACGCAAAAAAGCTTGCCGGCGTGAAAACCGACAAGCTTTTTTAATGTGATTAATTTGAATTAAGCACGTGACTTGTATGAACCATCAGTTGTGTTAACGATGATTTCGTCACCATTCTTAACGAAGGCAGGAACGTTAACAACCAGGCCACCTTCCATGGTAGCAGGCTTACCACCGCCATCGATAGTAGCACCCTTGATCATTGGTTCAGTCTTAGCAACCTTCAGGGTAACAGTGGCTGGCAGTTCAACACCAACCAGTTCGGAACCAACGAATTCCAAAGTCAGGTTCATGTTTGGAACCAGGTATGGAACTTCGGTAGCAATTTGGGCCTTGTCGATGTTGTATTGGTCGTACGTTTCGAGGTCCATGAAGACGTAGTTGTCTTCTTCGTTGTAAAGGAATTGAGCGTCCTTCTTATCGATAGTAACGTTTTCAACCTTTTCGGATGGACGCATCGTAGTTTGAACGATCGCACCGTTGCGCACGTTCTTGATCCGCATTTGCATCAAGGTGTTACCTTTACCAGGCTTGTGGTGGTTAATTTCCATAACCTGGAATAACTTGGTGCCTTGCTTAAATACCATGCCCTTCTTCAAATTGATTGTTTGGAGCATCGTAAAACCTCCTCAGAGAAAATAAGATTTTAGTGGTCGAACGGTTTGTATTGACGATCACCTCATAACTTCTAGCATACTATAAATTAAAGATTTGTACAGTATCAAATACTAGTTAATGCTTGAGGGAATGCATTTTCATCGGATCCATCTGTTGTTTGATGGGGCATTTGTAATCGCAGGCTGCACATTTGCCTTTTTTGGCTCGTTTGAATGTTTTGACGAGTTGCCAGGCAGCGAGACCCACAATTAAAATGACGATGACTAGATTTACCAAAATTTTCATCAATAACACCTCACAGGATTAAGCTGCCAAGCTGGAAAATAAGGGTGGCAACTAAGTAAGCGATAATTAAACTAGACGCAACTGAATAGGCGGGCCACTTGTAACTGCCAGTCTCAGCCTTGATTGTACCGATCGTCGCAAAGCATGGTGTGTACAAAAGAATAAATACCAACAGTGCATAAGCTGCAACTGGATTGAAGAAATGGCCGATCGAGGCGATCAATGAAGCTTGACTGGATGTGTGGAACATCACCATCATGCTAGAGGTAATGACCTCTTTGGCGAGGACACCAGTCACGAGGGCACTGATCGGTTGCCAAGTAGTGACACCCATTGGATGGAAAAGCGGCAATAAAGCGTGGCCAATGGCTGCGGCAAAACTGGCGTCGGCGTGGGTAGTGTAACCGTGCATTGAAAAGTCGGTCAAGAACCAAATTAAAACGGTGCCGGCAAAGATGACAGTACCGGCTTTGTGAACAAATCCCTTGCCCTTGTCCCAGGTACCATGCAAGACGATTTCCAATCGCGGCAGGTGGTATTCCGGCAATTCGATGGCGAAGAGCGATTCATGTCGCAAATGAAAAATGATCTGGTAAACTTTGGCAACCAGGAGCGCAACGGCAATCCCAAGAAAATATAAGGAAAGCACAATGACGGCTTGGTGTTTCGGGAAAAAGGCCGCCACAAAGAGACTGTAGATTGGTAAACGGGCCGAACATGACATGAAAGGCTCGATCAGCGTTGTTACTAAACGCTCTTTCGGTTGCTGAATTGTCCGTGCTGCCATAATCCCGGTAACGTTACAGCCAAAGCCGATGATCAACGGGATGAATGACTGACCGCTCAAACCAATCGTTTGCATCAATCGATCGGTCACCAGTGCGGCACGTGCCATGTAGCCAGAGTCCTCCAGAATGGTGATGCAGGCAAAGAGAACGAAAATCTGGGGAATGAAAACCAAGACCCCGCCGACACCCGTGATGATCCCGTTGACGATTAACGAGCGGAGAACAGGGAGAGCACCGACAGAGGTTAGCCAGTGAGAAGTGACTGTGGAGACTGGCCCGGAAATCCAGGCGTCTAAGATGTCTGACAAAGGGGTGCCCACCCAGTCAAAGCTGATTTTAAAAATCAACCAAAAGATGCCAACAAAGACGAGAAGTCCTAAAAGGGGATGGGTGGCAATGCGGTCAATTTTGGCGGTCAGCGAAGGCCGCTTGTTGGAAAGGTTGACCACCAAGCAATCCTTAATTAGTTGCTGGATAAAGTGGAGACGAGTCTCGTATATCTTCTCACTAAATTTCTGCTGGTCAGCTTGCTTAGCATACTCGGTCAGGACGTCCAGATGATGTTTTCCCGCAAACTTACGCACAGCTGTATTGTGGTTAAAAGCCTCGATGATGAGCCAGCGCGTATATGCAGGATCGAGCTGGTACTTCTTCGTCATTTTTGGCAGAAGTATAGCAATTGCCTTTTCAATTTCTTCTGGATAAGTAATTCGGTGAGGGTGCCCCAACCGCTCCTCAGCAGTAATAGCGCTGCGCAACTTATCCACGCCTTCGTGGTTACGGGCGTTGGTGGCGACAACTTTGCATCCCAAGATCTTTCCTAGCTTTTTTGCATCGATATCGTAGCCACTGCGGTGGAGGTCATCGATCATGTTAAGATCCAAGATTAGCGGACACCCGCGTTCGATCAGTTCCATCGTCAATAGGAGATTGCGTTGCAACTGGTTAGCGTTGACCACGTTGAGGATAAGGTCTGGTTCTTCATCTAATAGGTAGTTAGTGACCACCGATTCGTCTTTGGTCAGGGGACTCAGTGAATAGACGCCTGGTAGGTCCACTAATTGTGTATTGCTGTGTTTCAGCTGACCAACTTTCTTTTCAACCGTTACGCCGGTCCAGTTGCCGACATAAGCGTACTGGTCACTGATAAAGTTGAATATGGTGGTTTTCCCGGTATTGGGATTACCGATGAAAGCAACTGTTTTACTCATGATCATCGACCGTGATTGATGCAAAGAGGGGGTAGCGTAAACCAATTCGCTGCCGCTGGTACTCAATTACAACTGGCCCGTGAAAAGGAAACTGACGAACTATGCGTACCGTCACTCCATTATGTAAGCCTAAGTCATGGAGACGCCGGGCAATTGGAATTGCTAGCCGGTCGATATGGTTGATGATTCTGTGTTGACTTGACATATTATCCATTAATATGCACCTCAATATTCCAATAATATATAAGTATTATGACACGAAAAGTATCCGTTATCATAACAAGTGACGATATTCATGCTTTAAAGAGGCAAAATGAATATTCTAAGTTCAAAAAGCATTGGAATATCCGCCCTTACCTCAACTTTTTAGATGATTTTTCTAACTGTTAAGGAAATTTACTTTACAATTGGGGATAAGGCTGGTATATTTAAACATGTTAAAAATATCTGAGGAGGTGTAGGTCGATGTCCGTAAAGATTCGTTTGAAGCGCATGGGTTCAAAGAAGAACCCATTCTACCGGATCGTAGTTGCTGACTCACGTCGCGCTCGTGACGGTCGTTTTATCACTGCTGTTGGTACTTACAATCCACTGACTACCCCAAAGCAAGTTAAGTTTGATGAAGATGCTATTCTTGACTGGCTGAACAAGGGTGCTCAACCATCAGACACGGTTCGCAACATGCTGCAAGCTGCTGGTGTGATGCAAAAGTTCCACGAAGCTAAGTACGCAAAGAAGTAGTGATGAGCATTCATGACTGAAATCAATCCTGAAGCATTGATTAAAACTTTAGTGACGCCACTAATCAAGCACCCCGATGCGGTTAAGGTCAGCTTAGATGACAAGGGTCGTTATCGCCGGTACTACTTATCAGTCGCTCCGAGCGATGTTGGCCGCGTGATTGGCCGACAAGGACATGTGGCTGCTGCGTTGCGAACTATCGTTGAAGGTAGTCGCAATCGTCATGCAAATACTAAAAAAATTCGGTTTAGGATTAAAGATTATCGTCACTAACTGAGGAGGACCGCAGCAAGCATTGGCTTGCCTGCGGTTCTTTTTGTTCATATTAATAAGGAGACACGAATGCAATATTACGAAGTTGGGCGGATTATCAACACTCATGGTATTCACGGCGAAGTCAAAGTGATGGTCATCACGGATTTTGTAGAAGAGCGGTTTGCTGAAGGTTCGCAGTTATCGATTAAATTAGCTGACGGGCAACGCCAGGATGTGATTGTGGAAAGTGCTCGTCCCCAAAAACAGTTTTTGCTGGTTAAGTTTAAAGGCTTGGATAACATTAACGACGTGCTTGCTTTCCATAATTGCGAACTCGAAGTGGCTGGTGACCAACTCAAACCGTTGCCCAAAGGTCAGTATTACTACCACCAGATTATCGGTCTCGATGTGGAAACAGTTGATGGTGAAAAACTAGGTACCATCAAGGAAATTATGCCAACGGGAGCTAACGATGTTTGGGTCGTGGCTCGACCAAAACAAAAGGATTTGCTTTTGCCTAATATTCCCGATGTTGTCAAAAAAGTTGATTTAGATGCCCACAAAGTGACTGTGGAATTGATGGAAGGACTGGAATAAAGCCATGAGAATTGATGTTTTAAGCCTATTTCCTGATATGTTTCAGGCAACCCTTGGTGAATCGATCATTGGCAAGGCGCGTGAAAAGGATCTTCTAGATATAAACGTGACGGATTTCCGCAAGTATACGACTGACAAACATAACCACGTGGATGATGCCCCCTTTGGCGGGGGTGCTGGTATGTTGCTAGAGGCTCAGCCCATTTTTGATGCCTATGATGCAGTGCAAAAATCAGCCCAGGAAGCAGGCTATCAAAAGGGACGTGTCATCTTAATGGACCCTGCTGGTCGTCGCTTTGACCAGGATTACGCTCAAGAACTGTCGCAAGAGGATCACCTGACTTTTATTTGTGGACACTATGAAGGTTATGATGAACGAATTCGTCAGCTTGTCACCGATGAAGCTTCACTTGGCGATTATGTCTTGACGGGTGGCGAATTAGCAGCCATGGTGATGATCGATGCCACGGTGCGCTTCGTTCCCGGTGTCCTCGGCAACCAAGAGTCGTCGATGGATGATTCGTTCACCAATGGCTTACTGGAGTATCCGCAGTATACGCGTCCCGCTAACTTTAGGGGTATGGAAGTCCCACCTGTTTTGACCAGTGGGGATCACGGAAAAGTCCGGCAATGGCGAATGAAGGAGTCACTGCGACGGACTTACCTGCGGCGACCAGATCTTCTGAAGAAAGTCAAACTGACGACGGAACAGAAGCGGATGCTGCAGGATATTAAGATTGATGAGGATCCGGATGCGCCAAAGTAAGGGATGTTACAGGCTAAATGAGTCTGCACGTATAGCTGAAAAACGTCGCAATGCATAGGCTAACGACTAATAAAATTTCTTTTCACAAACCTGCGATGGCGTTGACCATCGTGGGCTTTTTCTTAAGAAATTTTTCGTAAAATGGTATGTTTTAATTCTTTTTATACTTGCATCATAACAAAGTGTTCGATTGCATCAACTGTCCAAGATGTTTTAACAATGTCATAAGATGACAATTCAAAATGAAGTAGCTTTTATAAAATACGTTTCAACTGCTGCAAAATTAGCAGCTATGAAACGCTTTTTTTATACAATTTAGGATTGTGCTAGATCATTGTAGACAGTCTGTGGATTTATGAACAAATTCAGACATTTTTTGACAAGTGTTTACTAGCAGTTCCCGATAAAGCGTTTACATCGGGGGGGGTATGCTAACATGATTATGGTTAGTTTAAACAACCAATTAACTTACATGACATAAAGAGAAGAGTCTCCATAGGGGGGCAAAAGATGATAGATATTTCGAAAACATCTATTACTTTGCGTCTGAATGATGAGTTGTTAGTAGTTGAGGCCTGGGGTGATAACAGCATTCGTGTTAGGGATTATGTTGATCAAAACATGAATGATGAATTTTACCACCCTGACTTGAAACAATTAGATACAAAAGGTGTTGATGTTAGAAAAATAGGTAGTGATGCTGCTGAATTAATTAACGGAAAAATATCTGTGCAGCTTGATCACCGTAATCGACTCACTTTTTATGACAAGCATAAAAAAGTATTGCTAAAGGAATATGTAAGACAAAGGGCTGTTAAACATGATGATGGTAGTGAGGATGCTGGAAAGGTTCAAATCACAAATGATTTTAATTCAACACTGAAGTTAAAACCAAGAGAATTTCACCCTAAAGGTAGTTCCTTCCAGGTAATTCAAAGGTTTGAATCTAACGTGTCTGAGAAGATCTTTGGAATGGGCCAATACCAACAACCATTTTTGAACCAAAAATTTAATGTTTTGGAGCTGGCACAAAGAAATTCTCAAATTTCCATTCCATTTTATATATCTAGTTTAGGTTATGGCTTTCTTTGGAATAATCCGGGTATAGGTAAGGTTGAGTTTGCCAAAAACGTTACACAATGGACTATGAATTCTAGCGATCGCATTGATTACTGGATTACAGCAGGAGATAGTCCGAAAGAGATTACCCAGAGGTACACGGAGTTAGTAGGTCGTCCTCCAGAGATGCCCCCTCAATTGTTAGGACTTTGGCAGAGCAAACTAAGGTATCGAACACAAGATGAAGTTCTTGAAGTAGCAAATAAATATAAGGAGAAGGGAATTACTCCTTCTGTTATTGCTATTGATTATTTCCATTGGCCAGCTCAAGGCGAGTACTGTTTTGATAAAAATTATTGGCCAAACCCGAAACAAATGATATCTACGTTGAAGAAAAAATATCATATTCAACCGATGGTATCAGTATGGCCAACAGTACAAAATGATGCGAGAAACTATAATACTTATTTTGAAAAAGGATATTTAGTCAAAATTAACCGTGGCATATCAATGACCATGCAAATACAGGGGAATACAGTATTTGTTGATATGACCAATCCTAAAGCCCGTAAGTATGTATGGTCACTTTTACAAAATAATTATGCAAAAAATGGCATCGATTACTACTGGCTAGATGTCGCTGAACCTGGCTATTCAGTGTACGACTTTGATAATTATCGTTATTACGGAGGAACTGTTGAAGAAATAGGTAATCTGTATCCTAATGAATATCTTCGAATGGTATATGAAGGGCGCAAACAACTTGATTCTTCCAATCCTGTAGTGACATTGGTAAGAGGTGCTTGGATTGGAGCACAAAAATATGGTGCACTTGTCTGGTCTGGAGACATAGATTCAAGTTTTAGAGCACTGAGAAATCAAGTTAATACAGGATTGAATGTTGGAATCGCGGGTATTCCTTGGTGGACAACTGATATTGGTGGCTTTCATGGTGGAGTACCTACAGACAAAAACTTTAGGGAACTCTTGCTACGTTGGTTTGAGTACGCAACGTTTTCACCGATTTTGCGACTTCATGGAGACAGACAGCCACATAGTAAACCATTATCGCATAAGGGTGGCGGTTCAATGGTTACAGGAGCTCCTAACGAAATATGGTCCTATGGTAAAACTGTCGAAAATATATTGATTAAGTTTTTACACGTCCGTGAAAGTCTTAGACCATATTTAGAAAGATTAATGAATGAAGCTCATTTATATGGATTTCCAATAATGAGGCCACTATTTTATGAATTTCCGAAAGACTCCAAATCTTGGAGTGTTGATAATACTTATATGTTAGGTAGTGATGTATTAGTTGCTCCAATAATTTACCAAGGACAGACGAGTAGAAATGTTTACCTGCCTAAAGGAACTACTTGGCTGAATCCTTACACTCATGAGACGTTCAATGGCGGTATTAATGTAGATGTAAAGGCCAATATTGATCAGATTCCGGTGTTTATTAAAAGCAATAGTTCGTTTGATTTTTCTCAATTAGAGACTGCTCTTACAGAAAAGAGGAAATAATATGCATCCACAAGTATGGCAAATAATGATAATCATTTTATATGGATTCTTTATTAATTATGAAAAGAATTCCACAATGTTTGGTACGTATCAACCTGTTACTGCTGGATTCATTACTGGTTTAGTTCTTGGCGATATTCCAACGGGACTATACATTGGTGGTACTTTGCAACTGATGTCACTTGGGATCAGTAACTTTGGTGGTGCTTCCATTCCTGACTATCAAACAGCAAGTATAGTAGCTACTTTTATTACGATCACTACTGGGCAAAAGGCTGCTACAGGTATTGCTATCGGGATCCCAGTTGCATTACTAATGGTAGAATTTGATGTTCTTCGTAATACAATCGGAATTTGGATGGTAGATCATTCTGAAGCTGAAGCAAAGAAGGGTAATTATAAGACCATTAGTCGTATGCAAATGTTTGGTGTATTCCTCACCTGTTTAACAACTGGTTTACCTGTTGCCTTATCAGTAATTTTTGGTCCTACACTGGTCAAGGGTATTTTAAGTGTTACACCTAAGTGGTTAACTGGTGGTTTAACGGTTGCAGGTGGATTATTGCCAGCTGTAGGTATTGCTTTACTGTTACGCTATCTACCAGCCAAAGAATACTTCAGTTATTTAATTCTCGGGTTTGTCATGGCAGTTTACTTAAAAGTTTCATTATTAGGTGTTGCTTTAGTAGGATTTGCTATTGCATTAATTGTCTTTAAGCGAAATCAAAAGAATATGAATAGTGGCAACGGAAGTAATATGTCTGAAGGGATGATGGAAGATGAATAAAGAGGGATCTTTACAAATGAAGAGTGGTAAAGCAGGAAAACGTGTTTTATGGCGTTGGATCTTTACAAGTTCAGTTTCATCTAACTATGAAAAAATGCAAGCGCTAGCATATTGCTATGCTATGTTGCCATTTTTGAAAGTTATATATAAGGACCAGCCTGATAAGCTTAAAGCTTCAGTCATTAATCATCTTCAATTTTTTAATACAAATCCTTGGTTAGCTCCATATATTCTGGGAATTAATGTCGCAATGGAAGAAAATCCAAGTGAAGATACAAATGAAGCTGTTACTTCTATTAAGACTGGTCTTATGGGGCCACTCGCTGGGATTGGCGATAGTTTATTTGTTGTAATTCCTTGGACTATTTTCGGTGCAATTGCTGCTAACCTAGCCATTAAAGGGAATCCAGCAGGTATTTTCCTTTGGATCGCTGTTAGTGTTGCCTTGAAACTTGTTAGTTTTCCATTGTTCCGTGCAGGTTATGTATCAGGAACTAAATTAGTAGAAACTCTACAAAGTAGTTTGAAATTAGTGACGGAAAGTTCATCAATTCTTGGTCTTATGGTGGTTGGAGCCTTAATTCCTACTGTGGTAAAAGCACATATTGCATTAGCTTTCCATCAAGGCAATTTTACGATGAAGGGTTCAACTATACTAAATCAAATTATGCCAGGCATGATCCCTGCTCTACTTGTATTTGGTGTTTATGTTGCCCTTAAAAAGAATGTGAAACCTATCTGGTTGATTTTAATTGTTATGGTTCTTTCAATTGTCCTTTACGCTTGTGGCATTTTGAAATAACTGAGAAAGAAGTGACATTTATGCAAATGGATGGTATTAACAATATAAGAATTGATGATCGATTAATTCATGGACAGGTTGCCACTATGTGGACTAATAAATTGGGTGTTACACGTTTGATGGTTGTAAATGACCAAGTTGCTAATAATAAAATCCAAAAGGATATGTTAAGAATGGCAACGCCAGCGGGTGTTGCATCTTCAATTATTACCACTGAAAAAGCCTTAACTAATATTGGTAATTCAAAGTATAAAGGACAAAATGTGTTATTAATTGTCAAATCTCCAACTGACTTATTGCCATTTCTTAATAAAGGTTTTGATTTTCCTACTATTAATGTTGGTAATATGTCTCATCGTCCAGGAACTAAAGTTCTTAAGCCAAATATTAGTGTCACACCCGATGAAAGTGCTGCCTTTAGAAAATTACTTGATGCCGGCATTGAAATAACTACGGTAATGACACCAGATGATAAGACAACTTATTTGAAAGACATTTTATAAGATGGTGATAACACAATGGTAAAAGTAGTTCTAATGAGCCATGGCGGGTTGGCTTCAGCAATGCTAAAATCTGCTCAGATGATTGCAGGAGATGCGGCAAACTTTTATACAGTTGATATGATGCCAGATGATGGTATCGAAGGAACAAAAAAGAAGTTAGACAATGTATTAAATAAAATCAAACCTACAGAAAAAGTATTATTGTTAACAGATCTGTATGGCGGAACGCCTTGCAATGTTGCTGTTCTTGAAGCTTCAAAAAACAAAAATATTGAAGTTGTGAGTGGATTAAATTTGCCAATGGTGATTGAATGTGCTTTGTCTAAAGCTAATGATGGACTAGCAAAACATCTTTCTGAAATAGGTAAACAGTCGATTAAGTTAGTTGATACTCATGTTGTTTTAAATTCTGAAGACGAATAAGTTTCAAACTAAATTAATTCCAAATCCAATTTTAAACAATTTATGATTAGTTCAGAATGGTCTGATATCATTCTGAACTTTTTGTTATTTAACAGACTGCAATAAACCAGTTGAACAGATTTAAATTGTCAGATGTTTTAAAAAGGTTGGACAGTTAGAGGTCTACAGTTGATTTGAACTAGTAGATCATACCTAATATCTTCCATAACTTTAAGAATATTATTCAGTGAATGTTATTAATTACGTGAGGATAACTTATCTTGTGTATAGACAGAAACATCCCCGTCAATCGTTGTGATCGGCAAGGATATTTTCTTAGTTAGACTGGTGTAAATATGAGAACTACAGTCGTAAGTATTTCCACAGGCGGGGAAAGTATAAAACTTGCTAAAAAAAGCTGATTATTAGATTCTATAACATCAATTTAGCCCCACAATTATGATTGAATTTTGCCCAAAAGATTATTTCTGTTGGTTCTAAAACACAATTTTAATATATAATTCTAGGCCAATCCATGGTAGCATTTGAATGCTTAATGAGCTCAAGACACTGCAAGCGGTTTAATTCAACTTAACAAAATGTCGATTTACTGACCATTGATTGTGCCAACTTTAGTCATGGTAAAGTTATAAGTATCATCAACGCTACCATCGTCATTATAGCCGATAGCTTTACCACTTAGCTTTTTTGGTGACACTTCCTTGCATTTCAGTTTTATGAATAGCTCTTTTTTATGTGGAGTTACCTCATACATCGACATTATATTCTTTTGGATAGAGTAAGTCATTTTCTCCTTATTATCAGGACTATAATGTTTCTCATTATATTTAATAACACCTTCTTGCTCTACAGTTTTTAAGTCCTTTTTGGAGTTATGTTTCGGCATAATCCATTGCCCATGCTCAAAGGCTAAATAAATATAATCATCTTCATTGTTGTCAGTGATTTTATAGATCGATCCAGGCAAAACATGATTCAGTGAGTGATCGTTACGATATTTAACTCCACCGAAGATAGCAATTAAGCAAATAACAACTAATCCTACTATCAGGTAGCGGTTATTTATTTTGAATTTACTGAATTTGTCAGACAGTTTGGCATTCGTTGTCGTACTACTAGCGGTGCCAACTTTAGCCCCACAATTAGAGCAGAATTTTGCCCCTGGAGTTAATTTAGCTCCACAGTGTGTACAGAATTTTTGGTTCATTATCAACTTTCTCCTCTCAATTTAAAGATGCAGGTATTTTTACTAGAAAAAATATTATTCAACAAGCATAAAGTAATGCTTGTACTTGCCTTATTTCTACTTCACTGTGCCAATTTTGATTGCTTTGAAATAGACGGTAGGGTATGAATCATCCCCAGCTACGTCCCAACTTAAAGGACCTTTTTCAGTGCCTTGTAATTCATTTTTAGATACTTTAGTGAAGTGAAATTGGCCTGTGGCATCAGGTTCACGATTTTTGAGTCGCCAATCCTTCATTGTTACTGTTTTCTTGGTATCATCAATTGTATATTTGGATTTACCAATGCCACTATCAACATTGTTTAATAATTTATCAAATCGGCTTTGGGACATTGTTTTAGCTTGCTTTTTGGTTAACCAAAAATTATAATTACCGTTTCGATCAACTGCCAAATAGGCAGTTCCTCTTTGACCTCGTGAATTATGTCCTACATATTTATAAACAGAACCGGGCATTACGTTTGATAATTTAGAATAATGCATTCGATAACCTACACCAATTAGACACAGTAAAATTAAACCCAAGCTTATAGATAAGAAAATACGTTTCTCTCTAGTGTTTAATTGGTCAACGAAGCCCTTTATTACTGCACTTTCTGCCTTGGATTCTGTAGCACTAACTTTAACCCCGCAATTAGGACAGAACTTGGCCCCTGGAGTTAATTTGCCTCCGCAATTTGGACAATACATACTCAATCCCCCAAAGATAAAATTTTGGCAGCGCCATTATATCAAACCATCCCAGTGTTTGTTGTTCTGAATGGTCATTATATGCACTGATAGAAATTATTTAGGACTGAACTTAAAAATCTTCAAGCTGCCGTTCTTTAATTGCTAGATGCTCATTGAATTAACTACAGTACCATATAGAATGATGATAATTTCACATAAGAAAAGCAGGGAGATTGCAAATGGGATTTGCAAATTCAGCAATTCCTTAGTTGGTTATCTTCTGAAGAAGTTACTGATTACACTTAATTGGATTATGTTTTATCAATACAACTTGTATTTTTTTCTTTAAGCTTAAAAGTGAAGACTAACATAGTAGTATTATCAGTGCGGTAAGTAAATTTGCTTGACAGAAGCCTTGTTTGCTAGCCTGACTTATGTTATATTTATTTGTGGCTGTTTATTAGCCAGAGTAACGATATTCCGCTGTTCAGGATGGGCATGAATGTCGGTGAAAGGATTAGATATTATGCGTCAAAACCAATTTATGGAAAAGATTACTGCCAGCCAACTTCGGGACGACATTCCTGACTTCCGTGCTGGTGACACTGTTCGTGTTCACGCCCTGATTGTTGAAGGCAAGCGCGAACGTGTTCAAATGTTCGAAGGTGTCGTTGTTAAGCGCCACGGTTACGGGATCAGTGCTACTTACACTGTTCGTAAGATCAGTAACGGTGTTGGTGTTGAACGGACTTTCCCATTGCACTCACCACGTGTTGAAAAGATCGATGTCCTTCGTCATGGTAAGGTACGTCGTGCAAAGCTGTTCTACCTGCGTAAGCGGACTGGTAAGTCTGCACGTATCGCTGAAAAGCGTCGCGATGCACAGGCTAACGACTAATATAATTTCTTTTCAAAAACCCGCGATGGCTTTGACCGTCGTGGGCTTTTTCTTTTGGAGGCGGATGCTTTCATGAGCAGAATGCTCAAAATTATTTCGTGGCTTTGCTGGTGCTTGTTGTCATTCTGCTTGACGATGGCTTTGTTAATCGCTGTTCCGCAGTGGCGTCAATTACAGCAGCGTGGTCACTTTGCCGAGCACGATCCCAGACCTGCTAAGCAGATTGGCGGATTAACCCAACAGCAGTATCAGCGCTTAGCTCAAATTAATTTCACCAGTGGTCATAGTGCCATCTACCAGGTTCATGGTGGTAAGTCGACTCTTAACCCGAAATCCTGGCAACGCGATCAAGTGCTTTACCAAAAAATGGATTCACTGGGAAGAACCTCTTCTTCGACTGTTGCCATGCTTAATTGGCACAACCACGCTAATACGGCATTGCGGATTCAGCAGCAGACGGATCCTTCAGGCTGGCACGATAATCGCAATCAACGAATGGTGTATAACCGTGGCCACCTGATTGCTTATTCACTAACTGGCGGCATCGATCCTCAAACTGGGCAGTATAACGGCCGCCAAGCACGTGGCGACCAGGATAATCCCCGCAATCTCTTTACCGAAACAGACTTCACCAATCAAGTCCTACAGACAATTTACGAAGCCAAGGTTCGCCATGCCATCGAGGGTCACCAACGTGTGATTTATCAAGCTACTCCCATCTTTCGTGGCAATGAGCGGATGGCACGTGGCATTAACCTGCAGGCAATTTCGACGGATGGCAGCCTAAATTTCAATGTGTACCTATTAAATGTCGAACCGGGCACCACATTCGACTATTCCGATGGTTCGAGCTGGCCAGATGATCATGTCAGCGTTCTCGTTCCTCTCGATAGCGAAGATCAAGACGACCAGGGGGAAGGACAAGATAATACGATCAAAGTGACAGGGGCATATCGCTGGCCAGCTGCTAATCAACCGCGGACTTACGTCAGGGTCGCACCTGCTACTCCAGCAAAAGGCCAATGATTCCGCTTTTGTCACTAAAGTGGGGTATAATGAATACGTTGTAAGAAATTAAGAAACGAGGGAGACAATAATGGCTTCAATTAGCGATACCTACTTAAACTTTGCTGATGGTCACAAGATTCCACAAGAGGGATTTGGCACCTACAAAGTTACTGATCCGAGTGAAATGTCCACTGCTATTAAGACGGCTTATGAAACTGGCTACCGTCTTTTTGACACCGCTCAGATGTACAATAATGAAGAAATGATTGGCCAGGCACTGAAGAACTTAAATGTGCCACGTGACAAGTACTTCGTAACAACGAAGATTGCCGAAGCCAACCAGGGCTACCAACCAGCGATCGATTCACTGAAGGACTCCTTGAAACGCCTTGATATGGACTACGTCGATCTGATCTTGGTTCACTGGCCAGTCCACAACAAGTTCTTTGACACTTGGCGCGCCTTTGAAGAGTTAAAGAAGGAAGGGCTCACTAAGTCCATTGGGGTTTCCAACTACACGATGGCTCATCTTGAATTGCTGAAGACTCAGGCAGATGAAATGCCTGTCCTGGACCAAATTGAATTGACTCCACAACTTCAGCAAGCACCGATGCGTCAGTTCGGCAAGGACAACGGTATTGTTATTCAGGCCTGGGCACCATTGGCTCGTGGCCAGATGATGAAGAACCCAGTTCTGATGAAGATTGCTGAAAACCATGATAAGACTGTGGCCCAAGTCATTCTGCGCTGGCAGCTGCAGGTTGGCAACTCCTTCATTCCAAAGTCAGTTCATGCTTCACGGATCAAGCAAAATGCTGATATTTTCGACTTTGAATTGACTGCCGATGAAATGTCGCAAATTTCAACCCTGGATCACTACAAGCGGGTTAGTCAGGAACCAGAACTGGTTTACGAAAATGATAAACAATATCCGCACCACTTCAAAGATTAATTAAAATAACATTAGAAAGAGCGACGCTTTAGGAATTAAATTTCCAGCGCCGCTTTTTATATTGCCTATTGACGCATCCTTAGCCTCTTGTTAGAATATACTCATGTAATTTTAATATATCGTTCATTCATGTCATTTTGATGAACAGAGGGGGATTTCTAATATGAGTTTATGGAAAACCATGACCCGCAAAGAAGACCCGAGCGTTTACCAGGATAAAGATAGTCACCTGGTTCGATCACTCCGCGTTCGTGATTTCCTTGGTTTGGGTGTTGGTACTATTGTTTCTGCATCAATTTTCACGATGCCTGGTGAAGTTGCCGCTATGCACACTGGTCCAGCCGTTGCAATTTCTTACTTGCTGGCTGCCGTTGTCGCTGGTTTGGTTGCCTTTGCTTACGCTGAAATGGCTGCAGCGATGCCGTTTGCCGGTTCAGCCTATTCTTGGATTAACGTCATTTTTGGTGAATTTTTCGGTTGGATTGCCGGTTGGGCATTACTGGCTGAATACTTTATTGCTTTAGCCTTCGTTGCATCAGGGCTGTCATCTAACTTCCGGGCTTTAATTGCTCCGCTAGGTTGGAAACTGCCTGCTTCTTTATCAAACGCCTTCGGAACCCAAAACGGGGTCATTGACCTGGTTGCCGTGGTTGTTCTGCTCTTTGTTGCGTTCATGATCAGTCGTGGTGTTTCCGATGCAGCCCGGGTTGAAAACATCTTGGTTGTGCTGAAGGTTGCTGCGATCCTCCTCTTCATCGTTGTTGGCTTAACCGCTGTTAAGGCGCACAACTACGTACCTTTCATTCCAAAGTACAAGATGACTTCTAATGGTGCCTTTGGTGGCTGGCAAGGGGTCTACGCCGGTGTCTCAATGCTGTTCCTAGCTTACATCGGTTTTGATTCCATTGCTGCAAACTCAGCCGAAGCTATCAACCCACAGAAGACGATGCCGCGTGGGATTCTTGGCTCACTGGTTATTGCCGTTGTTCTTTTCGTTTCTACATCACTGGTCCTTGTTGGGCTGATGCCATACCACAAGTACTTAAACAGTGCTGAACCTGTTGGTCTGGCACTGCGGACGGCAGGGCACCCAATGGTTGCGACCGTTGTTCAAACCATTGCCGTTATCGGGATGTTAACCGCCCTCATCGGGATGATGTTAGCTGGATCTCGTCTGATCTACTCATTCGGTCGTGACGGCATGTTGCCACGTTTCTTAGGCAAATTGGATAAGGAACGCCGGCCAAACAACGCTTTGCTGGCATTGATGATCGTTACGGTTATTATCAGTGCGATGTTCCCATTCGCCTTCTTGTCACAACTGGTTTCAGCTGGTACTCTGATTGCCTTCATGTTCGTTTCCGTCGGGATTTACGCCCTGCGTCAACGTGAAGGTAAGGACATCAGCAAGCCGGCCTTCAAGATGCCATTCTACCCAGTGATGCCAGCACTTGGCTTCATCGCCGCGCTGGTTGTCTTCATCGGTTTGGATTCAGCTGCTAAGCTCTATGCCGGTGCATGGTTCTTGATCGGTGTTGTGATCTACTTCATCTATGGCATTCGTCATTCTGCTTTGCAGAAGAAGCAAAACAAGTAAATAAATCAAAGATGTCACCGATTCACTTCGGTGGCATTTTTTTGTAAAATTATCTTGAGGAGTGATTCGCATGGGTAAAGATCTATTAAAGCGCATTGGAGCAAAGCTTCATGCTGCCTTCATGTCTTATCTCAGTATCTTTGCTGGTGAAGACCGATTTATCCGTCATCCTAAGGAGAAAGGCGAGGCCGTAATTAAAGAACAGCAGCGCTATGGCAATGACGACGGTTACAAAAAATAAGAAATATCCGGGAAACCGGGTATTTTTTCTTTTAACCATTTTAAATTGCGTTATAATTAGATCGTATTCTTATATACGTTTGGAATATTAATAAATCTGGAATATTCCAAATCAACTGGATAATAGGACATTGGAGGAATAATCTTATGGCAAAGCTAGAAGTCAAAGACTTACACGTCGCGGTTACTGATGAAGAAAAGCACCAGACAAAAGAAATTTTGAAGGGTGTTAACCTGACAATGCATACGGGAGAAATTCACGCGATCATGGGTCCTAATGGGACTGGTAAGTCGACGCTGTCGCAAACGATTATGGGCAATCCAAATTACCACATCACTCAGGGGGACATTCTTTTGGATGGTCAAAGCCTAAAGGGAATGCCAGTCGATGAGCGTGCGCGTCGCGGACTTTTCTTAGCTATGCAATATCCTTCGGAAATTCAGGGGGTCACCAACGCAGAATTCCTGCGCGCCGCTATTAATGCCCGTCGTCCTAAGGATAACCAAATTTCCGTAATGGACTTCATCAAGGAATTGAACAAGAATTTGGAATTGCTCGATATGAGCGATGAAATGACGGAACGCTACCTGAACGAAGGGTTCTCTGGTGGTGAAAAGAAGCGTAACGAAATTTTGCAGTTATTGATGATCAAGCCATCATTTGCCATTCTTGATGAAATCGACTCCGGTTTGGACATCGATGCTCTGAAGGTTGTTGCTAAGGGTGTTAACTCCATGCGGGGCGACAATTTTGGCTCCTTGATCATTACACACTACCAACGCCTGCTGAACTACATTATTCCTGACACGGTTCATGTAATGATGGATGGCCGTCTGGTTGCCCAGGGCGGTCCTGAATTAGCTAAGAAGCTGGAAAAGGAAGGCTACGCTGGATTGCGTGACGAACTCGGCCTCAAGGTCAAGCTGACTGATGATGAGGACTAGGGGGTTCAACTATGACGGTAGATATTGATAAATTAACGGCGCAAATTCAGGCAGCCGCTAAGGATGTTGGTGAATCAACTGAATTTACGCAAAAACGCCTGGCTGCTTTACAAGAAATGAACCAGTTGGCTATGCCTCGCATGCAGGAATTTTCATATAAAGGCTGGCCAATTATGCCAGAGGACGACAAATTGCAACTGGCTTTTCCCAGTGCCAGTGAAGAGGCTATTCAGGCCGCTAAGCAGGATCAACCCGAAAAACCATATTTCATGGGTTTCGCCGGCAACCAATTAGTGGTTAAGGACCATGATGACCAGTTAAAAGAAAAGGGTGTTTTCTGTGGCAGTTTTGCGGAAGCAGAAAAAACCCAGCCAAAGATTCTGGACAAGTACTTCATGTCCGTTATTAAGGCCGATGAAGACCGTCTTACTGCTTATCATGCTGCCTTTGTCAATGGTGGTGCCCTGATTTACGTGCCGCGCGGTGTCACAGTTGACAAGCCAATTGAAGTTAGCCTGGTCCAAGACAGCACGGTGGATAATCAGCCAATGGTTTCCCACTTGCTGATTGTGGCTGCTCCGGGTTCCAAGTTCTCCGTCATGCAACATTTGATGACGGTCGGCGACAAGGCCAATAGTGCCAACTTGATGGTTGAAGTGGTCGCCCAGGAAGATTCTGAGGTACACTTCTCAGCTCTGGATGAATTGTCTGCTAAGACGACCACGTATCATAGTCGACGCGCTCACCTCGATGCTCACGCCAACGTTGAATGGGCCGTGGGCTTGATGAACGACGGTAATACCCTTGGTGATCTAGACTCAGAATTGCTGGGCGAGGGTTCCAAAGCCGATTCTAAACTGATTGCTGTAACTGAAGATAACCAACACGTCGGCATCAATAACCGGGTTACCAACCGTGGCTTGCACACGACTGGTCTCATCAATCAACGTGGGGTTGTCCTCGACAGTTCACAACTGATCTTCAACGGGATTGGCCAGATTGTCCACGGCGCCCACGGTTCAAATGCAGAACAGCAAAACCGCCTGTTGATGATGGGTAAAGATGCACGTGGTGATGCCAACCCAATTCTCTTAATCGATGAAAATGACGTGGATGCCGGGCACGCGGCTAGTGTGGGCCAGGTCGATGAAAACCAGATGTACTACCTGCTGAGTCGTGGTGTGCCAGAGCCGATTGCCCAACGAATGGTTATCCGCGGTTTCCTGAGTGCTGTCTTGACTGTCATGCCGACGGAAGAATTAAAGGACAAGATGTTGGATATTTTGGAAAGGAAGCTGGGACATGACTGAGTTCGATGATGTACGGGCTGATTTCCCGATTCTCGATCAGAAGGTTAATGGTGAACGGTTAGCCTATCTTGACAATGCGGCTACGGCGCAACGCCCACAACCCGTTCTGGACGAACTAATCCGTTTTTATCAAAACGATAACGCCAATGTTCACCGGGGCGTGCATACACTGGCCAACCGGGCAACAAGCGAATATGAAGATGCTCGGCGCAAGGTCCAGCACTTTATTAATGCCAGTCAGCCCGAAGAAGTTATTTTCACTAAGGGAACGACGGATGGGCTGAACCTGGTTTGCTCCACTTATGGTGAAGAACATATCCATGCTGGCGATGAGATCGTCGTTTCGATTGCGGAACACCACAGTAACCTCGTGCCGTGGCAACAACTCGCTATCAAAAAGCACGCAACACTGAAGTTCATCGAATTGACCAAAGATGGTCAGTTGGACATGGAAGACGCTAAGAAGAAGATTACGGATAAAACGAAGATCGTCTCCGTAACCCATGCTTCTAATGTTCTCGGCATTATCACGCCATTGAAAGAATTAGCTGCTTTGGCTCATGAACACGGGGCTATCTTTATCGGTGACGGTGCCCAGGCAGCCCCACACCTGAAGGTCGATGTTCAAGACCTCGATGTTGATTTTTACGCCTTTTCTGGTCATAAGATGATGAGCCCGATGGGAATCGGTGTCCTGTATGGCAAACGCAAATTGCTTGATGAAATGGAACCTTACCAGTATGGTGGTGAAATGATCAGCGATGTCAGCCGGGAACGGACGATTTTTGCTGAACCACCGTACAAGTTCGAAGCGGGGACGCAAAATGTTGCTGGTGCGATTGGCTTAGGCAAGGCCATCGATTATCTCAATAAGTTGGGGATGGACAAGGTTCAAGCCCATGAACAGAAGATCATCGATTACCTGCTGCCAAAGTTGGAGGCGATTGATCACGTTACCGTTTATGGCCCCCAGGACCCGGCTAAGCATAGCGGCGTGGTTGCCTTTAACCTTGATGGTTTGCATCCGCATGACTTGGCTACTGCTCTGGATATGGATGGGGTGGCCGTTCGTGCCGGTCACCACTGTGCAGAACCGTTGATGAAAGACTTAGGAGTTACTGCTACTGCTCGAGCTAGTTTCTATCTCTACAACAACATGGAAGATGCGGACCAGCTCTTGGATTCGATTAAAGACGCAAAGGAGTTCTTCAAAATTGGCACTGTCAAAACTAAATAATTTGTACCGGGCAGTGATTTTGGATGCTGCCCAAAACCCGCACCATAAGGGCGAGATTGAGGGGGCAACCAACCAAATGACCCTCCATAATCCGACCTGTGGTGATACCGTTAATCTTCAGCTGAAAGTAGATTCGCAAGACAAGATTGCGGACGTAGGCTTTACGGGTGATGGTTGCACGATTTCACAAGCTTCAGCTAGTATGATGTCTGATGCAGTTCTGGGCAAGAGCAAGGAAGAAGCTTTGGAAATGGCCAAGATCTTTTCTGACGAAGCCATTGGCAAGAAGCACTCATCAGATGAACTGGCTAAATTAGGGGATGCCCAAGCATTAACCAGCATTATGCAATTCCCGGCCCGGATCAAATGCGCCACGCTTTCGTGGTGGGCATTGACCCGTGCTCTGGAAAAAGATGCTGACGATGATAATGCTGACAGCAGTCAGGCAAAGGAGTAGAGATATGAGCGAAAAAGCATCAGATATTGTTAAAGATAAAGATTACGAATATGGCTTCCACGATGATGTTAAGCCTGAATACTCAACCGGTCGTGGACTGACAGAGAAAACCGTCCGTGAAATTTCCGCTGCTAAGCATGAACCAAAGTGGATGCTGGACTTTCGTCTCAAGTCCTACCAGATATACAAGAAGATGCCGATGCCAAAGTTTGGCCCGGATCTGTCAGACCTTGATTTAAAGGATATGCTTTATTTCCAGCGGATGACGGACAAGAAATACCGTGACTGGAAAGATGTGCCTGAAGATCTGAAGAAGACTTTTGACCGTCTGGGGGTTCCCCAAGCCGAACGGAAGTACCTGGCTGGTTCATCAGCTCAATATGAATCTGAAGTTGTCTACCACAACATGAAGCAGCAGTTTGACAAGCTGGGCATTATCTTCACTGATACTGACACGGCATTGAAGAAGTACCCGAAGCTCTTTAAGAAATGGTTTGGCAAACTGGTGCACCCAACGGACAACAAGTTTGCGGCTTTAAACGGGGCTGTTTGGTCCGGTGGTTCTTTCATTTATGTCCCTAAGGGCGTGAAGTGCAAGACTCCAATTCAATCGTACTTCCGTTTGAACGCCGAAAATTCCGGGCAATTTGAGCGGACTTTAATCATCGTCGATGAAGGGGCTAGTGTCGACTACGTTGAGGGTTGCACGGCACCGAACTACTCCAGTGATTCGCTGCACGCGGCTGTCGTTGAAGTAAATGTCGAAAAGAATGCCTATTGCCGGTACACGACAATCCAAAACTGGTCCGACAACGTTTACAGTCTGGAAACTAAACGGGCGGCTGCCCAGGAAAACGCCACGATGGAATGGGTCGACGGTAACCTTGGTTCAAAGGTCACTATGAAGTACCCAAGTGTTTACCTTGATGGCAAGAATGCTCGGGGAACGATGCTGTCAATTGCTGTCGCTTCTAATGGCATTCACCAGGATTCTGGTGCCCGGATGATTCACAATGCACCAAACACGAGTAGTTCAATTGTATCCAAGTCGATCGCTAAGAGTGGCGGCTCAACCGACTACCGTGGTCAGGTTCGTTTCACCGAGAAGGCGGATGGTTCCAAGGCCCACGTTGAATGTGATACGATCATTATGGATGATAAGTCGAGTTCAGACACGATTCCGTACAATGAAGTTAATAACTCTAATGTTGCCATGGAACATGAAGCACGTGTTTCCAAGATTTCTGAAGAGAAACTTTATTACCTGATGAGTCGTGGGATTTCCGAAGAAAAGGCTACCCAGATGATTGTCATGGGCTTTGTTGAACCATTTACCAAGAAATTACCGATGGAATACGCCGTTGAACTCAACCGGCTGATTAGTTTTGAAATGGAAGGATCCATTGGCTAAGGAGGCAAGATAATGGCTGAAGAAAAAAAGTCTGACGAAAAAGCGAAGAAAATTGATAACGGCATGCTTGAAGATAAGGTCGAAGATGCACTGGAACAAGTGATTGACCCAGAACTTGGGATTGACCTGGTTAACCTAGGCTTGATCTACGGCATCGATGTCGAAGACGATGGTGTTTGTACCGTTACGATGACGCTAACGACGATGGGCTGCCCAATTGGTGATCTGCTGGATCAAGCGATTAAACGAGCAGTCAAGAGCGTTGATGGTGTGACTGACTGTAAGATCAACTTGGTTTGGGAACCAGCTTGGAGCATTGACCGGATGTCCAAGTTTGCCAAGATTTCTTTAGGAATTCATATGTGAGGGGTGGTCGCGATGATCGACACAAAAAAGTTCGTCGACCGCCGCAAAGAACTCGGTCTTTCACAAGTTAAGCTTTGTCAGGGGATTTGCACCCAATCAACTCTCAGTAAATTTGAGAATAACGATCAAATCCCTTCTGTGGGCATTTTGAGTCAACTGTGCGATCGTCTCGGAATGAGTATCGACAGTCTTGAAAATGGCAAGGCTAATCCAACTAATCCTAACAGGCAAGTCTTTGATGAAGTTGTCCAGGCGTTGAATACAGAAAAGTACCCAGCTGCTTTAAAACTTTTGGAGCAGATTAATCCTGATCAACTAACTAACGATGAGGCGCGAGCTAATTACTGCGGTTTACGTGCCTTAGCCTTGGCGATGACGAATCAGTCCTGGTCTGACGTTCTAGTGGCGAGCGCCAAAGTGCTGGACCAGTATGATGAAGATCATGAAAAAGCCAGTTCATACTTAGCCTACATTGCTTTAGGCATTTGCCTTTCGCGAAAAGCTGGTACTGAGGGAGCTTGCTTTTTCTATGGCAAGGTCAGCGGTGAGCTGAAGCGCTACCTAACGCACTCACTACGTAATCTTTCACCAATGGAATATGGTTTGATTCAACTATTGACACTGGCGATGGCAGAATTTGCTAATGCTCGCCAGAATTACAAAGAGAGTGATCAATGGCTATCGCAATTAGTCACTCTGTGCAGTGATCGCAATACGACAACGTGCATGCCACGGGCTAAGTTACTGGCAGCCAAGAACGCGATTGCTGAAGGTCAGCGTTCATGGCAGGTGCGCGAGTTACTACAAGATGCGATTGCATTCGCACGACTAAACCATAATTCGACGGTCGAAGTGCAAGCGGCGGCACTGATGAAGAATCCGGTGCCACAAGCGATTCAGGATGAAAAGAAAGGTTAGTTAATTTTTCAGGCGAATAAAAAACGGGCAGTGGAGAAAATCCATTGTCCGTTTTCTTTATGTGATGAAATTTTATAGGTCATTGACCACGACGTAAGTCATGTCCAGTGGGCCGTGAACACCAACAACCAGTACCATTTCAATGTCACCTGAGTTGGAAGGGCCGGTGATGAAGTTGATGTTGGAAGTCTTCAATTTGCCAGATTTGATATCAGCATCGTAATGGTCCATCGCTTGGGTAGAACGAGGAACGATATGGCTCTTAGGAATAATACTTAAGTAGTGTTGTGGCAAGAAGTTGAAGGCTCGCCCCTGACCTGGAGTTGTGGCAACAGTAATTGTGCCTGATTCTGCTAAGAGGTAGTCAGCAAAACCGATTGCAGCATCGGCTTGTTCAGCACGATCGAGATTTTCAGCGCGGGTTGCACCTGGTTCCCACAACATTGCCTTGGATTGGTGGTCGTTAAACCAGTTGGCTAAGTCGAAATTTGACCACTTGTCACTAGTTGGCAGGAGTAGGTGTTGAGCGTTCTTAGCGTCCAAGAAGCGATTTAAAACATCTGCTAAACCAGCCTTATCAGTGGTACGAAAATCCACGTGGACAGCTGAACTGTTCTTTTCGGCGATATCTAACAATTCATCTTGACTGTGACCTGCTAAGGTTGTGTGTGGCAGATCATTAATTGGTTTAAAGGGATGATCTTTTAATTGGTGACGAGGCCGGCCGGATTTTTTAGCCAAATGATTTAAGAAGGCTTCGCGATTGGCTTTTCCCATTTCTAATTTTTCCATCTTGATGTCCTCCTTACTTCAATGGTTGCGGATGAGCAACGGCCTTGACAGGCTTGTGGTGCTTGAACCATGTACGGAAGTTCTTGTGCTTCTTAGAAACATTTGGCAAGTCACGCAAGTCGGTCCAGCCCAGCATCAGCTTTGGCAGAGGAGGGTTGACCTTGCCGACACGTCCTTGTTGATACAAGAAACCGGAAACGGTGTTTGCTGGTTTCTTAGTGGTCAAGACGTTCATGCCAACATGACCGAAACGCAAGACGGACTTGAAGAGGAATGGTGAACCGGTACCCACGCCGATGATCTTCATAATCTGGTTGGTGAAGGTGTGATCAGTGTGAATCTTATCCATCATAATTCTCCGGTGTTCGATCAGGAGATGGTGCAAAGGAATTTTAACAGGGCAAGTTTCCGTGCAGGCAGCACAAAGACTGGATGCAAATGGCAAGTCGCCAAACTTTTCGTAGCCATCCAGGATTGGAGAAAGGACCGCACCGATTGGGCCTGGGTAAATCGATCCGTAACCATGACCACCGATATGACGGTAAATTGGGCAGACGTTCAAGCAGGCACCACAACGGATACACTGCAGAACTGGTTCAAAGACGGTTCCCAGAGCCTTGGAACGACCGTTGTCAACGATAACAACGTAGAAGTCATCAGGGCCATCGCTTTCATCATCTTGCTTCTTCCCACAGAAGGTGCAGTAAGAGGTTAACTTTTGGCCAACGGCAGAACGTGAAAGCATGTTGTCGAGCGTTTCGGCTTCTTTCAGTGATGGGACGATCCGTTCCATCCCCATTACGACAACCTGAGTCTTAGGAATGGCCATACATAAGTCAGCGTTACCTTCGTTGGTAACCAGGTTGATCATCCCGCTGTCAGCAATGGCAAAGTTACAACCAGTAATGCCCAGGTCAGCGTGGATAAACTTGTTACGCAGGTACTTCCGCGCAAACTTAGCCATCGTGCTTGGGTCATTGTCGCCTTCGTAGCCTAGTTTCTGGAAGATCTTTTGAATCTGCGTCCGGTTTTTATGCAGGGTAGGGAAGACGATGTGGGTTGGTTCATCCCAGTTGTCTTCCTGCAGGATAAATTCAGCCAGGTCGGTTTCCATTAAGGAGACACCAGGAATACTCAGCAACTGTTTGTTCAAGCCAATTTCAGCGGTGACCATTGACTTGGACTTAACAATGTTTTTGGCTTTCTTTTCGACAGCCACCTGACGAATGAAAGCAGCCGCTTCCTTGTCGTCTTTAGCGAAAAAGACGTGCCCGCCTTGTTTTTCGACGTTATCAGCGAATTCTTCCAGATAGTCCGGCAGATAGCGCACGGTTTCCTTCCGAATCTGTTCACCGAGTTCACGCCACTGCTGCCAGTGGCCGAGTTCTGCCCGGGCATCTTCACGCTTGATTAATTGTGCGTCTTGGGCCTTCGCAACAGAGCCCTGCATAAATTTATCCTTTTTGGCTTCCTCGACACGTTCAAGGAAGGGTTTTTCAGTAGTTTCTAGTCCCATTCTGATTCCTCCCTTAAATAGTAGCTTTGTCTACGTCTTTGACGAACTTAATCCGTGACGGATCTACGTTGTGGTTAAGAACGTTGGCTAGGTGCATCACGTTCATCTTGATGCCACGGCGGTTCATCCGGCCACCGATGTTCATCAGACAAGCGGGGTCACAGCTAATCAGCGTTTTGGCACCGGTGCTGACGATACTGTCGACTTTTTCGTCGACCATTGGTTGAGACAGTGCTGGTTCCTTTGCAGAGAACATCCCACCAAAGCCACAGCACTTTTCAACATGTGGCAATGGCTTGAGATCCAAACCTTTGACGTGCTTCAAAAGGATGTATGGTGTTTCCCGTTCGCCTAATAACCGCGTCATGTGGCAGGAACGGTGATATGTAGCAACCGTATCCAGTTCAGCACCAGCATCGACAACCCCAAGTACGCGGTAAAGGAATTGGGAAAATTCGTATGACTTATTAGCCAATTCCTTAGCCTTTTGTGCATATTCTGGGTCATCTTTTAACATAAACTGATACTCATGCAGCATGGCGACACAAGAACCAGCAGGGCCCACGATATAATCGG
>NZ_JAXGYB010000003.1:0-236127 GCF_040772465.1 Limosilactobacillus sp. | reverse complement strand
ACACTAAGTACCTGGAAAAGGGTATCAAGATGGGCGCTGCTAACTCCATCCTGGTTAAGATGAACCAAATCGGTACTGTTACCGAAACTCTGGAAGCCATCGAAATGGCTAAGGAAGCCGGCTACACTGCCATTGTTTCACACCGTTCTGGTGAAACTGAAGACACTACGATTGCCGACCTGGTTGTTGGTACTAACGCCGGCCAAATCAAGACTGGTTCAATGAACCGGACTGACCGTCTGGCTAAGTACAACCAGTTGATGCGGATCGAAGACCAACTTGGTTCTTCATCCGAATTCAAAGGCGTTCACTCATTCTACAACCTGAGTGCTCAGGCTCGTGACGCCATCTTAAACAAGTAATAGTAAAATTAATGCGCGTTGCTAAACTTAAAACGTGTTAATTTACTAGAAAACATTAACGATCGTAAGCTGATTGCTTGCGGTCGTTTTTTAGTTGAATCCACATCAATTAATCAGATGTGCTAAACTGTTACAAGCGAGTTTGAAATCAGATGGGAGGACACGATCTTGCACGCAAAGCAACAGATCGCAGAAAGTGAAACCTTGCGCCACGGCACTGCCAAGCAGCTTTTACGCGCGATCATCATTGGAGCCTTAACCGGCTTAGTCGTCAGCATTTTTCGCTTGAGCATTCAATTTGGCCTTAAAGGAGTAATGGCAGCGTTCCGTTACTTTCATCAACATCCACTGTGGTTAATTCCGTGGGTGATTGCGTCGGTGATCTTAGCGCTCATCCTCGGGCGTCTTGCCCAACGTAATCCGAATATTAAAGGCTCCGGCATTCCCCAGGTTGAAGGTCAGCTGACGGGACAGTTTGACGAAAAATGGTGGCCAGTGCTCTGGCGTAAATTCATCGGTGGCATTTTGGGCATCGGGTCAGGACTTTATCTAGGCCGTGAAGGACCGTCAATCCAACTCGGGGCTACCATTGGACAGGGTGTGTGTGAATCAACACACCAGAGTGCCATTGAACGCCGTGTCGGCATTGCCAGCGGAGCCGCTGCCGGTCTGTCGGCCGCCTTTAACGCCCCGATTGCTTCGACGATGTTTGTCCTCGAAGAGGTCTACCATAACTTTTCGCCTCTGTTATGGTTATCCGTCTTTGCCAGTGCTTTGTCATCTAACATGGTCTCGGTCCAGTTCTTTAGCCTGAGCCCGGATCTCCTGGTACCTTACAAAGAATATCTCCCGCTCAAATTTTATTGGCACCTAGTGATCATGGGGATTCTATTGGGGTTCTTAGGACGACTTTACCAGTACGTCATTTTGCGCTTGCCAAAGTGGTCGCGTAAAGTTAACTGGTTAAAGCCCGCTTGGTACCCGGTTGTGCCATTTTTACTTGTGATTCCCATTGCCTGGCTGTGGCCGGTGACACTCGGTGGTGGTAACCAGCTGATCATTAGTCTTCATCAATTGCCATTTAGCATTTGGATTTTCGCTGGCCTGTTTGTTTTACGCTTTGTCTTCTCGATGATCAGCTACGGATCAGAATTGCCCGGTGGGATTTTCCTGCCAATCCTGACATTAGGAGCTGTCTTTGGTGCCTTTTACTGCGCTCTTGCTAACCAGATGGGTCTTTTGCCACAACGTTATCTGCCTAATTTCGTTATCTATGCCATGGCTGGTTACTTTGCTTGTATTTCCAAGGCACCATTTACGGCCATTTTGCTGATTACGGAAATGGTTGGGTCATTAGCACACATGATGCCATTGGCGATCGTTTCGATCATTGCTTACGTTGTCGTCGATTGGCTCGGTGGCACGCCTGTTTACATGGCGATGTTCCACAATTTTATGAACAAACAGCCGGTTCAACCACACCGCTGTCTGACCAAGGTCACTTTTGCGATCTTTGCTGGTTCTCAGCTCGATGGTGCCCAGGTCAAAGATTATTCCTGGCCAGTCGGCAGCCTTGTGACGGATATTTATCGTGGTGACGAGCACATCATGCCACACGGTAAAACGGTCTTGCGTGCAGGAGATACCCTGGTAGTTGAACTGTCAGGAAAACACTATGATGCAGACCAAGCCCAAATAAACTTGGCTGCTCACCATGCACAAGCGTAGCTAAGAACGGATAAATATGTTATTATAAAACAGTTATAGCGGTTAACATGAGGAGGAAAGGTCCTTGCATAATATTTTAATGACCATTTTCTTGATTGTTTGTGTCATCTTGATTGCTTGCGTGATGATGCAACCAGCCAAGAACGATAATGACGCGATGTCCGCCTTGACGGGTGGTGCCGGGGATCTGTTTTCCCGGAAAAAGGCCCGGGGCTTTGAAGCCGTGATGCAGATTGTCACTACGATTTTAGGTGCAGTCTTCTTCATTTTGGCGTTAGCCTTGGTTTATATTTCAGCACATTAAAGCCTAGTGACGCCTCCTGAAATTGGTCAGGGGGCGCTTTTTCAAAACGGAGAATCTTATGAGTGATAATAAGTTAGCAGAACGCATATTAAAAAAACTGCAGGATGAACCCCAAATGAGTTTTTCGGCAGAAAAAATTGCCCGGGCAATGGGAATGCCAAAAGCAGATGAGTTTACGCCAGTTGTGCAGGCACTTGCCCAATTAGAACGTGACGGGAAGGTGGAAGTGACCAACCTCGGAGAATTTAAACTCGTCATCAAATCACAACCACTGACGGGCTCTTTCCGTGGCAACGAACGGGGCTTTGGCTTCGTTAATTACGACGCCAACATGCCTGATATCTACATCAATTCTGATGACACCCTCCATGCCATGAATGGCGACCAGGTGGCAGTCAAAATCATCCGGGAACCAGAACCAGGTTCTGATAAGGGACCGGTCGGTAAAGTCACGGAGATCATCGAACACCACTATGAACACATGGTGGGTGAATTCAAAACACTGACTCTCGGCAATTTTATCGGTGAAATCATCTTAAAGGATAAAAAGCTGAGTAACTTCAAGTTTTACGTTACTGACAAGGGATTAAAGCCGATGGATGGCGAAGTTGTCGACGCTACTATTGCGACGTACCCGAGCGATGATGCTCCTGGTGTCATTACGGGTGCCGTTCAGGCGGTCATCGGTGATGAAGATCAGCCTGGTGTCGACATTATGTCCTCAGTCATCGCACACGACGTGCCACACGAATTTCCGCAGGAAGTCAAGGACGCGGCGGCAGCGATTCCTGACCACGTTCTACCCGAAGAAAAGAAGGGACGGAAGGACGTCACCAACCAACCGCTGGTCACGATTGATGCGATCGAATCAAAGGACTTGGACGATGCTGTCGTCGCCTGGAAACTCGATAACGGCAACTATCACCTGGGTGTTCACATCGCTGACGTGACCCACTATGTTCACTATGGCAGTCCGCTCGACCGGGAAGCATACAAGCGGGGGACTTCGGTTTACCTGACCGACCGGGTTATCCCGATGCTGCCAAAGAGGCTTTCTAATGGCATTTGTTCATTGAACCCTGGTGAAGAGCGCCTATCCATGGGCTGTGAAATGGAAATTAATCCTCAGGGCCAGGTTGTTAATTCCTGGATTGGACCAACGTTGATGAAGTCCCATGCGCGGATGACTTATAAAGCCGTCAACGCCATCATCGAAGACCATGATCCGAAGGTTTGCGAACAGTACAAGGATCTGGTGCCAATGTTTGAAACGATGAACGAACTGCACCACATTCTAGCTAAGCACCGTCATGACCGTGGTGCCATCGATTTCGATGCACCGGAAGCCAAGATTATTGTCGACGCTGATGGTCACCCGACAGACATTCAGTTGCGGGAACGGCGGACGGCTGAACGCTTAGTTGAATCCTTTATGTTGGCTGCCAACGAAACGGTTGCTAAAACTTACTTCAACAAGCATGTACCGTTCTTGTACCGGGTCCACGAAACGCCAGACCATGACCGGATGAAGGACTTCCTCGACTTCCTGGGTGTCTTTGGCATTACCGTTCACGGCGACCCTAATAACGTGACTCCAAAGATGCTGCAGCAAGTATTGAAGGATGTCGAAGGCAAGCCGGAAGAACAGATGGTCCAGGTGATGATGCTGCGCTCCATGCAACAGGCCCGTTACAGTGAGGACGAACTCGGGCACTTTGGTTTAGCCGCTAAGTTCTACACCCACTTTACTTCGCCAATTCGTCGTTACCCTGACGAAATGGTTCACCGGATGATCAAGTGGTATTCTACCCACGGCACCAGTCAAAAGGCTCAGGACAAGTTCAGCGGCGATCTTGGCGAAATTGCGGAGCATACCTCTGATACTGAACGGCGCGGGATTGACACCGAACGTGACGTTGACAGCATGAAGAAGGCTGAATACATGCAGGATCACGTCGGTGAAACCTTTGACGCCCAGGTCAGTTCCGTTATGAAGTTCGGTCTCTTCGTTGAATTGCCAAACACGGTCGAAGGGCTGGTTCACATCAGCGCGATGACTGACGACTATTATGAATATGATGAAAAGCACCTGGCACTGATTGGTCGCCGGACCCACCGAATTTTCCAGATCGGTCAACCACTGCAGGTGAAGTTATTGCGGGTCGATAAGGACCAGCGGGAAGTGGACTTCGAGCTCGTTCATCCCGAAAACGCGCCAAAGACTAAACTGCGTGTAGCAGGCAATGACCGCGGACGTGGTCGTGGCAATCGCCATAATGATCATCACCAGAATGGTGGTCACCGCAACCATCGTGGTCATTCACGTCACACCCAACACCGGAGTGGCGACCACAATGTTGACAATGGGGAACGCAATAGTTTCCAAATCAACCGTGGTCAGACGCGTCATAGTGGGGATGAACCAAACCGTGGCCGGCATCACCGTCGTCACAGTAGTCGCAACCACCGTGGCAATAACCATAAATTTACAATTCGTCACCGTTAAGATGGCGCAAAGGAGGTAATTGCATGGCCAAGAAAACCCACCAAGAGAAAAATAGCAATCTGGTGGCCCAAAACCGCAAGGCTCGTCATGACTATACGGTCTTGTCCACAATTGAGGCGGGACTTGTGCTGACGGGTACTGAGATCAAGTCCGTGCGTGCTCATCGGGTAACTTTAAAGGACGGCTACGCTCAGGTACGCAACGGTGAAGCTTGGCTGATGAACGTGCACATTGCCGAGTATGACCAGGGAAATATTTATAATCACGATCCGTTGCGCAATCGCAAGTTGCTTCTGCATAAAAAGGAGATTCGCCGTCTGACAGGTGAATTGTCCAAACAAGGGATTGCTCTGATCCCCCTGAAGATGTACATCAAGCATGGCTACGCTAAGGTCTTGCTGGGTGTCGCCCAAGGTAAACACCAGTATGATAAACGAGAAGCCATCAAGAAGCGTGATGCGGACCGGCAGATTGCCCGGGTAATGAAACATTATTAAACATAAGACAAACTAAAGAAGGATCTATGGTACAAACTCTCTGAAGTGACCATAGATCCTTTTGTTATTTCCAAGCTGTGTAAATCAGTGACGCATCATTTTCCGGAAAGCCATTATTGATCAATGGCTGTCGCGCCAATTGATAATTTCTGGCGTGGGTGATGGCTAGTGGTTGAATTTTTCCGGAATGATTGATGATCACTATTTGGTAGTTACCCGCAGGCAACTTTCGTTGGAGCACCAGGAAATCTTGTTGCTGCTGGTGCAGGCGATAGTGTTGTCCGGATTGCAAATTAAAGAGTTGAACGTCTAGTTTGCTGTGGTTAGCTACCAGGATGAAGAATTGTTGAGCCGGTGCATTGAGTCTCAACTGCTGAGTGACAATTTGCCCTGGTGCGACGTTGGTTGGACGTGCCTTGTACTGGCTCGATAATTGAGAACGTTGAGCAGCCACAACAGCAGCATTGGTACTGACATCTTCAATAGCTCGGGCTGGAGCTCGGTAATGTGTCAATAAACCAGAACAGAGGAGGGCGGCAGCCATAGTGACAATTGGATATGACCAGCTGCCATATCGTTGCGGATCATGTACGCCACCTTTGTTAGTGGCTAAGGTGAAAATTAGCAGTGGCAGCAATACTTGACCATACCTGCCCTCAACTTCCCACAACAAAATGTGAAAGGCCAGGTAGCCTAAAGCTGTGAGGATAGCAAGAACGGTGGCTGGTTGTTTGCCAGTGTATCTTTGAAATAAATTCCGGATTGCCATCAGAACCAAGGCTGCCCAAGCTGTTTGGTAGAGAAGGCTAAGACTGGTTTCAATCAGGATTCCGTGCTGAATCCACCAGGATGGTGCCTGGCGGTGCCCACCGCTGTACCACTGGCTGATGTCGGTGGCGTTCATCATGATGCCATCTTTAGCGAGGAAGAGTTTGGCTATGCCAGGAGCCCCGTCTTTTGCCAAACGACGCGCAATTTTATGTTGAGCGACTCGCTGGCGCGTTGTTTTAGTGGGAAGAGCAATCATTTTATCCACGTCATGGCTGCTGTAGGTGCCGCTGGTGTGTGCATTCAGCCCCATTGCGACCCAAGCGGTAGCCGGAAATTCATAGCTGTTGTTGTGACTGAAACCGGCTTGTTGTTCTATTATTTTGCCAACCGGCAGACTGATAAGAATCCCAATGATGATTGCTACTAGTGGAACGGTGAGTTGCCGGCTTGCTTTCCGCCACATTCGACAAGTTAGGACGGTCAGAATAATTGCGGGCATCATAACGATGAAGTTGCCTTTGATCAACATCGCTAGCATGCTGACAATGACAAGAAGTAGGCTTTCCCAGGTCCGGCCTTGCCTTGAATGGTTTGACCAAAAGTAGATAGTTCTGAAGATCACTAAAAGGATGATCATGTTGGGGAGGTCGGTGTAGGCGACGTTGAGAAAATAGGTGTAGCCAAAGGGTGTCAGTGCGCAAAAGGCAGTGGTTGCTGCCACCATGCTTTGACGATGGCTGCTCTGCCAGATTGTGGCAATCGTTAAAATAATAAAACCGTCGAGCATGATCATCTGGAGGATCATCAGACTGACGTTTGCAGACAAATGCATTGCGTTGGTCAAGATGAACCACCGCGATAAAAAGATGGCTGGGACGGCGTTGTTGGGGTAACGCCAGAAGTAGGTGCTGCTCTGCCAGCTCTGTTGTCCGCTGGCAAGTTGTAAAGCCTGGTGCAGCATGCGAAATGGGTCGTGGTAAACCGTAATCGGCAATTGTGACAGAATGAGACTTTGGCCGATGAACATGACCAATAAAATGATCAAGATAAGGTAAAAGAATGTCTTGCGGGGAATTTGGTTGACCTGATTTGCCATCGTCTGGCTGAAAATCATCATCAAACTAGCTAAAATCATCGCTGCTAATGAGACTGGCCAATTATGAATATTTGTTGTCGTTGCTAACAAACCGAGAAATAGGCAGCTAGCTAAAAACCATCGCCAACCACGAGATAGATAATAGTTCATCACATTTTCCTCCTCACTTATACGACTTAAAGATAAACGCCTTTGTCCGCTGCGGCTACCATGGTTGAATAAATTGAAACTAAATTTTTTGAAGGTTGGTTATTAAAAAGACTTGATAAAGCAGTTTTAATCTAAAGATTCTTTAGAATTGCCTTGGAACCGTTTTGATGTAGATTGACAATCAACCTGATTTGAGATGATAATCGCAGTATTAAGCAGAAAGAAGGGCGTGTCATGGCGACGATTTTGTTTGTTGAAGACGAAAAAGGCTTAGCAGACTCGGTCACGACAGAATTAAAATTGGAGAACATGGAGGTCATCAATGCTTTTGATGGACAGGAAGCCTTGGACCTTTATCGTCAGTATCAAGAAAAAATTGACTTAATCCTACTGGATTGGATGCTGCCAAAGGTGGATGGTTTTAGTGTGCTGCGCCGGGTCCGCAAGACCAGCCAGGTACCGGTCATTATGCTGACGGCCCGGACATATATTGGGGATAAAATTGCTGGCTTGACCGGTGGTGCCGATGATTACATTACCAAACCTTTTGAAATGGAAGAGTTGATCGCAAGAATTGAGGTTGCCTTACGTCACGGCAAGGAGGCTAAGCGAGCGGGTTCATCCAGTAGTGCATCTAAGATTCAAGTTGGTGATTTGACCATCGATTTAACTGCTAAACAGGCCGTGCGGGATCACCAAATCATTGCCTTGACGCCACGGGAATTTGCGTTGCTAGCGGCCATGGCTAAGCACCACGACCAGCCGTGTTCGCATAATCAATTGCTGGATGCGGTGTGGGGGACTGCTTTTGAAGGCGAGCCCAATATTTTGGATGTCTATATTCGTCAACTGCGTCACAAAATCGATAATGGGGACGGTAAGCTAAAGTTAATCCATACTATTCGCGGAACGGGTTACATGTTGTCAGCTAACGTGGCTAATGATTAGGGGGCAAATGCTGTGGATGACAAAGCGCGAGCAAGTGCTACGATTTTAACGCAATCCATTTTGCGTCTGATTATCTCGATGATTATCTGTTTAGGCCTCGCCATTGTCGTTGCCATCGGTCACCAGCTTTGGGAACAGGCTGCCGTTAATAGCAACAGTATTATGGAAAGCATGAAGAGAGTCACGATCGACTCCCAGCATGATTGGCGCAACTGGCGCAGCAATAGCAACGTCAACCAGTCTTCGCTGTATTTTGTGGCTGTCCACAATCATCGTCCGGGTGCCGTGCATACCCATTACTTTACTCCCTATGCCCGTTATCTAGTTCATCACCGGACAAAATTAACCAAGACCCTTTTCTATAGCCCCGGGATCGGCCTCCTTTACCGGCAAACGGGCGGTGCACATGGTATTCGTTACGTTGTTTGGACGCGGATGGACATGCAAATCAGTGTCCTGTGTCGGATTATTTTGGTCACGACAGCGGTGATGATCGTGGCAATTGTTTTTTCGGTTTATTATACTAAACGACTGTCACAACGGTTGACTCGACCTTTGCTGCAACTGGTTGACGATACCAATGCCCAGAGCGCTTCGATCAGTGAGGAAGCCCACATTGCCGTCCCCAAAGAACCGGTAGAAGTGCAACGCCTGGCGAAAAGCTTTAACCAATTGCTGAAGGAACGGTTTAATAGTCAAAAAGAGCAGCAACGTTTTTTAATGAACGCTACCCATGAACTGAAAACTCCGATTGCGGCTATTTATAGCCACGTTCAGTTGATTGAACGCCACGGTCAGGATCACCCTGAAATCATTCCGAAATCCATTCGCTTTATCGGTGAGGAAACCCAGCAGATGACCCAGTCAATCAACCAGATGCTGACCCTGTCACGTGCGGAGACAACGGCGGTGGATTTGGTGCCAACCGACGTCAGCCAAGTTGTGCAAGCTCAATTGGACCGGCTGCAACCTAGCATTCAGCAAAAGTTGATAATGAATTTAAAGCCTGGTTTATTGGTGAAGACGAATGAAGATAGTTTATCTCATATCGTAGACAATCTCGTGGGCAATGCGACCAAATATGCTGATCCTGATACAACAATTTCAGTAACGGTGCGTGCCAAAGGAGTGGCTCATGTGCAATTGATTGTCGCAGATCAAGGTCCGGGGATTAGTGCCACTGATAAGCCGAACGTCTTCAAACGTTTTTACCGCAGTGACACCGTCCGTGGTAATTATGAGGGCTCTGGTCTGGGGTTAGCCATTGTTGAACGCTTGGTGAAGGTGTGTCAGGGAACAATTCAGATAACAGATGCCCGCCCCCACGGTGCTGTCTTTACGTTGACCTTTCCACGAGCATAAAAAATAAGTCGGAAATTGCTTTTTCCGGCTTTTTACATTCTGAAAATCTTTGAATTTTACTCGCCGTGAGGCCGTCATTTTTATTGAATTTCTAAATAACCTTTAGTTAGCCGTTAGTTTCCCTTACTGGTTTGGTCCCAGCATTTGATTAAACTAGGGTTCAAATAATTGAGAAAGGGACGATTGATGATGCAAACGACCAATTACGCGCAAACAAAAACATTTACTATGACCGTGGATAAAACCCACCTGCCTCAGCTGACAATTGTGGTGCCGGCTTATAACGAAGAGGAAGTTCTGCCGTCCACTCTAGAGCGCCTTATCAAAATTGAGGACCAGATGAAGGCTAATGGAGAAATCGACTATGGTTCTAACATTTTAGTAGTTAGCGATGGTTCCACGGATCAAACTTGGCAGATTGTTAAACGTTGGCACGAAAAGACTTCAGCTGTTGATGGTTTGCAATTTTCGCGGAACTTTGGGCACCAGCAAGCGCTATTAGCGGGAATGAAAGCGGCGGTTGATCGAGCTTACTTGGTCATCACAATTGATGCCGATTTGCAGGACGATCCGGACTGCATTCCGCAGATGATCAGTGACTATCGTGCGGGCAGCGAAATTGTCTACGGCGTGCGCAATAACCGTCAATCGGACTCGTGGTTTAAACGCAATTCAGCTGAAGCCTACTATGGGTTACTGAAACACTTAGGAGTCGACCTAGTTGCCGATTCAGCTGACTTTCGGATGATGGATGCGCGGGCAGTTCACGAGTTTTTAAAATTTTCCGAGCGTAACCTCTTTATTCGGGGGATGGTACCCAAACTCGGCTTTAAAACGGCGAAAGTTTACTATAAGCGAACACCACGGCAAGCGGGGACGTCGAAGTACCCATTAAAAAAGATGTTAGCCTTAGCCTGGAATGGCATCACGTCGTTAACGGTAGTCCCTCTGCGGATGATCTTGTGGACCGGAGCGGTGGCATGTTTGCTGGCTGTTTTGATGGGAATTTACAGTATCGTTGGCCGCCTGGCAGGCATTAGTTCATTTGGCTGGTCACCGTTGATGATCTCGCTTTGGTTGATTGGTGGTACCCAGTTGATGAGTATCGGACTTGTCGGTGAGTATGTTGGCAAGGTAATGGTTGAGGTGAAGCACCGGCCTCGCTATATCGTGCAGTCTCGCCTATTTTAGTTAAAAAGAGCCGCTTAGCTATCCTGGTGAAAGGGAAACTGAGTGACTCTTTTGTTTTGAAAAGTTGCTAACTGGTGATTGAATGAGCAATAAGCTATAATGAAAACGTACTCATGTAAGTGATAGTTTGAGAAAGGATCGATAAAATGCCATGTACAACAATTTTGGTTGGTAAAAAGGCCAGCGCTGATGGTGCGCCTTTAGTATCACGGAATGAAGACTACTTCACTGCCTTTAATCCCAAGCGTTTCGTCGTTATTAAGCCGGCTGATCAACCGGTTCACTACCAGAGTGTTCATAATAAGCTGAAGCTGGAACTGCCAACGGACCCGCAGCGCTACACTTCCTTACTGGAATCTGATATTAAAAAGGATGGCTACTGGGGTGAAGCCGGTATCAATGCGTCGAACGTCTCCATGTCGGCTACTGAAACCAGTACAACGAACTCACGGGTTCTCGGCGTGGATCCGCTGAATCCCAAGGGGATCGGTGAAGAAGACTTTGTTACGATCGTTTTGCCGTACATCCATAGTGCACGTGAAGGTGTCGAACGTCTTGGCAAGTTGCTGGAAAAGTATGGAACATACGAATCCAACGGGGTTGCCTTTGGGGATGCCAACGAAATCTGGTACATGGAAACAATCGGTGGTCACCACTGGGCTGCTAAGCGGGTTCCTGATGACTGCTATGTTGCTGCACCTAACTGGTTTAGCATTACCGATTTTGATTTTGACAGCGACGATACAATGTCCTCTGCTGACCTGAAACAGATGATTGCTGACAACCACCTCAACATCGATCGCGAAGGTTACAATCTCCGTCATATTTTTGGCAGTCACAATGATTCCGATTATGGCTACAACATTCCACGGCAGTGGTACATCCAGCACCTCTTCAATCCGCATGATGATTTGCGGCCGGATGATCCGGAGATGCCGTTTGCCAAACAACCTGAACATCTGCTGACAATCGAAGACGTCAAATACGCTTTGAGTTCTCACTACCAACATACCAAGTACGATACATATGAGGGTACTGAAGATGGGAAGCACAAGTTCCGGCCAATTGGGATTCAACGTAACCAGGAAGTTCATGTTCTCGAAGTTCGGTCGGATGTTGATCCTGCCGAAGCCGGGATTATCTGGTTGGCTTACGGACCAAATCCGTATAATGGGCTAGCACCGTTCTACACTAACGTTACCGATACGCCGGCACCATACCGTGATTCCAGCAAGAAATTTGATATCAATAATATGTACTGGTTAACCCATACGATTGCAACGATGGGTGACGACCACAACTGGCGTTACAATGCTAGTCTGGAAGATCTTGACCGCAATACCCTTGCGGCAGGACGCCACAACATTGCGGAAACGGACGCTAAGTTTGCTGATGCTGGCGACGCTGCTGCTCAACAGAAACTTCTGATGGACACCAACGAAAAGACTGCTAAGAAGGCTCATGACCTGGCTATGAAGTGTCTTGGTGACATGGTGAAGAAGGGGTCACTGCTGATGAAGCTGAATTACTAGCCAACAGGACCACAAAAAAAGGGATGGATTTTGCAATTCTTGAGATTGCTGATCCATCTCTTTTAGTTCATGTGGAAATGCGTTGCAAGAATGAGCTTCTCATCAGCCCGCTGGCCTTTGCCATGGCCTAAGCGCCAGGCGGCTTGGTGCACTTTCTCTGTGTCAATCCACTGCCCCTGACTTGATAAGCTTTGCTGAAGGCGTGGGTGATGATCCGGGCCATAACCTAAACCAGGATGCACCCGCTCGACCTGCCAGCTAGGGTAGGTGATAATTTTGGCTCCTGGTAAGGCGGAATGCCAGCGCGCGGTATATTGCCAATTTCCATTATTCCACTGAAATTCGACTTGTTGGTAGCCGTCTTTTTCTTCATGGTGAACACGGGATGCAACAGGAATAGTCAAAGGCGCCGTTTGTATCAGCTGTTGGTCTTCTGTGAGCATTATCGGTTGTTGACGATATTGGCCAGTACCTGGGTGAAGGCCTGGTCATCGTTGAAACAAGGGACAAGCTTAAACTGCTGACCACCATTATCCATAAAGTAGCTACGGTTTTCCACGTTGAGTTCCTGGATCGTTTCCAGACAGTCAGCTACGAAGGCGGGGGAGACAACGAGAACGCGTTTCACGCCTTTGCTAGGTAGTTGTTTCATGGTATCGGCGGTTGCCGGCGTCAGCCATTCCGCCGGACCAAACTTTGATTGATAGGTCTGCATAACGGGCACATCGGTCTTCAGGCGTTGTTTCACTCCATCAGTGGTAGCGTCACATTGCTGCGGATAAGGGTCACCATTTTCGGCATAGGAGACGGGGATGCCGTGGTATGACATAATAATCTGATCATAGTCGGCCTTGTCCAATTCGGCCTGGATCTTACTTGCCAACAAGTCTAGGTAGTCGCTTCGGTCGGCAAAACCGCTCACCAAGTGTAATTCTGGGACACGGGCGCGGCGGTAGTAAAAACGGTTGATGTCGTCCATCACGGAACCGATCGTCGTCGTGGAATATTGGGGATACATGGGGATGATTGTCAGCTGGTCAACATTAGCGTCAGCCATCTTTTGAAGCCCCTCGCTAATTAATGGATGGCTGTAGGAATAGGCGTAGTCGACCAGGTAGTCGGGGAGTAATTTCTGCAATTGTACTGCTTGCCGCTGAGTGTAGTAGGCCAGCGGAGATCCATGTTCACTGGACCAGATTTGCTTGTACTTGGCAGCGGAAGCAGCTGGTCGTTTGGGCAGGATCATCAGGTTGAGAATGGGCAGCCAGATTGCTCTGGGAGTATTGATAACGCGCGGATCGCCTAAGAAGCGATGGAGAAATGGCCGCACTTCTTGGGCCGTGGGTGCCTTAGGAGTGCCTAAGTTAATCAGTAAAACGCCTTTTTTCAATGGAAACGACTCCTTTATTTACTTACTTTGTGTTAATGACTATGATAGCGCTTGATTGATAGCATGTCCATCAAGCTTGGGCGTATAATGTGAGCCGAGGTGAAACGTATGAAAAAGATTGTGGCGGGGATTATTGCCCCGGTGGATGCTGGGAAAACAACGTTGTCTGAGGCAATGCTCTACCAAAGCGGGGCAATTCGGCAGCTCGGCCGGGTGGACCGTGGCAACGCCCACCTGGATCCTGATCAGGAAGAAAAACGACGCGGCATAACCATTTTCTCTCATCAGGCGCAGTTACAAACTCAGGACCTGCAGCTAACCCTCCTTGATACCCCGGGACATGTCGACTTTGCGGCCCAAACGGAAGATGTTTTACGGGTGTTAGATTATGCGGTCTTACTTGTGTCAGCGACCGATGGGGTTACCGGCTACACGCGGACACTGTGGCGTTTACTGGACCGCTACCAGGTGCCGACCATGATCTTTGTGAACAAGTGTGATGGCTTGGGTGCTGATTACCAGGGTACACTGGACCAGTTGCAAGATTTAGCCGGCGGGTGCCTAGCATTTGATCAAGGTTTGACGGATGAACTGAAGGAACAGGTCGCTATGCAAGACGATGATGTACTGGCAGCCTACCTGGACAGTGGGCAGCTTGGTGACGACCAAGTCAGGGCGATGATTCGGCAACGCCTTCTTTTCCCCGTCTATCATGGGTCAGCCCTCCAGGGGGAAGGTGTTGCTCAGTTGTTAGCTGGATTGAGCCATTGGACCGTGGCACGATCATGGTCGAATGATTTTGCTGCCCGTGTCTTTCGGATTTCCCATGATTCTCAAGGAAATCGCTTGACTTGGCTGCGGGTTTTGGGCGGTCAACTCAAGGCTAAACAAGAACTGGTAGATGGTGAAAAAGCCGATCAAGTACGGATTTATGATGGCGGGCATTTTGATATTTCCCAGGAAATTCCGGCAGGCGGGTGCTGTGCAGTCACGGGCTTAAGCCAGACTTTTCCTGGTCAAGGCTTGGGCAATGCTCACGACAGCGGTCGGCCATTCTTTCAACCGGTTATGTCATATACGGTTGTATCGGGCAATGATAATGTCCAACAGTGTTTGAATGCCCTTAAGCGTTTAGCAGACGAAGATCCATTGCTCGATGTGATCTGGAATCAGGAACTCCAAGAAATTCGTGTTCAAGTAATGGGCCAGGTGCAACTAGAAGTGCTCCAGCAACGCCTTCACGACGAAGCCCAAATTGACGTGCACTTCACGTCCGGCAGCATTCTGTATAAGGAAACGATAACCCAACCAGTTGAGGGAGTCGGTCATTTTGAACCACTGCGGCACTATGCAGAGGTGCATTTATTGATGGAACCGGCAAAACGGGGGAGTGGTCTGCACTATGAGGCCCATCTCAGCGGGGACGTCCTCGATTTGTCGTGGCAGCACCAAATCTTGGTTGCCCTTCGATCCAAACAGCACCGCGGCGTCCTAATTGGGGCTCCCCTCACCGACGTGAAAATGACCTTGGTTGCTGGTAAAGGCAATATTGTCCACACTGTCGGCGGCGACTTTCGTGAAGCAGCATGGCGGGCAGTCCGTCAAGGATTAATGGAATTACGCCGTGTCGGTGCTTGCCAGTTGTTGGAGCCCTGGTATTCCTTTCGGTTGACTCTGGACCAGCAGAGTGTCGGTCACGCGTTAACCGATATCCAGCGAATGGGCGGTCAAGTGGATGCACCACAACAGCAGGGATCACAGACGGTGATTACGGGAACAGCGCCAGTCAGTGCGATGCGTGACTATGCGCAACAAGTTCGTTCGTATACTCACGGTCAGGGGCAACTGGAATGTGTGGTCGATGGCTACCGGCCATGCCATGATGCCAAGCAAGTCATTGAGCAGGCTGACTACGATCCAGTTAGCGATCTACCTAATACCCCAGGTTCCGTTTTCTGTGCTCACGGTGCCGGCTACCCAGTTCATTGGGACGATGTGCCGGCGCATATGCATGTTCCGTATGCGAGTTCGGTGATGAAAAATCATTAATGCGTAAAAAGCATCAATGACTATTAAATATGGATATTTTACATTGATGCAAATCCACCATATACTTAAAACATCAACTGATGAGGCAACGGGCATTCATTTGATGCTATTCAGCCTATTGCCAAATCAAAAAAAATATAATGGGGGATTTACCTAATGGATAACTACATTTTTGACTTAGACGAAAACGTAACTCGCACCCACGTCACTTACCCAAACCGTTATGGGATTAAGCTGGACGCAGACCTTTACCTGCCAAAGAACTTTGACAAGTCTGAAAAGCACATGGCTGTCGTCGTTGGTGGTCCTTACGGTGGTACTAAGGAACAGGCTGCTGGTGTTTATGGTAATCAATTGGCTAAGCGCGGTTTTGTTGCCCTGTCATTTGACCCATCATTCTACGGTTACAGTGGTGGCACGCCTCGCGAAGTTTCTTCACCAGATATTTACAGTGAAGACTTCTCTGCTGGTGTTGACTACCTTGGTGTCCAAGAATTCGTTGACCGCGACAAGATCGCTGCCCTCGGTGTTTGTGGCTCCGGTTCTTTTGCTCTGAGCGCTGCCCAAGTTGACCCACGTATCCAAGCTGTCGTAACTGCAAGTATGTACGACATTTCTCGTTACGTTCGCGATGGTCTTGGCAACACGATGACTGATGAACAACGGAAGGCTGCCCAAAAGCAGTTCGCTGAACAACGTTGGGAAGACTTTAAGACTGGTCGTCCAGCCTTAGACAACTCCCGGGCAATGCAGATGCAGGCTCTGGTTGAAGACAACCCGAACCCAGTACTGAAGGAATTTGCTGACTTCTACGCTCAACCACGTGGTTACGCTCACAATGCTACTGCTGAACACACCCTGTCCAGTAACCTGGCATTCATGAACTACGAATTATTGGACCACTTGGAAGACATCTCACCACGTCCAGTTCTGCTGATTGCCGGCGACCAAGCTCACTCCCTCTACTTCAGTCAGGATGCTTACAAGCAACTGAAGGATCCGAAGGAACTTTACCTGGTCCCAGGCGCTGGTCACGTTGACCTCTACGACAAGCTGGACCTGATTCCATTCGACAAGATCGAAGACTTCCTGAAGAAGTCTCTGGCTTAGGATCAAATTGATTTGAATATTTCTTCATAACTAGAAAAGGCATGGTCGCAGCAACGACCATGCCTTTTCTTATTACAATGCCTTTAATATCGTCTGGCAAATCGCATCGACATCTAGTTGATCAGTTGCAATCACTAAATCAGCTACCCGGTGATAGGCCCTAGCGCGCTGTTGCTGCAATTTAGCGATTCCTGTCTCATCCAATTTGTCACCAAGCGGGCGCCCGGATTGTTGGCACAAGCGGTCAGCAATTACTGCTGGTGACGCCTCCAAAAGGACGATGAATGCTGAAGACTTCATCAATATTTCCTGGTTATCTTTTCGTACTGGAGTGCCACCACCGGTTGCTAGGATTCCCGGTTGATTGATGACGTGCTGTAATTCATCGTGCTCCATTGTACGAAATGCATTCTCGCCGTCGTCAGCAAAAATTCGGGGGATGTCTTTGCCGGCAGTTTTCTCGATCACTTCGTCCAAGTCGGTATAAGGGCAGTCTAGCATCTCTGCCAATCGTTGGCCGACTGAACTTTTGCCACTGGCCATGAAGCCAGTTAAAATAACTTTCACTAATGGCCACCTCCTGTTAGGTGCTTCAGATCGTCGAAAAATCCGGGGTAGGAAACACTGATGGCATCAGCGCCTTGCAAGGTTAGTGGGACTGAGCTGGTTAAGGAAGCGATCGCAACCAACATTCCCAAACGGTGGTCACCATAACTAGTAAACACCGGATCCTGGATTTGCCAATCAGGCCGGCCCTTAATCAACCATCCGTCCGGCAATTCTTTGACTTCCACGCCGAACTGCTGAAGCGTCGTGGCAACAGTATGAATGCGGTCAGTTTCCTTGACACGCAGTTCTTGGGCGCCCGTGATTTTGCTGGTGCCGCTAGCTTTAGCAGCGAGCAGTGCAACCAGGGGCAGTTCGTCGACCATCGCTGGAACGTCATCTTCAGTGACGGTAATCGGACGGAGCTGGCTACTGGCAATGTGGATGTCGCCCAGCGGCTCACCGTCGCTAGCTAGCTGCTTGATGTCCATTTGCGCACCCATCTTTTTCAGGACGTCGATGATGCCCGTCCGGGTGGGATTGAGGTTGACTTTGTCCAGGGTGACTGCCGAGTTAGGCGTGATAGCCGCTGCCACCATCCAGAAGGCCGCGCTGGAGATGTCGCCGGGCACAAGAACATGTTGCCCCTCAAGGTTAGGATGGGGGTGGACCGTGATCGTCAGTTGGTCATCAGCCGTTGTGATGTCAGCACCAAATTGGCGCAGCATCAGTTCGGTATGGTTACGCGTGGGTAATTTTTCGCGAATGGTGGAAACACCGTCGGCTTGGAGTGCCGCAAAAATCATGGCGCTCTTGACCTGGGCGCTGGCCACGGCTAACTGGACGTCGGCTGCATGTAAATGGTGCCCCTTCACAGTTGCCGGCAGGGTCCCGCCCTCACTGGTGATAACCTCACCGCCAAAGTGTGTAAGGGGTTCGCTGACCCGTTTCATCGGCCGTTTGTTGAGAGAATCATCACCGCTCAACCGCGTGTCGAAGGGTTGGCCAGCTAAAATGCCCATCATCAAACGGGTGGTGGTGCCGGAGTTGCCCATGTTTAAGGTTGCTGAAGGGGCGTGTAAACCATCGAGCCCCACGCCGTGGACAACAGCGTGATCATCGTCGATAGTAATTGATACGCCGAGTTGTCGAAAGGCTTCAGCAGTAGTGCGGCAGTCCTGGCCCGTCAGAAAGTGGTCGATGGTAGTGATGCCGTGGCTAAGGGCTCCTAACATGATTGCCCGGTGGGAAATGCTTTTATCACCGGGAATCTGGAGGTGACCATGTAAGCCAAGTGGTGCTGATGATAATTTAACTTGTGTCATCGCCATTCCTCCTTAGTAACCACGCAGTTCCTGCCGGTAGTCAGCGAGCTGGTTCTGCAAACGGATGAGGTTGTTGCTGTCGAAGGTATCAGTGATTGCCCGTGCCAGGGTGATGGCAACGACATTTTCGATCACGAGGGAAGCGGGGACGACGGCGCTGGTGTCTGAACGTTCGCGACTAGCCTTTGCCTCCTTGTGGTTTAGGATGTTGACCGTTTCCAGCGGCCGGGTCAGAGTCGGGATTGGCTTAACCGCGGCGTTGACAACAATCGGCATGCCGTTGGTCATCCCGCCTTCAAATCCGCCGAGGTGGTCGGAGGAACGTGAAAACCCGTCGCCATCATCCCAGGTGATCTCGTCCATCACTTGACTGCCAGGCACGCTTGCCACGTCGAAACCGATACCGAAGCTGACGCCCTTCACGGCATTGACGCCCATTACAGCGCCAGCCACTTGGCCGTCAAGTTTAGTGTTCCATTCCGTGTGGCTACCTAGACCAGCTGGTACCCCGTTAGCGACCACCCGGATGATGCCACCGAGGGTGTCGCCTTTTTTCTTGGCCTCATCAATAGCGGCGTGGGCTTTGTCAACCATGGCAGGATCAAAGCAACGCACGTCATTTTGGATCCCCTTGGTTAATTTTTTGACGTTGAGGGGTTCCTGAACGCTTGACTTTGCTGGCCCCAATTGACGGACAAATCCGCACAAACGAATGTCCAGGGCGGCCAACAGCTGTTCGCAGACGTTACCGACAGCTACGCGGATGGCAGTTTCGCGGGCAGAAGAGCGTTCGAGGATGTTGCGCAGGTCGGACTGGCCGTACTTCATGCCACCAACCAGGTCTGCGTGACCCGGTCGGGGATCAGTGAGGGCGCGCTTGGCATCTTCACGTCCGGCTTTGCCAAATGGGTCCATGACGGTCCCCCAGTTAGCATGGTCACGGTTTTGAACCACTAACGTGATCGGTGATCCCAGTGTCTTACCATGACGGACACCGCTTTCGATTTGGACGGTGTCATGTTCAATTTGTTGGCGTAATCCGCGTCCGTAACCGACCTGGCGTTCTGCTAAGGCTGCATTGATTTTGTCGGGGTCGATGGTTAGGCCGGCGGGAATGCCGGTGATGATAGCTGTCAGTTGTGGGCCGTGTGATTCGCCCGCGGTTAAATAATCGATCATTTGAATGCCTGCTTTCTTAATTAATGCTTATTGACTTCTGCTTCGGCTTGACGACTGGCTTTCATGATTTCCTGGAAAATATCTTTCAGGTAGGTGGATGTCGCAGGGTCGCTGCTCTTGGCGCCGAGTTCGTTTAAAATGTCATTTTCACGTTGGCTGTCCTTGATTGCCAAACCATTTTGCTGTTTAATGCGGCCAACTTCTTGAACCAGGTGTAGTCGCTGCATTAAAAGACCAGCCAACTGGTCGTTGAGACCGTTGATTTGCTGCCGGATTGCTATTAATTTATCCATCACTAATCCCTCCTCAAATTAATTATAGACAAAGAAAAGCCAGCCGGGCGGAGATATTCTCCAGGACCACGGCTGGCTATTTATTACGCTATCAGAAACGCATGATCCCGAGATATAGACCGGGAACACACAAATGCACCCGGGCAATTTAAAACGCAAATTGCCCGAAATAATAACTATTATTCAATGGTGCTGTTAGTTTCATGATAACGACCTTCTTTTCAAATTCTCTCTTGATATGTCTATTATTAAACCCCATTAAAGGCTCCTCGTCAAGATCTCATTGAAATTTCATTTTGCTGGGACGTTCCGAATGAAGACCAACTGATCCGCGCTAGAATGCGATGGGGCATAGATAAAACCGTCATCGTGGAACTTTTTGACATCATCCAGCTTGTCGATACCATTTTCAGCGAGAAAACGGACCATCCGACCGCGCGCCATCTTAGCCCGGGTCGTGGCCTGTTTCAGCTTACCATCTTTTAGCTGGTCAAAGACGCAAGTGACGATCCGCTGACCAGCTTGTTGATGATCAAAGACAGCTTTGGAATATTCGTGCGACGCTAGATTCAGGCAGAGTTGGTCGTCCTTTACTAATTGGCGGGCAATGCTGTCGCCCCAAAACTGGTAAAGATTCTTGTAACCATGGACTTGCAGGCGGTCGCCCAACCCTAGGCGGTAAGGCACCACCCCGTCGAAAGGACGGAGGACGCCGTAGAAACCAGAGAGAATTCTCAAGTGCTGGCGAACATAGTTTAAGGCTTTTTCTGAAAAGACGTCAGGAGCCATGTACTGGTATTGCAAACCGGTAAAAGCCAGCAGGGCAGGGGTCAAGTTGCGCTTGAGATCCATTTTAAACAACCAGCGGTAGTTAGGTTCAGCAATTTTAGCAGAGCAGTTCCACCAGACCCGATGAGCTTGATCGTAGGACAGCTGGCGAAAAGCTCTCAAAATCTCTTGGGTGCGGTTTAACATGGCTGGCAATTGTTCGACCGGCAAACTGTCGGTATCGATCGTCATTTTTCTGGCTGGGGCAATAATAATTTGCATCAATAGGGCCTCTTATCCATAGCAATAATGCATGTAATTGAATTTAAAATAACTATTTTACATTGATAGTCTGTTCCAATAAACTAAAAGTAGCAAATCAAGTAAAGGAAGCAGGAACAATGACAATTTTAGCAGAAAACTATCAATTAAATAATGGGGTTGAGATTCCCAAGATGGCGCTGGGCACTTGGTTAATCGATAATGACGATGTCGCTGCAGCTGTCGAAAATGCAATTAAGTTGGGATACCGTCATGTCGACACCGCTCAGGCTTACGGTAACGAACAAGGTGTGGGCAAGGGTATCCGCGAATCTGGGGTTGACCGCGACCAGCTTTTTGTGACGGACAAGGTTGCGGCCGAACTGAAGGACTACGACGGGGTTACTAAGTCGATCGATGAATCCCTGTCAACATTGGGCCTAGATTATGTAGATATGCTGATTATTCACAGTCCACAGCCATGGCGTGAAGTCAACCAGTCAGATGATCGGCACTTCAAAGGTAACCTCGAAGCTTGGCGCGCGATGACTGATGCTATGAAGGAGGGTAAGGTGAAGGCAATCGGTGTCTCCAACTTTAATCAGGATGACCTGCAAAATATTTTGGACAATAGTGATGTCAAGCCGGCTGTTGACCAGATCTTGGCTCACATCGCCAACACGCCACTAGATTTGATTAAGTTCTGTCAGGACAATGATATTCAAGTAGAAGCATATTCACCGGTTGGTCACGGCGCGGTATTGAACCAGGCAGACGTGAAGAAAATCGCTGCTAAGTACCATGTTTCACCAGCGCAATTGTGTTTAAAGTACGACTTACAATTAGGAATGGTCGTTTTGCCAAAGACGGAAAATCCGGCACACATGAAGCAAAACGCCGACCTCGACTTTACCATCAGTGACGAAGATATGAAGACTTTGGAAAACGTTAAGAAGATGACCGATTATGGTCAAGCAAACCTCTTCCCAGTTTACGGAGGTAAGATTTAAGGAGGCTTTTTCAATGAAAAAAGTAGTTATTATTACTGGCACCCCACACCCACATGGCAGCTCCCTCGACCTCGCCGATGCCTTTGAAGATGCATCTAAAAAGGCGGGCAACGATGTTTATCGTTTCGATGCCGGCCTGCGTCAAGACGAAATGAACTTCCTAAAGTTAGACGCCAATGAAACGACAATTCATGACGACGACGTGATCAGTCGTGAAGTGATGCCGAAGATGATCGACGCGGACGTGATGGTGCTGGTGACCTCACTCTATTACTACGGAATCAACGCTGAACTGAAAGCCGTCATCGACCGTTTCTACGAACACAACCATGATTTGAAGGATAAGCAGAGCGCTGTTTTGATTTCTGGCTACGGCGTCGGGGATGCTTACGATTCGATGAAGCTTTACTTCAAACAATTACAAAAGTACATGCGTTGGGAAGATCTGGGGCTGGTCCTCGGCGAAGATTCCTGGAACTCACGCAAGCACGCGGCAGCCATCAAGGAAGCTGCTGAATTGGGCGCCAAGATCAAATAATTCAGCCAACTTAGCAAATAATAACCAATTCGTAAGGGAAACTTAACATCATTATGACAAAGAATTGCTTATAATCTTCTTTAGTACTTAAAGGAGAAATATAAGCGTGCTATTCAAACATTCATTTATTAAAGCGGCCACCGTCATGATGGCCGCCTTATCACTTAGTTCGGTTGTTGCCCCGGCAACGGCTTTAGCTGCTAAAAAGTCCGTCAATACGGTTACGAATACCCAAACGCGGGCAAAGAAGGGTCAGCATGTTCAGGCAAAGGCTGCGGTGACAATCGATGCCAAAACCGGTCAAGTTCTTTATGCACAGAATGCCACCCAGAAGATGCCAATTGCGTCGGTTGTTAAAATTTTGACGCTGGCTGTAATTGAAGAGGACATTAATAAGGGTAAATTGCGGTGGAATACCAAGATCAAGATCTCTAAGCCTATTGGCAAGATCGCCAATGATTGGCATTTCTCGAACGTCGAGTTGGATACGGGACGTTCCTATACTGTTCGGGACCTCGTTAACTCGATGATGATCGTTTCGGCTGATGGCAGTACGGCTGCCTTGGCTATCAAAGATGCCGGTAGCACTGCTGCTTTCAACAAGAAGATGCAACGGGTGGCACGTAAAGCTGGCGTGCGCGATGCTAAGATCTACAACATGATTGGCTTGGACAATGGTTCGATGGGTAAGCTCAAGCTAAAGGGTGTTAAGAGTTCGGCCGAAAACCAGTTCTCTGCTTTGGATGTAGCCAAAATTTCCCGTTATTTGGTTCAACACTACCCGTCAGCTCTGAAGATCACTAGTGGCAACCACGTTAACTTCACTTCTAATGACCACCAGAAATACGACATGCTCAATATCAACTATCTGATTCCTAAATGTGGAATGGAACCAGACTACGGCCAGGTGGATGGTTTGAAGACTGGGAAAACCGATAAGGCTGGCGATTGCTTCTCTGGGACAGGAGTCTTCGGCAAACGGCGTTTAATCTTCGTTGTTTTGAACGTGCCTGGTACCTATAACAATATGTTTACCCAGTCGCTGGCGATGATCAGTGATGTCCTTGGACGGCAGGTGAAACCAAAGACTGATCAAAACAAGAATAAAACTAGTAACTCGCAAAATAATGCCAGTGGTCAGAGTAACCAGGTTACAGCTCATTGATTGTCGATAGTTCTTCACATAAATGACTCATAGCGAGCCATCGACGTTGAATTGGGCTAGGCATTTCAACTAAGAATGGTGTACAATCAGTGTGAATAATGATGTGCGCCACGAAAACGTAGCGCTAGGGAGGCTATGATTATGGCAGACGAGCTGAAAAGACTCAGTGACGCGCTGCGGACACCAGAACTGAACAAACTGATGTACCAGGGACGTTTTGCGGCACGGATGGAGACACACCGGATTTTGACCAACGGGCGTGCCAGCCGCTACCCATACCCTGCTAATTTGAGTTCACGGCGGACTAACCGTTACCTGACGACGGTAATCAGTGACAATATGATGGAACTGAAGAGTTCGCCACAGCAGGGTAGTGAAAACGTGGTGCGGCAACTGGATCTTTTACAGCAGACCCTGTACAGTGAGTTGCAGTCGGATGAACGACTGTGGCCACTGAGCTTGCCACCCGAACCACTTTACGAGCACGATCTGGATTTCTTGAAACATCATTCGACTCGTTACTGGATCAGTGATTATAATTCATACTTGATTAAGAAGTACGGTATTAAGCGGCAAATCATCGCTGGAGTGCGCGTCAACTACAGTTTAGACGAAACCTTGATCCAACGTCTTTACGAACTGGAAGACCATGAAAAGTTCCCGACTTTAGCTGATTTCCGCAACCACCTGTACTTTAAGATGGCCCAATTTTTCTACCTGCACCGTTGGCTCTTTACCTACCTTTATGGTGCGAGTCCAACGAGTCCGAACGTCAAGCATGATATTCCAGACGATATCGATCACCCAATCCGCAGTCTGCGTTGCTCGCAGTATGGTTTCACGAACCGGCCTGATGAGCAGGTAACGTATAACTCGCTGGAAGAACACGTTCATCAGTTAGAGGACATGATCGTTAACGGTACTTATGCCGATTATGATGAATTCTTCGGCCCGGTGCGTCTACACGGGGATGCGGAATTAATGGGCGAAAATGACAACTTGCCGACGATGATCAAGCAAGGTGTTAAATATCTCCAGTTCCGGACCTTTGACCTCGATCCATTCGCTCTTTCCGGAATTAGCGCAGACACCTTAGACTTTCTGGAAATTTTGATGATGTATGGTCTGATGATGCCATTGCCGGATAATTTACCGGATCGCTTGGCTCAAGCCAAAGAACGCAATAATGAAGTTGCTTTGGAAGACCCGTTGGAAGAACCTGATTGGCTGCAGGATGCGGCAGACCATATTCTGACTTGCCTGGAAACTTTCATCAATGACTACCAGGCTCCCCGCAAATACAAGATGGCACTGAAGTTTGTCCGGCGGCGTCTTGATGATCCATCGCTCACGATTGGTGGGCAGGTAGCTTCCCAACTGAAAGAAGACAGTCTTTTATCGTTTGGTCTGAAGATTGCTAACGACCGTTACAGCGATTTCTTAAGGTTAGGACACCCGCTGGCTGAGCAGGATGAGCGTTTCAGCAGTACGGCGCACCGTCTCGTCATGGCCGCTATCAAACTCGGAATTGAGTTCGATGTTGGTGATAAAATCGTCTTGAAAGTCGGCAAACACAAGGAAACATTCGCTCCAGACGTCAAACTGGACATGCCGGAGGGCGCGCGTCAATACGTGATCGACCTCTTCCCAGAAGTAGAAAAAGAATTAAATGCGGAATAAAAAACGACCCTCGTTGCAAGAGATGTAACGGGGGTCTTTTTCATCTTGATAACTTTAATTATGATTGTATTGGCGGTGTGCTGGAGCCTTATAATGTTCCATAAAGCTAATCAGGTCACGGAAGTGGTTGGCAAAATAGATGGCATCTAAGAAACTCTTTTCTGCAAAGCCCTTGTAGTACATCCGCCGCAGCATATTGTGGAGTGGATCATAGAAGCCTTCGTAATTGTAAAAGGTAGCTGGCTTGTGGTTATCACCAATCGTCGTCCAGGAAATAGCCTCGCTGATTTCTTCCAGTGTGCCGTAACCACCTGGCAAGGCGACCATTCCGTCTGCCATATCCATCATCTTTTGCTTACGAATGTCCATATTGGGAACGATTTGCAGGTCGGTCAGTCTTTCGAGTGCCGTTCCCCGATCAGCCAATTCTTTGGTAATAATCCCGTGAACGGTACCGCCATTATCAAGGACCGCGTTAGCAACAGCGCCCATCATGCCATACCGGCCGCCACCATAGACTAACTCGATGTGGTGTTTGGCCATCTGCTTGCCGAAACGTTTGGCTTCCCGGACAAAGTGGGGGTCATTACCACTATTAGCTCCGCAGTATACCGCTATTTTTTGAATAGTTGCTGTCAAAAAAGTTCACGCTCCTTGTTGTGAATCGAAATACCAATAGTTTCAGTATAGCACTCGACTAAGCTTAATAATAAAAAAACGATTGCCCGTTGTGAGCAATCATCTTAATCTGTTTTGCTATGGGATCAGTTCAAGAAAATGTTTGAACTGTCATCTAGTTCATTGGTTTGATGTTGTAAATCTGATCATCGGCTTCGTCGATCAACTCTGCTGGTTGTTTGTTATTAGCTTTGATCGTGATGTGATAGCCAAATTTATCGAGGTAAACTAACTTATCAGCGCCAATGTGTTGAACCGTGGCCGGAATCACCTGGTGATCAATGTCGAGCTTGAGGTCAGGGGTAATGGTGATTAAATGAGAACGGTCACGCTGAACATCATAGTAACGCCATGTGCCGGTGTAAAAAATAGGAAGCGACTGGGCCGGGTGTTTTTTCTTTTGATGACTGAACCCGAATGTACTGCTGAGTCCAGCCATTAAACCCGCGCCGAAAAGTAACGTTCCTTTTTTCTTCATTAAATTAAGTCTCCTTAGTAATTTCATAGTCCCAGTCTTTTTATCATTGCTTTTTCATTTTGCTGCCTCTATTATACACAGCTTTTTATTTTGATTAGATTTCAATTCTGTTAAAACAGTGCGACAATTGTTAAAATTAAAGTAACAGTTTTAACTTGGTACGAAGGAGGTTTTTGGATGCTCAAATTAGGAATTATTGGGACTAACTTTATCACTGACCGGATGCTCAAGGCAGCCGAGGCAAGCGGTGAGTACCAGCTGACCAGTGTCTATTCCCGTCATTTGAGTCGGGCTAAGGATTTTGGCGAGAAGTATGGTGCTACTGAATTTTACGACTCATTAGAGGACTTTTTTGATCAAGGCGACTTTTCTGTCGTTTACATTGCTTCGCCGAACAGCCTACATTATCCGCAGGCCCGGCTGGCCATTGAAAACGACAAAGACGTGATCGTTGAAAAGCCAGCTTTTGTTAATCCCCATGAATACCATGAGATCGATAAGCTATTGGCAAACCACCCCCAGGCACGCTTGGTCGAAGGTGCCCGCCATATCCATACGCCGCTCTTTAAGGCAATGGCTAAGCAAGTGGCCCAGATGAAGCAAGTGCAGGGTGCTACCTTCACGATGATGCAGTATTCGTCGCGCTACGACAAGGTGCTGGAGAATGCTGACCCGATGCCAAATATCTTCACTCTCGAATACGCTGGCGGGGCTTTGCAAGACCTCGGCGTGTACTGTGTTTATGATGCTGTAACTTTATTTGGTATGCCCGATAGCAGCGTCTATTACCCGACCTTGGTCGAGACCGGAGTGGACGGTAAAGGTGTTGCCGTCCTGCAATACCATGACTTCACTGTCGTGTTGAATTTCAGCAAAACAACTAATACGTACATCGGTTCGGAAATTCACGGTCTGCGCGACACGATGTGGCTGGATAATGCTACGGATTTCCACCAAGCCACGTATTTTGATGAAGAGAAAAAGGCTCATGAATTGAAGGCTGAAGTGCACCAAAACCCACTTTATGATGAAATGGTGGACTTTGCCCAGCTCTTCAACCACAAAGATGATCCTGCTGAAATTAAGCAATACGATCGTTGGCACAAGATCAGTCGAAACGTTAACCAGCTGATGTATGATCTGCGTCAGTCTGCAGACTTGGTCTTCCCATCAGACGAAAATTACTAGGGGGCTAGCAAGAGAATTGATTGAACAATTTCAAATTCATTTTGATGAAAAGCATTTTAAAGAGCAAACAGCAATCCAACAGGCAGTTGCTGAGCCGCTGAGTCAGGGTCAATCCGTCCTCAGCATTGCACCGACGGGTTCGGGGAAGACACTGGCTTTTACCTGGCCAGTCCTACCGAACTTATCCGAAGGTGGCGGGGTCCAGATGGTAGTGTTGGAGCCCTCACAAGAACTGGCCATGCAAACTACCCGTGTTTTAAGAGAATGGGCCAGCTACCTTAATCTCCATGTCCAATCGTTGACAGGCGGGGCCAACATTCGCCGGCAAATCTTACGTTTGCGTGAACATGCTGAAATTATCGTCGGGACACCCGGACGTATCCTCGATTTGGCTAATCAGGGGCGGCTCGAACTAAAGACGGTCCGTACCTTGATTATCGACGAAGCCGATGATTTGCTTCAAGACGATACTGAAGCAGTTGTCGAGGACATCGAGCGACGGATCCCGATTGATTCCCAGCTTGGCTTCTTCTCCGCCACCTGGGCGCCAGTTTTCAACCAGCTAGAAGACATGTTTGGTCAGAAGATTCAGCTGTGTGACGTCCGCAAGACCGATAAGAGCCGTGGTGCGGTCCACCATTATTTACTGCGGGCCCGTAATAATCAACAAAAGTCGGAAGTTTTGCGAAAACTGTGTCGGCAGCGCGATTTCCGGGCCTTAGTGTTTATCAACAGTCAGCGGACGATCAGCTACGTGGCTGCCCGGATGCGTCACCAAGGGGTTAAAATTGCTATCCTCGGCGGTAAAGAGCGGGGAACTAAGCGGGCTCAGGCTCTCCGGATGATGCGTAAGCGTCAGATTCAATTATTGCTGACGACTGACGTTGCAGCGCGGGGTCTGGACATCGTCAAGCTACCAGCTGTGATCAACTATGATCTGCCGAAGGAAGCTAACCAGTACGTGCATCGGGCTGGACGAACTGGCCGCCAGGGTGAACCGGGAACTGTCTATAATTTGGGTGATGACCACGATTTTCGTCGTCTTCGCCAATTATTAAAGGACAGCGAATATGACCTGGAGCTTTTGCCAGCCGTCCCGGAAACCAAGCATGACTTGCATTTGGACAACAAAGGGGAGAAGGATACGGCTGCAGCTAACCAGCGTCAACGTCAAGAGCGGAAGGCGGAGAAACAGGCCAACAAGCACTATGGCTTTTGGAGCCGCAAGCTAACCAACAATGGGCCTGCCAAACCCCGACGCCACAAGAAGAATCGTCATCACAAGAACAAAGGTATCCGTTTCAAGCGTCGTAAGCAGGAAGCGGCTGCTGCTAAGAAAGCAGGCAAACAAAATTCTGGTCGATGATTGTTCTTTACAGGGGCCAGCAACGATGAGATAATAACAATGTTGCGGTCCCATAGTATAACTGGATAGTACATCCGCCTCCTAAGCGGTCGATCCCGGTTCGAACCTGGGTGGGACCATCAAAAAAGCTCAGCGTTTTTACAGCGCTGAGCTTTTTAAGTACAAGTGTTTAGTTGTTTGAATGCTGGATCGTTGCACCACTCGGTAGTGGACCTGACCAGTCACTGTATTGACTCTGGCTTTGACCCGGAACAGTTTGCCGGTCCATCCCATCGCTATCAACGTGGTGGGTAACACCTTTAGAGTCGGTCCAAACAGCAGTATCGCCTAATCCCAACTGCTGGCTCTGTTTTTGCTTTGAGCTAGTTTTGGCAGTGGCATTGCTGCTTGAGCTCGTGGATGAATCACTTTCGGAGTCCACGCTGCTAGAGCTGTTGTCATTGCTGTTTGATGATTGGGAACTGTTGTTGCTAGAAGATTTAGAACTAGCACTCTTTGCGTTCTTCTTGTTATTCTTAACTTTGCTTGCTGATTTCTTGTGTTTAACGACCTTGCTGGAAGTGACTTTGCTGCTAGAAGATGTTTTACTTGAAGCGGAATTGCCACATGCTGCCAGCATCAACGAACTCAACAGGGTAATTACAACTAATGGTAATTTACGCTGTAATTTCATTAACGAGTCCTCCTTATATCCTATAATCTAAATTCAACAAGAGCATTATACTACAACCACGGCTACAAAAACATTACAATTACTTGGCAATTTCTAACCTTCTTCGTTATTTAACCTCGATTTGGTCAAAACAACGCGGTAAAATTAACAGTATTATGAGAGGGGGATGACGTTGCCAGTACCATTTAAGATCATGTTTTTCTTGGGCACCCGGGCTGAAGCCATTAAGCTAGCCCCGATTATTTCAGCGATGCGGCGTCATCCTGAAAAATTCCAACCGGTTATCATCGTCAGTTCAACTCATTCGGCATTATTGCAACAAGCCTTGAAATACTTGGATTTGCAACCGGACTTTGATCTGCAGGCACCATCGATGAATCAGGGCGGTGATCTCGAAGCCCTCGGTAACATGATGCATAATTTTAATAACGTTATCAACGCGGCTCAACCCGACATGATGGTGGTCATCGGCGATACGACGATTACGCTAGCTGGGAGTCTCTGCGCTTTTTACCATCATTTGCCGTTAGCCCACGTCGAAGCGGGATTGCGGACCTATGATAAGGAGCACCCGTTTCCTGATGAAATGCAGCGTCAGTTGACGGACGTTTTAGCCGATCTTTATTTTGCGCCGACCCAACATGCCGCCCACAATTTACTTCAGGAACACCACCCATCCGACCGAATCTTCGTAACGGGTAACACCGTGGTGGATTCGGTGCGGCTGAATTTGCGTGATGATTTTCACAGCAAGCTATTGGATCAACTACCGGATGACCAGCGGATAATCCTGTTGACGATGCAGCGTGCAGAAAACCGTGGTGATGCGATGAACCGCGTTTTTCGTACGATGCGTGATATCGTCGAAACTAACCCCGATGTGGCATTAATTTGTCCCCTTTATCCATCAGACGATGTGATGACACAGGCGGACCAGGTCTTTACTGGTTGTGACCGCGTGCACGTCGTTCAACCGATGAATTTAGGGGAGTACCTCAACACGGCCGCAAGATCATACATGCTGGTTACCGATTCAGCTGGGGTTGTTGAGGAAGCACCAGCAATGCACAAGCCAGTGTTATTGTTGCGTGATAAGACGGAGCGCCCGGAAGCCTTAATCGCCGGCTTTGCTAAGATAGTTGGTACTGATCCGACGACGATTCAGCAGGCGGCTTTTGAGTTATTACATAATAAGCGCACTTACAAAAAAATGTCCTCCGCTCCCAATCCGTTTGGGGAAGGCTATGCTGCTGATAAGATTATCAATTTGATTTTAAATTACCTGCAGAATAAATGATGAATGGCAAGTCATCGCATATAAGAAACCCAGCTACATCAAGCTTTTGCCTGATGTGACTGGGTTTGTTTTAGCTATTTTGTTCTTTCGATTATATTTTTGTTGGTCGTAAAGATCAGGAACTTCGAGAAAATGAAGTTGGCGATGATCACGACGACGTTGTCCAGTGTCTTGACGACTAACTGCTGGAGTGGTGAATTGAACTTTAACAGCGTCACGCCGACAAACATGAAAGCCACGTCGATCAGCAGGGTGAGGGCCCGATAGAAATAGAATTTTACAAATTCGATTCCAAAAGCCTTGACGGTCGTGTAGTGTGAACCAAAGACCCAAACTTTATTGGTCAGGTAGGCGACCAATACCGACAGGAACCAGGCAATCACGTTAGCTACCTGGTAGTTCATTTTGACGCCTGAACTCAGCCACTGGAAGACCCCAATATTGACAACAGTGGTGACTACCCCCCAGAAGAGGTAAGCCACCAGCTGCTTATATTTTTTCCACAGTTTAGCGATCACGATACTAACCTACTACTTATTAGCCTTGTCGATCAGTTCTTGAGCAAACTTGTCTAGAGTCTCAATGTCGTCTTTGTCGGGGTTGAGGTTGATGTGAACTGGGCCACCGCCACGGGTAGCGCCAGTTTGGGCAAAGGCGTCGTCAAAGCTGTCAACGGCCTTGCAGTAGTATTCACCGTATGATTTGTCACCAGAACCGGCTACACCGAAGACCTTGCCATCTAACTTTTCTTCCTTCAAATCGTCGAAGAAGTCTAGTCCTTCGTCAGGCAGCGTCCCTTCGCCGTAAGTGTATGGGCAAACGACACAGATGTCGACGTCTTCGAAGTCAGCGGGGTCCGCCATCGTGATTTCTGTTTCTTCAGTATCTACACCCTGTTTTTTGAGGGCTTCAACGATAATGTCAGCCACGTCCTCGTTGTTACCAGTGATCGTGGCGTAAACTACTAATGCACTTGCCATTGTAATGCCTCCCGTTAAGTTTTGCTTGACTCAGTATAGCACATTTCACCGCTGATTGCCGCGGAGTGGTATACTAAAGAAGACTAATAAATAGGGAGTATCTATAGAATGATTAGTTTAAAGTCACCACGTGAAATTGAGGCTATGGAAAAATCCGGCGCTATTTTAGCCGGCATGCACATTGGCCTGCGTCCGATTATCAAACCAGGAATTTCTAGCTGGGAAATCGAAGAATTCGCCCGTGCATACTTCAAGCGTCACCACGCTATTCCTGCCCAAATCGGTTTTGAGGGATACAAGTACGCAACCTGTGTCAGTGTCAACGACGAAATTTGCCACGGCTTCCCGCGCAAGAAGTTGATTCTGAAGGACGGCGACTTGGTTAAGGTTGACACGGTGGTTAACCTCGACGGTGCTTTCTCTGACTCATGCTGGAGCTACGTCGTCGGCACCCCAAGCCCAGAAGTAAAGAAGCTGATGGACGTAACCCACAAGGCTTTGTACATGGGAATCGATCAATGTGTTCCTGGCAACCGGGTTGGTGATATTGGTGCCGTTATTCAGCACTACACCGAAGACGAAAACGGCTATGGCGATGTTCGTGAATTCGTCGGTCACGGGATCCAACCAACGATGCACGAAGACCCAATGATTCCGCACTATGGTAAGCACGGTCAGGGTCTGCGTCTGCGCAAGGGAATGACGATCACCGTTGAACCAATGATCAATACTGGGACCTGGGAAGCAGATACGTCTGATCCTAGTGGTTGGCTGGCTAAGACTGCCGATGGTGGTCTTTCTTGCCAATACGAACACACATTGGTTATCACCGATGATGGTCCAAAGATCTTGACTTCACAAGATCCTGAATACGATGCTAAGTACATGTACGACGACAACTACGCGAAGTACTTGGCAGAGGCAACGGCGGAATTTAAGAAGTAAATTCAATTTAAAATAAGCACCTTACACTGCTTAGATGAATTTGGCAATGCAGGGTGCTTTTGTATTGCTATAAGTCCAAAAAGTGTCATACAATGTCATTAAATGTAAGTCAATATGCACACTATGTAAGACAGGAGGCACGTTATTATGTCTAACGACGCAAAAGTAACAGCTCGGATGGATCCAGAATTAAAACACGAAGCAGAAGATTTGCTTAATGATATGGGGCTTAATTTCTCTGTTTGGATAACATTAGCAACAAAAGCTTTGGTGAATGAAAAGAAAATTCCGTTTGAAGTAAAAGCTAGTCCATTTTACAGTGATGAAAATATGAAGGTGTTGGAAAAAAGATACAACGAATACAAACACAACAAGCATATTTCTAAGCATGATCTTCTGGAGGATTAATCATGATCAAGTGGAATGATGGTGCATGGGCTGAATATGTTGCTTGGCAACAAGAAGACAAGAAAACACTCAAAAGGATTAATAAATTGATTAAATCGATTCAGCGGGAAGGACTTTTTAAAGGTTTGGGAAAGCCAGAACCGTTGGAAGGAAACTTGAGTGGTGCGTGGTCCAGAAGAATTAATCATGTTGATCGATTAGTATATATACCTGAAGCTCATGGCGAGTTTACTATAATTCAATGTAAAGCTCATTATGGTGATCATTAAAACTAATTAGAAATAAATCCCCATTGACTCATGATTGCCAACGGGGATTATTTGCATCATATCTTGATTATTTTTCTTCGCGATGAAATGCGTCAAAAATAAGATAGAACGACACGAGCAATGTAATAAGAATGTTGATGGTCTGGTCATGTAGCAAGAAGCCTAGCCACATGATGATAATTAAACTGATGGCAAAAAATTTGCGCTTGGTTGCTGTTGTTAGTTGATGGTTTGATTTATTCATTGTTGATTTAGAATTTGCAAAGTGGCTGAATTTTCTAAGATCCAGCCATCGTTGTCATTGGAACTTTGTAAATCTTCTTCCTCCCAGCCAGTATTATAACGTGTTCGATCATTTTCGAAAATGAAAAAAGAACCGCTCAGCGTAAAACTTTGGCAGGTTTACTGAGTAGTTCATTTACTAGGTAGTAACAAGCCACCGCCTTTTAAGCGGCTCGTTTTGTTCTGTACACCATTACTATATCATTAGCATTCATATCCAACAACAACCACCACAAAGATCCCTCCACTCCTATTCCCCTCCCGCTTACTTCCTGCTAAAATGTACATATCTATGAGTGAGGTGGAAATGGTGCGACGTGAACCTGGCAAAATCAAACAGTTCTGCGGCTTGTTCATGAAGCATTTCATGATGGCTCAGGTTTCGGCTTCAGCAGCCGTACTGGCGTACTACAGTCTCTTGTCGATTTTTCCGGCGATTATGATTGTGGGCAACTTGATGCCAATGCTGGGACTGGATGCTAATACGGTGACGTCATATCTCCAGACGGCTATTCCCACGTCAATCTACAACTTTATCAAACCGTTTGTCTACGCCTTTTTACGGCGGGGAAGCAGCGGTGCGTTGACAACTGGGCTGTTGATCGCGCTTTTCTCGACGAGTACCGGGATTGCAGCCTTTCAACGAAGCGTTAACCACGCCTACGGGGTCGCCGAAAACCAAAACCCGGTCATCAACCGGGTGGTTTCCTTTGTCTGGATGATCGTCGTAATTGTAATCCTCTTCTCACTGATCCTACTTTATGGGTTAGGGGAACAAGTCCTGAAAGCTTTGCAACCGATCTTTGGCTTCAGTATGCACTACATCCGACTCTTTACATCACTGAAATGGCCGGTCACCTTCGCTGGGCTTTTTATTGCCCTCACGCTTTTATACTATTTCGTGCCCAATGCACGGGTGCACCTGCGCTACGTTATCGTCGGGGCAGTCCTCGTATCACTGACCTGGATGGGACTCTCGCGGATTTTTTCTTATTACACCGTTGTCTTCTCTAATAGCATTACGTCCTACAAAACCATCGGGGCCTTTATTATGCTGATGATTTGGTTGGACGTTTCCGGGATGGTCGTGATGATTGGAGCCGTCATCAATGCCACACTGCAGGATGCCCACGAGGGGGATGCCCAGCAGCGCCGATATATGTGGGAATTAATTCGTGATTGGCGTCAGGAACATGTCGGTCATCTTCCGGGACGCAAACATCAAAAATAAAAAAGAGGATGGGAATATTTCCCACCCTCTTGGAAAAGTTATGCCGCTGGCTTCAGTTGCTTGGTGTCTTCTTTAGAAACAATGATCTCTTCAGTCGTTTTGATGTACTTAGCGGAGACTGGTGTAGCGTAGATGTTTTCGCCATCCTTGCTGAACGCATTGGAAGCGGCAATTGCCTTCATCTGCTTCAGCATCGTGTCCTTGTCGAGACCGTCCTTTGCGTAATTCAGCTTCAAGACGTGTGTTTTGCCGAGGCTACCCTTAAAAGTTAAACTCAAAGTCTTCATTTATACATCGATCCTTTCTTATTCAGCGCTTGCTGGTTCCATTTCTAACTTGTTGGCAACGGTTTGTTTCATTTCAGAAACAGCGTCATTCGTAATCGCCTGCATAAAATTCTTGATGATGGCAATTTGTGCATCCGTCAGGTTTTCGGCGACGTTGCTCAACGTGCGGGTAACACCTTCTGGATTGTCTTGCCCCTTCATCTTGACTTGCAGCTTAGCGTTTTGAAATACTTTCTTCATGGTAAAAACTCCTTTGTTTATTAGCCGTAAGCACGGCGCCAATGCTTACACTTATAGAAACGAACGAGCAGGGAAAATGTAAAGGAGAAATTTGAAATTGGCTAAAATTACCAAAGTCACAACGCAAAAGAATCGCAAGCGCCACCGCTATAATATCTTTCTCGACGGCCAATTTGCCTTTGGCGTCGACGAGGCAGTGCTAGTAAAGTATCACTTGCTGAAGGGGACTGAGCTGGATAAGGATCAGATCAAAATGATCACTAGCTTTGACCAGCAAAACACTGCTTATCTGCGCGCCCTTGATTACCTTTCCTACGGTCTGCGGACAGCGGCAGAAGTCGAGAAAAAGCTAGCTGACTTTGACACGCCTGCTTCGATGGTGCCACCAGTGATGGAACGCCTCAGTCAACAGGGTTACGTCGATGATAGTAACTACGCAAAATCCTACGTTCGAACTGAGATGAGGCTCGATCTCAAAGGGCCGGGCTTTATCAGACAACACCTTAAGCAAAAACACGTTGCTGACGAAGTGATTGAACAGGCTTTGGAGCTCTTTACTCCTGATATCCAACTAACTAACGCTACCAAGTTAGCAAAGAAAGTCTTTAAACGACAGGGACGGCGATCAGCCCGGCAACAAGAAGAGCGGGTGCGGCGCAATTTGATACAAAATGGTTATAATAGTAACATCATCCAGCAAGCTCTGGCGGCGGCACGGCCGGAACCTGACCCCAAGCACGAAGCAGACCTACTGGATCGCGAAGCCAAAAAGGCTTGGCACCATTACGGAAAGTACCAGTCGTATGAACGTAAGCAGCGCGTCAAGCAACTCCTCTTTCGCAAGGGTTACCAGCTGGATGATATTGAGCGTTGGCTGGATGAGAATGTTTAGTATTTATAAAAGTGATTGTTTCAGCCGGGCCAACGCTGTATTATATGTAAGATAGTGATTTTTGAGAATAAATGAGGCAAAAATATGGCTGAGAGAAAAAGTCAAAATCAGCAGTCTTGGTGGTACCGATTCATCAAACGCTTTTTTGATATTGTACTATCAATACTAGCTTTAATTGTATTTAGCCCAATTTTCTTATTTGTATTTATTGCTGACCAATTTGGTAGTAATAAGGGGCCATTATTTTTCCAGCAGGTAAGGATGGGACAATACCATAAGCCATTTAAAATTTTGAAATTCCGTTCAATGGTCGTTGGTGCTGATGAAATATTACATAATGACGCTAAACTATATAAAGAATATATAGATAATAACTATAAGTTAAAGCCAGAACAAGATCCACGTATTACTGGATTGGGGCGTTGGCTCCGTAAAACATCAATTGACGAAATTCCTCAATTTATTAATATTTTACGTGGTGACATGACAATTATTGGTCCTCGGCCGGTAGTTCCAGAAGAATTATCTCAATATGATGGTCACGTCGATAAATTATTGTCTGTTCGTCCAGGTGCGATGGGGCTTTGGCAAGCAAGTGGTAGAAGTAATATTGGCTATCCGGAAAGGGCAGATCTCGAATTAAGCTATGTTGATAGGGCTTCACTGCTTTTCGACGTTCAGATCCTGTTTAAAAACGTTATTAGTATTTTTAAGAGTACTGGGGCTTATTGATTAGGGAGAGTAAATACCAATGAGTAAAATCAAAGTTATTGTGGCCACTCATAAAAATTATGTGATGCCACAAGATGATCTGTATTTGCCAGTTTTTGTGGGTAAAGATTTGCATCCAGACGTTAATCATACTTTTCAAGGCGATAATACTGGTGACAACATTTCTAAGAAAAACGCACATTATAATGAATTGACTGCGATTTACTGGGGATGGAAAAACTTGGATGTTGACGCGATGGGGCTTGTACATTACCGTCGTTACTTGAGTTTGAATCACCACAAGTCGCTCAATAAAGTTTTGACTTACAAACAAGCCGATAAATTATTAGAAAATAACGACATTATTTTGCCAAGCAAACGTCGTTATTACATTGAAACCAATAAGTCCCATTATCTCCATGCACATGAACACAAACCATTTGATGTGCTGGATCAAGTGATTCATCAGAAATATGCGCTATATGGAGACGCTTTTGATACTGTGATGAATCGTACGTGGGCGCATATGTTTAACATGTTTATCATGAAGCGTAAGCCACTAAATGATTACCTCACATGGCTCTTTGCTGTTTTGAAGGATGTTGAAGAAAGAACTGACGTTAGCACTTATTCCACTTATGAGCAGCGCGTTTATGGTTTTTTGAGTGAATTGCTGTTAGATGTTTGGTTGGAAGTTCACCCTCAATACCAAACTAAAGAAGTTAATTACGTATTCATGGAACATACTAATTGGCTAAAAAAGGGTGGAAAGTTCTTAGAACGAAAATTTGTTGGGCATGCTTAAGGGAAAGGACAGGTGACAATGCCAAAGTTATCAGTCGTAGTGCCTTGTTACAACGAAGAAGAGTCCATTCCTCTTTTCTATCCTGCTGTATCCAAGATTATTGCTCAAATGCCAGTTGATGCAGAATATTGGTTTATTGATGACGGCTCTAGGGATCATTCATTGATGGAGATGGAAAAACTTCATCAGAAATATCCTGATGAAGTGCATTATGTGTCATTCTCACGCAATTTTGGCAAAGAAGCCGGTCTTTATGCTGGTTTGCAAGCAGCTACTGGTGATTATGTGGTTGTGATGGACGTTGATTTGCAGGATCCACCTGCGATGCTTCCAACAATGTATAAAGATCTTCAATCAGGTGAATATGATTGTGTAGGAACACGGCGGACGGATCGAACGGGTGAAGCAAAAATAAAATCCTTTTTGTCTTCGCAATTCTATCATGTCATCAATCATATTTCAGAAACTGAAATTATTCCTGGAGCTCGTGACTATCGAATGATGACCCGCCAAATGCTTAATGCTGTCTTATCGATGACAGAATATAATCGCTTTTCTAAAGGTATCTTTTCCTGGGTTGGCTTCCGTACTAAATACCTTGATTATCACAATGTGGAACGGGTGGCTGGTACTACAGACTGGTCAATGAGTAAACTCTTTCGCTATGCTTTAGATGGGATTATGGACTTTTCAGACGCCCCATTATCCATTGCTACTTGGTTTGGAACATTAATTGCTGGGTTAGCTTTTATTGCTCTAATTGTTGTGGTTATTCGTCACATAGTGTCACCAAACGCAAGTGCTTTTGGTTGGGCATCCTTGATTTGCATCATCCTTTTTATGGGTGGAATACAATTACTCAGTATCGGAATAGTTGGCAAATATGTAGGCAAAACTTACATGCAAGCTAAGCATCGACCAATTTACATCATTAAAACTAAAAAGTAGTATAATATTTCTGTTTTGATATTGAACGTGAAGTCTAATTAAATAGGTGAATGTATTATGAGTAAATATGATTATCTTATTGTTGGGTCCGGGCTCTTTGGTGCCACCTTTGCTTATGAAGCTGCAAAGCGTGGTAAGCATGTTAAAGTGATTGAAAAGCGGAACCATCTTGCTGGTAACATCTACACAAAAGAAGTGGATGGCATCCAGGTTCATCAGTATGGCGCCCACATTTTCCATACCTCAAATCAAAAAATCTGGGACTATGTTAACAAATTCGCAAAATTTAATCGTTATACTAATAGTCCAGTAGCTAATTATAAGGGTGAGATTTACAACTTACCTTTTAATATGAACACTTTTAACAAAATGTGGGGCGTCGTTACGCCGCAGGAAGCTCTGGATAAGATCAACGAGCAACGTCAGGAAATGGCAGGTAAGAAACCAGCTAATTTGGAAGAGCAAGCTATTTCTTTGATTGGTCGTGATGTCTACGAAAAGCTGGTTAAGGGCTACACCGAAAAACAGTGGGGGCAAAAAGCCACTGATTTACCAGCTTTCATTATTCGTCGTCTACCAGTTCGTCTGACGTACGACAACAACTACTTCAACGATGATTACCAAGGGATTCCGATTGGTGGTTATACTCAGATCGTTGAGAAGATGCTAGCTAGTGATTTGATTGATGTTGAAACCAATACTGATTTCTTTGATCACAAGGAAGAATACCTACGTGACTATCCGCGAATCGTTTTCACAGGTACTATCGACCAGTTCTTTGATTACCAACTGGGTGAGTTACAATACCGGAGTCTGCGTTTCGACACGAAGGAACTGAATGTCGACAACTTCCAAGGTAATGCGGTCGTTAACTACACCGACGCTGAAACGCCATTTACCAGAATTATTGAGCACAAGCACTTTGAATTTGGCAAGGGTGATAAGGGGAAGACCATTATCACCCACGAATACCCTGCCGACTGGCACCGTGGGGATGAACCATATTACCCAGTTAATAATCAAAAGAACAATGCTCTTTATAAGAGTTACCAAAAACTAGCTGCTAAGACACCACAAGTTATCTTCGGTGGCCGGCTTGGCCAATATCGTTACTACAATATGGATCAAGTGTTGGAAGCTGCTCTTGTTGCAGTAAATAAGGAGTTTAAAGATTAATAATGAAGGTCATCAAAAACTATTTGTATAACGCTGGTTACCAGATTTTGATAATGTTGGCACCTTTAATTACGACACCTTATGTGTCGCGTGTTTTGGGCCCGCATAATAATGGTATTTATGCCTATACAACTGGTTGGGTGACCTTTTTTTATTTAATTGGTCAATTAGGCATTACGATGTACGGAAATCGCGAAATTTCTTATAATCGTGATGATCCCATTAAACGATCACAGACTTTTTGGGGGATTGAATCACTCCAATTGATGACAGTGTTCCTAACACTAATTGCCTATATTGTCATTGTTTTTCTTTTTAGTACTACTTTTAGGGAGTACTTTTTAATTCAATCAGTTTGGATTGTAGCGGCTGCTTTTGATGTTTCCTGGTACTTCATGGGGCTTGAAGATTTCAAGCGTACAGTTACACGTAATACAATCGTAAAGCTATTGTCCATTTTGATGATTTTCACCTTTGTTAAACAGGAAAGCGATTTGTGGAAATACATTCTGCTGCTGGATGGGGCTTCTTTAGTCGGTAATTTGACTTTATGGCCTTATTTACCTAAAACTGTCCGCTGGGTACCAATTAAAACTTGGCATCCTTGGAAACACTTCTATCCATCTTTGCTCTTGTTTGTTCCAACAGTTACGACCCAAGTTTACCTTGTCGTTAACCGTTTGATGTTAGGACGGATGTCTACTCAAACAGCCTTGGGCCAATTTGATTATGCTGATAGACTTGTCAAATTGGTAATAGCTATTGTGACTGCCAGTGGAACAGTAATGTTGCCACACATTGCTAGTAAATATGCAAAGGGTCAAGTTAAAGAAGTTCGCAAAAGTTTATATATATTCTTTGATTTTTCCACTGCAATTGCCATTCCAATGATGTTTGGTATGATGGCTATCTCTGCGAAAATGACACCATGGTTCTTGGGTAACAAATACATAGAGGCTGGTAAAATTGTTTTCTATGAAGCTCCTGTGATCTTGTTTATTTCTTGGAGTACAGTTACTGGTAATCAGTATTTGATTCCTATTAATCGAGTTAGAGAATATACTGTTTCTGTAACCATCGGCGCTGTCGTTAACGTTATTAGCAACTTGGTTTTGATTTATCTATGGGGCGTTAATGGTGCGGCAATTGCGTCAGTTTTGTCTGAATTTTCTGTCGCCGCTTACCAGTTGTTTTGCATTAGAGGTACGATTCGACGCCGTCAGTTGTTCTCTTCACTGTGGAAATACTTTCTCGCAGGGATTATCATGTTTGTAGTAGTTTATCGAATGGACCAGTATATGTCGATGAATATTATTCATCTAATTGTTCAAGTAGCTGCTGGGATAATTCTTTACTTGATTGGAATTATTACTTTGAGGGCCCCGATCGTGCATCAAGCACTTCAGCTGATTGCTAATCGCAGAGGCAATAAGGAGTAGAATTGAATGATGACGCGCATAATAGAGGTTTTAAGAGATGCTAAGCAACGCCAAACAGTTGGTCAGCAATTATACTTTGTTGCCTTCATCTTTGGCTTAGTCATTACTTTTTTGCAGACGACGACTTTTATTCAGTTTGTTTCTAACCATGCGCTAACTAGGCTGATTTATATTTCATTAGCTTTGCTGGTTGCAAAGCTTCTGTGCTTTGATGATCACGATATTCGACAGTTATTATTAGATTTAGTCATGATGGCTTTATTAGGATGTTCATGGTATTTGTCCCAGTCACTGCCAATGATTACGATGGGGTTATTCGTAATTACTGCTCGTAATATTGATTTTCATCAAATTGTGCAAACTTACCTTACTGTCGGATTAATTATCTTTGCAGTTGTCATTGTGTCAGCTCTTGTTGGTATTATTCCCAATATTATTTTCCACCGTCAAGATGTTGTTCGCCTATCATTTGGCATTATTTATACGACTGACTTTGCAGCACATGTTTTGAGTTTAGTCATGGCGTATTGCTATTTGAATTTTTCAAAGCTTAATTGGCGGTATTATTGCTGCATTGTTTTAATAGCCATCTTTATTATGAAGGTTTGTGATGCTCGTTTAGACACAGCTTGTCTTTTATTGATTATTCCTGTGATTTGGTTTGCACAACAAGCGCAGCGTGGCAACCGGGGAGCTCAATTAGTGACTAAATTTTATTGGGGTGTCACACCAATAATGGCTTATGCTACCGTGATGATGGCATGGTTATTTAATAATCAAAAAAATTGGATGTTACGGTTAGATCAGTTGGTATCAGGACGTCTGACAATTTCACATCAAGCACTGGGTAAATATGGGATCAGCTGGTTTGGACAACATCTAACAGAACGTGGGTGGGGCTTTGGCGCTGCCCATGTCAATGATCAAAATTATTTCTTTATTGATTCATCTTTCATGCGTATGGTGATTATTTCAGGTTTGGTTCTAGGCATAATCGTTGTCTTTTGGATGACTAAAATTTCTTGGCAATCTATTCAAGCTGAAGATTATGCTTTAGCAGCTATTATTGTGATATTGACAATTAGTGCCATGGTGGAACAACACCTGTTGGAAATTGATTATGATCCTTTTTTGCTCGCAGCATATTCTATAGTGTATACTAGCGACAGACAAAGTCGAATGGAGAAGAAGAACATTGAATAAGAATCAAGTGCGGAAAAGCTTTTATACTAGCTTAATTGTCGTAATTGTCTTGGCAATTATTGGCGGTGGGGTGTTTGGGCTTTATGCTAAACATAAGAAGACTACTACTTTCACTGCTTCGCGTAACGTTTTAGTTTCACATAACTTAAGGGAAAACGAACGTGCTAATAGTGGTCAAGACCAGATGACACAGGCTGATTTGAACATGATGAAGACTTACCAAGATGTAGCAGAGGACACCAAGGTTGCTCAAACAACTCACAAGTTGCTACCTAAGAAGTTGCGTCATCGCTACTCTTCTCATGATTTAGGCGGCATTATTTCAGCTAAGACGAATGATCAATCCCTTGTTCTGAAGATCAGCGCACATACTAGTCGCCCCAATGATGCTAAGGTTATTGCTAACACATCAGCGCGTGCATTTAAGCAAGTTCTACCTCAGGAACAACCAGGTGCAGGCCACGTTTCATTGTTAGGCAAAGCAACTAATCAGAGTGTTGAATCTCATAGTCATCCCAGCATCAAAAAGTATGGATTAGTTGGGATTGTTCTTGGCGGACTTGCTGGGATTGTCATTTCAGTAGGCTATGTAACGATCCGCAATATGAAATGAAGTAAATTAATCGTTAGTAAAGGTGGTCGGTTTTAGCGTGTTGAACAACGTTAAAAGTCGGCCGCTTTTTTATTTGATGAGGTTAAAAATAATGAAGAAAGAAATTTTGACAATTGTTGATTTTGACAAAAATAATGCAGCCCCCAAAGCTAAAGCAGACGTTGCAGCTTTTTTAAAACCATTAAGTTTTACAAGTACCCTGATACATACCGATTTCCATTCTAAGTTTCAAAAATTACGTTTGACTTATTGGGAACTTCCACATTATTTAAGAACGCACCGAAACATGGACGAATTAATTTTCCAGTATCCTGCTTATTCCTTTTTTGTGATGGATCGCTTCTTAAAGGATTTTCACCATCATTGTCATGCCAAGCTGATTTTCTTTGTTCATGATATTGAAGCTTTGCGTATGTTTTCCTCTCAAGAAGAAGGAATTCATGAAATGAATGTTCTCAATCAGGCTGATGGGTTGATTGTTCATAATCAGAAAATGGCTCATTATTTGAAGTCTCAAGGTGTCAAAAAACCAATGGTGTCCTTAGATATTTTTGATTATCTTAATCCTCAGCCATTGATTCAGCGCAAACATTATGAACAGACTGTTTGCTATGCTGGCAATTTAATGAAATCAGGTTTTCTAACTAAGATAGATGATGCTCATTTGAAATTAAATGTATTTGGCCCTAATCCGGCTGATCATTACCAGAATGGTGTTGAATATTGTGGACAGTATAGTCCAGAGCAATTGCCTGAACATTTACAATATGATTTTGGCCTCGTATGGGATGGTGATCAGTTAGATACATGCAGTGGCAAGTATGGTCACTACCTAAAATACAATGCACCACATAAAGCTTCACTGTACTTAAGTTCAGGTATTCCGGTTATTATTTGGAAGCAGGCCGCTTTAGCAAAATTTATTGAACAGCATAATCTAGGTATTGTCATCAGTAATTTAAATGATTTAAGTCAGACGTTGCAATCTCTAGATAAGACACGATATATGGAAATTAAAAGCAATGTCATGAAATTTGCTGAAAACTTGAACAATGGTTATTTCACACGGCGTGCAGTCAACAAAATGGAAGAATTGCTAAAATTTAACTAATTTAATATTCAAAATATTAGCATTTTGTTAAGATTCCTATTTTCTTTGCTTGTGGTCGTCGTTATAATGAAAGATATTAAAAAGGAATTCGAGGGAGCGTACCAATAAATTATGAAGACTCGTTTTAAACTATATAAAGCGGGAAAGCGTTGGCTTACCGCAACGTTACTTACTGTTGCAGTAGGGGGGGTGAGCCTGACACTGACAGCTTATGCCGATCAGGATAATAATTCGGAGTCTACTGTAACGACCACCGTTGTTGTGCCAAGTTCTACTACGATAGCAACTACGAATGGTTCTAGTAATAGTCAAAATCAAACGCAGGATGTTAATGGTTATCATCCAGTGACGAGTAACAATAGCACTACCTGGCAGAATGCTAATGGGCAGAAGGCCAATGGCTGGCAAGCTAATAGCAGTCATCAATGGTACTTGTTCAATGATGGTACAATGCAAACTGGCTGGCAGTATCAGTCAAATAACTGGTACTACCAAAATCCACAAAGTGGTATTACTGAAGCTGGTCTTCAGCATATTAACAATGACTTATACTATTTAAATGATCGTTCAGGTCATCCTTATGGTGCAATGCAGACTGGTTGGCAATATGTCAGCAACAATTGGTATCACTTTAAGAATAGTGGTCAGGCTGATCGTGGTTGGTTTTATGTTGGAAATCAATGGTACTACTTAAATCCGTCTTCTGCAGCAATGGAGATTGGTTTACAAAATATCAATCATGATTACTATTATTTAAATCATAGTGGTGCTATGCAGACCGGCTGGCAATATGTCAACAACAATTGGTATCATTTTAAGAATAGTGGTCAGGCTGATCGTGGCTGGCTTTATATTGGAAATCATTGGTATTACCTTAATCCAACTACTACAGCAATGGAATCAGGATTTCAGCATATTAATGGCAATTTATACTATCTTGATCAACGTAAGGGTGGCATTGCTGGTGCAATGCAAACCGGCTGGCAAGTTATCAATGGAAATTGGTACCATTTTCGTCCAAGCGGTCATGCTGACTTAGGTTGGCAGTATGATGGTCATAATTGGTATTACTTTAACCAACGAACTGGTTTGATGGAATCAGGCTTGCAAACAATTAATAATCAGCTATATTATCTTAATCTTCACCATGATGGTACTTTTGGTGCTATGCAAACTGGTTGGCAATATGTTGATGGCAATTGGTATTTCTTTGCTAATAGTGGTCAGGCTAACAAGGGATGGTTAACATTGAATAATGTTACCTATTACCTCAATCCTGCCAACTCCCAAATGGTCACTGGCGATGTTACGATTAATGGGCATCGCTACTTATTTAATAACTCTGGTGCTCAAATTAGGGGAGTTATTATTGTTAATAATGGTCGTAGTTTTCGTTACTATGACCCCAATTCTGGTGTCTTGCAAACTAAAGTTAATCTCAATGGTCATGAGGTGAATGCTGATCCACAAACGGGCAATCTACCTCTTAATGGTTTAAAATCAGGTTTATTACAGCTTGGTGATGATTACTTCTACTTCAATAATGGGCACTTTGTTACTGGTGATTGGGCTAAGGTCAACAATCGCTGGTACTTCTTTAGCAATAATGGGAAAGCTACTAAAGGTTGGTTCCAACGCAACAATCACTGGTATTATTTTGATAATAATGGAGCTGCACATACTGGTTGGTTTAAGTCACCGGCAAGTGGATCTTGGTATTACTTTGATCCCACAAATGCCTGGGCATTAACCGGCTGGCATTACATTAATGGCAACTGGTACTATTTTGACAATACCAATGCTTATGCTTTAGAAGGTGACCATTGGATCTATGGTGTGGAATATTACTTTGATCCAACGAATGCTAATATGTACCGCAACCGTTGGGTGAATATCAATGGTTATACAGGCCATGCTGATAATAGCGGGCATATTTGGTACCCAGAATACCGTAGCCAGTTCTCACCAACGTTTGTGGCAGAAGGATGTTCTGTCTATTCCCTTGCTATGTTGTTGAGTGCAAAGCAGTACATTAATATTCCTTATGCACTGTCACTTCTGCAGCAACGACAAGGCGGGAATATATACAGTGGGGCAGGTTTTAGTTTGATCATTCAGCCAAATTCATTAGTTGACTTGGCTCATCACTTTGACTCATCAGTTCGCAATATCACAGGATCTAGCGTACAAGACATCATTAATTTGGTGAATGCCGGTCACCCTGTGCAATATTATGGTTATTCCAGTTATGAACGAGGATATGGTCACAAGAACCATAACAAGGTTATTGTCGGATACCGTAATGGTTACTTCCGCATTTATGATCCATGCTATTGGTCAGCCGGTAGTGGTGCTTATACAGAAGGCCGCAATAGTTATGATTGGGGAGCAGAATCGTGGGTAAACATTGGTCGCTTCGAAAATGATTATTATCCTGATCGGCAAGCCATTACAGTAGATTAATGTTTCTTTTAAACGATCTAATAACAGCTAAGCCTGGTGTTGGGTCGTTTTTATGTGACTACAACTTAATTTGCGAGGTTATTTTTGTGACAAAACGAAAAGATAGAAATTCAAGTATTGAATTGCTCAGAATACTGACAATGTTTACTATTGTGATGCACCATTATGCTTATCATGGAACATTCTACTGGCAAACTTTTAATCCACAGACAGTTGGTGCTCTGCGGGTCAATGCTTTCTTACAATATTTTGGCAAAACAGGGGTGGCTATTTTTGTAATGATTGGGGCCTATTTCTTGTGTGAGAAAAAGTTTAATTTTTATCGTCCTATTAACCTATTGCTGACGATGATGTTTTATAGCTTCCTCATTTATATTGTTTTACGTATTTTTTATCCACAAGCCATTTGGATGCATGGATGGATTAATATGTTATTGCCATTCCCATTACCAAGTGGTTACTGGTTTGTATATTCATACTTGTTAATGCTAGGGGCAATGCCATTCTTAAATATTATTATTAGTCATCTTAAATCACGTCAGTTGCTTTTACTGATTTGTTTAATGACTATTACTTGGTCTTTTTTGGTAATTGGTATTTGGCTATTTAGTAATAAGCCAGATACCGAACCCGATAGTTTTGGTTATTCATATGGCACATATTTCTGGCTTCTGTATTTGGTAGCTGCATATTTACGTAAATACAGTGGGAAGCATTTAAACTCAGCCCGCTTTACTGGAATCAGTGCTTTACTATCGATGATATTATTAGCGCTATTTACGTTATTGATTCACAGCCAGCATACATCTAATGGAGTACTTGATTTCTGTGATTTAAACAGTCCATTTGTACTTTTAACATCAGTTTTTACTTTTTCTTTCTTTAAGAATTTGCATTTTCATAGTCCGATTATCAATTATCTAGCTGGGTCGATGTTTGGCGTTTATTTGATTCACGAAGATTCTTTTATCCGACCTTTGGTTTGGCATAATTTAATATCTTCCGCTAAAGTTGCTCATTCTGCAATGTTATATGTAGGACAAGCAATTGGCTTTTCACTCTTAGTTTTCATAGCTTGTGTATTAATAGATATCATTATTAGACGTCTTTTGATTGCTAAACCCTTGCAACGATTTTCTATTTGGCTGAATAAATGGATTACTAATAGAGTTATTCTGTTTGTGAATGGAAAATAAGCTATAATATTCAAGGTAAAGTTTCAAATAAGGAGTAGCAATGCAATGCAACAATTGACTCGGCCACAAATTCAACAACGATTGTTGAACATCATGTTGAATTTTGATAATTTTTGTCAGAGACATGATTTGAAGATGTATTTATGTGCTGGCACTCTTTTAGGTGCGATTCGGCATCATGGCTTTATTCCGTGGGATGATGATATTGATGTATGCATGGATCGCCAAAGCTACAATAAAGTTCTTGAGATTGCAAAGAGTCAACGAACATTTAATGATCACTATATGTTCACGGACTATCATTTTGGTAATTCAAGCTATCCATTCATTAAAGTGGTAGATTTAGAAACTAAGATGGATCAGGAGTACGAAAACGATATGGCTGACTATCTTTGGATTGATGTTTTTCCAATGGACGGACTACCATCTGATATTACTGCACAGAAAAAAATATATAAAAAGATTGGTGTAGCTAGACAGATTCAAATGTTGAGTTTTGCTAAGCCTGGAACTGGTCGAACCATGGCTAAGAGAATCATTAAACCATTCTTTATGATCTTTGCGCGGATGTATGGTTTGAGTCGTGCTAACCGCAGATTGGATCAGTTAGCACAAAGTTACGATTTCCGACAAACTGGATGGATTGGGGACGTCATGTGGGGTGACTTTGGTCGTGAAACGTTGACTGCCAAGGAATATTTTAAATCCACCAAAGTATCTTTTGAAGGTCATCAATTTTACACAATGGCTTGTTGGAACAAGTATTTGACGATGCTTTATGGTAATGATTATATGGCAATGCCTCCAAAAAGTAAGAGATTAGATCATCATTTGCGAGCATGGCTTAGGTAGTTTGCTCTTGACACTTAGTTAAGTTAGAATAGCGAGGGTAATATTTGTTATCCTCGTTTTATTTTGGAGAATTAGTATGAAAAGACTACTTGTTATAAGTGACTGTGTTAGAAGCAGTGGAGTTACAGAAGTTATTTTTAGAATTTTCAGTCGTTTTCCTAAGGACCAATATCATATTGATATGGTGGGTTATGGTGAAGATCATACTGGATATTCAGAGAAGCAATGTAAGAAATATGGATGGCAACTTAATAGGGTAATTCCTGTGACCCAAAACCCAATACGTCATTGGCACTGGTGGAAAGAATGGTTTAAAAACCATCAATATGATATTGCTTATTTCAATTATTCTTCATCTTGGAATTATTTACCGATAGTTTATGCTTCTAAATACGGACATGTTCGCAAAATAGTTTGCCATTCTCATAATTCGTATTATAGTCATAAATTTTCAAATAAGTTATTAATGTTTATGCTCAACTCTTTGAATAAACATGGAAGAAAAGTAATAAATCATTATGTTAGTGTTAGAATAGCTACTTCAGCAAAAGCTGCACGGTGGATGTTTGGTAATGAAGCGAATAATGCTGTTATTAGTATTAATGGTGTGGATATTTCTAAATTTATCTTTAATGCTTCTAAGCGTGCATTGTTACGTAAGCAGCTTGGTCTATCTAATTCCACATATTTAATAGGTTTTGTTGGAGCTTTACAATCTAGAAAAAATCCTCAATTTGCTATTCAAGTTTTTGACAAATTTCACAAAAAACATCCTAACAGTAAAATGATTATTGTGGGCAACGGTCCTTTAGAGGCTAGTTTAAAAAAGCAAATTAGTAACTTAAAACTTGACAACGATATTTTCTTTCAACGTTATTTAAGCAACATTAATGAATGGTATTCTGCTATGGATGCACTGTTATTTACTAGTCGTTATGAAGGTGTTAGTTTGGTGGCTTTAGAGTCGCAAATAAGTAATTTACAAATTTTAGCGTCTGACAAGAATGATAATGTTATATTCTCCGGGAATACTATTAAAAAAATGACAGACATGGATGTCATTTCTTGGTCTACGTCCTTAGAAAGGATTTTATCCAGAGATATTGATAGAAGTATATTTCAGCCAAATTTGGAAAAATTTAGTATAGTTCACCAATCCCAAGATATTGAAAAATTGCTATAAATTCAAAACGAAAGTGTTGAAACATTTATAATGAGTATCCATAAAATAGCTGCAATTGTTGTTACATATAAACGTAAACCACTGCTTAAAGAATGCATCAATAGTTTACTAAAACAGACTTACAAAGATTTAGATATTTTGATAATTGACAATCATAGTCTTGATGGTACTGATCAACTGGTTCATTCATTTAAGGATGATCGTGTTCTTTATCAAGACACTGGACAAAACTTAGGTGGTGCTGGAGGTTTTCAATATGGCATTCGTGAAGGTGTCGAGCGTGGATATGATTATTTGTGGCTAATGGATGATGATTCTATTCCTGAGCCTAAAGCATTGAGCAACCTTGTTAAAACTCATAAACAGCTACCGAACAATGGTTTTCTATCTAGCAAGGTGCTGTGGAAAGATGGCTCAATGTGTCAAATGAATATTCCTAAAGTTTCTTTGAATCGCAAACTAACGGATTTTGAAGGACATGCCAAGCGCATCATCATGACTAGTTTTGTTTCTTTCTTTGTGTCGGCTCAGGTTGTTCGAAAAGTTGGATTACCAATCAAAGAATTCTTTATTTGGGCTGACGACTTTGAATATTCTCGTCGAATCTCTCGTCAATATCCTTGCTATTTTGTTCCATCGAGTATTGTTGTTCACAAATGCAAATCAAATACCGGCAGCAATATCGTTAATGATTCGGTAGATCGACTGCCTCGTTATCGTTATGCATACCGCAATGAAGTATATGTTTACAGGCGAGAGGGTTTTGCTGGTTGGATTCACCTTGCATTAAAAACGATCTTACATTTGACGCGTTGCCAATTAAAAGCCAAAGACCATAAGGCAGAACGTCGTCAGATTATTTTGCAGGCAACTCTTAAAGGTTTTTCATTCCATCCAAAAATTGAGTACGTCAAAACAAAGGATTAGATTATGCAACTGACTTTTATTTGTCCAGAAATGAATGGTAATGGTGGTACCGAAACTGTTGTTGCTAAAGTTGTTAACCATTTGGTTAATGATAATCATGTGACGCTTGTGTTAACTTCCATTCCAACCAATAAGCAATGGCTATCTTCCATTAATTCAAATGTGGATATAATGATGGTTCATCATGATGGTAAAGTGCACAAAGCAATGTTGGTCATTAAAGCACTCATGAAACAGCCTAACGATGCTAAAGTGATTGTACTGGCTGCCAACCTCATTAAGTTAGTAGCTAAATATCGTCAATTGCTTCATCGTCATTGGAAGTTAATTTCATGGATTCATTATTCTTTAACACACCAACCTTATTTTGATCCGCGCAATATTTTAGTGGCTGATGAGCATTGGGCAATCAGTTCACCGATTAAGGACAAGTTAATTGAAATGGGAGCAGATCCATCGTCTGTTAAGCTGATTTTTAACCCAATTGATGATTATAGTGGGCCATTAAACCAACCATCAAATGGGACGATTAACCTTGTCTATGTTGGTCGCATTATGTTTGATGGTCAGAAAAACTTGCACGAGTTGTTATTGGGTATAGAGCAATTAAAACATGATGAAAAAGATATTCATTTAACGCTATTTGGTAGTGGTGATGATTTAGCTCTTTGCAAAAAATTTGCGAAGGACCATGGGATTGCAGAATGTCTTGATTGGTATGGATGGACGAAAGATCCTTGGAGTGTGATTGTTAAGCAAATACATCCTCAGGCATTAGTGTTAACATCAAAATTTGAAGGATTGCCAATGGTTATGTTGGAAGCAATGTCACGAGGAATTCCTTGTGTTTGCTCGGATTTTGATGGTTATGGGGATGTGTTGCAGGACAATGTTAATGGGTATGTTTATAAATTAGGCAATATTAATAGCTTAAGAGCGAAAATGTTAAAGGTACTTCCAGATGATTTATCTCCCCAAAAAGTTAAGAATAGTGTAGTGAAATTTTCTCAAAGGGAATACTTTAGTAGGCTGATAGCCATTATTAAGGGATAGGTATGCTATGAAAAAAGGTCAAGTCGTTTAGACAGTGGATTATTTTAATCTTATTAGGAGTTATGCTTCTTCAAGTAATTTACTTAAAACTATATAAAAATGACTTTCCATCGCAGTGGGACAATTTTATTCATATCTAGCGAATTTCTCCATCATGAATTATCAAATTGCTTCAATTTTCATTCCTTTTTTTGGTATTGGTCAAGCAATGAATCGAATCTTGATACTACTTTATGGCCACTGGTATTAATAATTACATTACTTTTTTCATTTAGTCATCAAATTGTGGTAATCAATACTATAATTCTATTTTTGATATTTCCTATTTCATCTGTTTGTGCAGGATTTGCTTTATGCCAATTTAGTAATGAAACGCAAGTAGGTGCAGGAATTGTTTACATATTTTCATTTTTACTTAAATTTATGATTTATAATATTATAAATAGTAATAGTATGACTAAACAATTAATACTTCGATTTGCCATTTGCTGCACAATAATTGTTTATTCTCATTTACTTAGTGTGGTAGCTCTTGCCATTATTATTGGTAATAATCTACATGTTTAGTATCAAGACAGTCTAGTGTTTATCCTTATATGAATGTTTTACTTTGGAGATAGTATCAATCTTGACTCTTTTAACAATTATCTTTAGGTATTTATAAATTTTCGTGTCAGATATTAGGCAAGAATATATATATTCACTGAAACTGCGCAATTTTATACTGGCTTCGAACACATGGAATGTTCAAACAAGTCTCACAACGTTAGCCATTATTTACATTGCTTATTTCTTCGCTTTTTGCATAATAAGAAGAGATTGAAATTATTAATATTTGAACTATTTATGGCATTGTTAAATGCAGTAGTTCTAGTAAAGAATAGGCATATGGACATGCCACGTTTACATGATACAAATGCTCAGTGTTATGTACAATTAAATCATCATATAGTAGCAGTGATCGTAATCTTTTAAAATATTATGAGTGAATTTGAAATATAAGAAAGTGAGTTTTTATCATGAATAAAGTTTCGAAAAGCAGAAACTATATTGATATTTTAATAATTATTTTAATGGCATTTCTGGCAATGATTCCATTGATTTTAAAAGGAACATTATTTTCTGGGGCTGATATAGGATACCATTTAAATCGAATTTTTGATACCTATCAAACATTGGAACATCACCATCTTTTTTCTTATGTTGCAACCTATAGTTTAAATCGCATTGGTATTGCAAGTAATATGTCATATGGTTTCTTACCATTATACATACTAGCAATTCCATTTATGTTTATTCATAACTATATTTTGGCAACTTATATCGGTTTAATTATTCTTTTTGGAATAATCATGTTGATATCATATTTTGTTGGATTAATTTATTGGCATAATAATCGCAAAAGCCTCATTTTTGCATTATTTTATGGATTGTCTAATTATTTGTTTAATTTTGCAATTGGTACATTTGATATTGGGCAATTTTTTGCAGCAGCTTTTATTCCTTTAGTGGTGTTTGGATGTTATAGCATATTGTTTTTGAATAATAATAATCATTGGCTTTTACTGCCGATAGGACTTTCTGCTGTAACATATACTCATTTAATTAGCACAATAATGATCTTTAGTTTAGTTATTTTTATGTTTATTTTGTCCATTGTGCTACATAAGATAAGTGCCCTTAAACTATATCGTTTGGTCTTATCAGCAGCTGTTTATTTTTTAATGACAATATTTTATTGGTACAACTTAATTATTGTGTTACGTTCTAATATTCGAGCAACTCAATCTCCAAAATTTATTTTAGGTGAAAATGCATATAATATTTTAGAAAGTATTTTAAAAAATGAACAATCAATTGGTTCGATATTTTTAGCATTTAGTATAGTTGGATTACTCTTATGGGCAAATCTGGACAATATAACCCATGGTGCGTTTTTTATTGCTTTATTTTATACATTTATTATTTCATCAGCATCTAATATCTTTTGGGTTATTTTGAGCAAGACACCAATTGTTAAAATCCAATGGGCAGGACGTTTTATATGGATTATTAATTTCTTTATTTGTTTTTTTGTTGCTGAAACTATTTTTGAACTCGTTAATAAAAAGGTTAGCCTTAGATTTAGGAAAATCATTTTCTATTTGTTAATGATTACACCTTTAATACTTTTTTGGAGTGAATCTGTAACTCTAATTAACCATGGTTCCAGTCAAACTGCAATTAGTAGGCCAGCTACTTACAGTAATCCTTTGCCATTTCAGAACTTTAAAATTAATAGTCAAAACGGATTCAGATACATTATTAGTAGCGACTACACTGGAGTTGGATCTTTAGATTATTTGCCTTCTAAATCTATGAGTAATTTCAAAAGCTTAACAGATTCGCAACTTTTTATGAATGGGAAAAAAATAAATTATTATGGTTATTCTAGACATAATGGCATGATGTATCTAATAAAAAAGCACAAAGTAAATAGTATATACGATTTGCCATTTGCTAATTATAGTGATTGCAATTATAAGGTAACAGTAAATGGTAAAAGGGTGCCATACTATTCAACCAATAGGGGAACAGTTGGATTTAGGTTAAGTGCAAACAATAATAATAACAATGATTTGAAGATAGATGTATTTTATATTCCTAACTGAAACTTGAAAGCACGAAAACTAGCCGGAGCTGCGTCAGCTTCGGCTTTTCTCAGCCTAAATTAGACTTTTAGATGCCAGTATTCAATGCTTTTTGGATCGTTATTGGCAACTGAGCTATGAATCGATTAATGATGTTATCAATGTGATCAGTTAGGCTGAGCTCAGCTCGACCCAGTTCATGAAATAAGTAGACCAATGCGTCCATAAAACGAATATCTGGCAGTGCTTGATTCATAATGTAAAAGAGTCCACCAATTGTGCGATCATCAGTATTAAGTCGTTCTTGCCAAGCCAATAAGTCATAAGTAATCATGGTGACGGCAATATAACCACATTGACCGTCGTAACTTTGAATTTGTGATCGATTAAGAGCTAAATACTGCTTAGCAGCTTTGAAATAGGTCTCAATTTGCCAGCGGCGTCCGTACAATTGAATGATTTCTTCTGGCCGCATAGCTAAGTTAGTGGTCGCTAAAACTAGGTAGTCCTGACGGTGCCCCTTTTTGGATACAAAAACCACTTTTAGCGGAAACTGATGGCCATGATATTGGGCTTGAATGACACTGCTGTAAAGATAGTGATGCCGACAATTCATTTTAGAAGCTGCTAAACGTTGATAAAGACCCTTAATGCTATAGTGACGACCACGATATCGATAATAGACTTTTGCGCTGCGTTTGAGCATACCCACACCAAAAAGCTGAAGCTGAGCGAGTTGCCAAAACATCTTCGGCGAACTGTACCAAGAATCAAAAAGGACGTATTTAGCTGACACGCCTAGTGTTTGCGCTTGTCTAATCAATTCTAGAGCCACTTGGTTCATTGGGCGTTGAGCTTGAGCCCTTCTTTGACCGGCAATTTGACGTTGGTCAGTAATCTGCGCTAAGCATCCAATCAGATTAGCAGGCTGGTGAGTTGACATTAAAGCAAAATTAATAGGCAAAAAAGTATTACCATCACTCCAACCGAGAGTTAAGCCACGGTAACCATTTACATACTCGTGCTTATCGTGGTCATAGGTCTTGGCTAATAATTCAGTCTTTTGGGACCAACGACGTGCTAACAGAGTATCATCAAGCACTAATGCCAAACGACGTCGACCATCAATAAACGGGGTTAAGATGCGAATTAATTGAATCGCTACTAAACAGACTAATTTCTGCCAGTTAATACGGCCATCATTCAAAACATTCCGTGCCGTTCTTGGGGTAAAATGGCAATCTGGATGAGCACGATTGATCGAAAGACGCTCAAAATGAGCTGTCATTAACCAAGCTACGATCATTTTCAATGAACATAATGAGTGACGCTTAAAATTCACCCTGTGAGTTAGCTTAGCTAGACCAATTAGGCTTAAGAAGTGAGAAATAATGTTTTGAGAATCGTTTTCAGTACTGAAATGGTTTATAATTTGCATAGCGCAAGACTCTTTTCTACTTTGATTTTGACACTTAAAGTATAGCGTAAGAGTTCTTGCGTTTTTTATTTTTTTCGTCCAAAAGCCCTGAACCACAATGATTTCATTGCAATTCAGGGCTTTCAAGTTTCAGTTCCTAAACGATTGCAGAGGTTTTTCGGCTATTTATCATTTATTTCATCTGCATTTGTTTTATGTTGTTACATAAAAAAATATAGATATGCAAGGTAATATATTAACTTGAAATAGGGGGGGAGTATTCATATGCAATCAGATTTTTCCAAAAGGCGTCTAATTAGGTTTTCTATTTTTGCAATAATATTATTTTGCGTGTATTTATTAATGTTTTACTGGAACTATAAAACACCATATTTGGACGACGATTTTTCTTTGGCAAATTTGTCATTTTCAGAAATTATAAAGGCCGGCATTGGGGATTACTTTCATTGGAATGGAAGGTTTTTCGGTCAATCGTTTGCTCGTGTCCTTTTAATGCACGGAGTATTCTTTGGCAGCATTCTTTCTAGCTTAGGTTTTATAATAATGACCTACTTAACTTCAATCCTTGTTAAAGGGGTAACTCGCTATGACATTAGTTTTACCAGAGTTATGTTAGTCATATTTAGTATATTTTTGTTTACTCCTGGTTTTTCAACAGTTTATTTATGGAAAACAGGAGTTGGCAATTATCTGATTACTTTAGTTATGGATTTATTGTACCTTGTATTGGTAATGAATGATAACAATTCTAAAATAGTTATTACCATAAGCTGCCTAGTAGGTTTTATAGCTGGTTGGGGCAATGAAAATACTTCTGGCGCTATTATATTAATTATTATTTTGCAATTAATAGATTCCTATTACCATAACCATAAAATGCCAATAAAAAAGGCTTTGTCTGTATTTTTTGTTTTTGTAGGCTTCATTTTTCTATTAATGTCTCCTGGGAGTGCTGAACGTGCTAGAACTCTTCATTCATATTTTGCTATGAGTATTACTGATCGTTTATGGTATGGATTATCATTACAAATGAATTTCTTTACAAAGCAAATTCAATTTGTTGTATTTATGTGTGTTGTTATTTTGATTACTGTATTTGCTTATTTTTATTGGAAAGATAATCCACACTTAATAGATGGTATTATATTTATTGTTGCTAGTTTTGCTGCTATTTTTTAATTATTTCACCACAAGGGATGAATATATCAAGGACATATTTAGGGCCATTTATATTAATGCTAATTGGTGTTATTAAATTAATTCCATATAGTTTGACAAATATTAGAGACAAAGCAATTATTTATATGTCATTGTATGTGGTTGCATTTTTGTCTTTAATATTTGTTACTAATGGAATGTATGAGAGCAAAAATTTTAATGAACAACTGAATAATAGATATGCACAAATTATTAATGCAAAAAAATGCGGGAAAAATCGTATCGTATTACAAGCTTTAAATTATCCTTACAATAGATATTCGCTTTCAGATGTTTATTTTGAGCTAACTAATAATAAGAACTATTTCCCAAATTCAAGCTATGAATATGGTTTTAAAATGAAGTCAATTATTTTAAAGAAACCATAATTTTATATTTTCTGGAGGAAAGTCCTTTGCAACAACATACTAAAAGACGTGCTGATATTAAGTTGTTATTGCTGGTATTGATTTTTTTGTGTTATCTATTACTTACGTTTTTTTACTAGCAAAAAGCAGGATTATATATGTAGCAGATGATAGAACTTTTCATATAGAAAGATTTGAAGAAGCATACTGGAATATATTACATGGACACTTAATTTCATATGTCCAAACTAATAGTTTTGCACGGATTGAGCAGGCTATTAATAGTTTTTATCCTCCCTTCACTGCCATTTTATTTGCTTTATTGAGGATAGTTCTTCATTCTCCAGTCCGCTCTATATACGCATTAATTTTTTTGGAACAATTTTTAGGACTAAACATTGCATATTGGTCTGGTAAAAGAATTTTAAGATCATCTAACTCTGCTTTTATTTTTTCAATAATTTTGAGATTTTCAACATATGTTATGTACAATGATTTTTCGCGTTTTGATGTAGGCGAAAGTTGGTCATTTGTTTTTATTCCTCTAACTATATGTGGGTTAGTGACAATAGCCAGAGATCACATATATAAACAAGGCAGTTTATACTTAGCGGTTGGTTTAACTTTACAGACATGGTCCCATATTCTTTTGCCCATTATGACTGTCTTCATATTGATTGTATTTGGGGTGATTTTGGTAATTATTGATAGTAAAAGACAGCTAATTAATGAATTAATTGCGGTGTTTGTGGCGGCTTTAATATGGTTCATTAATTGCCTCGTTATTTTGGTTCCCATCATGCACATGTCACATATTGGCACTTTTACTCCAAATTTGAATACTTTGGGCAATTATAATCTTACATTTGGTGAACTCTTTTCTTATTCGATTTCTAATACCATACTTAGAGGAGGACACTATGGGATTGGTTTAATTTTAATGACTGTTTTAATTGCAGGACTTTTTGTATTTAAAAAGTCAGATCAACTGATGCGGGCATATTATTTACTAGGATTATTTTCAACAATATTGGCAACTAATTTATTTCCGTGGAGTATCTTACATAATACTTTTGTTTCAACTATTCAATTTCCATGGCGCTTATTAGATATGAGCATATTATTTCTCTCACTATTTGGCGCTGAATTGGTAGCAAATAATTTTAAAAAGGGTGGGGTAATATTCATTACATTACTGGCACTTATTCTAACTGTGGGTTCAGAATCTCAATTTAAAATTCAGGAGCAGAACTCATTTCATATTGCGTCATCCAGTTATGATATGTACTATTCTTTTCCAACATTATTAAATTCTAGTAATTATGATAAAATTTTATCTGATCATAGAGTGAAAACAGGCTATGTCAGGTTTCAAGATTATGTACCTCTTAAGGCTCAACCATTTTTGAATGATTTATTTGATCATAAAGTTGTAATTGGGAAAAAGGAATATCATCCAACGAAAATAATTGATGGATTTCAATCAAACACATTTGTTGTAGATCATCCTGTAAAGTTAGATACACATGTCTCACTTCCATTTTTAATTTATAAAAAGTCAGACTATAAATTGCTTGTTAATGGCAGGATATACGATATTAGTGATAGACACAATTATCTTAATTTCGTAGCAAAAAAAAATATGAATAAAATGAAAATTAAGATTGTTTTTGTAACTCCCAAAATATTTAAATTGAGTTTACTAATATCATTCATTGGCTTTGTTATTACTGTTTTTAGTCTAGTTTACATTCAAGCAAGTCTTAAATATAAAAATATTTGATAACGCATACTAGCACACTATGCAGAATAATTTATAGTGTCATCTTTTTTAACTAATATTTTCAGAGGGAAAAATGCGATATTTGAAAAAAAAAGTTGAATGTCAGTTAGTTTTATTATTATGTTTTATTGTATTACCCATTATTTATGTTTATTTGTTTTCTCGATTTAACCAAATAATGTCATCCGGTGATTTTATGTTTCATGCGAATCGCATGGAAGAGCTTTATCAGGATGTTATACGAGGAACATTTATTCCCCGAATTAGCACCTATACATTTAATCAAGTAGGTAGTGGAATTAACTTCTTTTATCCCTGGATTTTGCTTTATCCATTTGTGATTTTTAGAATATTATTTCATAATCCCATTATTGCTTTTTATTTGTTTATTCTTTTTTACACATATTTAACAATTTTTATAGCTTACATTTGTATGTACTCTTATTCAGGGTCATATTTACGAGCATTCATATTTGCTCTGCTTTATACATTCAGTAATTACCATTTTTATTTAGTATGGAATCAGAATGTTTTAGCAGAAGCTTTGGCATATACGTTTCTCCCAATAGTTTTTTTGGGTTTTTATGAAATATTCTTTAATAATTATAATCAGTGGCCATTGCTGGGAATTGGAATGACATTTTTAATTTTTTCACATATGTTAACAACCATTTTGTCAGCAATTGTAATGCTCATAATTTTGTTAGTTACTTTACCATTAATTAGCAATATTATTTCTAGATTTATTAATGCTGTGAAAGCTGCTTTGCTGAGTTCACTACTTTCTGCTTTTTATTTAGTTCCTTTTTATGAGCAATGGGAAAGGACTAAAGTTCGTGGTTCATGGTTAGGTTTAATGCTCGTACAGACTCCGTTTGATACGGTTAAAAATGCTCTTAATAACGTTTCAAGCCCAAATATTGGTATACTGCTGTTAATAGTGGTAATACTTGGAGCATTTTATTTAAAGAAATCTAACCCAATCGATAGAAGCACATACTATATAGGATTAACTCTTTTACTTTTAACAACAAGCCTTGTCCCATGGTCGCATCTTAAATCTACACCAATTGCTATTTTGCAATTCCCATATAGATTAAATGGCTTAGCAACATTAATGTTAAGTGTTTATCTTTCCTCTATTGTTGCTTCATGGATTAAAATATCAAGATTTAAATCATTCTATTTAGAATGTTTATCAATTTTGGCTTCTATATTAATAATTTTTACTTTGAATATTGATATAGCTTTACAAACTACAGACTATCGACAATCATTACCTAGAATGAGTGAGAAGCAGACGTTTAGGAGATACTTACCTGATAAAAATTACTCTTTTAATATTACAGCTCATGATTGGAATAATATGTTTGGATATTTTGGACATAATGGAGCCTTCGACTATTATCCTAAATCACTGGCTAAATCTATGGAAATAACTGTAGCTACACATCATGCTTGGATTAACGGTAATAAAGTTGATGTTAGTTCTAGAATATCTAAGTTACCGAACGAATTATCATATGATTTAAGTGGATTTCCAAGTGGGTCGAAAATCACATTACCAGCTATATATTATTTTAATGACGTTGTTAAGACAGGCCGAGGTCATTTCCAAAAGCCACAAGTGGATAATAATAACTTAATTCAAATAAGAATTCCTAAGAGAGATAAGAAGGTTACTGTAAAATATCAGGATTCATTTATTGATATTGCATCTCTGTGGATCTCATTGCTTTCGTGGATAGGACTTATTGTATCGTCATTTTGGAAAAAACATAATTTAAGGAGGAAAGTATGAAGCAATATATAAAATTAATGCGTCCTTTTCATTGGATAAAAAATTTATTGCTTTTTGTTCCACTGTTTTTTAATGGTACTTTAAATGATACAAATAAGTTTGCCAATGTTGTTATCGGATTTGTTGCTTTTTCTCTTATTGCTTCTTCCGTTTATGTTTTGAATGACATTCAGGATGTAGATAAGGATCGTCAGCACCCTAAAAAGAGATTTCGCCCGATTGCGAGTGGAGCCATTAGCGTATCACATGCTAAATGTTTCTGGTTGTTTTTAGTAATAATTAGCTTATTGTTAATGTATTTCGTTGGCTATCGTTGCGAAAATTATTGGATAGCTTATTCTATGCCAATACTTTATTTGATCATGAATATTGGATATAGTGAAGGGTTAAAAAACATTCCCTTATTCGATGTGATTATTATTGCTTTGGGTTTCGTAATTAGGTTGTTTTATGGTGGAATGATTGTTAATGTATCAATTTCTTCTGCTTTATTCCTAACTGTTGTATCTGTGTCACTGTTTCTTGGATTTGGTAAACGACGAAATGAGTTACAGAAGGGAACAAAAACCAGAAAGGTCCTTCAAGCTTATAATATTGGATTTTTGGATAAGATTATGTATGTTTGCATTACGTTATCTCTAGTTTTTTATGCTTTGTGGACGTTGGAAAGCCATTCAAGACTATTGGTTTATACAGTACCAGTAGCAATGATTATCGTGATGGATTACTGTTTAATTATTGAAAGTGACAGTTCAGATGGGGATCCTGCAGAAGTACTAAAACACTCCAAATCTTTGTCCATATTATTGTTTGTATTTATCGTAATGGTGTTTATTAGTATTTACATTATTCATATTTAGGGTGAACAATGAAACGTGATAGTCGATTTGAAACTCTTAGAATCATCAGTATGTTTATGATTCTACTATTTCATTATCAATATTTTAGTCAACCTTGGAGATTAAGTGGTCACCATTCCTTGTCATTTTATTTTCTACCAAGTGCATATTTAGAATTAGGGAAATTAGGTGTCTATTTATTTGTTATGATTACCGGTTATTTCGTTGGTAATTCACAGTGGACTTTACAAAAGGGCGTCCATAAAGCTGGTCGTGTTTGGTCAGAAACAATTTTCTATGCAATTTTGATATTTGTTATTGCATATTTATGTGGACAAATTCCCAATCCGAAAATGGAATTGATAACTTCAATAATGCCATTTACACATGATCTATATTGGTTTGTGGATGCTTACATTGTTTTAATATTGCTTGTTCATTATTTAAATATTGTGTTAGTTCATATTAATCGCAATGATTTTAAATGTCTTATCATAATTGTTAGTGTCTTTGCTAGTTTACTTTCGCCAATCAATTCGACAATATTTACAAATGAAATTCAGTTTGGCTTTATTATCCCTGCTTACTTAATTGGAGCTTATTTCAGGAAATATCATATAAGCTTTCAAATTCCACTGTTAAAAGCAATGGTTTATTACTTTATTGCTATGGTAGGCGCAAGTATACTGTATTTTGTAGGCCACACTAGTTATATCAATTTCTTTTTCTTTGGCATTTTCCAGCTGATATCTGCATCATATATTTTTAATTTTGTGATGCAACGAAAATCATTTGGCAATGCTGGAATTAATGTCATAGCCAAGACAGTATTTGCTTCATATTTAATTACTGACAATGAGATTGTACGCAGACTGCTTTGGAGTGCTAAGTTATTTCACGATCATGCTTGTTCAACATTGCAGATGGGTATAATTGCAATTTTTATTGTTGTATTCATAATGATATTGTGCACGTTAATAGATGTTTTGCGTGCAGGATTGTTTAGCTTTTTAAAGCGTGTTTTATATTTTTTGAGAAAGAAAGACAGCTGCTAGGTTATTTCATAGCGTAGATTGTATAGAAGAATTAGGATGTTTTGACAAAATTAAAAAGTATCCATCATTTTATAGAATTTTATTGTTACAAATTTGTAACAGCAAATTTACGATTACTTAATAAGTCGTAAGATCGGTTTATTCCACTTGACCGTTATACTATAATAAAAACTGGTATTTTATAGATGCCAGATTATGAAGAAAAATCAATTTTTTAAAGAAAGAACAACTGCAAGGATTCAAATAAGGAGACCGAGCAATTTTGGAAAATAACAACGACGCAACAACGCATTTTAAGCTTTATAAAGCAGGCAAGTTATGGCTGGTTGCAGCACTTGCAACGATGGGTGTAATGGCAACTAATGGTCAACAACGTGCACACGCTGCTACGACGGATGGTGAAAAGAAAGTAATTCGCACTGTTGGTAACAATAATAATAACGGTACTAATGGTAGTGATTCAGATAATAATACTACCCAAGGGAGTGCAGATACTGTGGCAACTAATGCACAATCATTGCAAAGCGCTACTGTAACACTTCCTGCAGCAGCTGACAGTTCTGCACAGACAGCTAATACTAACTCAGCAGCATCAAGTGCAAATACAAGTAATGCTTCTTCAGCAACAAGTCAGGCTTCAAGTGCTGCACAAAGCAGTTCAGCTAATGCTACGAGTGCAGGTTTAACTACCATTAACGGTAAGGTTTATGATCGGGATGCAAATGGTCAAAATCAAACTGGCTGGCAACAGGTGAACAATCAGTGGTACTACTTCAACAATGATGGTGCTGCTCAAACTGGTTGGTATAAGTCACAAGCGGGCAACTGGTTCTACTTTGACAGTGCGACTGGTGCTGCCAAAACTGGCCTGCAAAGCATTAATAACAACACCTATTTCTTCGATCTAACTGAAGCATGGGCTTTAAAGGGTTGGCAAAAGATTAGTGGTTCATGGTATTACTTTGATGAAAATAATGCCTGGGCCCAAAAAGGTTGGATGAAGTCACAGGCGGGTAACTGGTATTACTTCGCTAACAATGGTAAGGCTGCTACTGGTTTAACGACTGTTAACGGCCGTACTTATGACTTTGATAATGACAATGCTTGGGCTAAAACCGGTTGGCAAAAAGTGAATGGCTCATGGTATTACTTTGACTCAACAAATGCATGGGCTAATACTGGATGGTATCAATCAGCATATGGAAATTGGTATCACTTTGATAATAGTGGTAAAGCTGATAGTGGTTTTACTACTGTAGATGGTCATGAGTACTACTTTGATCCAGAAAATGCATGGATGGCTTATGGCTGGAATTATTTGAATGGTTCATGGTACTACATGAACACTTCTCATGATGGCACGTTTGGTGCGATTAAGACTGGCTGGCAGACTATCAATGGTAAGCGTTACTACCTTGATCCTAGCCAACATGGCAAAATGTTGACTGGTTTACAGCAAGTTAATGGCACTTGGTATTACTTTGATTCCAAGAATGGTAATCAGTTTACTCAGACTGGTGTAGATTCTCAGACTCATAAAGTTATTGTAATTGTTAATGGTCATCCAGCTATTGCTAGTGCTGCTGCTGATAGTAACAGTACTGCAGAAAGCATCGAAGGTGCCTTTGTAACACTAACTAAGAGCGGCATTCAAAGTGTTGGAGGACGTGTCTTTGATTTTGATGCTTCCACTAATAGTTTTAAGACTGGTTGGGTCAAGCAAAATGGCAGTTGGTACTACTTTAGTCCAAGTGATTCAGCTGCTGTCATTAATTGGAATAAGATCAATGGTCGCTGGTATTACATGGATTCAACCACTGGTGCAGCTAAGACTGGATGGAACCAAATTAACAACCGTTGGTATTACATGGACACTACTAATGCTTGGTGTGTTACTGGTTGGAATCAAATCAATGGTAAGTGGTACTACATGGACCCAACCAATGCCTGGTGCGATACTGGTTGGCAGAAGATTAATGGTGAATGGTACTACATGGATCCAACTAATGCGTGGATGTACACTGGTACCCATACCATCAATGGTAAGAGCTACACCTTTAACTCAAATGGTAAGTGGGAAGATTACTGGGGTTGGCCATTCCCTGCAGATGGTGAAGGTCACTTTGCAGGTGCCCAACTCTTTGGCGTTAACGCCGGCGGTGAATTCCGTCAAAATGGTTTCCATGATGGCCTAGACTTCGGGTCTGTTGACCACCCTGGTTCAACTGTTCATGCAATCCACAGTGGTAAGATTGTTGCTGTTGGTTACACGGCCGGGTTGGAAAACTACGTACTTGAAGATACTGGCGAATACCTGATTGTTTACCAGGAAGCCTTCTCGTCACGCAGCAACATCAAGGTTTCTGTTGGGCAACAGGTTTCAACTGGTGATGCTATTGGTTACCGCGATACTTCTCACGTTCACATTGGTATTACCCGAAACCACAACTTCAACTACGACTTAGCAATGTCATTTACCAACAACGGTACGTGGTTGAACCCATTAACCATCATCCGGAATGGTTTACAAAAATAATTTCTAACTGATGCGTTTGAATAAAAAGGAAGCGAAAATATTTTTGCTTTCTTTTTTTTTAAGAATCTGGAGGGATCATTAATTTATGGATTTTAGGAAGTCGCTAAAGAATTCTACTTTAACTTGTGGATTAGTGTTACTGTCACTTTCCTTTGGCATGGTTAGTGCTCAACATAAGGCACATGCCGATCAAGCAGTTAAGCAGCAAGCACAAACAACCAATGCTAATAATAATTCAGATGCTAACACTGTGACGCTTTCTGCTAGTTCCAGTGTGGCTTCATCTGCAGATAATTCTGCAACAACTTCATCAGCTACGACAAACTCTACTAACAGCGTTGCTAGTTCAGCCGCTAAGAGTGCTAATACACCTGTAGCTAGTCAAAGTGATTCAAGCCAAAGCACCACCGTAATTTCAACTCCACAAGTTGTCAAACCTGCTGCCTCTGCTTCTGATGGCACACCATATGTAACTATTGGTAGTTCAGCTTATCCACGTGTGGATGCAGTTGACGTTTCTTCATACCAGTACAATTTGACTGAATCTAACTATCGGGCATTGAAGAATGCCGGGGTTAAGACGATTATTGTCAAGTTAACTGAAGGTACCAATTACGTTAACCCATATGCTGCTTCTCAGATTTCTAATGCACGCGCGGCGGGGTTAAATGTGGCTGCTTATCACTTTAATGACTTTGCAAATTCAGCTCAGGCATATGCTGAAGGCCAATACTTTGCTAACGAATTACGTCGTTTAGGTTTAAGTACATCGACTCCTGTTATTGCCGATATGGAATCCTCATACGTTCAGTATGGTAATGTTGCTAATGATTTGAACTCATTCTGGCGAGCTCTTTCTGCTGCTGGCTATAACAACCATATTGTCTACTGCTCCATTTCTTATGATGAATCTTATGGTGTCAGCACGACCGTTGGTAAGAAAAAGACGTGGGTTGCTCAATACCCGTACAGTCCTTCTCCAAGCCGTTTACTAAACACCGGATATGGTGCTTGGCAATATAATGCCCATGGTCGGATTGGTGGTTACAATTCTGACTTAGACGTTTCTATTGATTACAGCGGCATTTTTGGGCGTGGATTGACCAATAGCTATCAAAATGGTCACTGGTACTTGTATAACGGTAATGTGAAGCAAACCGGTTGGCAACAAGTTGACGGTCATTGGTACTACTACAATCCTGCTAATGGTAGTGGGGAGATGCTTGTTGGCGATCAAAACATCAATGGTGCTTGGTACCACCTGAACACAAACCATGATGGTACTTATGGCGCAATGGTAACTGGTTGGGTGAAGGAAAATGGTAAGTGGTACTACTATAACCCATCCAATAATGATGGTAAGCTGATGTCTGGTGATCAATACATTAATGGTCACTGGTACTACCTGAACCCTAACCATGACGGCTCATTTGGTGCCATGGTTACTGGTTGGCACGAAGAAAATGGCAAATGGTATTACTACAATCCTGCTACTGATACCGGTTGGATGTTGACTGGTCGTCAGAACATTAACGGTAGTTGGTATGACCTTGGCTCTGATGGTGCCCGAAAGACTGGCTTAGTTTATGATTCAGCTTCACAAGCACTCCATTACTATGGTAACGATGGTAAAGAAGAAACTTCTAACTGGGTTACTGCGGCCGCCTCTGCTGACCAAGATGGTTTGTTGACGGAAGGTGCTGACGAGTACAAGATCCATGACCGGAGTACTGGTAAAGTTGACACCGGATGGCAAAAACTTGATGGATCATGGTACTACTTTGACCCTACAACTGGTAAAGCTCGGAAGTCACAATGGTTCCAAACACCAGCTGGTAATTGGTATTACTTTGGTAGTGATGGTAAGGCTGCATCTGGTATCACCAAAGTAGGTAGCCAGACCTTCTACTTTGATCCAACTAATGCTTGGATGTTAGCTGGTTGGCAAAAAGTCAACGGGTCATGGTACTACCTGAATCTTAAACATTATGGCAATTTTGGTGCTGCTGAAACTGGTTGGCAACGCATTAATAACCGCTGGTACTACTTCGATAATGATGGCAAAGCTGAAACAGGTTTGCACGTCATTAACGGTCGATGGTACGACTTTGATAACTCTAATGCCTGGGCCAATACAGGCTGGCAAAGGGTCAACGGGTCATGGTATTACTTCGATAATACTAATGCTTGGGCTGAAACTGGCTGGCAGCGTATTAACAATCGTTGGTACCACTTTGGACAAGATGGTAAGGCTGCCACCGGATTACAAAGCATTAATGGTCGTACTTACTACTTTGACACTAACAATGCTTGGGCCGACGCTGGTTGGCAAAAGATCAATGGTTCTTGGTACTATTTTGATGGTACCAACGCTTGGGCTATGATCGGTTGGCAACGTATCAATGGTCGTTGGTACTACTTCGACAATACTGGTAAGTCTTTGTCAGGCTTGCAGACTATCAATGGTCACACTTACTACTTTGATCCAGAGAATGCTTGGGCTGTCACTGGTCAACACACGATTGATGGCCATGTCTATAATTTTGATGCGACGAATGCGTGGGCATTGTAATTAAATAAGACTTTTGATGAAGCACTGAAGGGTGGGGGCCTGGAGGTGCTTTATTATTTACTTGGTAATCGCTTTATAATGGGGGGTATATAAAAATGAGATGGTTTAATAAATATGCACCACAAATTGGAATTGGTCTCATGATTGTTATATATTATTGAAGGGATTGTCGGTGCTAAACTATTATATCCACACAAGGTCAGATGTTTTTGGCGTGTATTGTTAATTTTTTTATTTATAGTATTTATTATCATTAGCTTATTTTTAACTACTTTTACAAAAGACTATAAGGATCAAACTGACAGTATGGGTAAATTTGCAATTATTGGCAAAAAGGGACTAATTTATTTGTGTATCCTTTATTATTATTTTTAATTGAAAAATTAATATAACTATAAAAATGATTGTAAAAAGTGTGCAGAGCGGATTTAAAATGTAGGAAAACGGCGGAATAAAATGAAGTGCTATAGAAAAATTATGGTTTTTTAAGATTGAGCGTTGTCCAATCAATATGTCTCTTCTTTAATCTTCACCACATGATAATCCTATCAAGAATAGCTTCTGCTATTGTGGAGTTGTACAAGGCAACTCCCTAACAGAAAATAGTTCATTTGTCGTTTATAGAGGTAGGTTAGAGTCTTTTGCTAAGATCGGCTAATAATATAGTTAATAATTAATTAAGAGATAATATCTTTCGCAACGATTAAATCTCCCTTTTAATTATCCTTTCTTGTTGCTTTTCTGCAAGACAGTTTACTTTGCGTGACAATGATTAGGTAATGTGATGCTTCTTCATCTGATTGTGATACTACGGCAACTGATAATGAAAAATGTAAAGGAATATATCAATTACTGATATGAAACAGAATCAATGAATGACTTTATATTGTTTCATAAGATATGGCCTATTATAAAAAAGTTAATATATACATGAACTCTATCAATTATAGGTGTAGAATTAGTTCAACAAGTTAAGTTGAAAAGGCGACTGATATTATGAGCTTTACCATGAAAGACATTGCAAAAAAAGCAGGTGTATCGTTAAGTACGGTTTCACTGGTACTTAATAATAAAGAAGCAAGAATATCCGAAAAAACTAAGGAAAAGATCAAAAGGATAGCACAACAAAATAATTATCATCCTAACTCTGCTGCAGTGTCTTTGAGTAAGAAAATCAGCTACAATATTGGATTAATTGTTCCTGACATTACTAACCCTTTTTTTGCCCAATTAACAAGGTTGGTAGATGAAAAAATAAGATCTTATGGCTACTCAACTCTGTTTGCTGATAGTAATAATTCAGCAAAAAGGGAAAAAGAAATATTAGCAAATATGGCTTCTCATGGTGTGGATGGAGTCCTTCTAGTTCCTTCAAACGAATTTTTTTACCAGAGCACGAAAGATAACCAAGAAATGATTGATGATTTGGGAAAACCATTGATCCTTGTCAATGCAAGTAGTGACATGAAGGTTACTACTATCAATTTTGACAACTATTTGGGAGCTCAGCTTGCAACTCAATGTTTAATTGATAGAGGTCATAGAGAAATTGCGTTTATAAAGGGTAAAGATAAGTATGTCAATGCACCCGAACGTTATAGGGGATATTTAGATACTCTAAAGAAGAACAATTTGCAATTTGATCCCAATTTAGTTTATAAAGGAGATTACTCTATAGAGAGTGGATATAGAGCAGCACCTCAAATTTTTAATAATCCAAAAATTACAGGAATTGTTAGTTCAAGTGACATGATGATTTTTGGATTAATTAAGTGGTCTAATGAGCATCATTTAGATATATTTGATAGATATTCTTTGATTGGCTTTGATAATGACCCAACTGATGCATTTACCCAAGTGCCTTTAGCCTCTATTGATCAAGAATTGAGTTTAATGGTAAATGAAGCAACAACTCAGCTAATCCAAAAGATTAACAAAAAAGTTAACTCATATAAACATATCATTATAAAACCCAAATTAATCGTTAGAAGAAGTGTTAGGAAAAATAAAAATTAAAAGCGCTTACATTATAGTGGAAAAGTGGTATACTTGTAATTGAAAGATGATTGTTTGTAAATGATAAAGCGGTTTAGCAAGTGATACTATTCCGCTTTATTGAAGGATTACAGTTCAGTAATACAAACAATCATTATTTTTTGCAAAATTGCTAAAGCGCTTTACCAATTGGCACAATAGGGTTTATATCAAAGAAGTGGTTAATTATGGCAAAGGTATTATTAGCCGGTGAATCTTGGATTGTATCAACGACTGAATATAAAGGATATGACTCCTTTACAAGTTCAAAGTTAGAAAGTGGTTGTGATCATTTAATTGACGAATTAGAAAAAAATGGGCATCAGGTAACTCACTTATTTGCTCATAATGTTCAAGAGCAATTTCCTTGGACTATGGATGAGCTCAATAAATATGACGTAATTATTCTTTCAGATATTGGATCAAACTCATTTTTGCTTTCACATCGTGTATTTGATGAGGGACATACCACAGTAAATCGCTTAGATTTATTGAAAAAGTGGGTCATTAACGGAGGCTCATTGATGATGGCTGGCGGATATTTGTCATTTGGTGGATTTGAAGGCAAAGCTCATTACCACAACACACCAATTGAAGACATACTTCCGGTGAATGTTTTACCTTATGATGATCGTTGTGAAATGCCACAAGGTGTCAAACCATTAGTCAAGGAAGACAGCAATATCACAAAAGGATTAGGTGAATTTCCAGATATACTTGGCTATCAAGAACTTCAAGTAAAGCCGGATAGCAAAGTACTAATGACGGTAAATAAATCACCACTATTAGTTATTCGTAAAGTTGGAAAAGGAAAAACGTTAGCATATGCTAGCGATATTGCTCCTCACTGGGCACCTGAAGAGTTTATGAATTGGAGTGGTTATGGAAAATTCTTCTCTCGTTGCATAGATTGGTTAGCTAATGTTAATTAACTGTGAAAGAAGGTTTTATCATGAGTGAAAAGATGTCGACAAAAAAGAAATTTGCCATCCCGTTGTTAGTATTAGCCACAATCTTAGCAGGTATGCTTTCTCCAATGCAATCTGCTGTCAATGGCCAACTGGGCAAAACATTACATGGTGATGGGAATGCTACTGCAGTTATATCATTTGGATCCGGGCTTGTAGTCATGGCAATTATTATTTTGGCCCGTAAATCAACTCGTCAACAGTTTGCTTCTATTCCACGTCTAATGAAATCAAAACAAATGCCGTGGTGGAACTGGATTGCTGGTATTTGTGGTGCCATGGTTGTATTTTCTGAAGGTGCATCAGCTTCAGCCTTAGGTGTAGCAACTTTTCAAACAACGTTAATTTCTGGTTTAGTTATTTCAGGTCTGTTATGTGACCGTTTTGGAATCGGGGTTGATTTGAAGCAACCGTTTAACTTTGTACGTATCATGGGTGCTATCTGTGCCATTGCAGCGACTGTCTTGGTTGTATCACCAAATTGGCAGGCACCAAAGGTCATTGGTTTAGCTGTTTTGCCATTTATTGCTGGTTTGTTAGCTGGGTGGCAACCCGCAGGTAATTCAGCTGTTGGTAAAGCCACTGGATCAATGCTTGTCTCTGTTACTTGGAACTTTATTGTAGGATTTTCTGTTTTAACAATTATCTTGCTCATTCGGATGGCCATGGGACAAGCTTACTTTGCATTGCCACATGTTTGGTGGATGTATCTTGGCGGTCCTTTAGGATTATTATCAATTGGCCTTATGGCTTTGTTAGTTCGTGGTTTAGGATTGCTTCTTTTAGGATTAGCTTCCACTGCTGGTCAGCTAATCGGATCAGTGTTGATGGATTTACTCATTCCTCAACTTGGTGCTCATGTCTATGTTGTAACTGTATTGGGTGCTTTGGTTGCGCTGATTGGTGCCGGGATTGCGATGATTCCATCTCGGAAACCTAACACTTTAAATGATTAAAGGAGGGTTTAGCTATGGCTTGTACAGGCATTGAATTAAAAAGTACTCAAGGGAATCCATATTGGGCAAGAACTCAAGATTTTGAACAACATTTTGAATACTCGGGTATTAAAATTCCACGTAATTATAGAATGACAAGTACTTATACCCCCTTTACAACAAGCAAAGCTGTAATGGGTATCGCTTGGGCAGCCGACTTACATAAGCACCCTGTGGTTTTAGATGGAATCAATGAAAATGGCATTTGCGGTGGTTCGTTTTATTTTGATCATTTCTATAAATACGTTCCGACTTCTGAAATTAAAGCAAGCGGTAAAGTACCAATTCGAGGAGAAGAAATTTGTACGTGGATTTTGACTCATTATGGCAGTCTGACAGAGATACAGGAACATTTAAATAAAGATGTAGGAGTTACTAATGAACCAGGACCTATGATGGGAATGTCTGTTCCTCAGCACTGTGTATTCATTGATCCTGACGGTAATTCATTAGTTGTTGAACCATCTATTCCAAATGGTTTTAGATTCTTTAAAAACACAGTAGGTGTATTTACAAACGCTCCGACATTCGACTGGCATCTTAATAACGTCAAAACTTGGTTGGAGCGTACTACTAAACGTTCGTACAAATATCAAAATGATGAACCAATTGATGACATTAAATTGGGAGAAAGTACTAGTGGATTGGTTGGTATTCCTGCCGACTACAAACCTGAATCTCGATTCTTACGTGCGGCCTTTGTAAAGCTCCTTTCAGATCATTTTGATGATGATAAAACATTAAACCAAATTTTCCAAATGCTAACTGCTGTTAACACACCAAAGGGGTCGCTCAGAATACCTGATGGCGAGAAGACTATTTATGCCTGGACGCAATACACATCAGGCTATGATATTAAAAAGAAGAAATTATTTGCTTATACCTATGACAACCGTAATTTGAAAGAGTTGGATTTTGGTAATCCTGATGATTGGGGAGATAAAGTTCATTTCTTCAACTTTATTAGCAAACAAACCACTGAACCGTTTGTTGCACGTGATACATGGAAAGAAGGTGAAAACACAATTTAAAATCATTTCAACTAAAAGATTATGACTAACACCTTATAATGCCCCTTAGAGTGAACACTTTGGTTAGAGTGCAGTTCTAAGGGGTATATTTGTATTTATAAAAATGCAATTATTTAGCATCATCGTAATTGTTTTCCTCGTATCTATTTTATAGAAGGATTTTAGCTGATTTTTGGCTACCAGAAAATCTGAGCAAAATAGTATAATTGGGGTAACGAAGATGACACAGTTTGCACTTAAACAGTGGCGGCAAGCAGGCATTACTAATGATTTTATCTTTGGTAATGTTATGCATCTGGGTAATAATTGTCGTGATTTATTACGAGCAATATTGCCGGAATTGCATATTCAACGAGTTAAGCTAATTAACACCCAAAAGGACATCCGAGATCAATACGATCAACACGGGGTCAGATTGGATGTGTTTGCTGAAGATGAAGTTGAGCGTGTATATGACGTGGAAATGCAGGTGACTCGCCCAAAAGATTTGGGTGAGCGGATCCGCTACTATCAATCTAAAATTGATATGGATTCATTAGTTAGCGGAATGTCATATGGCAATATTAAGCGTTCCTATGTCATTTTCTTGTGTCCGTTTGATCCTTTTGATAAGCAATTGCGACGTTATACTTTACAATTGCGTTGTGATGAGGAACCGGCACTTAAGTTGAATACAGATGCAAAAGTTCTTCTATTAAACTCGGCAGGCAAGTTGGGGAGAGTCACACCTGAATTAAGCAGTTTCTTTGCCTTGATGAATGGTCTTACAGTTCAAGGCAACAGTTTTGGTGAACAAATTTTGAAAGATATTGCAGCAGTCAAAAGAGATCCAGTGAAGGAGCGTGATTTTATGGATATGGCATTGAAGATGTATGATGCTCGGCAAGAAGGTTTGAAAAAAGGCAAAACGGAAGGCAAGTTGCAAATGGCTGTTTCCGTTGCCCAGAATTTAAAGAGAAAAGGTTACAACGAGGAAGCTATTAAGGATCGATTGCAAGATTATTTTAGAGATCAACTAACCGAAAAAGAAATTAAGCGAATTATTAAAACATTAAAATAAATTGGACAAAAACGACCCTCTCAGCTGCACTGCAACCGAGAGGGTCGAACTATTTTCTATTATTTGAGTTGGCCATTTCTTATCAAATAATGGTGACCAGCCGTGACATCATATTGAACCAACTGGTAGTCATGCCACAGTTGTTTTTGCTGCTTATTAAAGTGGCGTGAATTAACAATTTTTCCATGCTGGTTAATAAATTGGGCATTAGTGTTGTAGCTATTGGTAGATGATTGCTCCGTGTTGAGAGCAAAGGCCGGTAGCTGCTTCCAAATATGTGTCAACATAGCTTGGTACCAGTCCACTTTAGAGTTGGTTTGCTGGGCAACCATTGCAATAAAATCGTTGGGGTCGACAAAGCCGACTGTTTTTAACATCTTTTGGTGGGCACCGTGATTTCTGGCGTAGCGATTGGAATAAATGAAGTAGTCCGTTTCGTGAAGTTTCAAACCGTCTTTCTGCAAACTGTTGCCATAGATGCCACCTGGTAGATGATCACCGTAGAAAACGATGGTGATAGGCCGCTGAATCCTATCGATCCGTTGCAGGAAAGTCTTGACGGCAGAATCAGTGTGATGAATGCCTACACTGTAATCTTCTAGTGCATTGATGTTCGTACCCGCATCTGCAGTGGCCTTAAATTGGTGGTGGCCATTGTAGAAGTTCTGGGTATATGGGAAATGGTTTTGCATTGTCACTAGTTGAATGAACTGCCCATGATGCTGCCGTTTCAACTGATCCATCACATTAGCATAGGCTGTTTGATCAGACAGGTAAGGGCTGCGGTCAATGCGTTGTTGATGCCTGATCGGGTAACTGCCGTTGAGATGGTAAAAACGTTGAAAGCCAAATTTCTGGTAGACTTGCTCACGATTATAGAATGTGCCGAGGTAAGGGTGAATAGCAGTTGAGTGTTTGAAAGAGCCAACAATTGATGGATTATTTGCTAACGAGCCGACTAACTGTGTATAAGGGGTTGGCAAAGTTGGTGAAAAGTTGGCTAAAGCGAAGCCAGTCAGCGTCATGTATTCCATGTTAGCCGTTCCTCCACCATAGCCAGAACTGATCATCAGGCCACTAGTGTTAGCTTGTTTAATTCGGTCCATTTTAGGCAGTGGATTGTTGGCCATGTGAACGCCAGGAACACGGCGTGGATTAGCTAGTGATTCACTGAGATTAAAAATGATTGTTTGCTGGGACAATTTGTTGGTCCGTCCCTCATTAATTTGCCGAGCATTAGTCTGGTAGCGTCTACGGATTTTAATCATTGCGGCTTTGGAATAACCGTGTGGTCGATTCATGACGGTGATGTCGATATTGTTCAAAAACTGAACAACAGGACCGTTAACCCGGGCACCTGATAGCTGGTTGTAAAACATCGGGTCATCCCCAGATCCCGACAAAATAGTGTGGAAAACAGAAGATTGGTGGTTCCAGCGCACACTAGATAGAAGAATGAGCGGCAAAATGAGAATTGCGGCGATACTGGCCCAACGCTTTGGCGCCTGTTGCCCATGCTGCCTTTCCAACACAATGATTATGGCAATTAAGATGATTATCAGGATGATGACGGTAATGATAGTCGCAAGACCGGTCATTTGAATGAGACTGCCCCAGACACTCACCATTTTGAGTTCAGAAGGCATCACTGGTTCATTGCGTGCACGAATCTTCATCCAGTTCGCAAAAATCCAGATAATCATCAGTGCATCGGAAACCATGACACCGACAAAATAGTGTCTGGTGATTGCCCAAAGAAACATGTTAAAAGCAAAGAGAATGATCGTCGTCAGGATGATCATCGGTTGACACTGGAAAAAGGTCAGCAGGAATATATTGTGCGAACTGCCGACGTTAGGAGTAATCCGCCAGCTGTTGTTCATCAAAAGAAAAGAAAGAATGGATAGGCAGTAGGCGACGATTAGTGCGATCAGTGTTGGTCGATGTTTGAATAACCATTGCTGTAAGCTAACACGTTGGCGGCTGATCCAGGGAAGCGGTTGATCTAGATCAAGCGGCTTGATCCAGCCATGGAGTCGGGTATTTAACCGGCAGCGTTGAGATAACCAGGTTAAGATCAAATCCCAACATCCACCTGCAATGGCAAAGGCTAGAGCTAGGACAAAAGATACAACTAAAAGCTTAGTAGTTGAACTGCCAGCATGACCGTTGAGAAAATTTTGACATTCTGTTTTCATCGCAGGGTTGGTTGTTAGAGCTAAGGCAGCGGATAACCAGTTTAATAGGTTTGGAAAGTTGGATGATGTTTGCTGAAACGATGGCATCTGAATAATGGCCCAAGAGACATAGACCAGCAAGGGACTGGCTAGCGTCGTAAAACGGGCAGCTGTACTGGAATCACTATGAATTAGTGTCGAAATAGCGGGCATTAACCCCATCAAAATCAATCCAGCGATTCCAACAAAAACAACTCTGCCAATGTGATGATGTTGATCATTACATTGTGGTGCGACATCACCTAATAAGAAGAGAACGGTGTACAGCAGCGGATTATTCCCTGAATTCCAGTGGAACATATTGATACCAAAGACAAAGGGAATAATGAGTAGCAACCAAAGCAGGAAAGCAGTGGACATGCGAGTTTGTTTGAAATGATTATCCATCAACACCATTATTAACAGGCCCAGGAAAACTCCGCTGAGCAAAGGATAGGTGTTGTGGAGTAACGGGAATAAGGCCTGGTAAAAGTTGGTCAGGCTAAAGATACGGTGAAGGGCGAGAACTAAAGTTGCTACAATCCCTGTCAACACGATAATCATCCATGATTGGATGCCATCACTGATTAGTGATTTGGCCCTTTGCTGTTGAGCGACTCGTCCTAAAGACAATACTAATAGATCAATTCCGATTAGCATGGCCCCATGAAGAATTTGTCCAGCTGCTGCATGGAGACTCCCACCCGGATATTGAATGATGCCAGGGTGATTAGTCCAGAAAATCATGGCGGTAAGAGTCCACCACAATAAAATCCCACTAATCAAGTTGTTGCGAATGCGTTTCACTACTTTTGCCTCCCGTCCCCTTGATTTGTTTCTATTATATCCTTAAAGAACGACATTAAAATCATCAACATCACAATGCCGATCGGCAAGGCGGCGATGATAGCAACCGATTGCAGATCGTAAATAGAACCGTGCATCAAGATCAAAGCAATTGGCATCAGAATAAAGGTAATTGCCCAGAAAACGCGCACCCGCTTATCTGGCTCATCTTCAGGGGCAAGGTAGTGGTAAGAATAGGCGGAGACGACCATCGTAATCCCGTCAAAAACGGTTGAGTAAAGGCCAACCATGGTTAGGACAAGCAAGATCAACGCTAAGCTCGGAAACGGCAGGGTTTGAAAAACTGCAATAATTGACTGGGCGTAGGGAACGTGATTAGCAACGTCTTGCAAGACGTGAACGTGATGACTCAGTTGTTGGCTGATGCCGTAACCACCCAGAGACAAAAATGAAATATAAGTACCGGCCAGTCCCCAGAAGTAACCGCCGAAGACGACGTTGCGGATAGTACGTCCCCGGCTGATCATGGCGATGAAAAACGGTGTTGCGACACTCCAGACCATCCAGTAAGACCAGTAATAGACGGTCCAGTTTTGCATGAAGTGTCGCTTCATGGCGGGACCGGTGAAGGCAGCCATCGCTGGGAAATTTTTAACTAGGCTAGCTAAAGAGTGAGCACCGTTGTGGATAATAAATCCTTCCTGACCGCCAGCCAGGAAGAAATAAAGAATGAGAGCCAGAAAGAAAAAAGAACAGATAGTAGCCAGGTGGGCGATTCCGTTCGTCCCAAAGATAACGGTGACGGTGTAGATGGTGGCGACCAGAAGCAGCATGATGATCGACAGGTAAAGACCGTCGTGGATACCGAAGACCTTACTGATGGCAGCCGACAAAAGCGGCATCGACATGGAGAAGGTTGTCGCGGTTCCGGCAACCAGGGCGACGATCGCGATGAAGTCGATGATTCGTCCGGGCAAGTGGTCAACCCAGCGACCGATCAACGGGCGGCAAGCCTCTGAAAAACGCTGCTGATTATCCTTTTTGACGTGTAGCATATAGCCAAAAGCCACGGCCAGCATGATGTAAAATCCCCAGGCGAGCGGTCCCCAGTGGAACAGGGAATAAGTCAGGCTGAGATCGCGGAGACCGTGCGGTTGTTGCCGAATGTAGGGGTCGTTGCCGTACATTGCCCATTCGCAGAGAGAATAGAAAATCACGTCAGCCGACATGGTCGAGGTGAAGATCATTGTTCCCCAGCGCCAGGTCGGGTAACGTGGGTGATCATCATTCCCTAGACGGATTTTCCCATACTTCGAGCAGGCAACCGCGATGCTGGCAACCAGGAAGATGATCGCTACCCAGAGGTAGAAATTCATCAACTTATTTCCCAGGAAATATCTGATTGTCTGCAGGACTTTGTTAGATTGTAGCGGCCACGTCAAGAAAATCAGGCAGAGGAGGATGATCGTTGCGATCGGCGCTCCCATCGCCGGAATGTTTAATTGATGGCGCAAATTATGCTTGTTCATCATGGGCTTCCTTCTTTTTGAGATCGAGGAAATGCTGGTAACGTGGTTCGAGTTTGACTAAGTCCTCGAGGCGGTCAATTTCCCGCACGTCACCGAGCTGCATCGGGTAGACGGTGAGGTGGAACTGGTCCGGGCAGCAGAACATGGCAACGTCATCCCAGTAGATGTCGGTGTGTTGTTTTTTCTTAAATTCGCTGACAAGACAATGTCGCAGCGTTTGGCAATCCTGCTGATTCCAGCGTGAGACGCTGTAGAGACGCCAACCGTGCTCGCCACCATCACGGTCACAGTGGATGACTTCTTTGTCATCGCTGACCGTCAGTAGCCATTCGTCGGTGTGGCCTGGTGTCCAGACACAGTTATAACCAGAACGCTCAAAATCAGGTTGGAGGACGGCGGGGTTGTTGATCAACTGGTCGCCGTCGAGAATGATGGTGTTATTAAGGTGTTCACGAGCCACGTACAGTGATGAAATGTTGTTGGCTTTGGCATAGTATGGGTTGTCGATTAGGTGAACATCACTGTATTTATGCGGCAGATAGTCATACTTTTCCTTGAGGTATCCGACGACGACGTAAATTTCACTTATGCCATTTTGGTGAAGGGCGTTGATAACAGATTCGATCATCGGCTGACCACCCACTTCAATCAGCGGTTTCGGGGTTTCTAAACTGAGCGGTCGCATTCGGGTGCCGAAACCGGCGGCCATGATAATGGCATTGTTTACATGGTTAGTCATTGGACTGTGCCTCCTTAATGCGTTGAGCAGCAATTTGCGAGTAGTTTTTGGCAAAGCGGTATTGGGCAATCGAGTATTCGCCAAAGTCGAGCCCCAGTGTCTGTTTGTATTCACACCAGTTGCTCCAGAGCAAGCCCGCAGCTGCTAAGTAAGCGTAGATTTTGGTGCGGATATCCTCTGGGCAGTCGTTGTGGAAGTAGCAATCGATCAGGTGGTCGACGGATGCACGATCATACATCGAATAAGCCGCAAACATGGCAATATCCAGGTGAGGGTCCTGCATCCCCGCGTATTCCCAGTCGATCAGGTGCAGCTTTTCTCTCCCGTCTTCCTGTTTAGCAAATAAGAAGTTATCGGCGTTAGCGTCGATATGGCAGAGGGTACACTGGTCACGGTGCTCCTTGATAAAGGAACGCAATGCCAGGACGGCTGCCTTAACCTGGTCATAATCACGGTAAGCTGACGGTTGACCGTGACGCAGCCCTTCGTAAAAGTCGATCTGGTCGAAGAGGTCGAATTGGTGGTCGACTTTGACTCCCCGATTATGGAAGTCATGCAGCAAGTCAATGCAACGCTGCACATCATCCCAGTTATTAGCGTCACAGTTACGTGAATGGGGGATGAAGCGGCTGAGCTTGTAACCATTGCGGGGATTGATGTACAAGACTGGTTCGGAGATTGCCAGTGGCTGGATCGCCTGGTAGACGGCAGCTTCGTGCTGGCGATTGATCAGTTGGTTGGTTCCTGCACCTGGGATTCGCATGATGTAACGGTGGGCGCCAGCGGTAAACATGAACGAGCGGTTGGTCATCCCCTTCTTCATCACGGTGATGTGGTGAATGTCGTGCCGTTTAATGCCTAGTGTCTTGGTGATAATATCAATTGCTTCACTGTTGAGGTGGTTAGAGTTAGCGTCGAGGTTGAGCAGTTGTTCATAGGTATTGATTTCAGCAAAGTCCGTATCAGCAATGATGCGGCTAGACATCTGTCTCCACGTAGATTCTTCGAGGGAGTGTTCCCAGAAATCATTGAAGCACTGGGGATTGGCCGCATCTTTGTTTAGCTGGGTAGCTAACGATTTAGCCAGACCCGCAGTCAAATAAGCCAGGCCAACCGGAACGTTACCTAAGTGTTGATCATCAGCAGCTTTAAATGTGTGCGCCTTCGTGGAGTACCATTCTTGACCGCTGGTGATGTGGTCACTGACCATGTACCAGGGATAGAGTTCGCATTTGCGAAACGGGTTGTTCTGAAACCAGATATCGCTGGGGATGATATAAGCGTCGCTTAAGTGCTGCGGATCGACCAACGATAAAGAATAGAGATTGTTGCGGTCGTGGTAATGGGAATTGACGATTAAGTTAATCCCCGCTTGGTCGCTGAGAAACTCAAAATGTTCCTTCATAAAACCGACGACGACGTCAATCTGGTTGACACCGCCAGCGTGTAGCTGGTCAATGAGCCGTTCGATGAGCGTCTGGTGATGGACTTCCAAGAGCCCTTTAGGTTGCTCGGTGTTGATCGGAACCATCCGCATGCCATAACCAGCGGCGAGAATGACCGCGTGTTGGGGACGGTGAGCTTTGATTAATTGCTGTCCCTTGGCGGTGAGCTGGTGGTCATTAGCTAAGATGCCTGTTTCTTTTAAGTTTTTAATGGCGTTATTAACCTTACCCAGCGAAAAACCGAGTTGGTCAGATAGTTCGCGTTGGGTGAAATCAGGGTGGAGGATCAGTGCTTGCAGTACGATCAGGGATGCTCTGTTCATTTTTAATTCTTCTTTCTATATTTTGAACACATCAATATATTAGGAGCGAGCTGCTCACTTTGTCAAGGATCTGTGAGCGATGATATTTACATCGATCGGGAAACTTTCTATAATTAATTAGTTCTACCTAATAAGTACCCGTTAATTGAAATTAATTTTAAATGTCGAAACAGACATCATTATTAGAAAGGAATATTATGACAAGCAAACAAGACTTAGCTAAGGCTGTTAATAAACGGCGCACTTTTGCCATTATTTCACACCCAGACGCCGGTAAAACGACGATTACTGAGCAGATGCTGCTCTTTGGTGGGGTGGTGCGGCAAGCCGGAACGGTTAAGGCCCGTAAGACCGGTAACTTCGCCAAGTCCGACTGGATGGCCATTGAACAAAAGCGTGGGATTTCCGTTACCAGTTCAGTGATGCAGTTCGACTTTGAAGGTAAGCGGATCAATATCCTGGACACGCCAGGGCACGAGGACTTCTCCGAAGATACTTACCGGACCCTGATGGCCGTCGATTCGGCTGTGATGGTGATCGACGCAGCAAAGGGGATCGAACCGCAGACCAAGAAACTGTTCAAGATCTGTAAGATGCGGGGTATTCCGATCTTTACTTTTATGAACAAGTTGGACCGTGATTCCCGTGATCCGCTGGACCTTTGTAACGAAGTCGAGGACGTCCTTGGCATTGAAACCTACCCGATGAACTGGCCGATCGGCATGGGTCGGGGCTTCATGGGAATCTACGACCGCTATAACAAGCGCGTCGCCTTAACGCACCCTCAGGACGAAAAGAATCCCTACCTGCCGCTGAAAGATGATGGTCAGGTTGACGGTGACAATCCGTTGGCTGACGATAGTGCTTGGCAGGAAGCCGTCGACGGCATGGAGTTGGTGGAAGCGGCTGGTAACCAGTTCGATCCGGATAAAATCGCTGCTGGGGACCAAACGCCCGTCTTCTTTGGCTCGGCATTGACGAACTTCGGGGTTCGCACTTTCCTGCAAACTTATCTCAAATTTGCTCCGGCCCCGACAGGACATAAACAAGAAGATGGTGACCCGATTGAGCCGCTGGATCCCGAATTTTCCGGCTTCGTCTTCAAGATTCAGGCCAACATGAACCCACGCCACCGTGACCGGATCGCCTTCGTGCGGATTTGCTCTGGTGAATTCGACAAGGGGATGGATGTCACCTTGGAGCGGACCAAGCAAAAGCTACGGCTTTCCAACGTGACTGAATTCATGGCCAATACCCGGGAAAACGTCGATAAGGCGGTGGCTGGTGATATCATCGGTCTTTATGACACCGGGAATTTTCAAATTGGTGATTCCATCTATACCGGTAAGAAGGACATCAAATTTGAAAAGCTGCCACAGTTTACGCCGGAGCTCTTTGTTCGCGTCAATGCCAAGAACGTGATGAAGCAAAAGTCCTTCCACAAGGGAATCAACCAGTTGGTTCAGGAAGGAGCCGTCCAACTTTATCGTTCCTGGGGTACGAACGACTACATCCTTGGGGCTGTCGGTCAGCTGCAATTTGAAGTTTTCCAGTTCCGGATGAAGAATGAATATAATTCAGAAGTCATTATGGAACCATTGGGTCATAAGACCGCTCGCTGGGTTGATCCAGACCAACTGGACCCGAAGATGGCGTCATCCCGGAATATGTTGGTCAAGGACATTAACGACCAGCCGCTATTCCTCTTTGAAAATGACTTTGCGGAAAATTGGTTCAAGCAAAAGTACCCGGATGTGAAGTTGACAGCACGTCTATAAGCACTTTTATAGCAGATGATTCGCTTTCAATCTTAACGTCAAGGTTTTATAATTAGTTCAGATTTATCCAGTTTTTTTATGGAGGGTCAAATCGTGAGAAAAGAACATTACAAGTTATATAAAGCAGGTAAATTATGGTTAACGGCAATGATCGTGGCCTTTGGTGTTGCAGCAGGTTCAGCAGTGGCCAACGCCGACCAGGTCAATGCTAATGCACAAGTAACCGTACCAGCTCCGGCTGCTGACCAAGCAAACCAGGCTGCTTCTGGTGCAAGTCAATCAGGTTCTACAGCAGCAAGTCACGCTGCATCTGGCACTTCTTCATCGGCTACTAGCTCGAGCACAGCTTCTGCTAGTCATGCTTCATCAACAACTGGCACTTCTGCAGCAAGCAGTTCGGCTGAAACGACGAGTCATGCTAATAGTGGGACTACGTCACATGCATCTTCATCAAATGCCAACAGCAATGCAGCTAGTGGACATAACTCATCAGCCCACCAAAGTGGTACTTCTTCAACTACCAATAGTGGCTCTGGTCAATCTGGCACTAGTGCATCCAGTAGTGCTGCAAGCTCCTCCGCACCGCAAACTCCGCGGAGCACGGCTACTAATTCTTTAGCTTCAGAAATGGAACGTAATGCTGACGGTAACATTGTTTGGGGCAGTGACGCAACTAACACCGTTACTAATGGTTGGTCACAAACTGATAATAGCTGGTTCTACTTTGCCAACGGTGTTGCTCGTACCGGTTGGCAGCGAATCAATGGCCGTTGGTACTACTTCAGCACTAATGATGGTCGGGCTCAAACAGGTTTGATGGCTATCAATGGCAATGTTTATTACTTTGATCCCCAAAATGCTTGGGCAGATACTGGCTGGCAAGCAGTGAGTGGTGCCAACAACCATGGTTCATACTGGTACTACTTTGATCCAACGAACGCCTGGGCTTTACGGAACTGGCAATTGTTGGGTGGCCATTGGTACTACTTCAATCCAACAGACACCACGATGGAAGCTGGATTGCAACAAATCAATGGTCAATGGTACTATTTGAATCCAAACCATAATGGTTACTTTGGTGCCATGGATACTAACTGGCAACGTATCAATGGTACGTGGTATTACTTCAATCCAAGTCATCGAGGAACTTATGGTGCAGCTTTGACTGGTTGGCAATTAATCGGTGGTAGTTGGTATTACTTCAATACTGACACTGCTGCTGCCTACACGGGAATTCATCAAATTGGCAACCAGACCTATGCTTTTGATACAAACAATGCCTGGATGTTGACCGGTTGGCAACGTGTCGACGGTACTTGGTATTACTTCAATCGTGGTAACCAAGGCACTTATGGCGCAGCCCTGACTGGCTGGCAAGTCATCAATGGTCAATGGTATTACTTCAATACTGACACCGCTGCTGCCTACACTGGTGTTCACCAAATTGGCAATCAGACTTTTGCCTTCGATTCAACGAATGCTTGGATGCTGACTGGCTGGCAACACATCAATGGTCACTGGTACTACTTTAACCAAAACCATAATGGCAGCTTTGGTGCAGCATTGACCGGTTGGCAAGCCATCAATGGTCGCTGGTACTACTTCAACACCTCAAATGGTCAGTCATACAGCGGTTTACAGGCCGTTGGTAATTACTGGTACTACTTCGACCCAACCAATGCTTGGATGTTAAACGGTGGTTGGAACTTAGTAGGTGGTCATTGGTACTACATGGATCCAAACCATGATGGTCACTATGCTTCGATTATGACCGGTTGGCAGACGATCAATGGCCGTCGCTACTACATGTTCACTGATCCGAACAGCGCTAACTTCGGTCAAATGGCAACTGGTAACACGCGGATTGGCAGTTCTCACTACTACTTCAACGCCTCTGGTGCACAGGAAACTGGTATCTTTGTAGAGAATGGTCACTTGATGGACTTCTCTGGTGATGGTGGCTCATTGAACACTGAAACCATTACGTTGACACGTGGTGTCGCAGCTGATGGATCAGCCATCGATGTCAGCAACGTTCATTTGACGGTAGGTGCTGATGGTGTTGTTGACCTGTCATCGCTGGCAAATGGTTCATACACCTTAGCCAATGGTACATTGATTACGGTTGTTAACCACCGTGTATCCACGGGTTGGACTGGTCACCAGTACATTGATCCAAACACCGGCCGTGCACTGACCGGTTGGCAACGTTTGCCTTATAATGGTGTCACTAGTTGGTATTACTTTGCTAACAATGGCAATGCCGAAACTGGCTGGCAATATATTAACAACAACTGGTACTACTTCAATGACCAAGGGGCCGCCCAGACTGGCTGGCAACAGATTTCATGGAATGGCAGCAACCGTTGGTTCTACTTTGATTCAACCAATGCCAACATGTACGCTAACCGGTGGGCTTCATTGAGCTGGAACGGTGGTCAATTGGCTGACTACTACTTCAATGCTAGTGGTGTGATGGTCACAGGATGGCAAACGATTAATGGTGCTCGTTACTACTTCAATGCTGACGGGACCCTTGCTAACTATTCCGCTCGCTTGATTAACTGGTTCCGTTCTCGGATGGGCCGTTTGACTTACAGAGCTAATGGTGGGTCTCGCAACGGTAGTGATGGTACTGCTAACTCTGCTGGTGCAATGACCCAAGCACTGCGTGATTCGGGGTGTGGTGCATATAGTCATTTGTACCGCACTGATGAACTTGGCAACTACTTAGTTGCTAATGGTTACCAGCAAGTATATCAGGGAACCGGACGCTACCAGGTTCAACACGGTGATGTTGTACTCTGGGATCCATATGGTTCTGACAACGTTGCAATGGTTATTTCAACCTTCGGCAACGATCCACAATGCATTGCTGTATCCAATTACACCAATGGTCGGAGTGGACAAGCTGTAAATGAAATTGACTACAATCAATACTGGAACTACGCTGGTCATCCTACCCAATACGTTTACCGTCCGGCACGTGCTGAATGGCGGTAAGTCGTCAAAGCTGAATAAAGACAAAAAGATAACAAAAGCATGGTCCGCATCGCGAACCATGCTTTTTGTATAAAAAAGGATTTCCGAATTGCGTGAACAGTTCGGAAATCCTAATTTATTGTATTTATTCAATATTTTAGCGAACAGCACCGCTGTTATCAGCATAGTACCACTTGCCATCAACATTGAAACGACCAGTCAGATAATGGCCACTATTGTTAATGTAGAATCGACGTCCTTGACTATCTGTTTGCCAGCCAGTCAGCATCCGGTGTGCCCGGAAAAGGTACCAAGCGCCATTGCACCAGTACCAGCCGGTATCAGCTAAGGAACCGTCGCCTTGAGCAAAGTACCAGTGTCCGTTAATCGGTAACCAAGCGTTAGTCTTGTAGTGACCAGCACCGTCGAGGTAATATGTCCGTTTCTGATTGTCCGTGAAGAATCCATTGGCATCCATGGTGTAGTTGTTAAACAGGTACCATGAACCGTTGATCAGCTGCCAGCCAGAATGTGCTAAAGCACCGCTGCCAAAGGCATAGTACCAAGTGTTATTAACTAAGAACCAGCCAACTTTCATCCAAGCGTTATTGAGGTCGAAGTAATATTCTTGACCGTTAATAGTTTGGAAGCCAGTTTCAGCCGCACCTTGGTTGTTGAAGTAGTACCAGCTGCGGTTGATGAGTTGCCAGCCAGAACGAGCAAGTGCACCGCTGCCAAAAGCATAGTACCAGGTGCCATTAACGCTAATCCAACCGGTTCTCATCCAAGCGTTAGCAGGATCAAAGTAATAACGCTGACCGTTAATGTACTGGAAGCCAGTTTCAGCCGCACCTTGGTTGTTGAAGTAGTACCAGCTGCGGTTGATGAGTTGCCAGCCGGAACGAGCTAGTGCACCGCTGCCAAAAGCATAGTACCAGGTGCCATTAACGCTAATCCAACCGGTTCTCATCCAAGCATTAGTAGGGTCCATGTAATAACGCTGACCATTAATGTACTGGAAACCAGTTTCAGCCGCACCTTGGTTGTTGAAATAATACCAGCTGTTATTGATTAATTGCCAGCCCGTCTTGGCAGCTCCATAATTGCCGTCATGGTATGGATCAAAGTAATACCATGATCCATTGATCTTTTGCCAACCGGTGTCAGTCCAGACGTTAGATGGATCAAAGTAGAAGGTTTGATTATTAATACGAGTTAAACCAGAAGCTGCCTTGCCATTATTGTAAAAGTAGTACCAGGTGCCACTGTATGGTGACTGGAACCAACCACGATTAAAGGCTTGGCCATTTTGGTAGAAGTACCAAGTATTATTGTTGTCCTTGTACCAGCCATTTTGTGGACGACTGCTAGTAGTTGCTGGCGCAGGTGCAATGGCCTGTGGCGTTTGTGTACCTGATTAGTATTAGTCGCTTGACTATTTTGATTGGTTTGTTGATCAGAATTTGTTGCCGATGTAGTTTGGGCATTGGAAGCGACTAATTGTTGATTATCTAGACTAGTTGTCGTTTGGTTATTCTTTGCTGACTGATTTTGGACAACGACAGTTGTGCTCGTTGTATTAGTATTAGTCGGCGCAGTAGTTTGGGAATCGGCATTGGCGCTGGTTCCTAGAGCCACAGTTGCTAGCACGGCAGCTGTAGCAAGCACCATTCTTCTTTTTTTCAATATTACATCTCCCCATATAGTTCATCGACTACTATTATACTGCGAAATAAGTAAAAGGAAAATGAAGGCTTCACAATGTTGATACTGGCCAATGTATAATGGAAATGAAAGAGAGTGAAAAAATGGAAGAACAACACGAAGTTTTAGACATGATCGAAGAAATTACTAGGAAGGATGGGACTAAGTATTATGAAATCGGCAATATGGTCCATAATGGCCGGGCAGAACTCGCAGCTGATCGTGGTTTTATCAAAGAAGTACGGATTTTGAAACTTAACATTCCGCATACCCAAATGGTGCAGAAGTATGAACACTACGTAAATACCCACTATAAGATGCAGACTGAAGATATGGACCATTGGGACGAGTGGAAACGAACTCCGCAAGCAGATAAGTATGTTGCGGCTATTTTGAAGGAAAATCATATTGGTTAAATTCACTACAAACGACAACAGGGCATGATCAGAAGCTTTACTTAGCTTCCCGTCATGCTCTGTTTTCTTATTCAACTTTGATACCCACCAACTTCAAGTGCCCATTGCGCATCAGCTCGACGTACAGCTTGGCCAGTTGTTTAGCTGACATCCGGGTGTCTGTTCTCAACCACCACTGGAGCACCCCGATGAAAGTGGAGACCAGGTAAGTGAGAACCAGTTCGGCCGGGACGTTGCTATTGCGACGAATACCGAGTTTCAGTAAGACGCCGGTAATATTAGATTTCAGCATCTGCTTTAATTGATCCAAGAGTTTAGTGGAATTTGTGTTATTCAGAATCAACAGGAAAATCTTTCGTTGCCGTTTAACTTCCTTGAAGACGCCGGCCAGCCGTTCCGTAACGAGTTCAGCTTGGATGTGGCCGTGACGGAATAATTCGGGCGCCCGCAGGGGAGAAAAAGTTCCCATTGCTAAACGAAAGACTTGTTCATAGAGATCGTCTTTATCGGTGAAGTGAGCGTAGAAAGTGGCCCGGTTGATCATTGCCCGGTCCGCGATTTGCTGGACGGTTACCACATCGATTCCTTCTTCGTTTGCTAAATCGACAAAAGCTTGAATGATATTCTGTCGCGTCCGAACGACACGGATATCCATTTTTTTAGTCATTACGCTCACTCCTTTACAAAATGTTACATTTTCTTTAATTATACAACACTAACCAACAAAGTGTTGGCTAACCGACAAAGTGCCGGAAATTGACGGACAACTTTGCCGATCTTAGCGCTAAAATAAATTTCAACATGGGTCAGTGAATGCTGACTGACGAAGCAATGTAAATTCAGTTGGAGGCTTTTGAATGAGCGAAGAACGACTATATGGCGGGATTGATGTTGGTTCGACAACGGTCAAGTTGGTCATTACTGATAAGGATGATAACCAGAAGTTTGCCCGTTATGAACGGCACTACTCTGACGTCAAACACGCAAGTGAAAAAGTATTAAAAGAAGCGGTGGAAGAAATCGGTGGCGACACCCCAATTTCATTCACTATCACTGGTTCTGGCGGAATGGGCCTGGCCAATCTCTTGCAGCTGAAGTTTGTTCAAGAAGTAATTGCCTGCACCAAGACGGTTGAAGAAGTAATTCCTCAGACGGATGTTTCAATCGAACTCGGTGGGGAAGATGCCAAGATCACCTTCTTCGGCGATTCCCTGGAACAACGGATGAACGGGAGCTGTGCCGGCGGTACCGGGGCCTTCATCGATCAAATGGCCACTTTACTGGATACTGACGCGGCTGGTTTGAACAAGTTGGCTCGTGATGCCAAGACCATCTACCCAATCGCTAGTCGTTGCGGGGTTTTTGCTAAGACTGACGTTCAACCCCTGATCAACGATGGTGCCCGTAAAGAGGACATCGCTGCTAGTGTCTTCCAGGCCGTCGTTAACCAAACGATCGCCGGTCTGGCTGCCGGTCACAAGATTAAAGGTAACGTCGCCTTCTTGGGTGGTCCGCTGTACTTCATGGACCAGCTGCGGAAACGGTTCATCGTTACTCTGGACCTGAAGCCGGAGCAGGTTATCTTCCCAGAATCACCACAACTCTTCGTGGCCATGGGTGCCGCAATCTACGCTAAGGATCAGCCGGTCACCAGCTTGAACGGTTTGCTGAAGCTGATCAAGAACGGTGACGACTCCATGCTGAAACCGTCTCACGCTCTACAGCCGCTCTTCAAGAACGAAGAAGAACTGGCAGAATTCCGTAAACGTCACGCTAAAGACCGGGTGGAATCGCGTGACTTGCAATCCTACCATGGCGTTGCTTTCTTGGGGATCGATGCTGGTTCGACGACGACCAAGGTTGTTTTGATGTCTGAAGACCGGAAGATCCTGTACACCTTCTACGACAGCAACGATGGTGATCCACTTAAGAAGACCGAACAGATTATGCGCGATCTTCATAGCAAGTTGCCAAAGGACGTTGTGATTGGTAAGGCTGCAGTTACCGGTTATGGGGAACACCTGATTAAGAATGCCCTCAACGTGGACGTCGGCGAAGTTGAAACGGTGGCTCACTACCGTGCCGCCCACTACTTCCAACCAGACGTCGACTTCATCCTCGACATCGGTGGCCAGGATATGAAGGCGATGCAGGTTAAGAACGGGGCACTTTCTACTATTAAATTAAACGAAGCTTGTTCTTCTGGTTGTGGTTCCTTCCTGGAAACCTTTGCTAAGGGCCTCAAGTATGACATCAAGGACTTCGCCCAGAAGGCATTATTGGCCAAAGACCCTTGTGACCTCGGTTCACGTTGTACCGTCTTCATGAACTCTAAGGTTAAGCAGGTACAAAAGGAAGGGGCAACGATCGGTGACATTTCTGCCGGTCTGTCCGTTTCAATCATCAAGAACGCCCTCTTCAAGGTAATCAAGATGCGGAAACCTGAAGACATGGGGAAGCACATCGTCTGCCAAGGTGGGACTTTCTACAATGACGCTGTTCTGCGGGCCTTCGAAAAGATCGCGGGTGTCGACGTCATTCGGCCAAACATCGCCGGCCTGATGGGTGCCTACGGGGTTGCTCTGATCGCTCAACACGCCTACAAGAAGGGTGATAAGACCCAAATGCTTTCGGTTGACCAGATGGCTAACCTTAAGCTGACCAAGGAACACCGTCACTGTGGTGGTTGTGAAAACAACTGTCTGCTGACGATCACGACGGTCAATGACGGACGGAAGTTTGTCACTGGCAACCGTTGTGAACGTGGGGTTGAACGGGGGCTGAAGCTCCATACCCACAAGGAAAATGGTAAGATCAACCTGGTTGAGGAAAAGTACAAGTTGCTCTTCTCTTACCGTCCACTGCGGAAGAAGTTAGCTACTCGCGGGATGATCGGGATGCCACGGGCATTGAACATGTACGAAGATTACCCATTATGGGTTACCTTCTTCAATAAGCTGAAGATCCGGGCCGTCCTTTCCCCAAAGAGCAGTGAACGTCAGTACCAGAAGGGTATGGAAACCATTCCTTCCGATACGGTTTGCTACCCAGCTAAGCAGGTTCACGGTCATATCCAAGCCTTGATTGACCACGGCTTCAAGCGGATCTTCTACCCGGCCGTCGTTTTTGAACGGGAAGAAGATAAGAACGCCCAAAACCATTACAACTGCCCGATCGTGCAGTCTTACCCACAGGTCATCAAGAACAACGTCGACGAAATCCGCAATGGTAAAGTTGACTACCGTGACCCATACCTGAACTTAGCCGACCATAAGTCAACGGCTAAGAACCTGTACGAATGCTTTAAGGACCTTGGCGTGACCGAAAAAGAAGTCAGCGAAGCACTGGAAGACGGTTATGCTGCTCTGGCCGACTTTAAGAAGAAGATTCAGGACCGCGGTGAAGAAACCCTAATCGCCCTGCGTGAAAACGGTGAACGGGGGATTGTCCTTGCTGGTCGTCCATATCATTTGGACCCTCAGATCAACCACGGGATCGCCAAGATCATGACTTCAGAAGGTTTTAATGTCCTGACTGAAGACTCTATCTCACACTTGGGCAATGTTCGTGGACTGCGGGTTGTCAACCAGTGGATGTACCACTCCCGTCTTTACGCTGCCGCCAAGGTTGTTGCCAAGACACCAAACCTTGAATTCGTCCAACTGAATTCATTCGGTTGCGGGATCGACGCGATCGACTCCGACCAGATCGAAGAAATTCTGGAACGTCACAACAAATTGTACACGGCCCTGAAGATCGATGAAGGAACTAACATGGGTGCTATTCGGATTCGTCTGCGTTCATTGAAGGCTGCTGTTAAGGAACGTGAAGAACGGCACATCGAACCGAAGAAGTTGGCTGATGCACCAAAGCCGGTTTCCTTTACTAAAGACATGAAGCAAAAGGGTTACACGATCCTCCTGCCAATGATGTCGCCAATTCACCAGGCTGGAATGATCGATACGGCATTGCGTGCTTCCGGCTACAACGTCGTGCAGATGCCAATCAAGGACCACCATGCCGTTGATGTAGGTCAAAAGTACGTTAACAATGATGCTTGCTACCCAGCTATCATCTCAATTGGCCAGCTGGTTGAAGCACTGCAGTCTGGCAAGTACGACGTCAACAAGACGGCCATCATGATGACCCAAACCGGTGGTGGCTGCCGGGCAACCAACTACATTCCGCTGATTCGGAAGGCGGTCGCTGACGCGGGCTTCGGTCAAGTGCCGATCGTTTCATTGTCAATGGGTAACCAGGGAGTTGAAGATACACCAGGCTTTACCTTTACCTTACCGTTGCTGAAGCGGGTAGCTGTGGCCTTCCTCTACGGGGACCTCTTCGAACGGGTTCTTTACCGGACTCGACCTTACGAAGCCGTCAAGGGCTCGGCAAACAAGCTCCACCACGAATGGTTGCAACGGATTCAACCGGATATCAAGTCTGGTAGTTTCCGGATGTTCCGCAAGAACATCAAGGCTATCATCCACGACTTTGACAATCTGCCGATGAATGAAGTGGTTAAGCCAAAGGTTGGGGTTGTCGGTGAAATCCTGGTTAAGTACTCACCAATTGCCAATAACGACGTTGTGGGCACGATCGAACGCGAAGGTGCCGAAGCCGTTGTTCCTGACATCGTTGGCTTCATGGAGTATTCATTGGTCAACCAGATTTATCGTTACCAACATTTAGGTGGGACCACGAAGGCACGGCTCTTCGCACAGTTTGGCCTCTCACTGATCAACCACTGTGAAAAGCCACTGGACAAGGCTCTGCGGGCTTCCAAGCACTTTGAAGGGATCACCCCATTCAAGGAAATTGCTAAGCAGTCCAGCCGGGTTCTTTCCCTGGGCAACCAAACCGGTGAAGGTTGGTTCCTGCCTGGTGAAATGATTGAATTGTTGAACTCCGGCGTGCCAAACATCATCTGCATGCAGCCGTTTGGTTGTCTGCCGAACCAAGTTGTCGGCAAGGGGATGATGAAGGAGATGCGGCGTGACTTTAAGGGCGCCAACATCACCGCCATTGACTACGACCCAGGTTCGTCAATCGTTAACCAATTGAACCGGATCCGGCTGATGATGGCCACTGCTAAGAAGAAGTTGGCTGAAGCCGGGACACCAGTTGGGACGCCAATTGTCAATGGTAAGCCAGTACCAGAGAAGGCACCGGTGTCGGTAGATTAATAGCTGAATAAAATAAGGAACGACTCAAGAGAAATCAATTGATTTCTTTTGAGTCGTTTTTGCTCTTTTGGGTGGGACAATTTAAATGTAAAATAATTTGAAAAAATGCTCTACGTGCCTATACGGCAACGTTGGTGATCGCTATAATAGTACAAGTAAGTTTGAGCTTTAAAGTATTTGGAGGAGACAATCATGCGGATTGAGCCCGCGTTTACTGAAGAACAAATGGGGGGACACCGGCACTTTGTAACTGGAATTGACGGTTTACGTGCTCTGGCAGTTATTGGTGTAATTGTTTACCACCTCTTACCATCTGTGATGCGTGGTGGTTATTTGGGAGTTCCACTGTTTTTGCTGATTTCAGGCTACTTTGTCACTGATCAGTTGCTCCATCGATGGGACACCTTTGGTAATTTGGATGTTGGCAATTTTTATATCCGACGCATTAAGCGCTTGTACCCGACCTTATTGACGATGTTGGTTGCGACGAGTGCCTATATTACTGTTTTTGCGCGACCATTACTGCATCAATTGAGGGCCATTTTCCTGACGAATGTGTTAGGTGTCTACAACTGGTGGGAAATTTTGCATGGTCAGTCTTATTTTGATCGTTTTGCGGCCCAATCTCCATTTACCCACATGTGGACAATGGGGGTCGAAATTCAGTTCTACCTCTTATGGCCTATCATTCTGTGGCTACTGTTGCGGTTCTTTAAGCATCGCTCGACAGTGCAGTCGATAGTGCTCGTATTGGCGATTCTCTCTGCAGTGGAAATGGCGGTTTTGTATAACCCAGCTAACGTTAACCGGGTTTATTACGGAACTGATACTCGTGCATTTTCACTCATGCTTGGTTCATGGTTGGCATTCGTGTGGCCGCGTAGGCGTCTGCGTGCCAATCTTGACCGATCCGGCGCCTTAACACTAGACGTAATTGGGATTATCGGTCTTGGCTTAACCATCGTTAGTTTCTTCTTGATGAGCGGGGTTGCAGCATCGACCTACCGTGGCGGGATGTTTTTAATGAGTTTAATTGGAATGCTACTGTTGGCCACGATTGTGCATCCTGGTGCTCAGATGAATAGTTGGCTGACTAACCCACTGTTTGCCTGGTTAGGTCGTCGCTCCTACGGTATTTATGTTTACCAATTTCCGGTAATGGTTTTCTACGAGCAGAGGATACCAATCGGTAACCACCCGTACCTCAATGCGGTTGTGGAAATTATCATTATCTTGTTAATCAGTGATGTTTCTTATCGTTTTATTGAGCGGCCGTTGACTCATTTTTATTGGACAAACTTATGGATCGTTTTGAGAGGATGGGTGACGAATATGTCTGGACATTGGAAGGAGTGGGCAACCACAATTCCATGTATCGTTTTGATTGCTACGGCTGGCATCGGTCTAGCAAGCCCGGAAAGAGCGCCAAAAGCTAATGCGGTTCAGAAGCGCATCCAACGTTCACATAAGCAAGCTGCAGCCCATAACAAGGCGGTGGCTGAAGGCAAGGTGCCAGTAGTTAACACGAGTAGCAATTCTGTCAAAAAGAAGTATGATTTATCGACGAGCCAACTGCGTCGCGCAGGTCAACTGAAAGTTACTGCTATTGGGGATTCTGTGATGGATGATGCTTCCGGTAGTTTGCAGGAAGTAATGCCACACTCATATGTTGACGCCAAAGTTGGCCGACAGGGGTCGGAAGCTCCAGACGTCATCAACCACCTGAAAGCCGATCACCACTTGCAAAAGATTGTGGTCGTTAATCTTGGTACCAATGGGGCGATGACTACCCAAACGGTTCAACAGATTCTGGACGCCATTGGACCGGATCACCAGATTTACTGGGTTAATGCCCACATTCCAACCAAGGATTGGCAGGCTGCAGTCAATAAACAAATCTTGCAAGTAGCAAAACAGCGCAAAGACGTTTATTTAGTTGACTGGTATGGCCTCAGTAAACAGCATCCGGAATGGTTTGCTTCCGATGGGGTTCATATGAACGACAAAGGGAACGCTCAGTTTACCCGCTTGATCGTCACAACAATTCTGAAACATAATTAAAGGAGAAAAACATGATTAAACTGATTGCTTTGGATATGGATAACACCCTCCTGAATAGCAAAAAAGAGATTAGTGAACGCAACACGACTGTTTTAAAGAAATTGCATGATCAGGGGATTAAAGTAGTTTTGTGTACTGGACGGCCGATCAACGCCATCTGGAACTACATTGAACAACTTGGCTTAACCGAAGCAGATGATTACACTATCACTTTCAATGGTGGTTTGGTCATCAACAATACAACTAAGGAATCACTGTTTCGGTTAGGAATGTCGTATGACAAGCTCAAGCCGGTTTATGATTACGCTAAGGCGGGGCATTTCCCGATGAACGTCCTCAACTTCTCAGAAGTGTTTGAACTGACAGGAATGGACACACCTTCTTATTATTCACACGTCATCCACAACATTGCTTATCACAAGGCTGCCTTGGACGATCTGCCTAAGGACGACCTTTACAGTAAGATCATCATGTCGGCTCAGCCAGAAGTGTTGGATCGGGCAGAGCAGAATGTACCAGAAGACATTCAGAATGATTATCATGTAACCCGTTCGCAGCCCGTGGTACTGGAATACCTTCCACCCAAAGTAGATAAGGCTTTGGGTCTGGAAAAATTGCTCCAGCATTTTGGAATGACGTTTGCCAATTTGATGACCTTTGGCGATGGTGATAACGATCTGGGAATGACCAAGGCGGCTGTGGCTGGCAATGGCCTGGGGGTAGCAATGGCTAACTCTATTCAAGCGATGAAGGATGCAGCCAATGTCCATACCTCAAGCAATGATGATGACGGTGTCGCAGATTACTTAGAAAAGTACTTTGCAACAAAGCTGTAATAAAGCTGATTAATAAGACCTTTTTGGAGGCAAAAAACAATTTTTTGAGTTTTTTTACCTTTAAAACGGTCTTTTTTTGGTCTTATTGGTAGATAGACCAATTAAAACTTAGGCAGACCAAAAAAGTGGGATAGATTGGGCTCTTGGACGAAAAGTTAAAACAATTTTAAGTTCTCTGATGGAAGAATGTTACAAAACATTACAAAAAAGTACCTAAAACGGCAAATTCGATATTTGTTTGTTACTTCTGCGTAATATAAGACGACTATCATAATAGCTGTTGAAACGAACAGCAAGATAAACATTTTTCCAAAGGATGGTTATTGATATATGTTAAAGAAAAACTTGACGAAGGTTATTGCAACTGTTGGTGCTATGGCTGCTGGGGTAGCTGCGGGGACCGCCGCAGTTCACGCTGACTCAATTTACACCGTACAGAGTGGTGACACCCTGTCAGGGATTTCCATGAAGTTCACTAACGATATCAGCAAGGTTAATGAACTGGCCCGGATGAACAACATCCAAGATATTAATAAAATCTACGTTGGCCAAAAGCTGCTGATTAAGAGCGATGGTGAAATCCAACAAGCCACTGCTCAACAAGTTGCTACTCTGCCAGCAGCAATTAACGCTAACCAGAGTTCAAACGCTACTAGTCAAAACAGTCAGAGTTCTAGTCAGTCATCAACGACTAACAATAGCTCTAACTCATCAAGCAACAGCAGTGACCAGAATCTGTCAGGTTCTGAAGCCGCAGCTAAGGCTTGGATTGCCCAACGCGAATCTGGTGGCAATTACAATGCTCAAAATGGTCAATACGTTGGTAAGTACCAGCTTTCTGCTAGCTACTTAAACGGTGACTACTCACCAGCCAACCAGGAACGGGTTGCTAACCAGTACGTGGCACAGCGTTACGGTTCATGGGTTAACGCTCAAGCTCACTGGGAAGCTAATGGTTGGTACTAAAATTTAATAATGAAATAATTAAAGCTATCTGCTCGTCATACGATGGGCAGATAGCTTTTTTGAAAACGGGCAAGGAAACACGTTCTTTTAAGGACGTGATGAATTGCCCTCTTTTTGTGTCCTTTGGACACATGGATTCACTTAAATATGATATAATTATTGATATGAAAGATACTAATAGGCTTACATATGGGAGAACATCTGTCTATAATCTGAATTACCACATCATTTGGGGTACCAAGTATCGCAATAAGGTGCTTACCGGCCATGTAGAGGAGGTATTTAAGGCCTTAGTACAAGATATTGCGAAACAATATGGCTTTGATATTGCCCATTTGGAAATCGGCAAAGACGATCATGTTCACCTCTTAGTAAGCGCACCACCAAAATTATCAGTGACTAACATTGTTCGTTGGCTCAAAGGCATTACAGCTTACCAGCTGTTCCGTCAATGTCCTGAACTGAAAACTAGTTACTGGAAACAACAAGGCCGTCATTTGTGGTCACCCAGCTACTATGTGGAAAGCATCGGGGCCGTAAATGAACAAGCAGTAGCTAAATATATTGACGATCAGCGTAAAAAAGAACAGTAGAAAAGAGGTGAAATCCGATGGTCAAAGTAGTTAAAGGGGTCAAACTTCGTTTGTACCCTAACCATACTCAAATCAATTTAATTTGGCAGATGTTTGGCAATGATCGCAAAGTCTGGAACTTAATGCTCGACATGGCTCAACAGCGCTATCAGAACAATCCACATAGCCAATTTGTAAATGAATATGGCATGAACTACCTTTTGAAACGTTTAAAGCAAGAATATCCTTATTTAAAATTAAGCGATTCAACCAGCTTTTTAGTCGTTAACCATAATTTGGCTCTCGCCTTTAAAGCTCTCTTTAAGCATCGTGGGGGTTATCCGCGCTTTAAATCACGACACCACTTGCGACAAGCCTATACTGGTCGTTCCATTTGTCAGGTAGAAGCTAAGCGACGCATGAAATTGCCAAAACTGGGTAGTATTCGTACCAGTAAGACCGGCCAATTGGCCCACAGCAAGATTAAGCGTTACACGATTAGCTACGACCCGACGGGTCGTTATTACCTGTCACTGCAAGTAGAAGCAGAGATTAAGTCACTACCTAAAACGGGCCGATCGGTAGGCATTGATGTAGGTGTAGCTGATCTAGCTATCGCTTCTACGGGGCAAAAATATGCCACTTTTAACGCCCATTGGCAAGAAAAACAGGTCACTCGCTGGCAATCAAAATTTAGCCGGCGAAAAGACTTAGCTGAAGAGGCAGTGAATCAGTGGAACCATAGCCATAAAACTATCAAAGAAGACTTGAATGATTACCAAAACTGGCAAAAAGCTAGAATGATCAAGGCCCGTTACCAAAAGGCAGTGGCCAATAAACGCCAAGACTATTTGCAAAAGCTGACCACCAATTTAGTGAAACATTACGATGTAATTGTGATTGAAGATTTGAAAACCAAAAATCTTCTTAAGAACCATTGCTTAGCTAAATCCATTGCCAACGCTAGTTGGCGTCAGTTTCGCATCATGCTGGAATACAAGTGTACTTGGTATGGTAAAAAGCTAATTACCATCAACGCCAAGGACACTAGTCGCATCTGTTCTAAATGTGGCTTTAACAGTGGCCCTAAACCATTGAAAATTCGTGAATGGACGTGCCCCAAGTGTGGTACCCATCACGATCGAGATATTAATGCGGCAGTTAATATCTTACATCGAGGATTAAAAGCCGTTGGCTAGGGACTAGCCATGGTAAAAGAACGAAGTTCTGTAAGTTGGGTAGCATGAATACATGCGCAATACCCCAAATACTACTTCGTGTTCCCAGAAGCTCGGTCATTCATGGCCGAGTAGTTCACCTTGGGTATCCTTGCCATAGTTAAGGATGGTGTTAGCTTTGTCATCGGCCAATTGCGTTGCCAATTGTTTAGCTTGGTTGAGCTGATCGGCGGAAAGGTGTTTCTGTAATTCAGGTAATTCTGAATTGGTTGGTTGAATTTGGTTTTCTTGACCCATTATTTTGCCTCCCAAAAGTATTTTATCAGTAGATATATCATTAGCAGTATACTGCTATCTACTCAATAAAATAATGGCAAAAAGAAAGCGCTTTGTCAACGCATTTTAGCTTATCAGTCTATTAGTAATATAATAAATTCTTATTTGGGCTGACAAAAAAATCCACCAATTTTCTGTACGAAAGTTGGTGGATCTTTGATTGTAATGAACCTAGCCTAACCAGCTATCCACTTCACGCTGACTGGCGCCAGCTGCAAAGCGCCGGCCGTCCTGCCAATTAACTGCTGGCCGAATCTGTTTGAGTTCGTTAAGGCTCTTGTCAATGGGACTGCTTCCAGAAGTGCAGAATGGGTAGACAGTCTTACCATCCAAAGCACCAGTGTCTAATAAAGTGTCTGTGACCCGGGCTGCTTGGCCCCACCAGATGGGATAGCCCAGGTAAATGGTGTCATACCGACTGAGATCGGGCTGGTTAGCGATGGCTGGGCGGGCATTGCTGTCGTTCATTTCGCGATTAGCGCGGGAATTGTCATTATGCCAATCGATGTCGGCATCCGAGTAGGGTTGAGCTGCCTGGTATTCCAATAGATCAGCACCAGTATTGTGAGCAACTTTTTCGGCAATGCCTTTTGTATGACCAGTACGAGAGAAGAAAACAACTGCGCTTTTACTCATGAAACATCTTCCTTTCGTTAATTCATTCACTAATAATTATAGTCCAGTGCTGAATAACCTGGAAGAAAAGGCTTTCAAATTTAAGTAAAAGAAAAACGCCAGCTGATAGCTGACGTCAAGTAATTGGGCATGCTGGGGTCGAACCAGCAAATTATGGATCCAGGGTCCACCGCCTTACCAGTTTGGCTAATGCCCAATATCTGCATTGCCTAAGCAACGATTAATAGTATACCCAATCAAACTCAATTATGCAATACTTTTGTCAGATTTTTCTCTTCTTTTTTAATTGATTGCATCCACTGGCCGGTGCGGAAGCCGCCCCATTTTTGGATACCGGGATCATGATACTGTTCACTGAAAAAATGACTGGCCATTTTGTTAGCCGTCATGTCATCATATTTCTTAAGTTGGTCCATTTGCTTTTCCTCCTATTTGAGATGGTGTAACCAGCGTTGCAGTGCCCGCTGCGTTTCAGGATCAAAATTAATAAATTGAATTGGAAATTGATAACGGCTGCGAAAAGCAGACAGTGTTTCTTTGAGTTTTTCTAAATGATCATCTTCTCCGCCGAGCGGGTAGGAATAAGTGCTGACCCCGAGGCGTTTGACATAGAAAAAATAATTAAAACGGTGGTCTGGGTGATAATGCACTACAGCTAGCCAGTAGCGGTGATGTGGCAGTTGGTGGAAATACTGAGGAATTTTTTGGTTGATAGATTTGCCGAGCTGACTACCTGTCATAACAAATCATCTCCAAAGAGGTTTAATTGTGTGTCGCCTTGCTGATGAAGGTTATTAAAACTCACTAGTACTTTTTTAACGGCATCACCGTGCCATAATTGGTGGAAATTAGAGTTGACACGTTGCCAGACTTCTTGGTCAGTAATCTTGTCGGGCAGTTCTTCATTGTGGGTAAATTGGCTGCGTTGACTGCGATCGTAAAAGCCGTTGGCGAGGTCGATGCCAACCACTAATGTGGAAGCGGCTAAATTCTTCTCGTGAAGTCGTTCTAACAAGTGATTGGTCACGTCTTTAAAAGTGCGCACCAGTTCGTTTTCGTTCATTGAACCTTCGTTGAGAACTTTGGAATTGCTGATGCTTTTTTGGCGGCGGGGGCGTGCGTCGTCGATGTGTGAACGATCGATTCCCCAAGCTGTGGCGTAAAGTGAAGTTCCCAGCTTTTGGCCGAAGATGGCTTGGAGGGCGTTAGGATCCGAATGAGCAATATCGCCCAGATTATGAATGCCCAAACGATTGAGTTTGTTTGCTGTTTGGGGGCCGATCCCCCAGATATTAGTCAGTGGTTCGATCTGCCAGACTTTTTCTGGAAGCTGCTCGTAAGTTAGGCGACCGACAAAGTTGGCGTCATGCTTTGCCAGCAGATCGAGGGCCAATTTAGCAAGCAGTGGATTGTCGCCGATGCCAACACTGGTAACCAGCCCCAGATGCTGACGAAAGCGTCGTTGGATCGCTCTGACGATGTTATCTACCGAAGGACCATATTGCTGCCAATGATGAGTGACGTCGAGGATCGATTCGTCGATTGAATAAGGGAGCAGTTCATTGGCGTGAACGAACTCTAGAAAGAGCCGGTTGAGTTGCCGATTCTTTTCTTCATATAAGTGCATCCGGGGTGGGACGATAATGAGGCGATCGTCATTAGTAAGATCGGTTTTGACGTCACGATTATGAATGCCAAATAATTGTTTGGCTGCTGGGGATGCAGCTACGATCATTCCATGAGCCGTGTGGCGGGTTTCACGCATGACGACTAATGGCGTAGTCAGTGGGTCCAAGCCACGCACGGTACATTCGACACTGGCAAAAAATGACTTCATGTCGACTACCAAAAACAAGCCATGTGGTTCATGCTGGTAATTCATGGTGATGCCTCCTTCTAGAAAATCCTTACTTATTGTATAAGTTGTTGGCAGGGCATCGCAAGAAATAAGCCAGATTACGTGATCAACACTTCTTGATCTGGTAAAATAGGGTTTACATAACGATTGGAGAGAGAAATATGGCAAGTAATTCAGACAGTATCTATAATGTATTGTCAAAACTCAAGCGTCACCCGGATCTTGCAATAGCGGCAAATGACCAGTATTCCAACACACTGTCGTTGATCATGCCTGATTCAATGAAGATTGCTGACGCAGAATTTTACTTTCCTGACAACAAACTGATGGTTAATCGTTTATCGCCTAACTTTGTATCTCAGAATGGTGATTTACTAGATTATTATTATCAACTGACGGACCGTGAAATCCCGGACTATCATGATGTGTGGGTCACGAGTTCACACGTTACGGCTAGCAAGCGTTACTTAATTGAACTGTCATTTGAATAAGGATGTTGACAACGAATGATAAAATCCGTATAATTTGTTGCGTATGTTAAGTTATTGCCCGCTGGTCAAATTGGTTAAGACGTAGCCCTCTCAAGGCTAAGTTACGGGTTCGATCCCCGTGCGGGTGATTTTTTTGTGCTTTCGTTAATTTTATAATTCCCAAAACGTTGATATGACGGCATTCTTGATTTTGAAAAAACTGCGGAAAACGTATTAAATGCGGAAAAATTAGCTGGCGGGCATGATTAGACTACTGTTTGAGCAGTGGTCTATTTTTTACTATAATAAAAGCCAATCAGTAGTTGGCCCGCTTGCTGGCACTAGATGATTGGCTATTGGTTAAAACTTAATGAGTGCAAAGATTAGTCCAGCTAGAACTAAAATGCCCCACCAAGAAATACGGATATAGATGTGCAAGGGAATCACCCCTTATCATTGGTATTATTTTAGTTAGTCAGGATAAAACCAATGACAAAATGATTTTACAAGTAAACAAAAGCATTGACAATATCTCAGGTTCACATATATTATTGGAGTTGGATATAGATGTGCAAAGTGGGACCTAGTCAATCCTACAATTAACATCCATGTGTTTAGCCTCCTACTATCTTGTTAGATAGTGGGGCTTTTTAATTACAGTAACAAATTCAACAACCTAATATTAGTTCAGAGCGACATTAAATAGTTTGGAACCAATATTAGGTTGTTTTGTTTCGGCAAAGCTTTTATTAAAAAATTCTCATTTAAAGACAAGCTTAATAATCTTAAGTCATGCCACAATCTTAGTTTTAAAAGTGATTTGTGCAAGCGCTGCCAGCTTTTATCGGTCTGCAATTCCCCAGAAAGTTTTGATTTATTAAGAATTAATGATAAACTATCATTAATCATCTTAGAAATTATTAATAAAGGGGACCTTAAATATGCAAGTTCGCATTAAAAGCCATTGGCTAGTCGCGTTAGCGGCTTTCCTGGCAGCATTTATTCTGGGCATCCAAGTCCAAACGACACGGGTCCATGCTGAACCAACTTACACAATTGGTACCAACACGACCTTTGCCCCATTCTCGATTCAAGATAAAAATGGGAAATATAACGGGAAGAATCCCGGAATTGAAATCGAAATGCTGAGAAAAATTGCGAAGCATGAACATTTCAAATACCGTTTCAAGATCATGAGCTTTAACGGTGACTTGCAGGCCCTCTCTAATGGTCAAGTTGACGCCGTTATGGCTGGGATGTCTGTTACTAATGAGCGGAAACAAAAGTTTGATTTTTCAACTCCTTATTACAATGATGGTGTTGTTGTTGCCGTTTCCAACAAAAAGCACATCACCTCAATGAAGCAGTTGAAGGGTCAACAAGTGGATGCTAAGTCTGGTACGACCGCTTCAATCATGGCACAAAAGTATCGTAAGAAGTATGGTTACCACATCAAGTACTTCCAGGACTCTAACACGCCTTACAACGACGTGAAGGTTGGTCACGCGGCTGCCGTCTTTGATGACCAACCAGTGCTTCAGTACTCGATTAAGAATGGTGTTCCGCTGAGGATCATGTCCAAGCACGCTGAATACTCCACCCCAATTGCCGTCGGTTACAAGAAGGGTCATAACAAGGCTCTGCAACGGAAGATGAATGATGGGATTCGTTGGATGAAGCGCACTGGTCAAATGAAGCAATTATTCAACAAGTACTTGAAGTCTAATGCTACTCATATTGACACTGCCAAGCAACGGACTATTCCTGGATTGATCAGAAATAACTCAACAGCCCTCTTACGTGGTCTGTGGGCAACTGTTTGGTTAGCCGTTGTCGGGATTATCCTCGCGGTTATCTTCGGTACTATCCTGGGTGTTCTGGGGATTGCTGATAACAAGATCCTTAATGGTATTTCAGCAGTGATCATTTACATCTTCCGTGGGATGCCAATGATGGTTTTAGCCTTCTTCATTTACATTGGATTGCCATCAGTTATCGGTCACAAGATTCCACTGAACGAAGCTGGTCTGTTAACATTGATGCTGGACGAAGGTGCCTACGTTGGTGCTATCGTCAAGGGTGGTTTTGAAGCCGTTGATCCTGGCCAATGGGAAGCTGCACGTTCACTAGGGATGCCTTACTACAAGGCTCTCTGGAAAGTTGTCGCTCCACAAGGATTTAAGCTGATGATTCCTTCACTGGTTAACCAATTCATCATTACCTTGAAGGATACGTCAATTCTTTCCGCTATCGGTGTCATGGAACTGACCGAAACCGGGACGGTTATCATCGCCCGGAACATGGAAGGATTCAAGATGTGGTTGATCATTGGTGTAATGTACATCATCATCATCACTATCCTGACGTGGTTGTCTAATTACATTCAAAGAAGAATGGCAAAGTAGGAGGTTGTTAGAATGGATTCACAATACAAGATTCAAATTAAGGACCTCCATAAGAGTTACGGAGATAACGAGGTCTTAAAGGGCATTAACATGAACGTCAAACCCTCAGAAGTGGTTTGCATGATTGGTCCTTCTGGTTCAGGAAAGAGTACTTTCCTGCGTTGCATTAACCGGCTGGAAGTGGCACAAGCTGGTCATATCTACGTTGATGGTTATGACATTGCTGATCCGAAAGAAAACATCGACAAGGTTCGGGAAAACATCGGTATGGTGTTCCAACACTTTAACCTCTTCCCTAACATGTCAGTGCTGGATAACATCACCCTGGCACCAATTCAGGTGAAGCATGAAAGCAAAGACCAAGCCGAAGAAGAAGCGATGAAGCTGCTTGAAACTGTTGGCCTGAAAGAAAAAGCTAACACCAATCCAACCAAGTTGTCTGGTGGGCAGCAACAACGTGTTGCGATTGCGCGGGCATTAGCCATGAAACCGGATGTGATGCTGTTTGACGAGCCAACAAGTGCGCTGGACCCCGAAATGGTCGGTGACGTGCTCGAAGTTATGCGCCGCTTGGCTAAGCAAGGGATGACGATGATTGTCGTTACTCACGAAATGGGCTTTGCTAAGCAGGTGGCTGACCAAGTAGTCTTCTTCCACGATGGTGTTATTCGTGAGCAGGGGACTCCTGAACAGATCTTTGATCATCCGCAACATGAAGATACGAAGAGCTTCCTTGATAAAGTTCTCAACGCTTAATGGCGATTGCGATTTCACATAATGAGAGCTGGCAGAAATGTCAGCTCTTTTTTGCGTCTTAATATTGCAACTTTGTTACGTAAATTAAGTAGATGATTGCAAGCGGTTGCAAATACTGGTACTTTAGCTTTTGATTCTAAGCTTTATACTTATTTAAGGATTAATTTGCTATTTATTGTTACATTTTTGTTGCAGATCAGTTACAATATAAACATAAGTTATCCAAGAGAATTGATCGGGGGTTGTAACGATGAAAGCACAAAAAGTTTTAACTAGTACGGTAATGTTGATGGCGGCTTTAGGTTTAGCAGGTTGCGCTAAGAACAGTAGTGCACCGGCTACCAACGAATCACACGTGCGGAGTGCGAAGGTTGCTAAGGCAAATTCACACAAAGCAGTTAAAACGGATAAGACCGCTAAGAATGCCAAAAATGATTCTAAAGCTTCCAGTGCTTCCACTAGCGTTGCAAGCTCCAATGTTGCTAGTTCTTCTCAAAGCAATAGTAATGTATCAGCTAACAGTCAATCTAAGCAGAGTGAAGCTAAGGCAACTGCTCCAGCAGCTGCTAGTTCTAGCCAATCAGTCACAGCTAACAGCAAGGCTGCTAGTTCTTCTAGCGTTACCGCTAAGAACCACAGCGAAGCAGTTCAGCTGGGATTAGGTGACACGGCTGTTTGGACGGATAACAAGGGTGTAACACACCACGTCAACAGTGATGGCCTTGACAAGCAGACTACCCAAAACAGCAATGCCGTTAGCTACAGCGACTGGTCCGGCAACCTTCCACAGGGTGTTAAGGTTGAACACAATTAAATAGGGGATATCACCAGACCCCCGAGCGACCGACAAAATCGTATGGTTTTGCCGATCGCTTTTTTTGATTTTTCGCATTGATTTGCTTAAAATAAAGCAGTTATTAAATCCGCTGTCGGTAGTGACGAGCGGTTATTTTTCTGTTTGAAAGGAGAAGGCAATGTTTAAAATCGCCAAAAGAACCCTCAATTGGTGGGCTGCCACAGCGGCCCTTCTCTTTATGTGCGTTCAGGTGGCCTGTGACCTTTACTTGCCAACCATTACGGCTAACTTGATTGACAAAGGGATTATGCGCCGTGACATGCATTATATTTGGATGATTGGTGGTGCAATGTTGCTGGTTGCCTTTATCGGTTTACTGGCGGCCGCCGGCAACGTCTTTTTTGCGTCGACCCAAGCGATGAAAGTCGGCGAGCGCTTGCGCAACATGATTTACTACAAGGTACTTCATTTTTCGAGTCGGGAACTTTCCAAGTTTGGCTCATCTTCGCTGATTACCCGGTCGACTAACGACATCGTCCAAATTCAAAATGTGATGGTGCAGATGATGCGGATGATGCTGATGTCGCCGATTATGTTAGTTGCCGCGATCGTGCTAGCGTACAACCGTGAACCACGCTTAACCCGGATTTTCATGATTTCTTTACCGGTACTCGCAATCGCCATTGTGATCGCGATGTTCTTTGCGATGCCGTATTTCAAGAGCATGCAACCGAAGATCGATAAGATTAACTTGATTTTCCGCGAAGGACTGACGGGTGTCCGGGTAATCCGGGCTTTTAATCAGGATAAGCGCGAGCAGAAGCGTTTTGCCCAAGCTAACGAAGAGTACACCCAGGTCGGCTTTAAGGCCTTCACCTGGATTTCCTTCCTGTTTCCGATCATGACTTTGATTTTGAGTATGACAAACGTCGGTATCACTTGGTTTGGGGCTCATTTGATTGCGGCACGGACGATGCAAGTCGGTAACCTGATTACTTTCATGACCTATTCCACCCAGATTATGATGAGTTTTATGATGCTGTCATTTGTCTTCGTCTTTGTTCCGCGGGCTGAGGTTTCGGCACGACGGATCAATGCAGTTTTGGATGAACCGATTGCCGTGACTGATGTACCTGAAGAACAACGTCAATCCTTGAAGAATGACCAACCAGCTTCACTGGAATTTCGTCACGTTTCTTTCCGCTATGATGGTGCCCAGCACTTGGCTTTAAAGGACTTGAACTGGAAAGTAACGGCGGGCCAGACGCTGGCGATTATCGGGGGCACCGGTTCTGGTAAATCGACGTTGGTCAACCTGATTCCGCGCCTCTTTGATCCAGAAAAGGGACAAATTCTCGTTAACGGCCAGGAAATCAAAAAACTCAGTATTCATGACCTGCACAGTTTGATCTCCATTACCCAGCAAAAAGCTGTTCTCTTTACGGGAACGATTCGTTCCAATTTGCAATTTGGCAACCATGCGGCATCTGATGATGAAATGTGGCGGGCACTAAAAATCGCCCAAGCCGACGACTTTGTCAAGGAACAGGGTGGTCTGGATGCTAAAGTTGAACAAGACGGGAGTAACTTCTCGGGTGGCCAGCGGCAACGCTTGGCGATTGCCCGGACGATTATTAAAAAGGCTTCGGTTTACATCTTTGATGATTCATTCTCGGCCCTCGACTTTAAGACGGACGCTAAATTGCGGCAGGCCTTGGCAGAAGATCAGGCTTTATCACAGAGTGTCAAGGTGATCGTTGCCCAACGGATTTCAACAGTTGCAGACGCTGACTTAATTCTTGTGCTGGAGGATGGGCAAGTCGTCGGTCAAGGGACGCATGAGGAATTGAAGGCTCACAATAAGACCTACCAAGCCATCCTGCATTCACAGATTCAGGAAGGGGATGAAGCCAATGCATAACCACAACAATAAGGGAGCACGTAAGGCCCAACACTTCTGGCCTTCCACCATGCGCTTGTTGATGTACCTGAAACCATGGTGGGCTGGCGTCATCGGTGCTGCTCTTTTGGCATTAGCTTCGACCATTTTGTCACTGCTTGCCCCGAAAGTGCTCGGTGAAGCGACGACGACTATTTACAACGGTATCATGAAGGGCTACCAGCTGACTAAACAAGGTCAACACTTAACCCAGTGGCCAATCGATTTCACCAAAATTATGCATATTGCGGTGATTGTCGTCTTGCTTTACGCCTTTTCTGGCTTGCTGAGTATGTTCGAACAGGTTGTTATGACCTGGATTAGCCAGCGGGTTGTCTTCAACTTACGGCGTGACCTCAAGGCCAAGATGGCACGGGTGCCCGTCAAATTTTATGATACGCATCCCAATGGCGATTTAATGAGCCGGATGACTAATGATATGGATAACATTGCGACGACGCTCCAGTCGAGTTTGATTGAATTGTTGACGAGTGCGGTTACCTTCGTCGGTGTGTTGGTTCTGATGTTCTCGATCAGTTGGCAACTGACCCTGGTCGCGCTGATTACCGTTCCACTGAGTATTTTGGTGGTGGCCTTTGTCGCTCCGTTGGCCCAGCGATTATTTTCGCGGCAACAAGCGGTACTGGGTGATATCAATGCCCAAGTGGAAGAAACGTTTGCTGGTCACACGATTGTCCGGACTTTTAACCACGAAGAGGATGAGGAGAAACGGCTGGCTGAGACTAACCACCATTATTATCAGGCGGCTTGGAAAGCCCAGTTCTTCTCCATCTTAATCTGGCCACTGATGAACTTTATCCGGAGCTTTGGTTACTTGAGCGTTGCCATCATCGGTGCTGTGCGGATGATCCACGGTCAGATTACCTTGGGTAACATCCAGGCATTCCTGCAATATACTAACCAGTTCTCTCAACCGATTACCCAGGTGGCTAACTTAGCCAACACCATTCAGATGACGATTGCTTCCGCCGAACGGATCTTTGCGGTTTTGGATGAACCAGAAATGTCCCATGAACTGGCACAGGTGCCGGTTAAGAAGGAACAGCCACAGCCAAAGATTGAATTCGACCACGTCAACTTTGCTTACGAGAAAGACGAACCGCTGATCGAGGACTTCAATTTAAAGGCTCCTGTTGGCGAGACGGTTGCCATTGTGGGTCCAACTGGTGCCGGCAAGACGACGATTATCAACTTACTGGAGCGCTTCTATGAAGTGCAGAGCGGCCATATTTATCTCGATGGTCACGATACGCGCTCGATGACTCGACCACAGTTGCGTAGCCATATTGCCATGGTGTTGCAGGACACCTGGCTCTTCAACGGCACGATCTTTGACAATATCAAGTATGGTCGCGAAAGTGCCAGTGATGATGAAGTTTATGCCGCTGCCAAGGAAGCCTACGCGGATGAATTTATCCGGGAATTACCAGATGGTTACCAAACCGTGCTGAATGAAGCTGCTTCTAATATTTCCCAGGGGCAAAGACAATTGCTGACAATCGCACGGGCCTTTCTGGCTAACCCTGAAATCCTAATTCTGGATGAAGCGACGAGTTCGGTGGATACACGGACGGAAACGCTGATTCAACAAGCGATGGAACGGCTGCAGCAAGACCGGACTAGCTTTGTCGTTGCCCACCGATTATCGACAATCCGGAATGCGGAACACATCATTGTTCTCAACCACGGGCACATCATTGAAACCGGCAACCATGATTCGTTGATGAAGAAGGGTGGCTTCTATGCCGACCTTTACAACAGCCAGTTTATCGGTAATAACCTTTAACGATGGAAGGCAAAATTAATGGCAGACTATGAAAAGACGAGACGTTTAATGCAAGCAATGGTCCACGACCGGGTAGTGCCTGGTTTGTCATACGTCATTTTCGACGGCGATTCTGAGTGGTCGGACACAATGGGACTTTCCCAGTGGCGTCCTGAACCAGAACCGTTAACGGCCGAGATGGTCTATGACCTGGCTTCGTTAACCAAAGTCGTCGGGACCGTTCCGCTGATTACCCAACTCATTCAGGAGGGCAAAGTTGCTTTTGACCAACCGGTGACGGACTTTTTGCCAGAACTAGATGATAGGGGACCGACGATTCAAAACCTATTGACCCATACGTCAGCGATCAGTGGTTGGATCCCGAACCGCAACCAACTCAATTGTCAGCAATTGACCCAGGCGTTCTTGCATGATATGAAAGTGGGAAACAACCTGAACCGCGAAATCAGGTACGCTGACGTCAACTTCATTTACCTTGGCTGGATCGCTGAACGGATCTGCCACGCCCCGGTTCAAGAACTGATCACCGAGCGGGTCTTGAAACCACTGGGGCTGAGTCACACGACGTTTCATCCCGCCAAAGAACAGGCTGTACCGACAGAGATTCAACCAGAACGTGGCTTGATCAAGGGAGAAACCCATGATCCTAAGGGCTACATTTTAGGTGAACATTGTGGTTGTGCCGGCCTCTTCAGTACTGCCCAAGACCTGGCAACTTACGGTAGGAGTTTAATTGAAGACCGGCTTGGTGGCCTTTTAAACCAATCGATGGTCGATGCCATCTTTGCTGACCAGACACCATTGCCGGGTGAGCACCTACGATCATTGGGCTGGCAACTCTATCATGACCCGCATGATCGTCACTACGTGATTGCCCACACCGGATTTACCGGCACCTGGATGATGTTAGATCGCCAACGTGACCGCGGCTTCATCTTCCTGTCCAACCGGGTGCACCCGCGGGCCAAGAATGATGAGTTCTTGCGGCGCCGTGGTCAGGTGATGGCAAGTTTTCTTAATGAATAAAAAAGACTGAGTTTCCTCAACATCAGCGAAGCTTGCTGACAGCGAGGAGCTCAGTCTTTTTAATTATGGTTAATTTTCATTGTGATCTGATCCAGTTGGTGGACGATCACGGCTTCGATCAGGAGTAGAATGCTGGCTAACAAGAGAAAGTAGCTGTCTGGTAGAACGAATAAGAGGATGATGATCACCCAGGTTGCGAGGTTCCAAATCCCTTCGATGCGAACGACGCCTTGCCACTTAGTAGTCAGCCCAGCTTCACTGATTTTGTCTTGGTGGAGATGCAGGTAGCCATTTAAGCGAAATTCCTGAAAGGAAATGATGATAAAGATAATCGTAATCACCGTTGTCAGAATCTCAGTTAAGTTAATACCGCTCGCCTCCTAAAATGTTGGTTTGATGGTCAAGGCCTTAGCTTGGCTCAGGTCGGCGTCCGGATACTTATTTTCCAGTGCTTTGATCAGTATACGTTTGGCTAGTTCGCCGTTCCGCGTAAGAATTGGGCCGTGAAAGTAAGAGCAGAAGGTAAATTTATGGATAGCTCCTTCAGTTTTATCTTCGCCGTTATTGCCGTGACCTGAGATCACCATGCCGAGTGGCCGTTCATCTTTTCCTAAGAACGTCCGGCCGTTGTGGTTTTCAAAGCCGTGGTAGACTTGACCGGTTTCTTCATTCTTGATGGTGATGTTGCCGATAAAACGGTGGTGGTCCTGGCTCAGGGTGTAGTGGTCCAGCGCACCGATGCCCGGGATCTTTTCGCCGGCCGCCCCGATGTAGTAGTGACCGAGTAACTGGTAGCCACCGCAGATAGCCAACATCGGTTTGTTAGCTTCGATAAATTCTTTGATGGCGTCTTTTTTGCCTTGGATGTCCTTGGAAACGACGGTTTGCTCGTAATCTTGGCCGCCACCAAAGAATGCGAGATCAAATTCATCTGGATTGAAGTTTTCTTCGATGCTGATTACCTTGACGGCAATATCGGTGTCCATTTTGCCCGCATAGTACTGGAGCGCCGTGATGTTACCGATGTCGCCATAAGTGTTCATCAGGTCACCGTAGAGGTGCGCCAACGTTAGATGATACTTAGCCATTAGTCCATTCCTCCTTTGATGACACCTTGTTCTGCCAACTGTTTCCGCAATTGAAGGACGGCCGTGTAGGTGGCCAGGACATAAACCTGGTCAGTTGGCAGCTGTTTAATCTTTGCAATGACGTTGTCGAGATTTGGCTCCTTCCACATATCGGGGATGCCAGCCATCATCAAGCGGGTGCTGATGTCTTTGTAGCGCTCCCCGCCCGTCATGAATTGTGGGATATCGTGCTTTTTCAGGTTTTCAAAGTGACCATCCCAAATCCAACTGGTGTCGATACCGTCGGCGTAGTTGGCATTTAATAAGAAGACAAATGAGAACGGTCGCTTATCCGTTAAAATCATATCGAGGACTTGGTTGAGACCGACTGGGTTCTTTACCAAAATCAGGGTCACCGTCTTGGAACCAAGCTGGAATTCTTCCTGGCGGCCAAAGACACGTTCGTCGGCTTCGAAGGCGTGCTTAATCTGGCTTTGGCTGACACCAAGGAAGCGGCCGAGGGCATAAGCGGCGAGGGCGTTGTAGATATTGTAAGTTCCGCCGATCGCGATCCGATATTCCTGGCCGTCGATTTCAAATGTTGAACTGTTAGGTGTTTGGTTAGTTACCTTCGTGACGGCATAAGTTAATTCGGGCCGGTGGAAGCCACAGTTAGGGCAGAAGTAATCACCGAGGTTGGCGTAGGTCCGCAGGTGGTAGTGCAGGATGTGCCGGCACTTGGGACAGAGCAGGCCATCGGTGTTGGCTGGTGCCCGCAAGTCGTCTTCATGGCCGTTGTTGAAGCCGTAATAGATGATCGGGTTAGGCAGTTCCTTCGAATTGAAGAGCTGTTCGTCACCGTTAGCGATGATCGTCGCTTTCGGTGCCAGGCGGACCCCCTTGAGGATCTTTTCGTAGGTGGTGTAGATTTCACCATAGCGGTCCATCTGGTCCCGGAAGAGGTTGGTGAAGACAAAGGCGATCGGAGTGATGTAGCGGCAAACCAAAACGACGTTGGCCTCGTCGACTTCGAGGACGGCTAAGCCCTTTTTGTGGGGGCGCGGTGCCGTGATGAAGGTAGTGACAATCCCTTGCTCCATGTTAGAGCCAGTAGGGTTAGTCAATACTTGCTCGTATTTTTGCTTTAAGACGCGGACACTCAGTGCAGTCGTGAGGGTTTTACCATTCGTCCCGGTAACGATCACCAGGTCGTATTTTTTACTGAAAGCTTTGAGAATCTGTGGATCCAGTTTGAGGGTCAATTTTCCTGGTAGCGAACTGCCACCGTGCAAAAAGGTGTGAAGAAACCAGTAACTGGTCCGGCCGACAGTTTCGGCAAAGGCACTTCTGATTGTCATATTGATGTCCTTTCATTTCGTCATTATCAGGCTTTAATTTTAACCCGCAATTAATGAAAAGAAAAGCCAATCGATCGATCCTGCTGCTTTTCTTAATGTGCCCTTTCGGCTATAATTGAGTTACTATGCAAATAAAAGGGGCAGAATGTCTTGGCACAGTTATTCTTTAAATACGGCGCAATGAATTCTGGCAAGTCCATTGATATCCTTAAAGTTGCTCATAATTATGAGGAGCAGGGCAAGCCAGTTGAAATCATGACCAGTGGGGTAGACAATCGATCGGGCGTCGGCATTATTGCCAGTCGAATCGGCTTAAAGCGACGGGTGACGCCCGTGATGGCTGATACAGATATTTACCGTCTGGTGAAGAATATCGACCACCGAATTTACTGCGTTTTGATCGATGAGGCCCAGTTTTTGAAAAAACGCCACGTCTTACAGTTGACACGCATTGTCGACGAATTGGGAATTCCGGTGATGACGTTTGGCCTGAAAAATGACTTCAAAAACGAGCTCTTCGAAGGCTCGAAGTACCTTTTGATCTATGCCGATAAGATTGAAGAAATGAAGACCATCTGCTGGTTCTGTCCGCACAAAGCGACGATGAACTTGCGCATCCATGATGGCAAGCCCGTTTATGAAGGTGAACAGGTTCAAATCGGTGGCAACGAATCTTACTATCCCGTTTGCCGCAAACATTATTTCCACCCATTACTAAATCAACAGGAGAATGATTAACGATGGATATGCAAAAGATTTTTGATAAGTTGCAAGCGGTAGTCGACCGCTACGACGAGTTGAATGAATTGATCTCCGATCCCGAGGTGATCGCTGACACGCAACGGTTCATGAAACTCTCTAAGGAAGAGGGTAGTCTGCGTGAAACCGTTGAAAAGTATAAAGAATACCAAAAAGTCACCCAAACAATCGAGGATGACCAAAAAATGCTCGGTGATATCGATGATGATGAACTGCTGGAAATGACCAAGCAGGAAATTGCCGACTCCGAAGACAGACAAAAGGAATTGGAACACGAGCTGCTGGTTCTGGTTTTGCCGAAGGATCCAAATGATGATAAGAACATCATCATGGAAATCCGCGGGGCCGCCGGTGGGGATGAAGCCTCACTCTTTGCGGCGGACCTGTACAACATGTACCTCCACTACGCTGAACGACAAGGCTGGAAGGTCGAAGTCATTGACCAGAACCCAACAGAGGTCGGCGGATTTAAGGAAATCGTGCTGATGATTTCCGGGAAGAAAGTTTATTCCAAGCTGAAGTTTGAAAACGGGGCCCACCGTGTTCAACGGGTGCCAGTCACTGAGTCGGCTGGACGGGTTCATACCTCAACGGCAACTGTTGGTGTGATGCCCGAAGAAGAAGATGTCGACATCAAGATCGATCCGAAGGACATCCGGGTTGACGTCTACCGTTCTTCTGGTGCCGGTGGTCAACACGTCAACAAGACCAGTTCTGCCGTGCGGATGACCCACTTGCCAACCGGGATTGTCGTTGCCATGCAGGATGAACGTTCCCAACAACAAAACCGTGCCAAGGCCATGCGTATTTTGAAGGCGCGGGTCTACGATTACTACAAGCAAAAGGAAGAGAACCAGTACAATGCCGAGCGGAAGAGTGCCATCGGGACCGGTGATCGTTCGGAACGGATTCGGACTTATAATTATCCGCAAAACCGGGTTACCGACCACCGGATTGGCTTGACCATCAATAAACTCGATAAGGTAATGAGCGGTGAACTTGATGAAATTATCGATGCTTTGATCGTTGCTGATCAGGCAAAGAAACTCGAAGACTTGAAGAATGAATAAGCCGACATACTTTACGGCATTAAAATGGGCTGCTCAGCAGTTAGCGGGATCGCAGATTGATCCAGATGCGCCACGTTTCCTGCTTTTGATGAAGCACGACTGGACGCTAACGGATTTTTTAGCGCACCAGCGTGACCAGGTCCCAGCTGAAGAGTGGGCCTGGTTTCAACAAGCAATTCAGCGGGTTTTAGATAATGAGCCGCCCCAGTACGTAGTAGGTGTGGCCCCGTTTTATGGCCGGACGTTTCGGGTCAACCGTGACGTCCTGGTGCCGGAAAGCGAGACCGAGGAGTTAGTTGACTGGGTCTTACAGGAACAGCCACCAAAGCGTCAACTGCGTGTTCTCGACCTGGGAACTGGCAGTGGGGTGATCGGCATTACCTTGGCGCTGGAGCGTCCTAGTTGGCAAGTCGAATTGAGCGATATCTCGGCGACTAGCTTGGCAGTGGCTCAACAGAACCAGGAGCGTCTGGGGACGCACTTACCGCAAATACAGGGTGATCTTTTTGAGCATCTGTCCGGACGGCGATTTGACCTGATCGTCACTAATCCGCCATACGTGGCTACGACGGCTCGGTCAGAGATGGACGAAGCAGTCAAGGAGTTTGAACCAGAACAGGCCCTTTATGCGGGCACTGATGGACTAGACTTTTACCGTCGACTGTTTGAGCAATTACCAGATCATCTTAATCCTGGCGGAATGTTATATGGTGAGACTGGTTTTGATCAGGAGCATTTAATTAAGGAATTGGCACAACAGAAACTGCCTGCTTGGCAGCTGACGACTAAGCATGACATGGCAGACAGAATGAGGATGATTAAGTTATGTGGTGGTTTGGAAAAAAGAGGAGACTGAAAAAAGTGGATACGCGAATCTTTCAGTTAGATGAAATTGATGAAGCGGCTAAGTTGATCCAGGACGGTCAGCTGGTGGCATTTCCAACTGAGACTGTCTATGGCCTTGGTGCAGACGCAACTAATGAAAAAGCGGTTAAGCAGGTTTACTTGGCCAAGGGACGTCCTAGTGACAATCCGTTGATCGTGCACATTTGCTCTAAAGACATGGCCGAAAAGTATGCCCAGCACATTCCGGATGACGCCTACAAGCTGATGGATCATTTCTGGCCTGGTAGCCTGACAATGATCTTCAAGATCAAGCCGGGTTCACTATCCAAGACGGTGACGGGTGGCCTTAAGACGGCGGCCTTCCGTTTTCCTGACTGCAAGCCAACGCTTGATCTTATTAAGAAGGCAGGGCGGCCAATCGTGGGTCCGTCCGCTAACACTTCTGGTAAGCCGAGTCCAACGACGGCCCAGCACGTTTACCATGACCTAGCTGGTAAGATTGCCGGCATCCTCGACAACGGCCCGACGCGGGTCGGCGTGGAATCGACGGTCCTCGACATGTCCGGCGATCATCCGGTCATTTTGCGTCCAGGCGCTGTCACTAAGCAGATGATCGAGGACGTCATCGGCTCGATCGACGTCAACCACCACAAGGTTGGCAAGCATGAAACACCGAAGGCACCGGGGATGAAGTACAAGCACTATGCTCCGGCGGCTCAGGTGTACGTGGTTGATCCTGGTACTAACTGGGATGACGTGGTTGCCTGGATTAAGCAGCAACCATTTGACGTCGGTATGATGGCTGAAGAGAAGATCTTGCAGCACGAAGTTTTGCCGATGAATGCCAGTCAGTTCTCACTGGGTAATAACGTTCAGGATGCCAGTGCACGGCTGTTCGACGGTCTCCGTGAATTCGACGACAAGCCGAATGTCAAAGCTATCGTTTGCCAGGCCTTTCCGGCAGAAGGACTGGGGGTAGCCTACATGAACCGGCTCAATAAATCAGCTGGTGGGGTACACTTCGGACAAAAGAAATAAACAGCAAAATGGCAGCTCCATGATTGGAACTGCCATTTTTTCGAATAGTGTGACTTTAAACCCTAAACGCTAACTGCATCATCTTCGCCTGTGCTGCTTCTAACTCGGCAGCAGAAAGACTGATGTATTGGGCGACGATCCGCGGTGAAACATGGGCATCGTTAATTAAAAAGTCGTGGATATCACTGGTGCTAACGTTGGCGTGACGAAGGTGCTGAACCGTCATTGCAGTGGCAAATTCAGCTGTTTTGGCAGCCGAAAAGACTGCGGGGGCTGTTTCGACGACACCTTGATAGTAGCCAAGCATAAATGTCCGATTCATCAAAATCACCTCACTTGTTACCTCTATTATAAGGCTTAGAACGACAATAAGGCAGGGACCAGCAACGTGGTCCCTGCCTATTTTAGAATTGTTTCTTGCCACCTAAATAAACTTGTTTATCGACTTGCTGAACAGCTTTAATGTTGGTCAACGGGTTATCGTCGAGAACAAGGAAGTCGGCCATTTTACCTTTCTCTAGCGTGCCGTATTCTTTATCAATTCCCATGAGGCTAGCGGCCCCAATGCCGGCAGCCTGTAGAGATTGGAAATTGCTGAGGCCATGTTCCGCCATCAGTTCTAGTTCCACCGGTGCTTCTTTGAACTGGTTAAAGGGTGTGCCCGCATCGGTACCCATGGCAATCTTCACGCCGTGACTCATGGCGTAACCAACGTTGCTGATAAAATCGTCGAGAATCTGGTCCTCCTTATCCAGCATGTACTGGGGAAGCTTGCCCTTGCCATATTTGGGAATGACGATCCCAGAAACGAGGGTCGGTACCAGGTAGGTGCCGTGCTCTTTCATCAGTTCAACGTCATCGTGGGAAAGGTAGTGACCATGTTCAATCGAATCGACACCAGCTAGCAAGGCTTTATGAATGCCTTTGCCGCCTTCCGCGTGCGCCGCAACCGTCATGTGTTTGGAATGGGCCTCTTCGACTGCCATCTTCATTTCTTCGACACTCAGTTCGGTGTCATCGATTTGGTCGGTGGCCGACATGACGCCACCAGTGGCCATCACTTTGATATTCTGGGCGCCTTCCTTAAAGTTTTCCCGAACCGCGTGGCGCATTTCGTCTGGTGAGTCGACGAGGCGTCCCCAGACGGCACCGCCGTGCTCGCCTTCAGTAAAATCGGCGTGGCCACCAGTCATACACATCGGCTGACCAGAGGGCATAATCCGTGAACCAACAAAGGGGTGGGCATGATGCAGCTTCATTAACTTGATGTCGACGTTAAAGGCACAGCCACAATCACGTACGTAGGTGATGCCTGCCTGAAGGCTTTCCTTGAGGTTGGCCAGTGCTTGCAGGGTGACTTCGGTTTCGCTCAAGTAGTAGAGCTTATTGGTGAGAGCGTTCATCATCATGTGGGTGTGGGCGTTGATCAGCCCCGGCATGACGTACTGGTGATGGAGGTCCACTACCTGATCTGCTTGTGGAGTCGCACCTGTGCCGATGGCGGTGATTTGGCCGCTGTTCTGGTCGACTACCATCCAGGCATTGTCAACGATTTTCTCTTTTGTGCCGGCAAAGAGCTGAAAATTATCGAAAAGAAGCTTTGTCATTCTATCACTCCTTACTTAGCGTATTTAATTTGGAGATTCTGAGCCTTGTGGTAAAGTTGGTTGAGTTTGCCGTTCTTTTGGTCCTTGGTGATGGTTTGGTTGACTTTCTTCTGCAGTGCCTTGTCACCTTTCCGGATGGCAACCCGGGTCCCGGCTTGCATCTTGTTTTGCTTAAAGGTGAAGTGGGGATCAACAGCGTATTGGTTCGGGTGTTCCTTTGCGAAAGCTTCGGCGGTGTCACTGGTGGCGACCAAGCCATCGAGTGAGCCGTTCTTCACCTCACTAGCCAGGGTCTGCAGCGAAGTTTCGTTAACAACTTTGGCACCCTTGACACCCTTTGCGATCTTATCTTGGTATGAGGACTGTTGAGCACCGATCTTTTGGCCCTTCAGGCTTGAGATGGACTTATATTTATCCTTATTAGCTTTAGATACCAGCAGCACTTGGTGCACTGTCCGGTATGGCTTGGAGAAGTTAATAACTTTAGCCCGTTTAGGGGTATACGACATTCCGGCCATGATCAAATCGAATTTCTTGTTTTGTAATTCTGAAATTAATGAAGGGAAGGCGATGTTGACGACTTTGACTTTCTTGACCCCCATCGATTTGGCAATTTCCTTGGCCAGCATCATATCGTAACCGACGATTTTTTGCTTGCCGTGTTTGACAATCGTGAATTCATAAGGGGCGTAGTCGGCATAGGTTCCGACGACCAGTTCCTTCTTATTTTGAATATTCTTAACACTGTTATCTTTCTTGGCACCACAGCCACCCAAGAATAAGCTCAGCGATGCGACAACTGCAGTGGCAGCGATAGCTGCTTTTTTAAATGACTTCCATTTCATAGGTAATTCCTCCGTTCTCTCGTTCCTATCCTGTATATTTGATGAATATAATTGCTAAATCAAGTATTTATATTCTTAATGGTGCATATCTTACGCTGGCTGATTTACAATTGCAAGACCTTTTATGCAATTTTTCTGTATTTTCTTTAAATTGGTATCTTGCTTAAATTTATCTTATCCTATAAATATAATATCCAAATGTCACGCTTATTTTGAATATTTTTTAAATATGCTTGCATTTTACACAAAATACGTGTATATTTATCACCATCATCAAAAGAAACAGTTCTTTAACGAAATGGAGGAATTATTCATGGCAAATGAAAAAATTGTTTTAGCATATTCAGGTGGACTCGATACTTCAGTTTCTATTCCTTGGCTGATCAACAAGGGTTACGATGTCATCGCATGTTGTATTGATGTCGGTGAAGGCAAGGACATGGATGCTATTCAAAAGAAGGGTGCTGCAGTTGGTGCCTGGAAGTCTGTAGTGATTGATGCCAAGCATGACTTTGCCATGAATTACGTTCTGCCAGCTCTGAAAGCTGACGCCGTTTACGAAGACGACTATCCGTTGGTATCCGCCTTGTCACGGCCACTGATCGTTAAAATCTTGGTAGATGTTGCTAAGAAGTACGGTGCTACTGCCATCGCCCATGGCTGTACCGGGAAGGGTAACGACCAGGTACGTTTCGAAGCCGGTATCCACGCCTTAGCTCCCGAAATGAAGATTGAAGATCCTATTAGAGACTGGCACTGGTCACGGGAAGAAGAAATTAAGTACGCTAAGGACCATGGGATTCCGGTGCCGATTACCAAAGCTAGTCCATACTCCATTGATGAAAACCTGTGGGGCCGGGCCAACGAATGTGGTATCCTGGAAGATCCATGGGCAGGTGCTCCAGCGGATGCCTATGACCGGACAGTTGCGATCGAAGACGCTCCAGATAAGCCAGATGTGATCGAATTAACCTTTAAGAATGGTCAACCAACTGCAATGAACGGCGAAGAAATGCCGCTGGAAGAACTGATCATGAAGCTGGATAAACTGGCCGGTAGTCATGGTATTGGCCGGATTGACCACGTGGAAAACCGGTTGGTTGGTATCAAATCACGGGAAGTTTACGAATGCCCAGCCGCTACAGTGCTCTTAGCAGCACACCAGGACCTGGAAAACCTGACCCAGGAAGAAGAAGTGGCTCATTTCAAGCCGACGGTTAGCCTTAAGATGGCTTCATTGATTTACAACGGCCTCTGGTACTCACCGTTGATGAAGGCTTTGCAGGCGTTCATGGATGAAAGCCAAAAGGATGTCAACGGGACCGTCAGAGTCAAGCTCTTTAAGGGCAACGTGATCTGCGAAGGCCGGAAATCACCAAATTCTCTGTACGATAAGAACTTAGCAACTTACACTTCTGCCGACGAATTTGACCAAGAAGCTGCTAATGGCTTTATCACTCTGTTCGAATTACCGGACAAAGTTTACGCTCAAGTTCACCAAAAAGCCGCAAAGGAGCAGGATCAGGATGCCGATTAAGAGAATGTGGGGTGGCCGGTTTCAGGCCACTGGATCAGATTTAGCCAATACTTTTGGTGCTTCGATTTTCTTTGACCAGGAAATGGCCCATGAAGATATCTTTGGCTCGCTGGCACACGTCAAGATGCTGAAAGCGACGAAAATTCTGCCTGCAGCTGATGCCGATAAAATTATCAAGGGCTTACATGAGATTGATGATCAGCTGACTAAGGATGGTAGTCTGCCCTTTACAGTTGATGACGAAGATATTCATATGAATATCGAAGACCTGTTAACCAAAAAAATTGGTCCCGTCGCAGGTAAACTGCACACGGGACGGAGTCGGAATGACCAGGTTGCGACCGACCTGCACCTCTACGTCAAGGAACGCCTGCCCAAGGTGATCGATGCCCTGTATGAATTACAGCAAGCACTGGTGGATCAGGCAGCTGAAAACGTGCATACCGTGATGCCAGGCTATACCCATATGCAGCATGCCCAACCGATCTCCTATGGCCATTATCTGTTGGCTTACTTCCAGATGTTTCAGCGGGACGTCGAACGTTTTCAGTTCAACATGAAGCACACCGATATTTCTCCTCTCGGTGCGGCTGCGTTAGCCGGTACGAGTTTCCCAATTGATCGGCAACTGAGCGCTAAGTACCTAGGAATGTCCGACCTTTACGACAACTCCCTGGATGCCGTTTCTGACCGGGACTTTGTCCTTGAGTTTCTCAGCAATGCCAGCATTTTGATGATGCACCTGTCCCGGTTATGTGAAGAACTGGTTTACTGGTGCAGCCACGAATTTGGTTACATCGAACTCTCTGATTCATATTCCACTGGTAGCTCGATCATGCCGCAGAAGAAGAACCCGGACTTTGCCGAGCTAATTCGTGGTAAGACCGGCCGGGTTTATGGACATCTGATGGGTCTGCTAACGACGATGAAGGGCATTCCTTTGGCTTATAACAAGGATATGCAAGAAGATAAAGAAGGTATCTTTGATGCCGTCAAGACCATTCTGCCAAGCCTCAAAATCATGGCGGGGATGATCAAGACGCTGCACGTCAATAAGGATAAGATGGATGCAGCGACGCATCATGATTTCTCCAACGCAACTGAACTGGCTGATTACTTGGCAGGGAAGGGAATTCCTTTCCGGCAGGCACACGAAATTGTCGGCGAGTTGGTACTGAAGGGTATCAAGAGTGGGCACGACTTGTCCGATATTTCGATGGAAGAATTTCATAAGATCAGCCCTAAGATTGACGAAGATGTCTATCACTGCCTGAAACCCGAAGTTGCCGTGGAAAGGCGTAATTCTTACGGTGGCACCGGCTTCAAGCAGGTAGAAGAACAATTAGCGAAAGCAAAAGCTATCCTTGCTAAGCAGGATAAATAAGATAAGGCCACAATGTTAACGATGAGCATTGTGGCCTTTAGTATGTAAAAAATCTCCCGTCTAGTTATCAGGCGGGAGATTTTACTATTAAAATTTATTTAGCAGTAGCTTGGATCAGATTATCACCATGCTTAACGTCCTTATCAACTGCGGTGGCAGCGACTTTAGCGTAGGAGCCAGTGTTAGTCAGGATTTCCATGACGGTGGTGTCATAACCGGCTTTCTTGACGGCATCCAGATCAACGGTTCCTAAGAGGTCACCCTTGTTGACGTGTTGACCCTTTTCAACTTTCGTGGTGAAGTTCTTACCCTTTAATTCGACGGTGTCGATACCGACGTGAATCAGAACTTCAGCACCATCGTCAGATTTCAAACCATAAGCATGCATTGACGGGTAAGTAACGGTTAACGTTCCGCTAACTGGTGCGTAGATTGAACCATCGCTTGGTTCAACGGCAGCACCTTCGCCCATCATCTTCTTGGAGAAGACATCATCGTTCACCTTAGCCAAGTCGACAGCGTAACCATCAACTGGTGCAGCAACGGTTTCGTTCTTCAATTCGTCCTTAGCTGGGGCAGCAGCTTCGCCGTTGTTTTCGGTAGCTTCTGCTTCCTGCTTGTCTTCTTTTTCTTCGGCAACAACGACGGCAGCCTTAGCATCAGCGGCTTCGGCTTTGAAGACGTCGCGAGCTTTAGAACGACCATAAATGAAGGTCAGGATGAAGGCGATAGCAACGGAGATCAGTTCACAGAGAACGTATGCTGGGATGGACTTCGGGAAGATTGACAGGAAGCCGATGAAACCAGCAGAACCCATTGAAGGAATGATGATGTGCATAAAGCCGGCGATAAAGGCAGCAATTCCTGAACCGATTAATGCACAGAAGAATGGGAAGCGGTATTTCAGGTTAACCCCGAAGAGGGCTGGTTCAGTAATACCTAAGAAGGCAGAAACACAAGCTGAACTTGACAGGCCCTTCATCTTTTCGTTCTTGGTTAAGAACCAGATTGCAAGAGTGGCGGCACCCTGGGCGATGTTGGCCATTGAAGCAACCAGGAAGATGAAGTCCCCGACACCACGGCCGTGAGCGTAAGCCGCAACCAACTGGGTTTCGACGGCTGGGAAGCTCTGGTGCAACCCGGTCGTAACAATAGCTGAGTAACAAAGACCAAAGATCCCAAGACCAAAGGCACTGGTAGTGTTGTACAACCAAACGATGGCGTTAGTCAGACCATCAGATACGGCCTTGAACACTGGACCGATGATGACGAAAGTCAAGAAACCAGTGATCAGAATGGATAGCAATGGGGTGAATGTGAAGTCAACAGCGGATGGCAACCACTTGTGGAAGTGCTTTTCGACGATTGACAGTACCCAAACGGCTACTAAGACAGGAATAACTTGGTAAGTATATGAAGTTTGTGAAACGTGGAGGCCAAAGATGTTCCAGAACTTAGTGTAGGCACCGATGGTGGTAACCTTAGCCAGGCTGCTGGCACCGATGATGTTGGCTGTCCCGGGGGCAACCATGATCATCCCGATGGCAGCAGAGAGGAAGGTGTTGGCACCGAAACGTTTCCCGGCTGAAATGGCAACTAGAATTGGCAGGAACCAGAATGGAGCGGCCGACATCAGTTGAATCATGTTACTCAAACCGGCAATGGCTGGGTACATTTGAATAACTGACTTGGAACCGAACAGACCTGGCTGTGTCAAGAAGTTGTTCAGAGCCATCAGCAAACCACCAGCAACTAAGGCTGGAATAATTGGAACAAAGATGTCAGACAATAGCTTAATGAAAGCCATTACTGGGTTGGTATGCTGATTGTTGTTGGCTACCTTCTTCAGGTCGTCAGTCGACAATTCTTTTAGTCCGGTGATCTTAATGAATTCGTCGTAAACGTCATTAACATCACCAGGGCCGATGATTACTTGATACTGACCATTGGTTTTAAAGGTCCCTTTGACATCGGGATCATTATCTAACCCTTTCTGGTCAATGTTGGTATCGTCTTTCAATACAAGACGGAGACGGGTAGCACAGTGCGCGGCTGCGATGATGTTATCACGACCGACGTATTTGATCACCCGTTGAGCAACTGCTTTGTGATCCATGATAAATCCCTTTCCTTTTCCGCACTTCTGAAAGCGCTTTAGTATTTGCACAACATTATGGTACAATGCTGACTAATATATGTCAATCGTTTACATATATTTTCTTGAAAAAGTTTCACAATCCTTTAATTTAGCGACTTTTTCTTCTGTAAACGATTGACACAAAGGACTTATTTTAGTAAAATCTGGTTGTAGAAAACGCTTTCTTATTTAAGGAGATGCAGATACATGGAATGGACAAGAGCCAAGCGCTACACACCGTATGCTAAATGGTCGGCGGGCAAGCTGCTCAGCTTACAATCCGAAGCAGCTAATTCTAGCTATCAGATGCGTTATCACATCCGGCCACTGTCTGGCCTTTTAAACGACCCAAATGGTTTTTCATATTTTAATGGTAACTACCATGTGTTTTACCAGTCGTTTCCCTTTGGGGCTGTTCATGGACTGAAGTCATGGGTGCATATGCAATCCTCAGACCTGGTTCACTGGGGAAATCGCGGATTAGCGATTGCTCCAGGGACGGATCCCAAGAGCTATGACAATGCAGGTGCCTACTCCGGGTCGGCGATGGCTATCGATGACCGACTCTTCCTTATGTATACTGGTAATCACCGAACACCTGACTGGGTTCGCATTCCTTACCAGTGCGGTGCCTGGATGGATAAGTCTGGTAAAGTCACGAAGTTAGACCATTATTTATTTAAGAACCCGGCACAATTCAGCGAACATTTCCGTGACCCGCAGATAATGAAACATAACGGGTCCTACTATTGCTTGCTCGGTGCACAGGAAAAGGATAATAAGACTGGCCACCTGGATTTATGGAAGTCGGCTGATTTAAAGGATTGGCAAGAAGTCGGCACTGTCGACTTTGGCGTGAAGAATGCAGGTTATATGATCGAGTGTCCTAACCTCGTTTTTGTCGATGGTAAAGCCGTCCTGGTCTTCTGCCCACAAGGGTTAGATAAGAAGATTGCTGACTACGACAATGTTTACCCGAACATGTACGTTGTAGGTGACAGTTTTGATTTTGAACACGCTAAATTGGTTAATCCGTCACCCCTCAAGAATTTAGATGATGGTTTTGATGTTTATGCTAGCCAATGCTTTAATGCCCCAGACGGCACCCCATACGTCATCTCGTGGGTGGGCTTACCTGATTCCACGTACCCAACTGATGATGAGGAGTGGGCTAACTGTTTAAGCCAGGCCAAGCGATTGAAGATGGTCCATGGTGAATTGACTCAAGAACCAGTTGAGGCGATGAAGTCATTACGTTTGGAAGATCAAGCCGTGAAGACCGCAAATCAGCAGGGGATTCAGGCCCAGACCGGAAACCAATATGAATTATTGGTAGACATCAACGCTAACCAGCATGGCAGTCTTCAGCTCGCTGCGGGTGATGGTCAGCACCACCTCGACCTGAACTTCGATACTGCAGCAGGTAAGTTGGTGGTCGATCGTGGTCAAAGCGGAGCGGCAGTCAACCCAAAGTACGGAACACAACGGATGGTATCTCTACCAGCCGGACGTGATTTGAAGCTTCACGTCTTCGTCGATCATTCATTGTGTGAGATTTTTGTCAACGACGGCCAATCCGTCATTACGCTGCGGTTCTTCGCGCCTGAAGGCAATACGGCGGTTCAATTCGATAATGATAACGTCAAGTACCAGGCACAGTACTGGCCACTGCAAGAGATGTAGGTGATAATGATGGCAACTCTTGCTGATATTGCGAAGCTGGCAGGGGTGTCCGTTGCTACTGCTTCGCGGGTAATTAATAATCGGGGCTATCTGAGTGAGCAAACTAAGGCTAAGGTCCATTCAGCAATGAAAGAACTGAATTACCAACCCAATAACTTGGCGCGCTCTCTCCATGGCAAACAAACGCATCTAGTTGGTGTCATCGTCCCCAATATTGCTAATCCGTTTTTTGCCGAATTAGTTAGCAAAATTGAGCGGGCATTGTTTGCAAATGGTGATAAGATGATTTTGTGCAATGCTAACTACGACCTGGCTAAGGAACGCAACTATTTGCGAATGCTGATTGCTAACCAGGTTGATGGCATTATTTCCGGTGGTCATAATTTGGGCATTGAAGAATACCAACAGTCAGGTTTGCCAATCGTAACCTTTGACCGTCACTTAGCTGATAACGTTCCCATCGTTTCTTGCGATAATTATCAAGGAATGCAGCTAGCGACTCAGCAATTGATCAAGGATGGCTGTAAGGACATTCACTTTCTGGGCAATCTGCACCAAAAGGGTAATCCGACTGACCAGCGTCTGGAGGCTTATCAGGACACGATGAAGCAAGCTCAAATGGAGACTCACGTCCATTCGGTTGCTTTTTCTGATTCAGCTGGTCTTAAGAAAGCCTTGATTGAGGATATATTACAGGACGAAAAGGCGGATGGTTTTGTTTGTACTGATGATCTGACGGCGATTCTGCTGCTTAACAAGGCACGCCAATTGGGCATTCGTGTTCCAGAAGACCTGAAAGTGGTGGGCTTTGATGGTACAGAATTAATTCAGACCTACCAGCCTGAGTTGACAACGGTCGTTCAACCAATTGATGACATCGCACAGCTCTTAGTGCACTTGCTGCAGAAAAAGGTGGTTGATCCTAACCATCAATTTAGCAAGTTGCACTACCAGCTACCGGTAAGTTTGATTCGCAGGGAAACTGCATAGGAGGATAATTAGATGAGTAAAGTTGGAAGTATTGAAGCGGGTGGCACCAAGTTCATCCTGGCTGTTCAAGATGTTGAAAGTGGCAAAGAAGTCGCACGCAAGCGGATCCCAACCACTTCTGCTGAAGAAACGTTAAACCGCTGTGTTGATTTCTTTAAGGACAACCCGATCGACGCTTTGGCCATCGCTACTTTTGGCCCAGTTGACGTCAACAAGAATTCGGACACTTACGGCCAAATCCTGGATACCCCAAAGCCGGGCTGGTCTGGTGCTGACATGAAGGGTGTCATGGAACGTGGCCTGGATGTTCCAGTTTTCGTCACTACTGACGTTAACGGTTCTTGCTACGGTGAATACGTTGCCCGTGGTCGCCATGATGACAAGACCTACCTCTACGTCACCGTTGGTACCGGCGTTGGCGGCGGTATTATACATGGTGGTAAGTTTGTCGGTCTGTCTGCCCACCCCGAAATGGGTCACATGAAGATCGTTCGTTATCCTGGTGACGACTACAAGGGCTTCTGCCCATTCCACGGTGGCGATTGTGTCGAAGGAATGGCCGCTGGTCCTTCACTGGAAGGCCGGACCGGTATCCGTGGTGAAAACCTGGACCGTAACAACAAGGCATTCACTTACGTTCAGTACTACATCGCCCAAATGCTCTTTGCTGTTTACATGACAGTTCGTCCTGACGTGATGATTGTTGGTGGTTCCGTTCTGAACGAGGGGGACTTGGTTCACGTTCGTGAATTCTTCAAGAAGTTCAACAATGGCTACGTTAAGACACCTGCACTCGACCAACTGATCGTGCGTCCAGCAGTTGCCCACAACGGTTCTGCTACCTTAGGCGATTTTGAATTGGCCAAGGGCTTATTGAAGAAGTAATTGAATTAATTAAGATACTTGAAGGCTGGAAGACATTTGTCTTGCGGCCTTTTTGATTCGCCGTTTGCGTGTTGCTTTTTCTTCGGGAAACCGCCTATAATGGTAAGGAATTCTAAAGGGAGTGCATATAATGGGCAAATTTGAAATTTTGGATCACCCGCTGATCCAGCATAAGTTGACCCAAATCCGTGATAAGCGGTTAGGGACTAAGGGTTTCCGTGAAATCGTTAAAGAAATCGCCACTTTGATGGCTTATGAAGTTTCACGCGACATGCCAATGAAGGACATCGAAATTGAAACACCAATGGGCAAGACGACCCAGAAGGTACTGGCTGGTAAAAAAGTAGCGATCGTACCAATTCTGCGGGCCGGACTCGGCATGGTCGACGGGTTCACCGACCTCATTCCTGCTGCCAAGATCGGTTTTATCGGTATGTACCGGGATGAAAAGACGCTGCAACCACACGAATACTTCGTCAAGCTGCCTTATGACATTACGGAACGTGAACTCTTTATCGTTGACCCGATGTTAGCCACGGGTGGTTCAGCCGTTGACGCCGTTGGGGCCCTGGTCAAGCGTGGCTGTGATCCGAAGAACATGAAGTTTGCTTGCCTGGTTTCAGCTCCGGAAGGTGTAAAGACGTTCCGCGAAAAGTACCCAGATGTTGATCTTTATACCTGTGCACTGGATGACCATTTGAATGATGATGGTTACATTGTTCCAGGTCTTGGGGATGCCGGTGACCGTCTCTTCGGTACAAAGTAATATTTAAAATATCGTTACAAGCCAAGCAGACTGCTGTTCTGCTTGGCTTTTCTTTTCTATACTGGTTTGCAAAGGAGGGTCGTTATGCGAATTACAAAAAAATGGTGGTGGCTTTTTGCCATCTGTATCATTAGCGGAATTGTCCTCATGCTGTTGACGACCCATAACCAGTCTTTTTACCGGCGTCCGATTGCGCAAGTAATTGCGACCAAGCAGGTTAGCCGGCAGAAAACGAGTGACGAGTTTAAAAACGTTGACCACCTGACGACCCAGCATCTGCGGGTGAAATTGCTCAACGGACGTTACCGTGGCCGCCAACTGACAGTCATCAATCACTATACTGATTCAGGTGCGATGGACCAGCACTACCGGGTCGGGAACCAACTTTTCCTGACCCAACTGCACCACACTAGTAAGCGGCATCTGGCTGCCAACGTCTCGGATCTCAAACGTGATTACGTGCTTGTCTTCCTCATTTGGCTGACCGTCGTCTCGCTTTTACTGATGATGCGCTGGGATGGCTTACGGACGGTCCTCAGTCTCGTAGCTAATTCCGTGCTTTTTATTCTGGCCATTGAGCTGGATAAAGCCTGGCAAGGGGCAGACGTCTTAGCCATCTTCAGCACGCTGGCAGTCCTGTTCACCATTATCAGCCTAGCCATGATTTTAGGACCCACCAAACGGATGGTGGCGACGAGTTTGGCCACGCTGGCTGGCACTTTCTTGGCTCTTGGCATCAGTTTTGCGGTTTTTAGCTTAACCAACGAGCGGGGCATCCATTACGAATCGATGCTCTATGTCACGCAGGTTCAAAGGCCGCTCTTCTTAGCTGAAACGCTGTTGGGATCACTTGGCGCGGTGATGGATGTGTCCAGTGATATCGTCGCGACACTGTTTCAATTTCATCGACTGAACCCTACGTCCAGCTTTTTGAAACTCTTTCTGGCAGGCCGAGACGTCGGCAAGACCGTGATGGGGCCACTGGTCAATACCCTGTTTATGATTTTTATGGCGATGACTTTTACTAGTGCTGTCTTATTGATGCGCAACGGCAATTCGTGGGGCTATACTTTTTCGATGTCGATGTGTCTGGGCACGGCCCAGAGTCTGATTAGTGGTATCGGTATTGTTTTGGCCATTCCGGTCGCTAGCGGGTTGATGGCCTGGTTGTTGACGAAAGGAGGGGTGAAGCATGTCCACGATTAGTGCCCTTGGTCTCATTCTGTTGATCTTGATGGTCATCATCGGCGGACGGCAAGGCTGGATTGCTTTTTGGAGCCTGTTGCTTAATTTTGCTTTTTTGTTCCTGGCAGTTGCCTTGGTAGCGATGCATTTTCCACCGTTAGCAATCACGGTGATTACGGGCGTGATTATCCTCGCTGTCACCATCTTTATGGGACGCAATGAACTGAGAATAACGGTTAATGCTTATTATGCTTCCTTAATTGTCTTCGCCATCATCCTCTTACTGATCATTCCGGTGGAGCACCTGGCACGTGTTCAGGGCTTCGGCCTGGAAGACACTGACGCTTTGGAGGGGATGTCGCTACAAATTGGACTGAGCTTTCAGAGCATGACCGTTGTGGTGACTTCGCTCAGTTCACTGGGAGCGATCGCCGAAGCTGCCATGTCGATTGCAGCGGGCATGGGAACTCTAATTGAAGGGGAGCCAACGATTGATTCCCACCACCTATTTGTTCGTGGACTAGCTATTGGTCGGCAAATTATGGGCACCGCTCTGAACACCTTATTCTTTGGCTTTTTTGGTGGCTTTTTAGCTCTGTTTATTTGGTTTGCCGGTTTGAATTACTCCTTTGGCACCATCATGAATGACAAGATCTTCGTTAATGAGCTCCTGATCGTTTTAATTTCCTTTATTGGAGTGCTCTTATCGGTGCCGGTGACGGCGTGGATGATTGCTTTCCGCCGACATTATGAAAAACATGTGAACAACTAATCAAATTTTAATGACCGCGTGAAGACTGACACGAAGGCGCTGTAAACGTTTTTCGAGTAATAGACTGAAACTTGAAAGCACGAAAACTAGCCGGAGCTGCGTCAGCTTCGGCTTTTCTCAGCCTAAATTAGACTTTTAGATGCCAGTATTCAATGCTTTTTGGATCGTTATTGGCAACTGAGCTATGAATCGATTAATGATGTTATCAATGTGATCAGTTAGGCTGAGCTCAGCTCGACCCAGTTCATGAAATAAGTAGACCAATGCGTCCATAAAACGAATATCTGGCAGTGCTTGATTCATAATGTAAAAGAGTCCACCAATTGTGCGATCATCAGTATTAAGTCGTTCTTGCCAAGCCAATAAGTCATAAGTAATCATGGTGACGGCAATATAACCACATTGACCGTCGTAACTTTGAATTTGTGATCGATTAAGAGCTAAATACTGCTTAGCAGCTTTGAAATAGGTCTCAATTTGCCAGCGGCGTCCGTACAATTGAATGATTTCTTCTGGCCGCATAGCTAAGTTAGTGGTCGCTAAAACTAGGTAGTCCTGACGGTGCCCCTTTTTGGATACAAAAACCACTTTTAGCGGAAACTGATGGCCATGATATTGGGCTTGAATGACACTGCTGTAAAGATAGTGATGCCGACAATTCATTTTAGAAGCTGCTAAACGTTGATAAAGACCCTTAATGCTATAGTGACGACCACGATATCGATAATAGACTTTTGCGCTGCGTTTGAGCATACCCACACCAAAAAGCTGAAGCTGAGCGAGTTGCCAAAACATCTTCGGCGAACTGTACCAAGAATCAAAAAGGACGTATTTAGCTGACACGCCTAGTGTTTGCGCTTGTCTAATCAATTCTAGAGCCACTTGGTTCATTGGGCGTTGAGCTTGAGCCCTTCTTTGACCGGCAATTTGACGTTGGTCAGTAATCTGCGCTAAGCATCCAATCAGATTAGCAGGCTGGTGAGTTGACATTAAAGCAAAATTAATAGGCAAAAAAGTATTACCATCACTCCAACCGAGAGTTAAGCCACGGTAACCATTTACATACTCGTGCTTATCGTGGTCATAGGTCTTGGCTAATAATTCAGTCTTTTGGGACCAACGACGTGCTAACAGAGTATCATCAAGCACTAATGCCAAACGACGTCGACCATCAATAAACGGGGTTAAGATGCGAATTAATTGAATCGCTACTAAACAGACTAATTTCTGCCAGTTAATACGGCCATCATTCAAAACATTCCGTGCCGTTCTTGGGGTAAAATGGCAATCTGGATGAGCACGATTGATCGAAAGACGCTCAAAATGAGCTGTCATTAACCAAGCTACGATCATTTTCAATGAACATAATGAGTGACGCTTAAAATTCACCCTGTGAGTTAGCTTAGCTAGACCAATTAGGCTTAAGAAGTGAGAAATAATGTTTTGAGAATCGTTTTCAGTACTGAAATGGTTTATAATTTGCATAGCGCAAGACTCTTTTCTACTTTGATTTTGACACTTAAAGTATAGCGTAAGAGTTCTTGCGTTTTTTATTTTTTTCGTCCAAAAGCCCTGAACCACAATGATTTCATTGCAATTCAGGGCTTTCAAGTTTCAGTAATAGATAAGTCTTTGCGCAGTCTTTATTTTATGCTATATTATAGTTTGTAATTGGGCCAAACCGACTTCAGCGCTGGTTAAGCTGAAATTACAAACCTAGATTTATGTTATAAAGAAAAGAGGTGGAATATGAATGGGCGGTGATGCTTATACTTTTAAGCTTTTCGGCCTGACGTTTAACTGGACCAACATTATTTCCGGCTTCATTGTCTGCGTAATTGTTTTTGCTGTTATGTATGGTCTTTCACGCCACATTGCGATGAAACCTAAGGGTGGCCAAAATGTGTTGGAATGGTTGATTGAATTCACAAACGGAATTGTGCGAGCACAGTTCAATCAGGAAACTTCTGGTTTCTTCTCGTTCTTTATCTTCATTCTGTTTGTGTTTATCTTCGTCGCTAACCAATTTGGATTGATTTTCAACTTGGGTTGGAACGGGCACGAGTTGCTCAGAAGTCCGACGGCTGACCCAGTTGTAACTCTGACGTTCTCAATGACTACGATTTTGCTTTCCCACTTCCTGGGAATCGCGATGCGGGGATTCAAGAATTACTTCAAGGGTTTTGCCTCCCCAATGCCGATGATGCTGCCAATTAACCTGATTGAGGAATTTACTAACTTCATTACGTTAGGCCTCCGGATTTTCGGTAACATCTATTCTGGTGAATTGCTGCTGAAATTGATTGCTGGAATGGCATTCTCTCATGGATTACCAACAATGATTGTTAGTCTTCCATTGGAAATTGCTTGGCAAGGCTTCTCGGTCTTCATTGGTGCAATTCAAGCTTATGTCTTTGTAACATTAACAACGGTTTATATTTCTCAGAAGGTTGTTGGAGAAGAATAAACGACAACTGATGTATTTTTAAGGAGGATATTACAATGGGTGCAATTGCTGCTGGTATTGCTGCCGGTCTCGCTGCTGTGGGTGCCGGTTATGGTAACGGACAGGTTATTGGTCACACGGTTGATGCTATGGCTCGTCAACCAGAATTGATGGGTGATTTACGTACGACGATGTTCATTGGTGTTGGGTTGATCGAAGCCCTGCCTATCCTGTCTATCGTTGTCGCTTTCCTTGTTATGAATCGGTAATTAACAGGAATAACTGTATTACTTTAATACGCAAGGAGGTGTCAATGGATGTTTGTACTTGCTGAATCGAACAAATTGTACGTCGGCGACATGCTGTTCTACATCGTTTCCTTCATTATCTTGGCTGCTCTTGTTTGGCATTTTGCCTGGAAGCCAGTTACGCAAATGATGCAAAAGCGTGCTACCAAGGTGGCTAACGACATCGACAGTGCCGCTAACAAGCGGGCTGAAGCTGAAAAGCTGGCAAAGCAACGGCAAGATGAATTAGCTGGTTCTAAACAAGAAGCAACTAAGATTGTGGCTGATGCCAAAAAGACTGGTGAAGATCAGCGCAACAAGATTGTTGAAGCGGCCCAAGCTGACGCTGCAAATGTGAAACAACAAGCTGCACAAGACGCTGAACAAGCTCGCAAAGATGCATTGCAAGGCGCTAAAAACGACGTGGCAAACCTCTCTGTTGAGATTGCTTCCAAGCTTATCCACAAACAATTGTCTGCGGATGACCAACAGGCCTTAATTGATTCTTACATTGAAGGGTTGGTAAAACATGAGTCTTGATAAGATGGAAGTTGGCCGTCGTTATTCCAAAGCTCTCTTTGAGCTTGTCGAAGACGACGCCGACCAACTAAAACAAACTTATCAAGAATTGCAGGCTCTGCGCCAAGTGTTTACTGATAATCCTGCATTAGTACGTGCCTTGACGGGTGTTGATATACCTTATCAAGACAAAAAAGCCATTGTTGAGGACTTAAAGCAAGGTGCTTCACAATACGTTGCTAACTTAGTCCAAATGACTTTTGATTATGGCCGAATTGGTGACATGGTCGCAATTATTGATGAGTTTGGACGTCGGTACGACGAACAGCAAAAGCGGGTTCGCGCTGACGTTGTCACTGCAGTGAAATTAGATGCAACGCGACGTGATCGGCTCATCGATGCCTTAAAAGACCGCTTCGGAGCCAAAGAAGTGATCCTAAAGGAGACAGTCGATCCAACGATTTTAGGTGGGGTCATCATTAAAACGGCTAACCAAACGCTTGATGGTAGTCTCAGCTCAAAAATTGAACAAATTCGTCGTTTGCTTGTGAAATAAATTCTGAATAGAGAGGTGAAATCCGTTATGAGCATTAAAACTGAGGAAATCAGTTCACTCATCAAAAAACAGCTCGCTGGTTACCAAGACCAGATTAGCGTCGCTGAAACAGGGACGGTAACCTATGTTGGTGACGGTGTTGCTCGTGCAGATGGCCTGGAAAATGCCATGTCTGGTGAGTTGCTCGAATTTAGCAACGGCGTTTATGGGATGGCCCAAAACCTTGAAAGCAACGATGTTGGTATCGTGGTTCTGGGTGATTTCACCGGTATCCGTGAAGGCGATACGGTTAAGCGGACCGGCCGGATTATGGAAGTTCCCGTAGGCGACGCTTTGCTTGGACGGGTTGTTGATTCTCTGGGTCGTCCAATTGACGGCTTAGGCGAAATTAAGACAACTAAGACGCGTCCAATTGAAAAGAAGGCTCCTGGTGTTATGCAACGGAAGAGTGTTTCCGTTCCACTGCAAACCGGGATTAAAGTTATTGACGCTCTGGTTCCAATTGGCCGGGGCCAACGTGAATTGATCATTGGTGACCGTAAGACTGGTAAGACGGCTATTGCCCTCGACACCATCATCAACCAAAAGGATCAAAACGTTATTTGTATTTACGTTGCCATTGGTCAAAAGGAATCAACGGTTCGTTCTGCCGTTGAAACCTTACGCAAGTATGGTGCAATGGATTACACGATCGTTGTTTCAGCCAGTGCTTCTAACCCTGCACCTATGCTGTGGATTGCTCCATATGCTGGTGCAGCTATGGGTGAAGAGTTCATGTACAACGGCAAAGATGTCCTCATCGTTTACGATGACTTATCAAAGCAAGCCGATGCTTACCGTGAACTGTCACTGATTCTTCGTCGGCCACCTGGTCGTGAAGCTTACCCTGGTGACATTTTCTACACTCACTCACGGTTACTGGAACGTGCCGCACGTCTGTCTGATGACATGGGCGGTGGTTCAATGACTGCTCTGCCAATCATTCAAACCCAAGCCGGTGACGTTTCTGCATATATTCCAACCAACGTTATTTCTATCACTGACGGGCAAATCTTCCTGAACTCCGATTCGTTCTACGCCGGTCAACGTCCAGCCATTGATGCCGGGACTTCTGTTTCCCGTGTTGGTGGTGACGCCCAAGTTAAGGCGATGAAGAAGGTTGCCGGGACTTTGCGTCTGGATATTGCTTCATACAACGAACTGGCTTCATTCGCCCAATTCGGTTCTGACCTGGATGCTGCTACGCGTGCTCGTTTGGACCGTGGTGAACGGACCATGGAAGTCCTGAAGCAAGGTCTTCACTCACCAGAAACGGTTGAAGAACAAGTTGGAATTCTCTTTGCTCTGTCTCATGGTTACTTGGATGACATTCCGGTTGCCGACCTACAGAAGTTCGAAACTGATTTGAAGAGCTTCATGCACGCTAACCACCAGGATGTTTATGATGCTATTAGCAAGACTGGTCAGTTGCCAAAGGATGACAGCCTTGACAATGCCATCAAAGAATTCAAGCAGACTTTCCAAACGAGCGATCAAAAGAAAGCCGCTAGTGACGACAAGCAAAAAGCTGACGCTAAGTAATTAGGATTAACCAGTAAAGAAAGGACGGTGAGATTGAGTGCCTGCTTCACTTGCAAACGTTAAACGGAAGATTGATTCAACGCGCAGTACCCGGCAAATTACCCAGGCAATGCAGATGGTTTCGACTTCTAAGCTGAATCAGATTCAGCACCACACCAAGACATACGAAGCATATGCTGCTAAGGTCAAGACCATCTTAGCTGGCTTGGTTAAATCTCAAGGAACCGCCGCTGGTGATCTTTCTGTCGATGATAGTTCGGTTCAAGCCCAATTGGGGAACCTCTTTCATAAACGGGAAGTCACCAAAACTGGCATCCTAGTGGTCACGTCAGACCGGGGGCTGGTTGGCTCATACAACAGTAACGTCATCAAAGCCACCCTCGACCTGATGCAACAGAACAACTTGACTGCAGAAAACTCCGTCTTCCTGACTATCGGCAAGACGGGAACCGAGTTCTTTAAGAAGCGCGGAATGAATGTGGTTTACGAGTTCACGGGTGTCAGTGACGTGCCAAAGTATACTGAAGTCCGCGGTATCGTTAAGAACGCTACGCAGATGTTCTTTGATGGTGTCTATGATCAGCTATATGTCTGCTACAGTCACTACGTCAACCGGATTTCTTCCAAAGTCAGGGCCAGCAAGGTTCTGCCAATTACGAAGGAATCACTGGACGTTGACGAAAGTACTGAGCAGGGCACTGGCAGTAAACTGGTCAGTGGCGAAATGGAAGTTTTGCCAACGGCTGGTGGCTTGCTGAAAGTGCTGGTCCCACAGTATTGCAACAGTTTGATTTATGGCGCTATCCTAGATGCTAAGACATCTGAACACGCCTCAAGTTCAAACGCGATGCGTTCTGCTACTGACAATGCTGACGACATCATTTCAACATTGAATCTGCAGTATAACCGTGCACGTCAAGCGGCAATCACCACCGAAATCACTGAAATTGTCGGTGGGATGACTGCTCAAGAATAATGAATAATGAGATAAAGAGGAGGAAACAGCATGAGTGCTGGTAAAGTTTTACAAGTTATCGGCCCAGTCGTTGATGTTGAGTTCCCCCAGGATGAGAAACTGCCTGAAATTAACACTGCGCTGAAGATTAAGATGGCTGACGACAAGACGTTGACTGTCGAAGTCGCCCTTGAACTGGGTGACGGTGTTGTCCGGACAATTGCCATGGACGGTACTGAAGGTCTGCAGCGTGGCGAAGAAGTTGAAAACACCAACGCACCAATTAGTGTGCCGGTTGGTGATGACACTCTTGGCCGGGTATTTAACGTTCTGGGTGAACCAGTTGATGATGGTCCGGAATTTGGTCCTGATGCAAAGCGGATGCCAATTCACCGTGATGCACCTAAGTACACTGATTTGAACAACTCTACCGAAGTCCTTGAAACTGGGATTAAGGTCATTGACCTGCTCGAACCTTACGTTCGTGGTGGTAAGGTTGGTCTGTTCGGTGGTGCCGGTGTTGGTAAGACCGTTCTGATTCAGGAATTGATTCACAACATTGCCCAAGGCCATAACGGGATTTCTGTCTTCACCGGTGTTGGTGAACGGACCCGTGAAGGTAACGACATGTACTATGAAATGAAGGCTTCTGGTGTTCTTGACAAGACCGCCATGGTTTATGGTCAAATGAACGAACCACCTGGTGCCCGGATGCGTGTTGCCCTGACTGGTCTGACGATCGCTGAATACTTCCGTGACGTTAAGCACCAAGACGTGCTGCTGTTCATCGACAACATTTTCCGGTTTACCCAAGCCGGTTCAGAAGTTTCTGCCCTGTTGGGCCGGATTCCTTCAGCCGTTGGTTACCAACCAACCCTGGCTACTGAAATGGGTCAATTACAGGAACGGATCACTTCTACCAAGGAAGGTTCAATCACTTCTATCCAAGCCGTTTATGTTCCAGCCGATGACTACACCGACCCTGCCCCAGCTACGACTTTCGCCCACTTGGACGCAACGACTAACTTGGAACGTCGGTTGACTCAAATCGGGATTTACCCAGCTGTGGACCCACTGGAATCAACTTCTACTGCTCTGACCCCAGAAATTGTCGGCAAGGAACACTACGAAGTTGCCACCGGTGTACAACACGTTTTGCAACGTTACCGTGAACTTCAAGACATCATTTCTATTCTGGGGATGGATGAACTGTCTGACGAAGAAAAGACGATCGTTGCTCGTGCACGGCGGATTCAAAACTTCCTGTCACAAAGCTTCTCCGTTGCCGAACAATTTACCGGGACTCCTGGTAAGTACGTTCCAATGAAGGAAACGATTCGTGGCTTCAAGGAAATCCTTGAAGGTAAGTACGATGACCTGCCGGAAGAAGCCTTCCGTCTGGTTGGTGGCATTGATGACGTCGTTGAAAAGGCTAAACAGATTGAGGCACAAACTGCTAAGACAGAAAAAGCTAGCGCCGCTAAGTAGGGGGTGTCAAAATGGCACAATCAAAATTTCATGTTACCATTACCACCCCGGACGGCAGTGTGTACGAAGCTGACGCCACGATGCTAGTGTTTGACACCACTGATGGTCAAATGGGGATTATGGCTAACCACATCCCAGTTATTACTGCTTTAGGAATTAACGCAATGGTCGTTAAGCATGCTGATACCAACAAGCCCGACGACACAATCGCCGTTAACGGTGGTTTGCTGGAATTTGACCATAACCAGGCCACAGTTGTAGCAGACAGTGCCGAATTGCCTGAAAACATCGATGTTCAACGAGCTCAAAGTGATAAAGAGCATGCTGAAGAAAACATTCGGCTTGCTCATCAACATCACGATAAAGACGAACTGGGTCGGGCTGAAGCCTACCTGAAACGGTCAATCAACCGTCTTCGCGTTTCCCAGCTTGTCAACAAATAAGGGTGAACAACCCATTACTACTTAAGAGGGATTGCAGGAATTCTTGCAATTCCTCTTTTTCGTATTTTTTTAACGAAGGATTAAGTTTTGCCTAATAAGTCTTATTGGTTGAATCCTTATGCTAAGATAGTAGCGTGTTTACAATGGTAAGGAGGGTCTTGATGACAAACGCGACGGCAGTAATTAATCTCTTGCTGGCCATTGGTTTTACTTATTTGGCCTTTCGGGCCATTATTGGGCTCCATCCAGAAACAATGTGGCACCGTCCACCACGGACACTGTCACTGCTGATTGTTTTGCTTTCGATCGCAATAGGTTACGGATGTGCCCAATTTTTTAGCAGTTTTTTCGTGACTCTGCACGATTTACTGCTAACTATCAAGTAATAATGAGGAGCCAGCAAAATGCAAAAGATAATTGTGAAGGGTGGATCGCGTCTTCACGGTAAAGTCAAAGTTGAGGGAGCAAAAAATGCTGTTTTGCCAATTCAAGCAGCCTCTATTTTAGCTTCACGGGGGACCGTCAAGTTATCTAACGTCCCCATTCTGTCAGATGTTAAGATGATGAATGCTCTATTGAGTTTCCTGGACGTTGATGTCCACTTTGATGAAACGCAGCATCAACTGACACTGGACGCGACTCGGCAGATTTCCTCTGAAGCGCCATTTAAGTATGTATCAAAAATGCGAGCTTCGATGGTCGTGATGGGGCCACTCTTAGCACGGACTGGTCATGCCCGGGTTGCAATGCCTGGTGGCTGTGCAATTGGTTCGCGGCCGATTGACATCCACTTGAAAGGTTTACGTGCGCTAGGAGCAACAATTGTTCAACACGATGGTTACGTAGAAGCCTTTGCCAAAGAATTGCGCGGCACTAATATTTATATGGACTATCCAATTGTTGGTGCTACCCAAAACATTATGATGGCGGCAACGCTCGCCCGTGGTATCACGGCAATCGAAAATGCTGCTCGTGAGCCAGAAATTGTCGATTTAGCTAATGCGCTCAATAAGATGGGGGCGCGTGTCCACGGTGCCGGTACAGATACGATTCGTATTCAGGGTGTTAATTTTCTGCATGGCTTTGAACACAGTATTGTCCCCGATCGCATTGAAGCAGGGACCTTCATGGTGGCTGCTGCGGTGACTAACGGCGATGTGCTGGTACAGGATGCGATTCCCGAACATAACCAGTCTCTCATCGCCAAACTGGAAGAGATGGGTGTTACCGTTATTCCAGAAGATGACGGGGTTCGCGTCATCGGGACGTCGGTTTTAATTCCAGCTAACATTAAGACACTGCCATATCCGGGCTTCCCGACTGACATGCAACCACAGATGGCTGTATTGCAACTATTAGCAAACGGGACGAGCATTTTAGATGAAACTGTCTTTGAAAACCGTTTTATGTATCTCGATGAGATGCGACGAATGAATGCAAATTTCATGATCGAAGGTTCAACGGCAGTTCTGAATGGTCCAACAATGTTTAACGGGGCAGAGGTGTCCGCAACTGATTTACGGGCTGGTGCGGCACTAGTTCTGGCTGGTTTGGCCGCGCACGGAATTACCCAGGTAAGCAACTTACAATATCTGGATCGTGGCTACTACCATTTCCACCAAAAATTAGCTGCGCTGGGTGCTAATATCGATCGAGTTGATCTTGATGATAGTACTACTTTACAGATCGATGCGTTTAGCAAGCAAAATTAATTTCCCGGGAAATTAATTTAGTCTGGCTGGTTGTGCTAAGTGCTTGCCAGCTTTGATTTTGTGTTACAATAAGGCTTAGCTTTTAACGATCGGAAGGAGACCATGGCTAATGGCTACTGATATCGGAATTGACTTAGGGACTGCTAACGTCCTGATTTATGTGCAAGGCAAGGGAATCGTACTTAACGAACCTTCTGTCGTTGCTATTGATACAAATACTAATAAAGTGTTGGCAGTGGGGTCAGAAGCTTACCGGATGGTTGGGCGGACTCCAAGCAACATTCGGGCAATTCGCCCATTAAAAGATGGGGTAATTTCTGATTTTGACGTTACCCAGGAAATGTTGTCTTACTTCATCGGGAAACTCAGTGTTAAGGGCTTTATGTCAAAGCCTAATATCATGATTTGTGCTCCAACGAACATTACGGAAATTGAGCGGAAGGCCATCATCCAAGCTGCTGAGCAAGTCGGTGGTGGTAAAGTTTACCTCGAATATGAACCAAAAGTCGCTGCCATCGGCGCAGGTTTGGACATCTTCAAACCAAAGGGCAACATGGTCATCGACATGGGTGGTGGTACCAGTGATATTGCTGTTTTGTCACTGGGTGACATCGTTGCTAGTCGTTCAGTTCGGTTAGCTGGGGACAAGATGAATGCTGATATTTCCGCATACATCAAAGATCACCATGGCCTGATCATCGGTGAACACACTGCAGAGCAGATTAAGATCCAACTGGGGACGGCTCTTCCTGTTGATGAACCAAAGAAGATGGATGTTCGTGGTCGTGACGTGGCTACGGGAATGCCAAAGCAAATTACAACGGATGAAAATGAAATTGAATCTGCCTTGCATGATACGCTGCAGCAGATTGTTAAGGCTTCGATTTCTGTTTTAGAGACAGTTCCTCCTGAGTTGGCATCCGACATCATTGATCGTGGTATCATGCTGACTGGTGGTACGTCATTGTTGCATGGTATTGACCAATTGTTCAGCTCTCATTTGAAAGTTCCCGTTGTCGTTTCTGAAGATCCTTTGGATAACGTTGCTAAAGGCGCCGGTGAGATGCTGGAACGTATGCAAAAGAACCCTAGCAGTACCATTACGGATACTGACATTGAGGGCGATGACGACAAGGGCAAGAAAAAACACCACTGGTTTTCGCGCAAATAATGCTCGTTAAAGTGATTCAGTGGATGGTGCGTTTTTACCAACACTTTATCTCGGCACGTCGGCCTTACCGAGTTTGCCGCTACTACCCAACTTGCTCGCAGTATATGTTGGAAGCAACTGAACGTTTTGGTGTAAAAGGGGTATTGATGGGTATTGCCCGTCTCCTTCGTTGCCAACCATTTGCAAAGGGTGGTTACGATCCAGTGCCGACTCACTTTACATTACGACGCAACCAGAAATATTAAGGATGGACTTATGTCAAAGAAAGAAAAAAACATTGAAGTTAGCGTGAAGGATATTGAACGGGCTGGTGAACCGGTGCAGCAGATTTTTATCAAAAATCGGTTAATCGGTGAAGTTGTCACTCACAACCAACGTTTTAAAGCCGTTTTGATCCCGAGTGATCAAGAGTTCAGTGTCAAATCACAAGAAGAAGGATTGGAAACTGTTCTTCAGCAGTTCCACCTTCACCAGTACTAAAATCAATCGGGGCTCGCGTCTCTCTTGCCGCGAGGCCCGTTTTGACTAAAAGGAGTTCAAATAGCTTATGCAAGAAACACGGACGAATGAAGTCAATGAAAATGAATCCCGGATTGACTGGGGTATCATTTTCTGTGTGCTGCTGCTGGCTTTGATTGGCCTGGCTTCCATTTTTGTCGCAGCAACGCATGACAGACAGCAAGTTTCTGTTGCCCGGCAGGTCGGAACCCAACTGGCTTGGTATGCGGTAGGTGTCGTCATGATCGTGGTTATTATGCAATTTGATGCCGAACAGTTATGGAAAGTGGCCCCGATTGCATACTGGCTTGGCATTTTCCTGATGTTTGCCATCTTGGTCTTCTATTCACGATCTTATTATGCCAGCACAGGTGCCAAGAGTTGGTTTGCGATTGGTCCATTTACGTTCCAACCGTCTGAAATTATGAAACCGGCCTATATTTTGATGATGGGACGGGTGATTACGACACACAATAACAATTATCCCGAGCATACGATGCGTAGTGATGGACGTTTAATTGGGACGATGTTCCTGTGGCTGTTGCCAATCCTGATTTCTTTGAAGTTCCAAAACGACTTCGGGACGGGGTTAGTATTCTTTGCGATTTTCTGCGGGATGGTTCTTGTTTCTGGAGTTTCATGGAAAATCATTGGTCCAGCTGCCCTGGCCTTGTTGGTGATCGGTGGGCTGGCGCTGTTCATGGTTACGAGTGATGCAGGACGGTCAGTACTGGAACATATTGGTTTCCAGTCTTACCAGTTTAATCGTGTTGATACTTGGATGCACCCTGAAGCCGATACTTCAAACCAGGGTTACCAACTGTGGCAAAGTATTAAGGCTGTCGGATCTGGTGGCATCGGTGGGACCGGTTTTAATAATTCTCACGTCTACGTTCCGGTTCGTGAATCGGATATGATTTTCTCCGTCATTGGGGAAAACTTTGGTTTTATCGGGGGAGTACTATTGATTTTGATTTACTTCCTGCTGATCTATTTGATGATTCGCGTGACCTTCGATACTAAGAACGAATTTTACGCCTATATCTCAACTGGTGTTATCATGATGATTCTGTTCCACGTGTTTGAAAACATTGGGATGAACATCGGTCTGTTGCCATTAACTGGTATTCCATTGCCATTTATCAGTTCTGGTGGTTCTAGTTTGATCGGGAATTTAATTGGGATTGGAATGGTTATGTCCATGCGTTTCCACCACCATTCATACATGTTCTCAAACAAGAAGGACTTTCACTAGAAGGTAAGATCAATGACAAAAAGCAAAAATGTTTGGTGGGTTCAGCAAAGTGAAACGGAATTGACCATGGGTTTTCAACCTGAAATACTAAAAGAATGGGGGACAATCCGTTTTCTAGATTTGCCATTATTAGGTACTCACCTAATCGTTGGAGATCGTTTTGTGACGGTGGAAGCCAGCCAAAGTCTGACTTATGCTAGCAGTTTGATCGCAGGAACAATCACCGCAATTAACTCGCAACTTAATGGCTGGGTCAGTCGTGATGTTGATCCCAGTCAGTGGTTAGTTAAAATTCGCCTTGATCCCATGACAACAAAGTAAACTTGAAAGGAGGGGAATGTCGATGGATGAATTGACAATCGAAAAGAGTGCTTTTCAGTTAGCGCAACTTCATAATGACGTGGCTGACGGTAAGGCTTTTCATTCAATTGTTGGTCGCTTGGGATCGATCATTGATAATGAAGCTTCTCAACCACGAACGAAAGTTGAACTCCCACGCATTTCCCAGTCTTTTAAGCATGAACTGACTAATCTGGCTGACGGTGCTGACAAGAATGAGTTAGTCCCAGTCAATGATGGTTTTGTTCGTCAGCTTCTCAAGGCTTTGCAGGTTACTAACCGAACGGTACGGGAGCGATCAGCCTTTACAGTACTTAATGGGTTGCTAGGTCAGCGTTTGCTAACTGATGACCAACTGCAGATGGTTATCGACCACGTAACGGACAATCATATTTTGTATGATCATATTTTAGAGCCGCCTAATCGTGCTGTTTTTGGCCGTTCGACTGCCCTAGCAGGAATGGCCATGTTACTGTATGGTGATCGTCATGACTACTTGCGACTGACTAATGATGAAGTTTACGAGATGATGAACAAGGCATCCTTAGTCACCGTTCTGGAACGTGATACTCGTGGATTTGTCAAAAAATCTGGTTGGGCCCATACCTTTGTTCAGATTGCGAATATTTATAATGAATTAATTCAGCGTGATGAGCTTTTGCGTGGTGACAAGCTTTTTCTGATGGCCACTTTGTTGGAGCGCTATCGTCGCGTTTATACGCCGTTAATCATGGGTGAGACAGAATCCATCGTGACCTTTACCGTCAACCTATTAAACTTAAACCCGATTTACCAACATTTCTTGCTTTATGAATTGGAGCAATGGCAGAAATCACTAACCAACCATCTGGATACAGAAAGTGACTGGACGCGTGTGTTTAATTTCCGTCGTTTAATGCAGGGAATGGCAATGGACTCCTCTTTGCCAGAAAATGTCAGGAAATATTTGTCTGCCTAGTTGTATGAATAGACTTGTCATGATATATTTAGGTTTCGGAGTAATCGGATAAATACAATAAGAATAGGTGGTATCAATATGACGACCAAGAAATTGCATGTCGCACTGTTGTTTGGCGGTAATTCCTCAGAACACGACGTTTCCAAGCGGTCAGCTCATAACGTTTATGATGCGATGGACAAAGATAAGTACGATGTTTCTTTGTTCATGTTTAGCAAAGATGGTATTTTGCTGGGCAATGACGATTCATTGCGCATTTTCAATGGTGAACCTGAAGATCAGGTGGTTAAAGAAGCCTACGCAAAGATGGACCTGAAGTCGCCTTTGGCACCGATCGCAGCGCTTAATCAGGTTGATAGTATTGATTTCTTCTTGCCGATCATCCATGGCAACCTGGGTGAAGACGGGACAGTTCAAGGACTCTTCCGTTTATTGAAAAAACCGTATGCGGGCTGTGATATTGCAGCTAGTGCAATTGCCTTTGATAAGGATCTGACTAAAAAGATTTTAAATCAAGCTGGCATTCGCAACACTGCATACCTTTTGCTGACACCTGATAACAGGGATGCTTATAGTTGGGACACCGTAAAAGATGAGCTGGGTGACCTGGTATTTGTCAAGCCGGCTAAGCAGGGCTCTTCTGTCGGCATTCATAAGGTCAACACAGCTGATGAGTATGAGGCCGCTTTGGACGATGCCTTTAAGTATGGTCGGAAAGTCTTAGCTGAAGCCGGAATTGATCACCCTCAGGAAATTGAAATTTCCATGCTGGGTAATGATCAACCGATCGCTTCTAAGACTGGTGCCGTCCGGGTACCTAAGGGCGATGCCTTTTACGACTACAACAATAAATTTGTGGATGCCAGCAAGGTTGTCTTTGATTTACCGGCTAAAATCAGTGATTCTCTTTCTGAAGAAATTACAGCCATGGCTATCGATGCCTACCGTGCTCTGGGATTGACTGGTTTCTGCCGTTTTGATTTCTTGGTTGATTCTAATGGTGTCCCTTATCTGAACGAACCAAATACACTTCCTGGTTTTACCAACATCAGCCTCTTCCCGCAAATGTGGGAAATTTCGGGCATCAAGTACTCTGATTTGATTGACCGGATTATTCAGCTGGGAATTGAGGAATTCAAGAAGAATAGTAAGATTAGCTACAGTTTCCAAGCTCTTGGCAAGGAACACGTGGGTGAAAAGAACTATACTGAAAAAGATTAGTTAAAGACGGTTGAAATAAAGATAAAGGCTGAAGAAACGATGTTTTTTCGGCCTTTTGTTGTATTTGAGGGATTATGATGGATATTACTTTGTGGAGTGAAATGTGGCTAGGCCTAATTGTTGAATTGCTAGTGCAGCCGCTGTTAGTTCATACGATTGCTGGGCAGATGGTATTAGATGCTGTTTTGGCTGTACTACTGATTTTAGTGCTTGGGCATCGGAAGTTAGTTCACGGCCGAGAATGGTGGTGGATGGTAGTAGGAACCATCATTAACTGGTTCTTTCTGTTGCCCTTTGGTGCTTTCGGGACGACGTCAACAATTGAACAACTTTACAGTTTATCCACCTTTGCTCTGCACGTTTTATATGTCCACCGGCGTGTCGTGGTGACTGTGTTGGTTATTATTTATTTGTTGCTGGTCTGGTTATGGCTGCGGTTTGGTCGGAAGTGGCTTTTATCTCATTTGGCCACCAACCCATGGCAAGCACCATGGCGTCAAATGGCCATTGCAGCCATTGTGACGGCTGCTTTTTGGTTGTTGTTAAGCTTAGTTGAATGGCATCTGCCAGATACTTTATCAGCCACCCTGTGGCTATTATACGGTTCACTGACGATTAGCTACTGGTGGATGATGATTATGGTTTGTTTTTGGCAATTGCCAGAGCAAAGTCATGTTCAGGTTAGATACTGGTTCCTGCCATTAATTTGTTGTGGAATGGCGTTGCTTTTGGGCAGCCTTGTTCTGCGCCAACAATCACGGCCTCATTGCAATAACCACCCGATCATCATTGCTCACCGGGGGAATGATGGTAATAACGGTGTTCCCAATACCCTCCAAAGTTTACGCAAAACAGCGCGACACCATCCACAATTTGTTGAGACGGATATCCAGCGTACCAAAGATAACCGCTTTATCACTTTGCATGATCCAACGCTACGTAAGTTGGCTGGAAATAGCGGTCAACCATCTAAGATGAATTTACGGGCTTTAGCTAAGCAAAACATTCATTATCGCCAGTGGCATACTAAATTAACCCCATTTCATCAGTACTATTTATTTGCGCACACCCATCACGTGCCATTAATCGTCGAAATCAAGCCGCAAAGGCTTTCGGATTACTCCACAGTACGTAAATTCAGTCAATTATATCCTGATAAATACTTACCGCACTACTTAATTCATACTGTCGATCCCCTAATTGCCAAGCAGGTCTCGCAACAAACACCCCAAATAAAATTGGGAATGATAACACCATTTATAGTCTCTAGACTGCCAGAATGGTATCAATTCTACTCAGCAGACTATCGTACGATTAACCCTGTAATTGTCAATCAATTACACCATTTTCATAAAAAAGTCTTTGCTTGGACTGTTGACAGTCCGGCAATTGCTATCCGTTTGAAACAAATGGGAATTGATGGTATTATTACTAACAATTATTCCAGAATGTATGCTATTATTAACAACGATGATTATTTCTTGTTTATACAAGTAAAAGGAATGCTCCTCGGACTACTGTAATAAGAAATAAAACAAGGACAAAGAAGGAATAACAATGAAACTGAAGGGTGACGAACTCAAAAAGATCCGTAAAAAGCGTGGTCTTTCACAGACAGCATTGGCTGAAGGAATTTGTACACAAGCAACCATCAGTTTAATGGAAAAACAAAACCGAATTCCTAAGATGAATATTTTGACGGCCATTTGTGCTCGGCTGGATATCGATGTTGACCAGATTATCAAGAGTGATGATGTCTCACTGACTTCTATTTTTGATGATGTCAGCATTCTTTTGGTTCACAACCAGTTTGATGAAGCGCAGGCAAAGTTGAACCGGGTTAAAGTTAAGCAGCTGACGACTGATATCGATAAACAACGTTACTACTACCTATTAGGTCGCATCCAGGTGGCTAATGATCAGGTTGATGAAGCGATCTTCAACTTTGAGTTGGTTCTCACGCAATTCTCGACGACCAGTGCCAACATTTATCTGGCAATGACGACTGTTGGGATGGCCTTAGCATATGAAAAGCGCAATAATAGCAAACGTGCTAACCGTTTTGCAATGCGGGCTGTGAACCTGATTGATGATAAGCAGTTGATCGGTGGTAAGCAGCAGTGGGTGATTCTTTACCACGACATCACTTCACTATATATTCGTCTAAAGCAATACCAGGCTGCCATTCAAACTGTCAACCGTGGTATTCGGGCTTGCCAAGCAGAAGCTTCAATGTTTTTACTAGATGACCTCTACGAGATGCGTGGGGATGCAGAACTGGGCCTGGGTCAGGACGACCAAGGCAAAGAAGATTTGCAGATTGCCCACAGTTTAAGCATTATTTTGCAAAATGACGAACGAACGAAGGCAATCGCTGATAAATTGGCCAGTCTTAAATAATCCATCTAAATAGTAAAAGAGCCAAGCACTTTGCGGTGCTTGGCTCTTTTTAAGTTAGAAACAGAAATTAGGTGATTAGTGGTCACGCTTGCGACCCCGCTTGACAGGAATTGGTTGGTTATCGAGGTCAGTCCGAACAACCAGAACATCGCAAACCGCGGTGCGGGTAACAAATTCGGTAACTGAACCAATCAGAATCCGTTCAACGGCATTGAGACCAGTAGCCCCAATCATGATCAGATCTGCATTCATCTTCTTTGGAATATCACGGGCAATAATTGTCTTTGGTGCACCATATTCAATGGTGTAACTAACGTTCTTTAAGCCCTGTTTCTTTGCATAGTCAACGTATTGATCTAGCGTCTTCTTAGCCGTATCCGTTACTTGTTCTACCATTGAGCTGTCGAAACTAGAAATGTTTTGGAAAGCCCGGGTATCGACAACGTGCAGCAAACGGAGTTCGGTGTCTACGCCATTACGTTTTGCAACAGCTACGGCTTTCTTGAAAGCCAATTCAGCTTCTTGAGAACCATCAACTGGTACAAGGATATGTTGGTATTGTTGAGCCATTTTCATAACCTCCTCTCATCATCCTATTACAATTTTACAACAGTTTGATGAAAAACGTAAAGGCTTCCGAAAATCGTTTACAGGAATTATAAATTATTGAAAATGGCTTTTTGCAACCGCTTTCCAGTATTTTAGGCATGGTTAAAGCGGTTGCATGCGCTTATAATATATAAGTAAACATATATGAGGGGTGAATAGAATTGACAAAAGTTGATCTGAAATTCGTAGATGGTTTAACCCTTGAGGAAAAAGCCAGTTTGGTAACTGGGCATGACTTTTGGTTTACTGCCGCCGTGCCTGGCTTTAAAAAAATGATGATGACGGATGGTCCGTCTGGATTGCGGAAACAATCCAATGCGGCTGATGCGTTGGGACTTAACAACAGTGTGGATGCGGTTTGTTTTCCGTGCTCGGCTTTGACAGCAAGTTCCTTTGATGATGACTGTCTGTTGAAGCTTGGCAAGCACCTTGGTCTGGCTGCCAAAGCTGAAAACGTTGGCGTTTTGCTCGGTCCTGGTGTCAATATTAAACGGAGCCCACTTGCTGGCCGGAACTTCGAATACTTCTCTGAAGATCCGCTTTTGGCTGGCCGGATGGCTACTGCCTATGTCAAAGGAGTGCAGAGCCAGGGAATTGGCGTCTCCGTTAAGCACTTTGCATTAAATAACCGGGAAAATCAACGTTTCACTTCTTCATCGAACGTTGATGAACGGACAATGCGAGAAATTTATCTTTCTCAGTTTGAACGAGTAGTTAAGGAAGCACACCCGGCTACAATCATGTGCTCTTACAATAAAATCAACGGAACGCTTAATTCGCAAAACCAGCGTCTCTTGACAGGTATTCTTCGTGATGAATGGGGCTTTGATGGCCTGGTAATGTCCGACTGGGGAGCCGTTGCCGACCACGTCGCTGCTCTTAAAGCTGGGTTGGACCTTGAAATGCCCGGGAATGGACAATCATCAGTTGATGAGATCGTTCAAGCAGTCGAAGAGGGCCGCTTAGACGAAGGCACTCTGAATCGCAGCGCTCTCCGCGTGTTGCAGATGGTAGAACGTTGGCACACGGATGGCACGACCAAGAGTTATGACAAGGAAGAACAGCATGACTTTGCTCGTCAAGCAGCCGATGACGGCATCGTTTTGATGAAGAATGATGAACAGGAGTTACCACTGAATGGTAACGATAAGATTGCTGTGATCGGTGAGTTGGCCGAACATCCGCGCTACCAGGGTGCCGGCAGTTCGCACGTCAACGCGCACCAATTAGTAACGCCGTTGGATGCGATGCCAGATGATGCAACATATGCCCAGGGTTATCAGTTAGATGTGGATGAGGAAGATGGCCAGCTAGAGCAGGAAGCCGTTGATCTAGCAAAGACCAGCCAACACGTTGTCTTCTTTGCTGGTTTCCCAGCTTCGATGGAATCAGAAGGTTTTGACAAGACAACAATTGATTTACCAGCTAACCAGACGACGTTGCTGAAAAAAGTAGTTCAAGCCAACCGCCACGTCACCGTCGTTCTGCAAAACGGCTCTGTTGTTGCCATGCCATGGGCTGACCAAGTGCCGGCTATCGTCGAGACATATCTAGCCGGGGAAGCAGTCGGTGACGCCACTTGGGATATTCTGACTGGCAAAGTCAACCCATCTGGTAAACTCTGTGAGACCTTCCCGATCAAGCTGGAAGATAACCCGACTTATCCAACTTTTGGTCAGGATAAGGCCAACGAAAATTACCATGAAGGGCTGATGGTCGGCTATCGTTACTATGACACAAAGAAGATGCCAGTTCGCTTCCCATTTGGTCATGGGCTTTCCTACACGAGTTTTGAATACAGTGATCTGCAGATCAAACAGGATAACCGCCAAGTCAGCGTTAGCTTTAGCCTGACTAATACCGGCAAAGTGGCTGGTAAGGAAGTTGCTCAGATTTACGTGGGCAACCAGGTCAGTGCAATTGAAAAACCAGCTAAGGAATTGCGCGATTTCATCAAAGTATCTTTAAAGCCTGGCGAGTCGAAGCAAATCACCCGGGTTTTGCCGCGGCGTGCTTTTGCTTGGTATAACGAGAATAAGGAGTCGTGGCAGGCCGATAATGGTCAGTATGAGATCTTTGTTGGTAGTTCTGTTGAGGACATTAGATTGCAGCAACAATTTGATTACAAGCTCGGGACGCCAGTTCAAGTTCAGCTAACTTCCGAAACTTATGTTGGCGATATGATGGCTCATCAGACACCAGCTATTAAGCGCGCACTTCAGGAAACCGGACTGGGTGAAAAGCTTAAGCCAATCCTCAATTCCGACAGTGCTGCGATCTTTGCTAATATTCCGTTGCGTTCACTTGTGATGGGTGGTATTAGTACCGATGATGTGAAGAAACTGATCCGTTTGGCCAACGCCTAGAGAGCGGACAATTAAATGAATATGATGAAACCCGTCAACCGTAAATGCGGCTGGCGGGTTTTATTTATGTTGCAGTTTTTTCTGTGTTTTGCTCAATTCCTGGAAGTAGCCAACGTCGACGTCTAGTTGATGTGGGTGGGTGACACGTTGCCTGTATTCAGTCGGGGTGGTGTGCAAAATCTGCTTGAACAGACGAAATAGAGAAGAGTGGTTATCGTAGCCAACGTATTCGCTAATTTGGGCCATACTCATGTTCGTTTGCTCAATCAAATTACTGGCAATATTAAGTCGCCTGAGTTGTAGCAGTTGCTTAAAACTGTGACCCATTTCGTGTTTGATCTTATCACCCAGGTAGTTGGGGTTATAGCCAAAATGTTCTGCTAGCGACCGCAAAGTGACATCACGAAAGTGAGTATTGAGGTAGTTGATGACGGGGATGAGGGTATCCGTTCGCGCGTCGATGAAGTTGGTTTGCTGTTTGACCAGACTTTCTTGAGATGATATCAGTAGGGATTTAAGGAGCAAATACAGCACTTGGTTATGACTTCCGTCATTATGCCAGCCGTTGATAATGATAGATTCGACCAATCGCTGCGCAGTGGGGTTGTCATTAAAGTCAAAAATTTGGTAATTATCGTGATTAAAATGTTGCTGGGTAGCGTTAAAGAGAAAACGGCAGATGGAATTGCTCTGAACATTGATGCAGTCGAGTAGTTGACGGATAGCATCATCATCACGGATCAAAATATTGATGAGTAAATCATCCTTTGTGGCGTAGTTAATTCGCTGCATCACGCTCCGGTCCATAATTAGCAGTTGACCTTGCTGAAGTACATATTTGTGGTCATCGATGTATTGACTGCTATTTCCCTTTAAAACGTAGTTCATCTCAATGAATTTATGGGTGTGGGCTGGGACGTACGAAAAACGATTGGACTTAGTCACCGCGATTTTACCGCGGTCGAAAAAGTGGGCAAAGGGCATGACGATAATGGATGAATCGTCGGAAGGCAGCTTGGCCTTGACGTCAGGGACGTTACGACCATGGCCCAGGATTTGTTGGCGTTCGACTGGGGTGACACTATTAATTTGATCATACAGTTTTGGCGGCAACATCATTATTCCTCCTTTTCCTGCTTCATTTTAAAGGCTGAGCTGTAGTTTTGCAACTTAATCAGAGTTGCAGCGATACTGAAAGCGCTATTTGTAAGCGCTACAATAATGATGATTTGAGAAATAGCAATAATGGTTTTAGGAGGGAAAACGATGAATAATCAATCAGAAAGCGCTAATCTGGTTAAAAAGTATCAACCATTGGCACTAGCAGCCGGATTTGGATCCATTCTTGGATCAGGCATTATTGTTGGAATGTCGGCAACAATTACGGTATGGCAGATTGGTCTACATCTAAGTAACGGACAAGTTGGGGTAATTTCAGGCGCCTTAACTTTTGCAATTGCCATTGGCTCGTTGTTAGCTGGATGGGTGACAAAGACCTTTGGCTTAACGCGTTCCTTTAACTGGATGAACTTCATTTACGCCATCGGTGCACTGATCTGTGTGTGTGCACAAAATTATCCGACGTTGCTGATTGGGGCTATCGTCACCGGGATGGCATCCGGCTTGGATTTGCCGATCTCACTGACGATGCTGTCTCATGATGCGCCTGATGATGAGACAGCATCTAAATTAGTTGCATCAACTCAAATATTCTGGCAGGTAGGAGTCTTTGCTTCATATGGTGCAGCTTTCATCGTTTCCAAGATGGCGGGTGCATCCGGTGCCCGGGTCGTCTTTGCTTGCTTGGCCATCTTTGCTCTGTTTATCTGGGCTTGGCGGACTTTTTCTAGCAAATTTAAGGCTTTTCACGAAGAGGGCGAAAAGCGTCGGATAGCTAAGGAAAGCAAATATGGACAGACTACCAAAGTTTCAGTTAAGTCGGTTCTTTTTGGTAAACACAAGAAGATGTATTTGCAAATGTTTGCTTGCATCATCGTCTTCTACTGCTGCTGGAATATTTTGGCCAACACCTTTGGCCAGTTTCAGACTTTCATGCTGGTTCAAGCACATGCTAGTCAGACCTTTGCTACCGGTGCAGGTCTTGTCCTGAATTTCATCTCACTTTTTGCAGCGATGGCCTTTGCTAAAGCGGCCGGTTCAAGTTACCGTAACAAGTTCTTCGTCGTTGGGATGATTATTCAATTCCTGGGGATGTTCTCCTTAGTTGTGCTGAGTCATGACCTCTGGCCAATCGTGATTGCCATTGGTATCACTAGTATCGGTTCTAACATTGCGGGTGAAGCGATCTACAAAGTTTGGACGCAAGAAGCATTCCCGGTAGAAGTACGCTCATCAATTCAAGGCTTTATCGGTGGCTTCTCACGTTTCCTTTGCGGTGTCTTTGCTTTCGTGACGCCAGCACTGGCTGTGCAATCTGTTATTAAAAAGACAATGCTAGGCTTTTCCATCATGATTTTAGTTGCCTTTGCCTTCGGGATTGCGATGACCCGTTTAGAGAAGAAATACCATATTGGGCAGTAGGGAGGATGATTTCTGATGGCTTTCAAATTTCAAATTAATAAGCAGCTGCGTTTTAATCACCGTGCGGATCTCTTAAAAAAAGCTGATGCTAATCGGCCCCTTATTCATCATCAAACAGTTAATGGCCAAGCATTAGTTAAATTGACCAAGGATTCGACAAAGCTGGAAAAAATCAGCGCAAAAAAAGTCGGTACGATGGATGATTTAGCTAACAAGAAACTGACACGTGACGGCAAGGTGATCATCGACTTTGGTCAGCATATCGTCGGTCAATTCAAGATTCACATTGCCCATACTGGGTCACCGATGGATTCGCCACTGGCATTCAAGATTCGTTTTGCGGAAATGCCGAATGAACTGGCACACCAGGCCAGTGAATATGATGGTTGGCTGAGCAAGGCGTGGATTCAAGAGGAAACGTTGCACTTGGACCAATTACCAGTCGACTTGGAGCTGCCACGGCGCTACAGTTTCCGTTATGTGGAAATCGACGTCATTGATTCTTCTCCTAAGTGGCAGGCAGTCTTTTCCAATCCCCAGGCAATTGCCCAAAGTGCTGTAGATCGGCCGACTGTATCGGCCCCTCAGCTGAAAGATCCGTTGCTAAAGCAGATTTACCAGGTGGGGATCAACACCTTACATGACTGCATGCAAGACGTTTTTGAAGACGGTCCTAAGCGTGATCGCCGGTTGTGGCTTGGTGATCTGCGTTTGCAGGCATTGGCTAACTACGCCACGTTTAATAATACTAAGCTGGTCAAGCGTTGCCTCTACCTTTTCGGAGCGATGACGACCGATGATGGACGGATTAGTGCGAACGTCTTTACCAATCAGGGCTATGTGCCGGACGATACATTCATGTATGACTACAGTCTCTTCTTCATTTCAACATTAGATGATTTATTGCAGCACGAAGATGATCCAGAAATTTTGCATGATTTGTACCCAATCGCTAAAAAACAGTGGTCTTACATCCAAAGCTATATTGGCAAGGACGGTCAGGTCGAAACTGATGAGAATTATCCAGTTTTCGTCGACTGGTCCAACGAATTTGACAAGACCAGTTGTGGTCAGGCAATTACGATTTACGCTTTACGGCAACTGATTGACCTTGCCGACCGGGCAAGTGACCCTGATATTGCTACGTATCGTCAGCAGCTGCAACAATTAATTAATTACGCGCGTACGCAGCTGTTTGATGCAGATAAAGGTTTCTTCATCTCGGGAGTAAAGAAGGAAATTAACATCGCTACCCAAGTTTGGATGGTACTAGCTCACGTCTTGGATGATGAGGCTAACCGGCAGCTAATGCAGCAAACCGTCGACCAACTGTTCCCGGTGAAGGGGATTGCGACGCCATACATGTACCATCACGTAACCCAGGCATTGTTTGAGGCCGGGCTCAATGATGAGGCCATTAAATTGATGAAGTCATACTGGGGTAAAATGTGTCAATTAGGTGCTGATACGTATTGGGAAGCCTTTGAACCCGAAAAGCCGGACTTCTCACCGTACGGCAGTCCGATCGTCAACAGTTATTGCCATGCGTGGAGTTGTACCCCGGTTTATTTGTTGAAGAAGTACTGCTAAGGCTAAGGAGTGATTTATTATGTCACAAGCACTAAGTAAAGGACGCGAGTGGTTGGTTATCATCGCTCTGTTGTCCCTAAACATCGTTGAGCAGTCAGCTAGTGTCGTTAACGCCACTATTCCAGGAATGGCCAAAACCTTTTCAAATGAGTCACTGGTCCACATCGAATTAGTTACGACAATCGTTTCAGTCTTCGTCACCATCTTTGTTTTGCTCAGTGGGGCCGTTGTCAAACAAATTGGTCAGAAAAAGACAGCTATCTTAGGTCTTGCAATTGCGGCCATATCCTCAGTTATACCAGCGATGTCTGATAACTTCATTGTCGTGATCGCTTCACGGGCTGTCCTTGGGATGGGGATTGGTTTAGCTAACCCACTGGCCATCAGTATGATTGGGGTCTTCTTCTATGGCGATAAGCGAGCACGGTTGATGGGCTGGCGGTCAGCCATTGCCGGTATCGGGACCGCGATTATGACCTACGTCGCCGGGAAACTGTTGGTTTTCGGCTGGCACGCAGCTTATTGGTCATACTTGCTCTTCATTCCTACTTTGATCTTATTCATCTTCTTTGTTCCCGATCCAGAAAAGACGGGAGCAGTGGCTCGCCAGGAAGCAGAGCAAGCCAAAGAAAAAGCGGCCGCTGCTAAGCAGGGTCGCACATTGAAGAAAGATTCAGTTGGTTTGATCATTGTTTATACTGTATTGATTTTCTTGCTGCTGATTTTCACGATGGTCTTTGCGGTTAAGCTGCCAACCTTCTTTGTCCAATCACACATTGGGACGGCAACCCAGGCGTCGACGACGTGGTCCATCGTTAACATCGCAACGGTAATCGGTGGTTTTCTGTTTGGACCAGCCTATAAACTGATGCGCCAATATGTTCTCCCGCTGAGTATAGTGCTCGGGGGCATCTGCATTTTCTTAATTGGTAAAAGCAATTCCGTTGTGACCATTCAAGTCATTGCAGCAATCTCCGGTATCGCTAGTTCACTGGCTATTCCCTACATTTTTACCAGAGTCAGTGAAAGCACGACTCCACAACGAGCGCCGTTCTTTACCTCGGTAGTCTTGGTAGGTTCTAACTTGGGATCTTTCCTGTCGCCGTATGGTGGTAAAATCCTCGGGGCAACTGCCCAGCAAGCCGTTATGAACGCCGGGTTTAGCGAAATCGTCTTAGCAGTTATTCTGTTCATTGCTATCATTATTATGAAGCGGTCAGGTGCTAAAGCTCAGCTATGAAATGAAATAATCGAAGGACTCAAGCGTCAATATTTCAACAACCTCGTGGATTTGATTCTGCGGGGTTGTTTTGGCGTATAAAAAAAGCCCCGGAAATCCGAGGCGAAACTCCGTTCGTGCCGTTAATTGTCATTCAGTGTTGACCTGTATGTTAAACAGGTGGGGCACGGCCGCTAGGTTTTCAACTACCAAGTGAAAAGGCATGTTGTCCACGGAGCGATGCACTAGTCCCAATTTTATAAGACTGTAAGGCAAACCTGCGATTTAGACAACGCGTACACAACAGAATTTCTATATATTATGTTAGCAGGCTTTGCCATGAAATACAATGAAACCGCTGACTTCTTAGCAGTTCAATCGTGTTTTTCCTTGGATAAGCCTTGCTGTTGGGCTCGTTTGAGTCGTTCGTACTGGTTGCGGTAAGCTGCTTCAAAATTGCCGTTTCCCTTCGGCCGGAAGTAGTGGGCATGTTTGATACGGTCAGGCAGGTACTGCTGAGCCACCCAGTCTTGGGGGAAGTCGTGCGGATAGAGGTAGTTGATACCATGGCCAAGTTTATGAGCGCCTTTATAGTGGGCATCTTTGAGGTTAGCTGGTACTTCCCCGTAGCCACCATGACGAATCTGCTTGATAGCGCGGTCGATTGCCATGATGCCTGAATTAGATTTCGGTGATAAGCAGAGTTCGATGACGGCATCAGCTAAGGGAATGCGGGCTTCAGGAAAGCCCACTTGCTGAGCTGCCTGGACGGCTGTAACTGCCCGTTGAACAGCAGGCATATTAGCCAGCCCGATATCTTCATAAGCGATCACCATCAGACGCCGGGCAATGCTCGTTAGATCACCGGCTTCGATCAGACGCGCCAGATAATGCAGGGCAGCATCCGTATCAGAACCCCGAATCGATTTTTGAAAAGCGGAGATGACATCGTAGTGGGCGTCGCCATCCGCATCGGCGGCCAGTGTCTTTTTCTGGATGCTTTCTTCGATCACGGGAGTGGTCAAGTGGATCTTGCCATCCCCACCAGGATCAGTGGAGCGGGCTGCTAATTCCAGCCCGTTCAAGGCCGACCGTAAGTCACCGTTCGTCGCCCGGCAGAGGAGCTGCTTGGCATCGTCGTCGAGAACTAAGGGCATCTTGCCGAGGCCGCGTTCTTTATCGGTCATCGCTCGGTCAATCGCCGTCGCAATATCTTTTTCACTGAGGGGATGAACCGGAAAGATTTGGGTCCGGCTACGGATGGCGGGGTTGATTGCAATGTATGGATTTTCTGTCGTCGCGCCAATCATGATGATGCGCCCGCTCTCGAGATGGGGTAGGAGAAAGTCTTGCTTGGCTTTATCGAGCCGGTGAATTTCGTCCAGTAAGAGGATGATCGTTCCACTCATCTTGGCTTCCTCGACCACGATTTGGAGATCTTTTTTACTATCGGTAGCTGCGTTTAACATTCGGAAGCCGTACTTGGTAGAACCAGCAATGGCGCTGGCAATGCTAGTTTTCCCTGTGCCGGGTGGACCGTAAAGTATCATCGATGACAACAGGTGGGCTTTGACCATCCGGTAAATGATTTTCCCGGGTGCCACCAGGTGGCGCTGTCCGACTACTTCGTCCAGCGTCCGGGGTCGCATACGGAATGCTAATGGTTGTGGCAAGAAATCACTTCCTTAATGCTTGAAGAATCCGAAGAGACCATGTTTTTTCTTGGGCTGGTCAGTTGATTGTTGTGTCGTTGATTTAGCATCTGGGTAACGCTTGGCAATATCTACCGGGCTTTGGTAGACGGCATCATCAGCAGCGTAGACGATTGCCAGTTTGTCCGGATCGGTATGAAATTCGGGGTCGCTCTTCAACGTGAAGTGGACGTTGGCCTTAGTAGCAGCCAGCATGTAAGGATGGACCAAGTCATGATCCAAATTATTATTGATGAAAAGCGTGGCGCCTGGATGTTTCTTGAATTCTTGGTTGAGCTGGTCAATCCATGAGTGCTCCGTGATTTCAGCACAGCTGATGGTGACGTAGACCCGTTCCCGGAATGTGCCAAGATAGTGGCGTTGTTCGTCAGGATTAATCTTGCGTTGGCCGTAAATACCTTGTTTGAGGCGGTCTTCAACATTGCCTTCTTCTGTCATTTGTTCATCTCCTAAATGCTTAATTTTGATTTTAAGGCATCAGTCATTAATTCACTAAAATTGATGCCTTGTTCTTTGCCTAATTCGTTGAGATAATTCGGGATCGTGATGGTTTTTTTAACTACCTTGTGATCATGCTTTCTTTTATATTCAGAAATGTTCACACGCACCAGCGTCGAAATTGTATTTTTAGTATTTGTTGGCAAATAGTAGTTAGAAGTGGGTAAGTCGTCTTCTAAGCTGGCTGTTCCGATATAATCTTCGGCCATCTTGATTGCATCAGCAATAGAACTGCCCTCAGTCATTCCGTTGAGATCGGGAATTTCGACGAAGTAGGGGTAATCTGAATTGTTATCATTTTTGGTAATGGTGATGGGGAAGACCCGAATTTGATCTGTCATGTGTGTACCCTCCTTGAATTGTTGCAGATTGAGTGACATTGAATCATTTCAAATGAAATTTCTTGATTAGTGCCTGATATAGTTTGTCACTAAATTTGGGGTGTCGAGGTAGCTGATGCCATTTGACCATATATCATGATTTCCACCATGTCTAACAAAATACCATCCATTCTCAATGAATTTTCTTTCCACTTTGCGGCGTTGCACCATGAGATGCACTCCCTTTCCATATTATATTACACATATTACATACGTATACAATTGAAAAAAGGCCGTAAAAAAAGCCCCGTGGATTGCTCCACAGGACTTGGTAAATACAACAGGTAATCAGATTACTTGTTGTAGTATTCAACGATAAGTGATTCGTCGATATCAGCATCGAGGTCGTCACGTTCTGGCAGGCGAACCAGCTTACCTTCCAGCTTGTCAGCGTCGAATTCAACGTATGATGGGCGGGAAACAACTGATTCAACGGCGTTAGCGATAACGTCCAACTTCTTGGACTTGTCACGAACAGCGATAACTTGGCCAACCTTCACTTCGTATGAAGGAATGTCAACGCGCTTGCCATCAACAGTGATGTGGCCGTGGTTAACCAGCTGACGTGCTTGACGACGGGTAGTAGCCAAACCAAGACGGTAAACCATGTTGTCCAGACGACGTTCGAGGAGGATCAGGAAGTTGTCACCGTGGGTACCTTCCTTGATCTTGCCGGCACGAACGAAGAGGTTAGCAAATTGACGTTCCGTCAGACCGTACATCATACGAACCTTTTGCTTTTCACGTAACTGGGTGCCGTATTCAGACATCTTACCGTGACGGTCACGACCATGGTCACCAGGTGCGTATGGGCGACGAGCCAATTCCTTACCAGTACCAGACAGTGAAATACCAAGACGACGAGATACACGCCAACTTGGACCAGTATAACGAGACATATTAAATGTTCCTCCAATAAATAGATTTTGGAGTAAAATAATCCGATTGTGAGTTTGGTATTCGTGCAGGTTGATTTGAATTTTTCACCTTTGCAGCATCGGTTACTGAAAACACCATGCGGCACCAATCTGTTGACGAGCTTACCACTCACCGCTGCAATTATTTTACACGAAAACTATCATACAGCATTTAACGCTGGTATGTCAACGTGGAACATCCTGCTTTCTAGAGATTAATTACAAGAATGTTTATATGATTGATATGTTCTCAGTATGCTATAATTTTGTTTGATAATTTACTTTAGGGTGGGATTGTACATGTTTCAGGTTGTTGTTGGGGTTCTAGTAGTCGCTATTATCGTCCTGGTTATCATTTACGTGATGCAAAGGCGGGCCCTAAACACCATTAATCGTGCCAAGCAGTTGCATCAACAGCTGGCAGAGCAAAAAATTGAACAGGATTTGGTAAAGCTGGATGCAATGAACTTGAGCGGGGCTTCTAAAGATGAGGCAGACAAGCTTCACCACCAGTATGAAGAACAGGTGGAAGCTCAACTTAAGACGGTGCGTCAACAGATCACCGAATTGGAAGCTAATTTGCATGGTGCCCAAGTCTTTACGATTGGTAGACAGTTGGACCAACTGCAGAAGGCAGTATCAAAGGTTAACCAAAATGCTGCCCAGATAAAGTTACAAATTAAGCGAATTCACGACCAGCAGCAACAACAAGTTGCGCAGGTTGCTAGTCTTAGCAAAGAGCTCCAGGCGGCTGGTGATAAGTTGGAAGATGATGGTTACCTTTATGGCGACAGCATCAATGCTCTGGAAAAGCAGCTAGGAGAATTGAAGGATGACTACCAAGCCTTCACTAAGCTGGTTAACAGTGGGGACCACGCAGCAGCCGAAGAGTCATTAGCTAAGTTGCAAACAGCACTTGCTGCATTTAAGGACTTATTAAAGAAGATACCACCACTCTACAAACCGCTTTTGACCGTCTATCCTGACCAGTTACAAGAACTATCTGACGGTTATAAACACTTACACGAACAGGGCTTTCACTTTGTCGAAGAGGATATCGATAAAAAAGTAGAAAAACTGCAAAGTCAGTTAAATCAAGCTAAAGACCAACTCAACCAGTTGGAATTAACCGACGTTGCCCATACTAACGAACAGCTAACTAAACAAATTGACCACTACTACGATGTTATGCAGCGCGAATTGGATGCCCGCCCACACGTCCAACCTGAACTTGATAACTTAGGCAAACACCTGCATCACGCCCAAAAACAAAACGACATCCTTTTGAATTTACTGAATCGTCTCAGCCAATCCTACACCTTAAATCACGACGAATTAGCGCACACGCGTGAACTCGATGAACAACTGCACCAAATTACTGATGACTATCACCAAAATACCGCAGCAGTGAACGGCAAAGAAGCGGTTGATAGCAAGGTTTTGGCTGAAACCGAAGAAGCTAATAAGTCTCTTGACCAAATCGAAAAGCAGCAGGAAAAGCTGAATGATCAAGTGGCCACAATGCGCGATGATGAACGTCGCACTCGTAAGGCCGTGACGAAGTTTGTGACGAAGATTCGGACGGTCAAGCGGCGGGTCGAAAGTCTGAACCTGCCAGGAATTGATAAATCCTACATGGATTATTTCTTCTTAGTAAGCGATGAAATTTCTAAGTTAGATGAAGATATTAACAAGCCAAAGATTAATATGGATGACATTACCAAGCAGCTACTGATGGTTCAATCTGATTTGCAGACCTTGGAAGACAAAACGGATGATTTGCGCGATAGTGCTGAATTGACAGGTCGTTTAATCCAGTACGCGAACCGCTTGGAAGAACAAAATGAAGACGTTGCTAAGGCTATCGATGCCTCCCAAAAACTTTATTCCCAATACAAGTACCAGGAAGCATTAGAAAAGATTGCGACGGCACTGGAAGTAGCTGAACCTGGAGCTTACAAGCGTATTGAAGATAGCTACTACCATGATGTGAACCGTGATCGTTAGGCTTTACTTTTAATTAGTAAGTATTGTTGCTATAATTCAGTAAAAAGGGGCGTTTTGAGTGATCAGCGCCCCTTCTTTCAACAAAGGAGACAAGTATGATTTATTTTGACAACAGTGCGACGACTAAGATCGATCCATCAGCACTGAAGAGTTATGATCAAGTGTCGCAACAGATTTGGGGCAACCCATCGAGTTTGCACCAGTTTGGTGAAAAAGCTTGGCATTTGCTGGAGCAGGCTCGCCAACAGATTGCGGACCTCTGTGGAGTCAAGCCTGGTGAAATCATCTTTACCAGTGGTGGTTCCGAAGGCGATAACTGGGTTATTAAAGGCACGGCAATTGCTAAACACGAATTTGGCAAGCACATCATCACTTCCAGCGTCGAACACGGGGCGGTGATGAACGCGATGCACCAGCTGGAAGATCTCGGTTTTGACGTCACCTACTTGCCAGTCGACGACCAGGGACGCGTCAACCCGGATGATGTTGCTAAGGCTATTCGTCCTGACACAATCCTAGTCTCTGTGATGGCCGTTAATAACGAAATTGGCACGATCCAACCAATCAATGAGATTGGCAAGGTCCTGGAAAAATATCCGAAGATTCACTTCATGGTCGACGCTGTGCAGGCTGTCGGCAAGGAACTCGATCCGATGGTTTTTGGACCGCGTGTTGACTTTGCCACTTTTTCTGGTCATAAGTTCCATGCTCCACGTGGGACCGGCTTTGTTTACATGCGCGCTGGCCGGAAGATTGCCCCGTTGATCAATGGTGGTGGTCAGGAACGTGGTCACCGTTCAGGTACGGAAAATACGCCAGGAAATGTCGCCATGGCTCGCGCATTACGACTGGTCAAAGATGGCGAGCATGATGCTTGCGAACGGGAACGCCAGATCAAACAACGGATCTACGACCACCTGAAGGGTACTCCACACGTCCACATCATTTCTGGTGACGGTCACGATCAGGGCTTTGCTCCTCATATTTTGACCTTTGCTATCGCTGGTGTGCGTGGCGAAACGATTGTCCACGCTTTTGAAGAGCATGATATTTACATCTCAACCACCAGTGCTTGTTCGTCAAAGAAACACACTGAAGCTGGGACGCTGGCTGCAATGAAGGTGCCAGATGAAATTGCAACGAGTGCGGTACGAATCAGTTTAGGTGACCAAAATACCCTGGCTGATGCGGATGAATTCAATCGCGTCTTTGACCAACTATATGCTGGCTTTAAGAAGATTATCGATTAAGGAAAGGAGAACCTACCCATGCATTACGATGAGATCATGGTTCGCTATGGGGAGCTATCGACAAAGGGCCGCAACCGAAAGTCATTCATCGATCGCCTAGGCTCTAATATTCGGGAAGCACTCCATGATTTTGCGGACCTGGAAATTCATCCTGGACCGGCGCGGACGCATATCATTTTAAATGGTGACGATGACGAAGCTGTGATGAAACGGCTGAAGAACGTCTTCGGGATTCAGAGCTTTTCACCGGTGTTGAAGGTTGATCGTGATTTTGACGCTGTCAGCGCTGCTGCTAAAGAACTGATGACGGCGTTGGTCAAAAAGCCAACGACTTTTAAGATTCAGACCCGCCGGGCAGATAAAAAATTCCCAATCGATACTTTCACGATGAATGATCGCCTCGGCGGTTTTTTGTTGGATAATTTTGATCAATTGACGGTCGACGTCCACCATCCCGACATCGAGATGCGGGTCGAAATCCGCCGTGACGGGATTTACCTGTCGTGTGAGACTATTCCGGGTGCCGGGGGCCTTCCCGTTGGCACGGCCGGCAAGGGGATGATGATGCTGTCTGGCGGAATCGATTCGCCTGTTGCAGCCTACCTGGCAATGAAGCGGGGCGTTTCCCTGGAAATGGTTCATTTTTACAGTCCGCCATACACTTCGGAACAGGCACTGGCTAAGGCAAAGGAACTGACTGCTAAATTAGCCCAGTACTGTGGCTCCATCAAATTCATCCAGGTGCCATTCACCGAATCCCAAGAAGACATCAAGGAGAAGGTACCAGAAGGCTACTTGATGACTGTTCAACGGCGGATGATGCTGCGGCTAGCTGTTGCTTTAGCGCACCGCCGCCGTGGTCTCGCCATCTTTAACGGTGAGTCGCTCGGCCAGGTGGCTTCACAGACCATGCAGTCTATGCGGGCTATCGAAGATGTCACCACGCTTCCCGTACTGCGTCCAGTTTTGAGTTATGACAAGAATGAGATCATCAAGATTGCTAAGCAGCTGGGGACTTATGATCTTTCCATTCTACCGTACGAGGACTGTTGCACGGTCTTCACGCCGCCACGTCCGAAGACGAAACCACGCGTTGATCGTTCGAGGGAATGCGAGGAGAAGATCGACGTCCATGGCCTGATGGAACGGGCTTTGAAGGGCATTAAGATTACCACGATTCACCCCGGTGATGAGTTCTTAAACCAGAACGAAGACGTTTTTGCGGAATTGCTCTAATTTGCTAAACTGACCACGTCAGTCGGTTCGATTTATGTTATTCTTAACATAATCAAAATGCCGGTGGCAAAAGAGTCGCCACGTTGCTAGTTTGAAAGGAGCGTTTGTCGTGCAAGTAACAATTGAAGGAAAGCCGTATCAACTTGTGGGAGATTTGCCAGAAGTTGGCGTTGATATCCCTCACTTCAAGTTGTTTGATAAAAAAGATCAACGGGTAAAGACCCGCGAATTTTTCGGGAAAGTTACCCTGTTCAGCGTTGTACCCGATATCAATACTTCCGTCTGCAGTATTCAGACCCGGAAATTCAACCGGGCAATGGAAGACTACCCGCAGGTTAACTTCATTACCGTATCAACCAATACCGTTGCCGAACAGCGGGGCTGGTGTGCTGCCCAGGGCTTGGATAACATCCGGCTTTTGTCAGACGCAGAACAGTCCTTTGGCTACGCCCTCAAGGTTCTGATTCCAGATACTGGGACACTGGCTCGCTCCATTTTCATCATGGACGAAGACGGCAAGATCCGTTATGAACAACTGGTTCCTGAAGAAACAGAAGAACCAGACTACTTAGCTGCTTTGAATGCCTTGAAAAAGTTGTTGTAAGGCTTGACGTCTTATTGAAAAGAAAGTACACTAATTTCAATTAAGCAACGACCGAGAGAGTACGATCAAGTTTGTGCTACAGCGAGCACTCGTTAGATGAAAGGAGTGCCACTAACTTGTTTGGAAAGTAGCTCGCGAGCTGATCTGCTGAATCCAGTAGGCAGGTCCGGAGATTCTACTCCGTTAACAAGTGACTTAAGCGAGGTTCCGTGATGGAGCCTAAGTTAGGTGGTACCGCGAGCAAGCTCGTCCTATTTGTTAGGACGAGCTTTTTTGTTAGTCTGCCGATTTTCCAAGTCACTAGTCATTGAGGAGGTTTTTTGTATGGTAGAAAAAAAGCAAATGTCTACCAAGTACGACCCGACAGCAGTCGAAAAGGGCCGCTACCAATGGTGGATTGACAATGGCTTCTTTAAGCCAAGTGGTGACAAAAAAGCACATCCTTATTCAATCGTGATTCCGCCGCCGAATGTTACCGGCAAGCTCCACCTGGGGCATGCATGGGACACCACGCTGCAAGACATCATTATTCGTCGCAAGCGGATGCAGGGTTATGACACCCTCTGGGTACCGGGGATGGACCACGCCGGAATTGCTACCCAGGCGAAGGTTGAAGCACGTCTGCGTGAAAAAGGTATTTCTCGTTACGATCTCGGTCGTGAAAAGTTTGTTAAGCAGGTCTGGGATTGGAAAGACGAATATGCCGACATCATTCACAAACAATGGGCTAAGATGGGTATTTCCGTCGACTACGATCGGGAACGCTTCACTCTGGATAAAGGCTTGAACAAGGCCGTTCGGAAGGTCTTTGTTGATCTTTACAAGAAGGGCCTGATTTACCGGGCTACCTACATCATTAACTGGGATCCGCAAGCTCGTACCGCTCTGTCCGACATCGAAGTTGAACACAAGGACGACAAGGGTGCTTTCTATCACGTGAAGTACCCATTCACGGACGGCACGAAGTTCAACGGCAAGGATTACATCGAAATTGCCACGACTCGTCCGGAAACGATGTTCGGTGACGAAGCCGTTGCTGTTAACCCGCATGACGAACGTTACAAGGCCATCGTCGGCAAGCACATCAAAGTGCCGTTAGTTAACCGCGAAGTCGAAATCATCGCCGACGACTACGTTAAGACCGACTTCGGGACCGGGATGGTTAAGATTACCCCAGCTCACGACCCGAACGACTTCCTGGTTGGTAAGCGTCACGACCTGCCTGAATTGAACACCTTTAATGAAGACGCCACTCTAAACGAGAACGCTGGCAAGTACCAGGGGATGGACCGTTTCGAAGCCCGGAAAGCCATCGTTGCTGACCTGAAGAAGGAAGGTTACCTGCTGAAGGTTGACCCAATCGTCCACTCTGTCGGTCACTCCCAACGGACCGGTGTGCAGGTTGAAGCCCGGCTTTCGACCCAGTGGTTTGTTAAGATGAAGCCACTGGCCGAAGCAGCTTTGAAGAACCAGGATGGTCCGGATGCCGTTAACTTTGTACCAAAGCGTTTCGAACACACCTTCAAGCAGTGGATGGAAAATTGCCACGACTGGGTTATCTCCCGTCAGCTCTGGTGGGGGCACCAGATTCCGGCTTGGTACAACAAGAAGACCGGCAAAGTTTACGTCGGCATGGAAGCACCGAAGGACGAAGAAAACTGGACGCGTGATTCTGATGTGCTGGACACCTGGTTCAGTTCAGCCCTCTGGCCATTCTCCACGATGGGCTGGCCAGATACGGATTCAGCTGACTTTAAGCGCTACTTCCCAACTACGACCCTGGTTACCGGCTATGACATTATCTTCTTCTGGGTTGCCCGGATGATTTTCCAGAGTCTGGAATTCACCGGCAAGGCACCGTTCCGCAACGTTATCCTGCACGGCCTGATTCGTGACGAACAGGGACGAAAGATGTCCAAGTCACTGGGTAATGGGATTGACCCAATGGACGTTATCAAGAAGTACGGGGTTGACGCATTACGTTGGTTCCTGATTTCTGGGTCCACGCCAGGCCAAGACATCCGCTTCTCCTATAAGAAGATGGACGCTGCTTGGAACTTCATCAACAAGATCTGGAACGCTAGTCGCTACGTGATCATGAACCTGGACGAAAACACCAAGCCACAGCTTCCTGACTCTAGCAAGTGGAATCTGACCGACCGCTGGATTTTGTCGAAACTCAACGCCAGGATCAAGCGGGTTAACTACCAATTAGAGAAGTTTGAGTTTGGTGAAGCTGGCCGGGCTATGTACAACTTTATCTGGAACGACCTCTGTGACTGGTACATCGAACTGACCAAGGAAACCCTGAATAACGGAACGGACGAAGAAAAGGCAGATACGCGTGACATCCTGGCCTACGTCCTCGACCAAACCCTGCGCCTGATTCACCCGGTAATGCCGTTTGTTACCGAAGAACTCTGGCAAGACATGCCGCACAAGGGTAAGTCGATCATGGTCAGCCAATATCCTAAAGAAAATGCTGACTTCGACAATCAAGACGCCGAAGAACAGATGGATCGGCTGATCGAACTGATCACGGCTGTCCGGAACATCCGGAGTGAAGCTAATGCTCCACTGTCCAAGCCGGTTGAATTGATGATCAAGCCGGCTAATGATCAGATTAAGAAGATCTTTGCGGATAACGAAGACTACATCAACCGCTTCTGCAATGCTTCTGACATCAAGTTGGATGAAGATCTGCAAGCACCAAAGCTGGCAATGAGTGCAGTGATCACTAACGCCGAAGTCTACATCCCAATGCAAGAACTCGTCGACATGGATGAGGAACGTGCCCGGATGAAGAAAGAAATTAAGAAACTCGAAGCTGAAGTTACCCGTTCCCAAAAGAAATTGGGTAACGAGAAGTTCGTCAACAACGCACCGGCTAAGGTTGTCGACGCCGAGAAGCAGAAGGCTGCTGATTGGCAGGATAAGCTGGATGCGGCTAAGGAACGGCTGGCTTCGTTGAGTGAAAACTAAGGTTAAGACGGCTAGGTGGTAGAGGCCTCCCCTTTCCGTAAGACACAAGATGCCTTTAGTGTCCGGTTTTTCCGAATGCTAAAGGCTATTTTTGTATCGTCGGTTACCGATCTATGAAACTATGTTACGATGACTTTTTATCAAAAAATTGATAATTGCTTTCCTGAGAGCTGATTAAACATGTTATACTCAGTGAGTAAATTACTTCTGAGGAGATTACCATGACCAGTAAAAAAGAGCGTCATTCAAATGAATTTTCCACTGCCAAAGAACACCATTATCTTAATTCTAAGCATCATGAAGTTCGTGGGTATTCTTCGGCAGAAGTAGCAGCTATGCGTCGACAAGCTGAATCGATCATTAATCTAACTAAAGCGATGGGAATTCACGCTTGTGCTGATAAGGGGGCTAGTAAAAGTCGCAATGAAGCTGGCCAGGTCAAAAATGTCCGCCAAAAGTAAGGGTGGTCATGGATCCCAGAGACGAGTTCCAAACACTGAAATGCATTTAAACGAGGCTATTTCATGATTTACTTTATTAACTTTAATCTTTCCGAACAAAAATCGGGCATTGAACACACAGAATTAAAACGGATTAAGCTTTTTAAAGCACACCATGTTCCTGCAAAAATTATTACACGCGAATGGTCAGCCACTTTTCACCAAGTTGTGGCTCAGTCAGGCTTAAGCAGCGATGACGTACTAAGCATGTTTGATTATTACCAGGACCGGGAAAAAGAGGAAACCAAACACCTGACCATCGATGATTTGGATTTGGGCTATCCTAACGTCAATGTCCAAGAAGAAAAGGTCAATAACCGCTACCTAGTGAATGCTCCGGATGGTCATTTCCTGTGCCGGGTTAACTATGATGCCAATGATGACAAGCGGGTGATCAGCACAGAAATGTTTGACTGCTTCGGCAACCTCTACTGTGTTAATAATTATGATAGTCGCGGCTTTAAATCAGAAATTGATTGGTATTCACCAGACAATAAGGTGGAGCGTAAGGAATGGATTGGTAAAAATGGTCAAGTCGTGATTCAACAGTTTTTCCAATTTGACATCCATGGTCAGCTCGGGGAGACGGGATGGATGTTGCGCGACCGCGAAGGCAAAGTATTTACTTTCAATACCTTACGTGAATTGTTCCAAAAATTTCTCGACGACGTCAACGCTCAAGGCAAGAATATCTTTGTGCTAGATCGCTCATTGTTAGCTGATGACGTCATTTTAGCTCTCAAACGTCCAGCTTACTTAGTATTCCATCTGCACAATTCCCAGGGGGCTGATGCCCAGGATGAAATGCATTCGGTTTTGAATGACAATTACGAGTATGGGCTGTACAACATCGATCGTTACGATGCTATTATTTCTGCGACACCGAACCAAACTGAAGACGTTCGCAGGCGCTTTAATCCGCAACATGCGCATCTCTTTACGATTCCTGTGGGGATCGTCCCCGATGAGCAATTACAGGCTCCACGAGTCCCTGAGTCAAAGAGAACTTTTGGTAAAGTGATCATTGCTGCCCGTATTTCCACTGAGAAGCAGATGCCTAAGATCGTCCACGCAATTGCAAAAGTGCATCGGCGAGTGCCAGAGGTCACGTTTGACATCTGGGGCTACACTAATTCCACTAAGGAAAAGGAAGCTATCAAACAAGCTGCTCAGAATGGTGGGATTGCTGATGCAGTGACGATTAAGGGCTATTCCGAAGATATCGGCAGAGTCTACGATGACGCCCAAATCTTTGCGCTCGCTTCCACAATGGAGGGCTTCAATTTAGCAATTATGGAGGCAAGTTCGCATGGTGTCGTTGGTGTTACCTACGATACCAACTACGGCCCAAATTCAATTATCGAAAACGGCAAAAACGGTTATGTCGTTCCTTACAATGACGAAGATGCGATGGCAGATCGAATCACCAAATTGCTAAAGGAACCGGAATTGCTCCAGCAGATGAGTAACAATGCTTATCAGATGTCTAATCGTTATTCCAGTGATAGCGTTTGGCAAGCATGGCAAAAATTGCTTGATGATGCTAAGAAGCAGTTAGGAGAGGACTAAGATGAACTACATACTCAGCAATAACGTTTTTACTTTTAATAACGGGCCTGAGTTCTCCACTTTTGAACGTCTTAAAGCACTGAATGAGAATGGCATTCCGGTCAAGCTGCTACTGAAGGATTATTCTAGTGACCTGTCTCATAACTTAGCCAGTCACCACATTGACAGCCAATGCGTCATCAATATGTATGACTACTTTCAAGGACAGATTAACCACCCAGTGAAACCGGTCAATGTTCATTACTTGCCGTCGTTTCCTTTCGATACTTACCACTTAAAGGGACTAGACAATAACAAAGCTGCTTTTGAATATTATGGCAACCGCAAGGGAATTTTAAATTATATGCCAAGTGAGGTCACGAAGGTTGGTAAAATTGATTACTATGACAAGCTCGGTCATATTGTTGTTAGTGAACAGTGGGATTCACGTGGCTTTGCCAGTCGCCAGGATGCTTACCATATTGATGGATCCTTGGGCGCTTCACGCTATTTACGCCCGGATGGATCAACCGCTATTCTGGTCACTTATATGAATAAAAATGGCCAAGTTGGCCCGACCATGTGGAAATTAATGTCTTATAAGGGTCGGGACTGGGTATTTAACAGTGAAGAAGCACTCTTCTCCTTCTTTTTAAATGAAATTAACCAAAAAGAGCGTGGCAATTTTATTACCGAACGTCGTGGGATGGATCAGTTTGCACTTGCAGTAAATAATCCGCTGTCTAGAATTGCAGTTGTCCATTCCGTTCCAGTGAAAAATCCCAAAAATATTGAAAAATCGCCGTTGTTAGCAGGAGAAGAAACACTGTTTGATCCTCACAGACGCATGCCCGTTCATTTTAACCATATTGTCTTTGCCACGGACGAACAGCGTCAGGATTTTGAAAAACGGTTTGGCAGGAACCTGCCTCAGACTTCTTTTGATGTTGCTGCTGATTCTTACGTTCAGCTGCACCAAGGACACGGTGATAGTGCTTATCCAACTATTGTCTACCGCGGGATGCTGGGACGAACTAAAAAAACGGGGGACTTGATCCGTGCTTTTCATCATGTCGCCAAGCAAGATAAGGCGGTGCATTTCAAACTACAGGGCTATTTTGAAAACTCACAACAAGAAAAAGAAATCAAAGAACTCTTGAAAAAAACCGGGTTACAAGATAAAGTAAAAATTGTGCCTTACGAGCCATATGATTCTCAATTCTTCCAGGATGCTTCTTTATTCGTCAACCCAACGGGCAGTGAAGCCTTTGGGATGAATGCACTGGAAGCGATGGCCTCTGGCGTTCCGGTAGTAACGTTTGATGTACCGTATATTGCGAATAATTTGGTCAGGAATCAGATCAATGGTGTTTTGGTAAAGAAACATAATCCGCGAGACTTAGCCTCCGCGGCAGTGATCCTGCTCAATGATAAGGAAAAAATGGAAAAATTGTCTGCTGGAGCAAATGATACAGCCAGACAATATACTGAAAGCCGTTTAGTGGCTGATTGGCAAAAAATTTTGCGCTAATAATATGAAATGGAGTGATTGAAGTGACAGTTGACTTACTTAACCATATTTTGCCATTAATAGATGATGGCCCGACAGATACGGATCAGGCTACCGAAATGGTAAAACAGGCAGCAAAAGAAGGAGTTACTGTCATACTTGCTACTCCGCATGCTGGGGATGACCGTTTTTCATTTAAGCCCAAAGGGGCTGCTGAGGTGGGTCAAGGTCTGAACAAGTTGCTTGATCAGCAAGGACTGAAAATGAAAATTTTTGTGTCAGCCGTCAACAGGATTAACACTCATTTGATTGACAAACTGCATGAACAACAACTGGTGTATGCCGACGAAGGTAAGAAGTACTTGTTGGTTGAACTGAGCGATCGGGGTGTTTCTGGCTATGCCGATCAGGTGATGGGTGATCTTTTTGATGCTGGCATTATTCCGGTGTTATGCCATCCCGAACGTAACCAATCTTTGATGGAGCACAGTGAGCTTTTAAATAAGTGGGCTGAACATGGTTGCATGTTGATGATTTCTGCATCTGCTTACACTGGTTATTATGGTGATGATGCACGCTCTGCTAGTCGGCAGTTAATTACCAACGGGATGGCTTACTTCCTGGGTTCCGATGCTCATGATGCAAGTGATGGTCCACGGGGCAATCATCTTGGTGAAGCTTATCAACAACTCCTTAGTGAATATGGGGAAGATAAAGCTGCCGAATTTGATCAAAACGCCCGTGACCTGGTCAATGGTTACCGTATTCGCCAGCACCGAATTAAAGCCAATCGGAAACCCGGTTCGTTGGGGTTAGCCATTAAGACAATGTTGAAGTTCTAAATTATTTGACTTGCTAGACCTCAGTTTTGATCGTTGCAAATATGGAGTCTTTAGCCTAAGTCCTAAAAAGGAAACGTGTGAAGTTTTGACTAACTTCTAACATGTTTCCTTTTTTGTTTAGAATATCTCCATCATTTTTATACGGTTATATGCTAATAACTGTTACAATTAATAATGACCGATTATATGCAGAAAGGATGATTGAAATGTATGATTACCGGCATGAATTGTTGGAAATTCTCCGGCATACAACGAGTGACTCAGCCAGTTTGAGCCAAACTCAACGCAGTCTGACCACGATCTTACGACTGCTCAACGAATTACAACCGTTTGATGATCGTGAACATGTGCAGCTACCACAAAATGAACATTATCGTGATTCACGCAGCTATAGTAATAGTCATAGTAAAGGTGGCCATGACCATCACAACCGTCATTTTCGGATGCGTCAACGCTACCGTGGACCACACCCAATTGATTCGGATGCACCTTCAATGATGACGCATGAATTAGACAAAGCGGCGAGTGAAGCCATGCCTAGCAGCGTTAGCGGTGACTTTGCCTCTTTATTGAACCGTTCTTTGTCCAACGCCGCTGATCAGCAGCCGACGGAAGCACTGGATGACATTGACATCGACGCACGCCTGCATGCCCAAGCTGAAAAGGAACACCCGCACCGTCCAGAACCACTGACGGAAGCAGAGTTAGCTGCCAAACATCACTACGTTGTTCATCGCAAGCTGAGTGGGGCGCTGATCAACCACCAGTACTATCCAGAAAGTGTTTTGCATGAATTGCCATTTGAGCTAAGTGATGGTGATGTCGTTGCGGCTGCACCAGCTCATGGCAACGAATTACCAGAGATTAAAGAGATTACCGATGATCACTTGCCACGGCAGGTGCAGGCAATTAACGTCATCCGCCACGCGATTTTGAAATCTGTCAATGGAACTAAGATGCTGCAGATTGAAGGGACTCGTGATGGTCATAGTGTTCTCGATAATGAACCTGGTGCGAACATCCTGATTGACCCGAAGCACTACGCCAACCGCAACCTCAAGCCGGGAATGGAAATTGACTATGCTTATTACGATCACGGCAATGCTTTGCGTGATGCCAAGTCGGGCACGATTCGCTGGGTCTATGAGGAGACGGCTGATAATCAAGCCGACAGTTCAGCGGCTACTGCTCATCGTTCCGCTAAGGCTACAGCAAAACCGCAGACGGCCAAGCATCATAGCAAACCTTCGCCAATCGTTGTCAGCGATGATTTTGATCTCAAACAGCGTAAGGTTTTGGTAATCAGCGCCAAACCAAAGCAAAAAGATGAGCTCAAATCAGCGGTGAATGAACACCACGGCATTTACTACCGGCTAGACGCTTCCCAGTCACAAAACGTCACGTCCAGTAAGCTGAAGCAGGCGATTCGCCAAGCTGACTTGGTGATTGTTTGCCAGGATGGCATCGACAAGAAGACGTCGGAATTGGCTGAACGTCATTCCCAGAAATATGACAAGAAGTTCGCTCTGTCGTCCGCTTCTGATAAGCGGGCTCTTAGCCATGCACTGGCCAGAGCAATTGCTTAATAAAACAAAATCCAGCGCTTTCTGAGATGAAGGTGCTGGATTTATTTTGTTATTAGGGCGGAAATACTGTAATTTAGTTATTGCTTTGGTAATGCCGGTGCAAATTAAAGATGAGGATAGTCGTCAGCAGGCCATAGACAGCCCCGACAAAGCCTAAGTTGGCGACGCCGGTAAAGTTGACGGCTAATGATGCACTCAGTGACCCTAAAGAAATCCCGATGTTAGCGAAAATAGAGTTTAAAGATGAAGCCAGGTCAAGGGATTGCGGATATTTGTGTTCAGCAATGTCGAGAAACATTAGCTGGGTGGAAGCACCATAGCATGAGAAAGTTACACAAAGTAAAGCGATGATGACGACACCCAGCCACCGGAAATGCAGCATTGGGGATAAGGCAATGTAAAGAATCGTCATGATGACGTAGATAGTCGGCAGACGGCGGATGCCCCCATGGTCAGCAACGAAGCCACCGAATTTGTTGCCGATAATGAACACGATCCCTTGGGCGAAGAGCAACCAGTTTAACCAGGTGTTGTCAAAACCCATCACGTTGGTAATCATCGGTCGGATGTAGGTGTAGATGCTGTAGTCCGCTGCGCAAACGGTGATGACGAAGATCACTCCGGTGATAATTCGCCGATCCTGGAAGAGGGTGAACTGTTTAGCAAAAGAGCTCTTGACCTGTGGAGTGTCGCGCGGCACCAACCAGAGCAACGCCAGAAAAACGATGATGGTCAAAACCGTAATCATCCAGAAACTATCGTGCCAGGAAAAGGTGGTCGAGATGACGGTTCCGATGGGGATGCCGATGACGGAGGCAATGCTGAAACCGGCGAAAACCCAGGATAGCAGGCTGGCACGTTTATTGCGGGGCGCAACGTAGTTAGCCATCACGAGGACCAGCGAAATGATTGCTCCGGCCACTGTGGCAGTGAGGATCCGTGATAAGAGCAGTGACAGGTAATCATGGGAAAGCGCGGTCCAGGTATTACCGATAAAGAAGATAATCATCAGGACTAAGAGGACGTGGTGTCTGCGCCAGCGGTTAGCCAGTGAGGTAATCAGTGGGGTGGAGATCGCGTAGACAAAAGCGAAGACGGTAACCAGCAAACCCAGCTGAGATAGTGAGTTACCAAATTCGTGCGAGATATCCGGCAGCACCCCCACGATCATGTATTCGTTACAGCCAAGCATGAAGGCAACAAAGACAAAAAGAATTGATTGCAGTCGATATTTCATGGTGTTGTCGATGGTCTAGCGGCCATCTTTCTCCTTTCTAGTACGATTGAGCCATTGGTCGAGGAAAGTCTTGAGGGCAACGACGTCACTCCGTTGCAAAGCAAAAGTGTTGTTAAATTGACGGCCGTCGCGGTCATCATTGGTCAATAAAATATTAAGTTGGTCTTCACAGGTATCTGGGATGATGCTCAGTTCATTGCGACAATTATCATCACGATCTTCACCATCATAGCTTTCGTGAAACCAGCTATGATCGACCTCTGTTTTGTGCATTTCTCTCATCCTCCTTTATTACCTCATCTAGTATACAGCTTGGCGCGTCCAAAAGGCGGTCATATAATTAATTAATAGGAGGGGTGGACGATGATCAAAGAACATCACTTGAAGAATTATCTGTGGTTAGAAGTAACGGCGCCGGCGCCTGACGAAATCGGTCACTTGGTAAGTAAGTACCAGCTACCGCGAAAAATCAAGAACTACATGTTGGACCGTCACGAACAGCCACGGGCAACCTATGATATGATTGAGCACCTAGGAATTTTGGTACTGCGTTGCGTTTCGGGACCGAATGGGCCGCAGCAAAGTACTACCCCGCTTTTTTTAGGTTTTAACAAAAACCTCCTCGTAACTGTTATTCACGTTCACAACCAACAGCGTCTCTTTGCCAATCTACCGTTGAATCCGCAGGGGCAAATTCATGAACTGATCTTTCGGATTGTATCGCGGACCCTGGAACCGTACTTTGTGGCTCTCAACGATATCATTGACCGGACCGATAAGTTGTCGAATAAACAGTTGCGTCGCATTACTAATGCCCGCCTGGACGAACTATCGCTACTGAAGACGCGGTTGATCTACCTGCGCTCGGCGACCGCTAGCAACTTGGTGGCTTTGCAAGAATTGCAAACGATTTTCCGGCAACGCTACCAGTCTGATAGTGATGAAAGTAAGACCATTCAACAAGCCCTGAACGATACGTTGGTAGAGTTTAAACAGTGCCAAGCGATGTTTGACGTGGTTAGCGAAGAAGTTAGTGAAGCAGAAAATTCTTTTGGCAATCTTTTGAACAATCGACTTAACGATACGATGAAGTTTTTAACTGTTTGGTCATTACTGCTGGCGATTCCGCCGATTATCTCTGGATTTTACGGCGAAAACGTATCATTGCCATTAGCTGGTCGCCACTGGGCCTGGGTGGATACCCTGCTGATGACAGCGGTACTGATGCTTTTAATGATTTTGATATATGTCCTTCATGTTTACCGCCGGCGTAAATAAGTTAATTGACAATGCCCCTAGTCACTGCACAAAATCCTTGTTATAGTAGGAAAAAAGTCTACTGTATTTGCAGAAAAGAGGAAACAATATGAAAGCAATTTTAACGACGATTGGCAAAGACAAACCAGGTATTGTTGCAGGCGTCTCAGCCTTTTTAGCCTCTCAAGAAATCAATATTCTCGACATCTCACAGACCATCATGGACGGTAATTTTACGATGATGATGATGGTACAGCTGGATGAAAATCAGGATTTTAACCAGTTGATCGAACAATTAAATCAGTTGGGCAAGAAGCTGGATGTCGACATTAATGTGCGAAACGAAGCGCTGTACAACGCTATGCACCAACTCTAGGAGGCATTTGAATGGAAACAGCTAAAATTCGCGAAACACTGCGGATGATCAACGACGAACGGCTTGACCTGCGGACCATCACGATGGGGATTTCGCTTTTTGATTGCATCGATAGCGACAGCGATCGTGCTTGTCAAAAGATCTATGACAAGATCACGACGAAAGCCCGGGATCTGGTCAAAGTCGGCCAGCAATTGGAAGCAGAATATGGGATCAAGATTGCTAATAAACGGGTGGAAGTGACGCCAATCGCTATGATTGCTGCGGCTTCCGGTGATCATGACTACGTCAAGTACGCTAAAACGCTGGATAAGGCCGCCCATGCCATTGGCGTGGACTTCATTGGTGGTTTTTCCGCCCTCGTGCAGAAGGGTTACGGTAGCGGTGACCGTGTACTGATCGATTCACTGCCCCAGGCCTTGGACGAAACGGACTTAGTGTGTGCTTCCGTTAACCTGGGTTCAACGAAGGCGGGAATCAACATGGATGCCGTTAAACAGATGGGTGAGGTTGTCGTGGCCGCATCGAAGCGTGATTACATGTGCAATGCCAAGCTTGTCACTTTCTGCAACGCCGTCGACGATAATCCCTTCATGGCTGGTGGCTTCCTGGGGGTTGGCGAAGCAGATACGGTCATTAATTGTGGTGTCTCTGGTCCTGGTGTTGTTAAGGCAGCTCTGGAAAAAGTGCGTGGCCAGTCGATGGATGTCGTTGCCGAAACGATTAAGCAGACGGCTTTCAAGGTTACCCGGCTGGGTCAATTAATCGGCAGTGAGGCGGCTAAACGTCTGCACACCCGTTTTGGGATCGTTGACCTGTCATTAGCACCGACGGCGGCTGCCGGTGATTCAGTGGCAGAAGTGCTGGAAGAAATCGGCCTGTCTTCGGTTGGGATTCACGGGACGACCGCGGCCTTAGCAATGCTCAACGATGCCGTTAAAAAGGGCGGCATTATGGCCTGCAGTCACGTCGGTGGCCTTTCTGGCGCCTTTATTCCTGTTTCTGAAGATGCAGGGATGATCCGTGCCGTGGAAAATGACCATCTCCACTTCGACAAGCTGGAAGCGATGACGTCCGTTTGTTCCGTCGGCCTCGACATGATTGCCGTCCCTGGTGATACTTCGGCAGCAGTAATCAGCGGGATGATTGCTGATGAAGCGGCCATCGGGATGATCAATGCCAAGACAACGGCTGTGCGGGTGATTCCTGTTCCTGGCAAGAAGGTCGGTGACACGGTTGAATTTGGTGGCCTGCTAGGTCATGCTCCTGTAATGGACGTCGGCTCTGGTTCACCAGCCAAGATGATCAATCGCGGTGGCACTTTGCCCGCCCCGATCCATTCATTCAAGAATTAAAATGGCATAGTGAAGAAGCCTTAGGGAGGACGGGAAGTCTTCTCTAAGGCTTTATTAATAAATAAATATAATATCACTGAAAATAGTTGAACTAATGTTTGTGCAAACGGTTGCCAAGCAATTACTGAACACAAAATATGTTATAAAAGACTGCCATCGTCTGTGAAAGCGGTTGCACTTAACCTGATTCTCACATATACTGTAATTGTCAATAAGAAAAAGCGCTTACGCGCCAGAGAATTACAAAGAAACGAGGAATAAAAATGAGTGAGTGGTGGAAAAAAGCAGTTGTTTACCAAATCTATCCACAAAGTTTTCAGGATACTAATGGTGATGGGATTGGTGATCTGCAAGGCATCATTTCCCGTCTGGACTACCTGCAGAGCTTAGGTGTTAACACCCTCTGGCTGACACCAATTTTTAAGTCACCGATGGTCGACAACGGTTATGACGTGGCTGATTACACATCTATCAACCCCATTTACGGGACGATGGATGACTTTGACGAATTAATCAAGGATGTTCATGACCGTCACATGCACCTGTTGCTGGATATGGTTGTTAACCATACTTCTGACCAGTGCAAGTGGTTCCAGGAATCTAAGAAGTCACGGACAGGCAAGTACGCCGACTACTACATCTGGGAAGATCCAAAACCGGATGGTTCTGCCCCAACGAACATGGGTGGGGTCTTCGGTGGCTCCGCTTGGGAATACGTGCCAGAACGGAAGCAGTACTACCTGCACATGTTTGCTAAGCAGCAAGTCGACTTAAACTGGGACAACCCTGAAGTGCGGAAGGCTGTTTACAACTGCATGATCTTCTGGGCTAAGAAGGGTGTCGACGGTTTCCGTCTCGACTCACTGAACTCCCTGTCCAAGCGCCGTCCATTCGTTGACTTGCCAAAGGCTGCCGGCTCTGACTACGGTAACGTCTTTGCTTGTGTTTCTAACGGACCACACCTTCACGAATACCTGAAGGAAATGAATAAGGAAGTCTTCAGCAAGTACAACATGCTGACGGTCGGTGAAACTTCTAACACGACGGTTCAGGAAGCAACGAAGTACATTCGTCCAGACGAACTGAGCATGGTCTTCCAGTTTGAACACATGGATGTCGACTCTGGTCGCTTCGGTCAATACTCCAACGTTCGCTTCAAGATGAGTGACCTGCGTGACACCTTAGCAAGATGGCAGAAGGGGATGTCATGGAACGCCCTGTACTTAGGCAACCACGACCAACCACGGCTGGTATCTCGCTTCGGTGACGACAAGCACTTCCGCAAGGAATCCGCTAAGATGCTGGCAACGATGTACATCCTGCAAAAGGGAACGCCATACATCTTTGAAGGTGATGAAATCGGCATGACCAACGTCAACTTCAAGAGCATCGATGATTACCACGACTTAGACTCACACCAGATTTACAACCACATGTTGGACTGGGGTGTTTCCAAGGAAGAAGCACTGGACATCATTCAGCGTAAGTCACGGGACAACGGCCGGACACCATTCCAGTGGAATACGGACAAGGAAGCCGGCTTTACTACTGGTAAGCCGTGGATGACCGTTAACTCCAACTACAAGGAAATCAACGCGGCTGAAGCCGAAAAAGATCCAAACTCAATTCTGGCTTACTACAAGAAACTGCTGAAACTGCGTGACAACACTGATACCCTGATCGAAGGCGACTTCAAGCTGTTGTCGCCAGACGATTCCGACATATTTGCCTACGAACGGAAAGATGACAAGGCAACTTACCTGGTTATTACTTCATTTGCTAAGGACAAGGTACGTTATGACCTGTCAACGATTGACCAGAAGTTTGATCAATTGGATGTCGCTTTGAATAACTACGATGATCTGGAAGAAGCCGACAATGTGCTCTACCTCAAGCCATACCAGGCATTGGTTGTAAAGGTCAAAGACTAATCACGATGAAATAACAAAAGGAGGACGCAATTTGCGTCCTCCTTTTTTAGTGGCACGAAGCCACTCCTGCCAAGGGTGCTTTCATTATAGCACAGTCTAATATGCGAGAAATTCAGTAAAAATTCATAATTAGCCTTGTAATATGAATCAATATGCATTACTATATGAATGTCATGTGAATATATACACCAATTTACGCAATATAAGCAATAATATTCATCTAACGACTAATAATTATCTAACTTCATGATGAATATTGATGAATAATGGAGGATGTTCCTATGAAGTGGAAAAAGATTAAAAAATTAGCTTTGGTAGCAGCCGCTGCCCTCTTAACAATATCATTTGGATTGGCTGGTTGTGGTAACAAGTCAGCTTCCAGCGACCAGAGTGTCCAAAAGATTAAGGATAAGAAAACTTTAGTGGTCGGCACTTCAGCCGACTTTGCGCCGATGGAATTTCCCATTACCCAAAACGGCAAGACTAAGTATGTCGGCTTTGATATGATGCTGGCCAATAAGATTGCTAAGGATATGGGGGTCAAGGTGAAGGTTGTCAACGTCGCCTTCCCATCATTGATCAGCGAACTGAAGAACAACAAGGTCGACATCGTCCTCGCCGGGATGACATACACGCCAGCTCGTGCCAAAGTCGTGGCTTTCTCCAATCCTTACCATAATGACAAGGATAAGGGAACGAATAACGTTTTGCTGATCAAGAAGTCTAACCTGAATAAGTACACCACCAAAGCTTCGCTGAAAGGGAAGTCCGTTGGTGCTCAACAATCATCTAATCAGGAAGCACTGGTTAAGTCCAAGTTGAAGGGATCGAAGCTGGTTGTGGAGAGTTCTAACAACGCCATGGCCACTGAAGTCAAGAACGGCACCATCCAGGCGATGATGTGCAGTGGTGATACAGCTAAAGGTTACGTTCACAAGTATCCGAATACTTATGCATTAGCTAAGATTAAGATTTACACCCCAGCTAAATACACGGCTGATCGGGCGATCGTCCGGAAGAATGATAAGGCACTCTTGAAGGAAGTTAACAAGGTCATTGCCCAACAGAAGAAGAGTGGCAATCTGACGAAGATGTACGCCAAAGCAGTTAAACTCCAGCACAAATATGGAAAGTAGGCTGAATTATGGACCAAACAAAACAATTAGAGATCTTTAAGAATATTATCAACATTCCATCAGTCAACGACCATGAGGCAGACGTGGCAGATTATATTGCCAGCCTTTTCAAGCCATACTCGGATAAGGTGGACGTCGAGCACGTGACCTATGCACCCGGCCGAGACAACCTGGTAGTGACCACGAAGGGTGGCGATGGCCCAGTTTTCGGTCTCTCTGGCCATTTGGATACGGTGGCAACCGGCAATCTAGATGACTGGGCGACTGATCCCTTTAAGGCAACAGTCAAGGACGGCAAGCTTTACGGACGTGGCGCTGCCGATATGAAGAGCGGGGTGGCAGCAATCGTCTGCGCGCTGCTCGAGATGCTGGATGGGACCACGCCGCTTCCTGGCAAGATTAAATTATTATTGACAGTTGGCGAAGAAACCGGCGAATACGGGGCTGCTGAACTGACCAAGAAAGGCTACGTCGACGATCTCGGGGCCTTAGTTATCTCGGAACCTGGCGACAACATGAGTAAACTGACTTACACTTCTAAAGGGGTGATTGATTATAAGGTCACCTCTGTCGGCAAGTCTGTTCACAGCTCCTTCCCTGATAAGGGCATTAATGCGATCACTAACTTGCTCGATTTCGTCAACCAAGTGGAAGACGTGCTAGGACAATTCGAGCACGTAGAGAATCCCGTTTTGGGCCATCAAGTGTCCAGTGTGACGAAAATCGGGGGTGGTGACCAGGTCAACTCGATTCCTTCAGAAGCTTGGATGATGGGCAACATTCGGACAATTCCAGAACACCCGAATAAGGAAATTTATGCCGCTTTGGAAGGCCTAGTGGCTAAGTGCAACCAGATGCCAGATCACAAATTAAGCATCCAATACTCCTATCCTGAAGAACCGATGGTCGGTGATCCGAATTCAAAGTTGATCCAGCAGGCTAAGAGTGTTCATGACCAGATGTTTGACGATCCGGTTCAGGTAGTGGGCAGTGGCGGTGCTAATGATGGGTCCGAATTTACCCAGTCCAGCAATGACTTCACCAGTATTTTGATCGGCCCAGGGTCGGCAACGTCACATCAACCGAATGAATACTGCGATTTGAATATTTATTACAAGTCAGTTCAGTTTTACGAAAAATTAGCAAAACTGTATTTTGACCAGCTTTAAAGAAGTTCAATGTGTATTTAACTTTAAAAATTAAATTAGTCGGTGGTTTTTTACCACCGACTTTTTGCTAACTTGAACCCGATAATTGTTCAGACCACTTGATTCTCATGAATATTAGTGTTATTTTTATAAACGTCGATTATTAAAATTTGATTAAAAAGGGGCGAGAATGATGGATAAACAGCAACAGGACCACGAGCTGAAACGCTCACTTGGCCTTGGATCAGCATTGTCAATTGTTGTGGGGACCCTGATCGGTTCAGGGATCTTCTTTAAGCAAGGATCAGTATTGGACAGTGCTGGTTCATCTACGATGGCCCTGTTAGCCTGGATTCTTGGTGGGATCATCACTCTTGCCGGTGGGTTAACAGTGGCCGAAATTGGGGCACAGATGCCTTACACTGGTGGGCTTTATGTCTACATTGAAAATATCTATGGCCGCCTGATGGGCTTTATGGCCGGTTGGATGCAGGTGATTGTCTACGGACCAGCGATCATTGCTTCGGTTGCCGGCTTTATGAGTATCTTAATGGCTAACTTCTTTGGCCTCGGAGCTCAGTGGCGGGCACCGCTAGCCATCATCACGGTTTTAGCGATTACGGTTATTAATATTTTGGAAAATAAGGCCGGTGCTTGGTTTGCTATCATCACTACGTTAGGTAAGATGATTCCAATTGCGGCTATCATTATCTTCGGTGTCTTCTTTGGTCACCAGCACGCTTTGGGCCAAACGGTGGCTGAAGTTCACCAGAGCGCTGGTAATTTCGGTGTCGCTATCCTGGCAACGCTGTTCGGCTACGATGGCTGGATCCTGGTTGCTAGCCTTGGTGGTGAAATGAAGAATCCTCAGAAAGTGCTGCCAAAAGCAATTGTCCTGGGGATTACATTTGTCCTAATTGTGTACACTTTGATCACTTATGGGGTCTTGCGTTTCATTCCGGTCGAGACGATTCACCGCTTGGGTGAAAACACGACTTCATACATGTCGAAGGCCGCTTTCGGAACGATCGGGGGCAAGCTGTTGGACGCGGGGATCATCATTTCGATGATGGGCACCCTAAACGGGAAGATTATGACTTTCCCACGGATTGTCTATGCCATGGCAAAGCGTCATGATTTACCGTTCTCCAACTTGCTCGGCTACGTGACGCCTAAGTCGCGTGAACCACTTTCGGCACAGCTGTTCATTTTTATCTTATCAGCGATTATGATGTGCTTCTTTGATCCGGACCGTCTGTCAGACCTGTGTGTGTTCACGGTTTATATTTTCTACACCTTAGCTTTCGTCGGTATCTTCATCTTGCGGAAGCGCAATCCGGATCCATCGGTTCGGCCGTTTAAGACGCCGCTCTATCCGTTTGTGCCGATTGTTGCTTTGGCTGGTGGTATTTTTGTTTTGATCAGTGAAATTTTCAACGATCCGCAGGGCGTGATCCTTTTCGTAGTGATCGTTGTCGTCGGTTTGCCGGTGCTGGCCCTCGTCAAGTGGCTGGATAAGCGCCGCATTGAAAAGAGTAAATTTTAAAAAATTAGAAGGTTGGAAAACATTGCGTTTGCCAGCCTTTTTATTTGGCGGTTGTTTTGCCTTTTAAAATTTGCCATAATGGGGCCAATATGGAGGCACGATGATGACAGAAATAAAAACGGTGACGGACGCCCTGAACTTTATTCATGGCCGGACAAAATTCAAAAAGATACCTACGTTAAAGCGAATGCGGGCATTTTTACAGGCATTGGGCAATCCACAGAAGGGATTAACTTATTTGCACGTCACGGGAACGAATGGTAAGGGATCGGTCGTTGCAATGACGCGGCAAATGCTGATGGGGCAAGGACTGACGGTGGGCACCTTTACTTCACCCTTCATCACGAAATTCAATGAACGGATCGAGCTAAATGGCCAGCCCATTAGCGATGCAGATTTAGTTAAATACACCCAGCGCGTGGCTAAAGTAGTGGATCAACTTGATCAAACATTGCCAACTGGCGGTCCTACGGAATTTGAGATCGATACAGCCATCATGTTCTCATATTTTGCTGACGTCCGGCCTGATGTGGTCATTTTGGAAGTTGGCATTGGTGGCCTCTATGATTCAACGAACGTGATTGAGGATCCGGTGGCCACGGCCATCGTTACCGTTGGCTACGATCACATGAGAATTTTAGGCAACACCTTGGCCGCAATTGCTCAGCAAAAAGCCGGCATCATCAAAGAGGGACGGCCGATGGTGGTTGGCCAGTTGCCAGCTGAAGCACTGCAGGTGATTCAGCAGACCGCACAAGAAAAACATGCTCGGCTGTACCAAGCCGGCGTTGAGTTTCAAGTGAAGAAAAGCAATGGCCATGCTTTTCGGAGCCAAATTAATTATGATGGTTTGCAATTGCACCACTTTAAGGCTCGCTTAGGTTTGGGTGGTGATTACCAGGTGGCTAATGCTGGGGTGGCGATCACTTTAGTCCAACTGTTTTGTCAGCATGCTGGCTTGCGGATTGATCGGCAGGCCCTCAGTCAAGCATTGTTTGAAACAAGTTGGCCAGGACGCTTGGAAGTGATGAATGATGAGCCACTTGTCATTTTAGATGGTGCCCATAATTTACCGGGAATTCAGGCTTTATGCCACACCATTCGCGATGACTTTGCGGATCGTGATGTTTACTTGTTGGTGGCTATTCTGGCAGACAAGCAATACGATTTGATGCTCGGTGAGCTGGCTAGTTTGCCGAACGTCCACATTACCGTTACTAATTTTGCCGGTCCGGGCCCGAAGCGGCCGAGTGCCGACCTCGGCAAAGTGGTCAAAGAGATTAAAACCCGTTATCCGATGCAGGTAGCTGATAATTGGCAAATCGCATTTGCCCAAATGGCACGTTCCATTAGTAGTGACGACGTTTTGCTGGTCACGGGTTCGTTATACTTTATTTCGGACGTCCGTCATCTTTTCGATTAATTTCGCTACTTATCACTGAATTCTCCGTACTTAAATGTAGGGAGGATTTTTTATGTTAAACCTAAAAAAGAAAAAAACGTGTTTATTCTCAGTGCCCGAAGATGCCACAGCTGCTGACTTTCAACATTGCTATCATAAGCTGTTGCGTGAATATTTTGCTCGAATTCCAAATGGTACTCATTTGCGCCAATCATTTTTAGCTTGCTGCCCTTGTGCTAACCAGTTACGTAATCTCAGCGCCGAAGAGGAATCCTCATTGCTGGAAGAAAATGAAGCAGTGATGGGACCATTACTAGCTGCAATTCGGCTAGGACAGCTGGCCTTGACCTGCCCGCATGAGATAATTGGGCATGCTTATTCTAGCAACCAGCTTGGCAACGACTTAGTGGAAGAAATGGCTGCGTGCCAGCAGGAAGAAGTGATTATTGGATTAACTGATGTTCACAACGAATTTATCGCTAAGAAAGTCCTCTTTCGCGGCGGTATATCAGATTGCCATCTGTATCCGGATCGTGTGTATCACTTTGCACTCCAATCTAACGCAAAGGGGATTGTGATGATCCATAACCACCCAACTGGTGAAGTGGCGCCTTCCACAGAGGATCTCGCCATGATGCGTCGGTTGGATAAGGGATGTGCTCTTTTGGGGCTGGGCCTGATTGACTGTTTAATTATTGGTAAGGGTGAATACTACAGTTGGCGAGAAGCATCTCTTAATGAGGCGGCTTGCTAAGGTTCTTAAGCTTTTCTTATGGCTGGTAAAATTTGTTTGGAAAGACCCTGAATTGTTGTATAGTAAGCACTGTTAAACTGCTGCTTGCGTATGGTATAATGTTGCAGATAGTGAAAACAATTCATACAAAAACAACAACGAATTAATATGAAGGGAAGAAAAATTTTGCTAGGAATGGGAACAACTAATATTGGTATTGATCTTGGGACTGCCAATACGATTGTTTATATCGAAGGCAAAGGGATCGTTCTTCGCGAGCCATCAGTAGTTGCCCGCAATACCAAAACAAATGCCATCGTTGCGGTTGGTTCTGAAGCTCGTGACATGATTGGCCGCACACCTGCCAGTATCGCGGCAATTCGCCCAATGAAGGACGGGGTTATTGCTGATTATGATACAACCGTTGCAATGATTCAGTATTACATGAATAAGGCTCTCGGCAGGAAATCAAGCAAGCCATACGTCATGGTTTGTGTCCCAACGGGAGTTACTGAAGTCGAAAAGCGGGCAGTTATCGATGCCACCCGTGTAGCGGGTGCACGTGATGCCTACGTTATTGAAGAACCATTTGCAGCTGCTATTGGTGCTGGTCTGCCAGTGATGGACCCAACTGGTAGCATGGTTGTTGACATCGGTGGTGGTACCACTGACGTTGCTACTATTTCACTTGGTGGGATTGTTTCCAGCCGTTCTATTCGGATGGCCGGTGACAAGATGAATGACGCCATCGTGGCCTTTGTTCGTAACCAAAAGAATCTCCTGATTGGTGAACGGACGGCTGAAAAACTGAAGTGGGACATTGGATCCGCTTCGGTTAAAGATGCTGCTGAAATGGGCACGACCGAAATTCGTGGTCGTGATCTAATGACTGGTCTACCAAAGACAATTGAAGTTTCAGCTACTGATGTTTCACAAGCCCTTCAGGATGTGGTTAATGAAATCATTGTGGCAATCAAGGGTACGCTGGAAGATACTTCTCCTGAAATTGCTGCTGATGTTATTGATCACGGGATTGTTTTAACTGGTGGTGGTGCTTTGCTTAAGCATTTGCCAACTGTTATTGCCGATGCGACGAAGGTACCAGTTTTCATTGCTAAGGATCCGTTGGATTGCGTGGCTATCGGAACTGGTGAATCTTTAAAGAGCATTGATGTAATGAAGAAAAAGTAATTGATGGTGGATTGCGCCACCGTTGAGCGGGGCTGTCTGCAAAACAATAAGTTTTGCCAGCCCCGTTTCATTGTTATTAGTGATGGAGGATATTAATGCATAAGTTTTTCTCGAATCGCCGGCTTGTGATCCTCGTCGTAATCCTGGTCGTGTGCTTCGGATTAATGGCTGGTTCAGTGACACTGCGTAATCGCCGCAGTACACCGCCGCTGATTCAACAGTTTGGCAATGATGTGGTGGGATTTGCTGACGGAGTCGTCGCTTACCCGATCAATGGCTTACAGCACGGGATGGATTCTGTTTCTGAACTGATGAATGCTTATCAGGAAAACCGTGAATTAAAGCAGCAAGTCACTCAGCTAGCTCAGACTCAGGTTCGTGACCAAACGTTAGCGCGTGAGAATAAACAGCTGAAACAAGAATTAAAATTGAACCACTCATTAACTGATTATTCAACAGTGACGGCTTCAGTGTTGAGTCGGACACCATCAACTTGGCAACAACAGCTGATCATCAATAAGGGCCAGACGAGTGGTGTTAAAAAGAATATGCCTGTTTTATCTGGCGCCGGTTTAGTTGGCCGTGTCAGTGAGGTCAATAAGACCAATTCAAAAGTTGAATTATTGAGCGACACCGGCGAATCTGCTAACCGTTTTGCTATTCACATTAACGGTTCAGCTGGCAAAAGCGTTAACGGTGTGATCACTGGCTATAATTCTTCTACCAACTTGCTTGAAGTTGGTCAGGTTAGCTCCAAAGCCAAGATTTCTAAGGGTGAACGAGTTGTGACATCTGGTATGGGTGGCATCACCCCTAAGGGCCTGTATGTCGGACGCGTTGCGCGTGTTGGCAAGGATGACTATGGTTTAGCACAAAAGATTTATATTACCCCGGCAACCAACTTTAACGAAATTAACATCGTGACGGTTGCTGAGCTCGATTCAGAGGAGTAGTGACTAATGTATCGTCTTTCACGATTAAGATATGTTTTTCCGATTGGGTTGCTAGTGGCCTTTTTTCTGGATGGGAGTCTCAGTAAGATCTGTGCTAGTCTGTTTTTCAGATATCCTTATGCCATGTCTAGCCAACTGGTAATGCTGTGGCTGGTGTTTACCTACTTCTTTAAAGAAGACATCGACGTACCCTTAATGGGAGCGGCCGTCATCGTCGGTATTTTGGCGGATTTATACTATGCGGGAATTCTAGGCTTATTTATGTTTTTGTATCCAGCAGTCATTATGATGACGAGAGCGCTTGGAAAACTTTTGGACCGTACTTTTTTGAGTACCATATTGGTTTTCTTTATTGATTTAACGGTCTTTGAACTACTAAATTATTTTGCTTATACGGCTATCGGAATCAGTCATGCTAACTTTGGTGACTTTTTGGTTTATAATTTAGCACCAACACTGGCTCTTAACCTGATTTACTTTGTGATACTTTACTGGCCAATCAGCCGTCTTTTCAATTGGTCGCTGAGTGGTCGACGTTAACGGCAACAATTAGAATTCGGCTCCCGGTATTGGCAAATACTGGGAGCTTAATTTTATACTTACAAAAAATTGCAATTCAATGATGGACATAAAGGGGGAATGGTAATGGATTATCAAATTCGTCAGGGTGTCAATCTTCACATTGTACCTACCGATCGTTTTCGACTGACGACGGTAGTGGTTAACTTTTCAACACCACAGAGCACTACTAATCCAACTGCCCGCCATTTACTGGCTAACGTGTTGGAAAGCAGCTGTCAAAAGTACCCAACCCAAACTTTGTTGGCTCGGCGTTTAGACGATCTCTATGGAACTTTCCTTAGCGCAAACGTTGCCAGGGTCGGTCAGATCCATAATTTTCGTTTACGTGCACAGATGATCAACGATCATCAGGCAGGGGAGGACTTGTTTGAGCAAGTGATGGCTTTGATGGCAGAACTGCTCTTTTCACCCCTTAAAGATCAGAATGGCTTTGACCCAGCTACGGTGAAGGTGCAGCGTGATAATCTCGCTGGCATTTTAAAATCGGCTGCTGATGATAAACAATTTTATGCTTATCAACAAGTAGAAAAGCAATATTATGATGCCGATAGTGTGATGTGGCACCCTAGTTACGGCGAACTTGACCAGTTAGCTAAAGTTAGTGCTGCAGATTTGGTCAAGACATACGAAGAAATGTTGGCTACTAACCAGGTCGATATTTTTGTTCTCGGTGACGTGGATAGCGATTTAGTCAAACAATGCCTTGCTAAGTGGCCACTGAAGGAGCGTCCTGCACTGACGACAATTGCTGACTACCATCAGCCATTTCATCACCGCCTGCGAGTGCTAGAGGAACACCAATCCCTTAGCCAAGCTAAATTAGATGCTGCCTTTGCCCTGCCAATTTATTATCGCGATCAAGGTTATTACGCAGCTTTAGTGATGAATGGTTTGCTGGGAGGGTCCCCTTATTCCAAACTCTTTTTGAACGTTCGCGAAAAAGCGGGACTGGCTTATTATGCTGATAGTCAAGTTCGGGCCTTTGGTGGTCATCTCGTTGTCGAAACGGGAATTCTGACGGAAAATTATCAACGCGTTCGTGAACTAATTGCCCAGCAAGTCGCTGATCTGCAGAGCGGTGACTTTACAGATGATCAGTTAAGTGAAGTTAAGGCAGGATTAATCAACGGCTACTTAACGGGATTAGATTCGCCACTCAACATCATCGAACACCGCCTGGTCAATGAAATGAGCCGTCACCGCGAACTGATCGATGTTCCGGCGGCCGTACAGGCGGTTAGCCGGCAAGAAGTTATTGATGTCGCTAACCTTTTGCGTTTGCAGGCAGTTTATTTCCTTGGTGGTGATCAGAATGAATAAGCATGTTGATAAACAATTGCGGATGAGCCGTTACACGAGTATTTTGGATAACGGCTTACGTGTCGAACTATTGCCGATGCCAGGCTATCACAAAACCTACGCTGTTATGAGTGCTGATGTTGGCTCAGTTGATACTGATTTTACTTTAAGCGATGGCAGCCAGGTCCATTTGCCGGCGGGGACGTCGCATTACCTTGAACATAAGTTGTTTGAGAAAAAAGATCACGATGCCTTTGATCTCTTTGGTAAGCTGGGTGCAGATTCCAACGCTTTTACTGACTTTACGCGAACAGCCTACCTCTTTTCCACAACCAGTAAGTTGCACCAATGTCTTGATGTTTTGCTGGATTTTGTTCAAGATCCTTACTTTACCCCGGCTTTGGTCAATAAGGAGCGCGGAATCATCGCTTCCGAAATTCGGATGTACCAGGACCAGCCTAGTGAACGCCTGTATATGGGGATGATGGGCAATCTTTATCCTAATGACCCGATGCACAATGATATTGCCGGGACGGTACGATCGATCCAGCAGATTACGGCCGATGATTTGTACCAACTTTACGATGCCTTTTATCAGCCAGCTAATATGAGCCTGCTGGTGGTTGGTAAATTGGACCCTGAACAGACAATGGAATGGATCAGCGATAACCAATCACGCAAAGAATTTCGTCCTGGATATCAACGACCGTCATCACTGAAGATTGCTGACCCGAGCGGTCATGACGTGATTGCTAGTGGCCAGGTCAAGATGCCGGTGCATCGGTCTTCAGTGATGGTTGGTTTGCGTGGCGTACAGCAATTTGAGAATGGGCGAGAGCGTCTTAAATACCGCTTGAGTGCTGAATTATTGTTAGCACTGCTTTTCGACGAAAATTCTGATAACTTTCTCAAGCTCTATAACCAAGGAATTATTGACGATACTTTTGGTTACCAATTCGAAATGCAGCGTGGTTTCCATTTTGCTTGTTTTTCAACGTCGACGGATAAAGATGACCAATTCATTGATAGTGTGCGGCAGATCCTGGACCAAGCAGATAAGGAATTAATCAGCTCGCGTCAGCAATTTAACATGATCAAACGGGCCTGGTTGGGTCGGCTGATCGGTTTGCTAGATTCTCCAGAAACTGTTGCCGAACGTTTTGCTGGCAAGCTTTATGATAATGCTTTGCTGACTGATGAAATTGCTTGTTTAAAAGGAATTAGCATCGATGACCTCTCATCTGTGATTAATCAGCTTATTAAACCAGGACATCTAACTACATACAAAGTCTTACGTCAGAATTAAGTACTTTCTTATCATTTCCTTAAAAGGCTTTATGCTATACTAATTGAGGTTAGCAATGAAAATTGATTAAAAAACGAGGAATCAATAATATGAGTGAAAACGAACAACCAAGTTCCAACGCTAAGCAAACTAACGTTGGGCAAAAACTGCGGGCTGCCCGTGAAGCTAAGGGCTACACGCTTGATGATTTACAGCAGATTACGAAAATTCAAAAGCGTTACCTGATCGCGATTGAAGATGATAAGTTCGATCAGCTGCCAGGCGACTTTTACGTCCGTGCTTTTGTCAAGCAGTACGCTAACACTGTCGGCTTAGATGGTGACGATTTACTGAAACAGTATGATGACGAATTGCCACAAACCAAGACTCATGAGTATTCAGAACACATTAGCCAAGCGGTTGAAACGCGAACCAGTCATCACAAAGCTGCTGAACAGATGGAAGCAGCACGTCGCAAATACTTGCCGACGATCATCATCGCCGTTATCGTTGTCTTGATTCTCGGTGTGATCTGGATTATGGCAATCGTGCGTCACCAAGAAAATTCTACGAAGATCGATCGTAGTTCTGTTTCCGTCTCTGGTGAATCAAGCAAGAAGGAAAAGCAGTCGTCTTCATCTAGCAAGAAGACCGTGAAGAAGACTACCAGTGCTGTCAAACTGACCGAGGCATCGCGCAACAGCACTAGTGTGACCTACAATGCTAAGTCACTGAAGAAGAGCACGCAGTTGGTATTGACGACAACCGGCCAATCAGCCAATTCCGTTGCCGTTGACAACACGACGCGTCTTAACAAGACGATGAACGCCAACGGTAAGGAAACGGTTGTGCTGGCTAAGAATGCTAATACGGTTGTCATTCGGATCGGCACGACGGCTAACACTAAGCTGAAGCTGGGTGGCAAGACGATCGACTTTACTTCTAACAACCGTTATCCACAGACGCGGACGGTTACGATCCACTTTGGTAACACGAGTTCATCATCGAGTTCAAGCAGCACCAGTTCTAGTGCTCGCCGGACGACTACCAACAGCGGTAGTACGACTACCAGCGCAACTACCAATAGCAATAGTGGCCAACGGACTACTACCAATACTGGCACTACCAATACGAGGACGACGACAACGACTAATAGTAACCAGTCGTCCACCACGAACACACAAAACCGGCAGCAGACAACGACAAACAACGGGGGCAATTCAACTGCTGCAAGCAACCGTTAATTTGAGGGGAGAAAAGAAAGTTGAATTTACCTAATAAGCTAACTGTTATGCGTTTGATCATCATTCCGTTTTTCTTGATTTTGATGATCTTACCGATGAGTACCTGGGGAAGCGTTTCATTTGGTGGTGCTACAATTCCGGTCACTGAACTGGGTGCAACAATTCTGTTCATTATCGCTACCATCACGGACAACCTTGATGGACGGATTGCACGGAAGAACCACCTGATCACCAACTTTGGGAAATTTGCCGATCCGCTAGCCGACAAGATCCTTGTGATGACGGCCTTTGTTGTTCTAACTGGGATTGGATCAGTTCCTTCCTGGATTACAGCTATCATCCTTTGGCGTGAACTGGCGGTCACTGGCCTGCGTTTGCTCTTGGTCGAACAAGATGGCATTGTGTTGGCGGCAAAAATGCCAGGCAAGATTAAGACGACAACTCAATTTATCGCCATTATCTTCTTGCTCTTACACAACGTCTTCTTTGCTTTAATCCACTTACCATTTGGTCAAATCATGTTATATATCTGCCTATTCTTCACTATTTACTCTGGGATTGATTACTTCTACCAGGGACGTGATGTCTTTAAGGATGGGTTTAAATAAAGTGACAGGTGATAATTCAGGACTCCCAGTACTAGCTGGGAGTCTTTCTTTCTTGCCAAACTTTTTAGATAAAAATTGCGGTAAAATATGAACGAGTAAGCGTACATATATTGTAGGGAGTGATGAAGTGTGAATGCTGAAATTGTAACAATTGGAACCGAGATTGCACTTGGCCAGATTACCAACACGAATGCCCAGTTTTTAGCTGACCAGCTGAGTCGAGCCGGCGTTGAAGTTCGCTGGCAGACGACGACTGATGATGAACCATCGCGGATTGTTCAAGCGACCCGCCACGCTTTAAGTCGAAGCGACTTGGTTTGCGTTTGCGGTGGTCTGGGGCCAACGGCAGACGATACGACCATGGCCGCAGTTGCCGATGCTTTGGGCACTAGCTTAGCTTTAAACGATGAACACTGGCAGGCCATTAAACAGTCACTCAAACCACGAATTGAAGATGTTCCAGCGGAAAATGTTCGTCAAGCAATGTACTTGAAAGGCGGCCAGTGGTTACCAAATCCTGTTGGGATGGCTCTAGGAGCCTTGTATGAGCACAACAATCAAGTGGTTGCTGTTTTGCCAGGGCCACCACGCGAATTTAAGGCGATGGTCACCCAAGAACTGATGCCACGTCTTAATAAACAGTATGGGACGGAGAAGGCGATCTTTAGCCGCACCCTCCATTTCTTTGGCCGACCAGAATCATTATTAATGGATGACCTGAAGCCGGTAATGGAAAAGTGGCCACAAGTCGTGATCACTTCCTATGTTCAGCCGCTAGAAATCCAGGTACGATTGACGATCCATGGTGTTAATGAAATGACCGCTAAGCAGCAGCTGGATGGTGCTCAAGCCGATATTGCTAAGATTGAAACGGGCGCATTCTTTGGTGCTGGCGAAGGCATTACCCTGGCCGGTGCGGTGGTCGAAATGTTAAAAAAGCGTTCTCTGCACATTACAGCAGCGGAAAGTTTGACGGCGGGGATGTTCCAGAGCACTATTTGCACTGTTCCCGGTGCTTCAAATATTTTTGACGGGGGCTTCGTCACTTATGCGGCCGAACAGAAGGAGAAGATGATTGGAGTGCCGTCTGCAACGGTCGATGAGCATGGGGTTGTTAGTTCAGCAACAGCTGCCGCGATGGCCGAAGGATGTCGTGACACGGTAGGAGCCGACATTGGTGTCGGTTTGACCGGGGTTGCTGGCCCCGATGCGTTGGAAGGTCAGCCGGCTGGGACAGTTTGGCTCGGTCTGGCTGTCAAAGGACAAGAGACCCAAACCAAATTACTGCACTTGTTAGCTCACAACGGTCGGCAAAGTGTTCGTGAACAAGCAGTGCAAAGCGCTTTGATGATGGTTTACCAAAGCTTGAAATAATAAGCGAACATTTGTTTGACAAAACGCTAGTTAACAGATATCATAATTGACAGAGATTAAAAACGTTAGGAGGAAGACAATTGGCTGATCAACGAAAAGCGGCCCTGGATGCTGCCTTACGTAAAATCGAAAAGAATTTTGGTAAAGGCTCCATCATGCGCATGGGGGATTCCGCTGATACGCAAATTGCCAGTGTTTCTAGTGGTTCACTGGCCATTGACGAAGCACTAGGAGTTGGTGGATACCCGCGTGGCCGAATTGTTGAAATCTATGGTCCAGAAAGTTCTGGTAAAACGACGGTGGCCTTGCACGCGGTAGCAGAAGTACAGCGCCAAGGTGGGACGGCCGCTTATATCGACGCTGAAAACGCCCTGGATCCACAGTATGCTCAAGCATTAGGTGTGAACGTCAACGACTTGTTGCTTTCTCAGCCAGATACTGGTGAAGAAGGTCTGGAAATTGCCGATGCTTTGATTGCCAGTGGTGCGGTTGATATCGTGGTCATTGACTCCGTGGCTGCCTTAGTTCCCCAGGCTGAAATTGAAGGGGAAATGGGGGATACCCACGTTGGTTTGCAGGCACGTTTGATGTCGCAGGCTTTACGGAAACTATCTGGTGAAATCAATAAGACCAAGACGATTGCTATTTTTATCAACCAAATCCGTGAAAAGGTTGGGGTCATGTTTGGCAACCCTGAAACTACGCCTGGTGGTCGGGCCCTGAAGTTTTACTCTACTATCCGGATGGAGGTTCGGCGTGGTGAGCAGCTGAAGGAAGGCACGAATGTCATTGGTAACCGTGCTAAAATTAAGATCGTCAAAAACAAGGTTGCTCCGCCATTTAAACGGGCTGAAGTTGACATCATGTATGGCAAGGGTATTTCTAAGACCGGTGAATTGCTAGACATGGCTGTCGACAAAGACTTAGTTAAGAAGTCCGGTGCTTGGTACTCATACGGTAAGGAACGAATTGGCCAAGGCCGTGAAAACGCCAAAAAGTGGTTTGACCAACATCCTGAAAGCTTCAACGAGTTGATGAATAAGGTACGGGTTGCTTATGGAATGAAGCCTGATCCGACCATTCAGTCATCTGATGACAAGAATAAGGATAAATCTACTGATCCTAAGCAAGAAACGCTCGAAGAAGCCAGCAAAAATAAATAGTTATCAGTAAGCGTGACTTCCTCAACATTAGAGAAGTCACGCTTATTTAGCTTAAATTGGAATTATTGACACCATGAGACTGTAATATTAAAATTAAAAAGTGTGGCTTTTTGCCTGCACATACTAGTAATTATTGACTAATATAAAAAGATATATTATATCGGAGGTGTCAAAATGACTTCTTTCGGCATTTTAGTTGCCGTCATCTTGCTGATTGTCGGATTAGTGGTCGGCTACTTTGTCGCATCCACTTTAATCAATCAGCGTTTAGCGGCAGCTCAAAATAGCGCCGAGGGAATCATTGCCAGTGCGAAGAAGGAAGCGGAAACCACTAAGCGCGAAGCGCGTGTGGAAGCCAAGGACAAGGCGCACCGCTACCGAGAAAAAGTGGAAAAAGAGTTGGAAAGCAGACAAAATGAAGTCCAAAAACAAGAAGAACGTCTGCTCCAGCGTGAAACCGCTCTTGATCGCAAGGATAATTCCCTGGAAAATCGTGAAAACGCAGCTACGGAACGTGAACATAAGCTTGATCAACGCGACGACCGTTTGCGTAAGGACCGTCAACACGTCAAAGAATTGGTTGCTCAGCGGCAGAGTGACCTGGAGAAGGTTGCTCAACTCAGCCAAGATCAAGCCAAAGAAATGGTGATCAACCAAGTCAAGAACCAATTGGCTCAAGAACGGGCTGTGATGATTCGTGATAGCGAACAGGAAGCTGAATTGTCAGCCGACCGGAAAGCTAAATCTTTGATCGTTTCTGCTATCCAACGTTCGGCTGCTGACGTTGTTTCCGAAGCTACGGTCTCGGTTGTTAACTTACCAAATGATGAGATGAAGGGACGGATTATTGGCCGTGAAGGTCGTAACATCCGGACTCTTGAGACCCTGACGGGCATCGATTTGATTATCGACGATACGCCCCAGGCCGTTGTCCTTAGTGGCTTTGATCCCGTTCGGCGGGAAATTGCCAAGATGGCATTGGAAAAGCTTATTCAGGATGGCCGAATTCACCCGGCACGGATTGAAGAAGCCGTTGAAAAAGCCCGGAAAGACATGGATGCTAAACTGCGTGAAGTCGGTGAACAAACAATTTTTGACCTCGGTCTCCATTCGATGGCGCCAGACTTGATTAAGACAGTTGGTCGCATGAAGTACCGGACTAGTTATGGTCAAAATGTCCTTCAACACTCAATTGAAGTCGCTAAATTAGCTGGAATTATGGCTGCTGAATTAGGCGAAGATGTCAACTTAGCTAAACGGGCCGGTCTTTTGCATGATATTGGAAAGGCCATTGATCACGAAGTGGATGGTTCTCACGTTGAACTGGGTGTTGAATTAACGCGAAAGTTTAAGGAAAACCCTGTTGTGATTAACACCATTGCTTCCCACCACGGTGACGAGCCGGCTAAGTCGGTGATCGCCGTACTCGTTCAGGCAGCTGATGCTATTTCAGGTGCACGTCCAGGTGCCCGGAGTGAATCACTTGAGCAATACATCCAACGCTTGAAGAAGCTGGAAGAAATTGCTAACCGTCACCACGGCGTAGACCACAGTTACGCTATTCAGGCTGGTCGTGAAGTTCGGGTGATTGTCAAACCGAAGAAGGTTTCCGACTTGCAAGCCGTAACCTTGTCACATGACTTGAAGAATGAAATTGAAAAGGAACTCGAATATCCTGGTCATATTAAAGTGACGGTGATCCGTGAAGTACGGGCCGTTGATTACGCTAAATAGGATCTCGGGATTAACAGAGGCTGGCGAAAAACGGAGTTTTTTCCCAGCCTCGTTTTGTTCAACTAATAAAGTGAGGTACAAACGTGGCAAAATTAACTCCAATGATGCAGCAATACCAGCATGTTAAGGATCAGTACCCGGATGCTTTTCTCTTTTACCGGATTGGCGACTTCTATGAATTGTTCAATGATGATGCCATCAAGGGCTCACAATTACTTGAATTGACCCTCACTCACCGTTCTAAGGCTACCCAAAATCCGGTGCCGATGTGTGGGGTTCCTCATCACGCGGTCGAATCTTATATCGATACTTTAATTGACAAGGGTTATAAGGTCGCAATCTGCGAACAGATGGAAGATCCACGCAAGGCAAAGGGAATGGTCAAGCGGGCAGTAACCCGCCTCGTGACCCCAGGTACCCAAATGGATCTAACGGGGGACGCGGCCCGCAGCAATAACTACTTAGCCGCACTAGTCCAACGCAAAGACGAGTTTGATCTGGCTTATACTGACCTGTCGACCGGTGAACTCAAGACGACCACTGTCAAGGGCCAGGACGCGGTCATGAATGAATTGATCAACCTGGAGTGTCGTGAGCTGGTGGCTTCTGATTCATTGTCAGACCAGATGCGGACAGTTCTGACAAAACGCAACGTCTTGCTGTCCCACCAGGCACAGATTAACAAATCCAGTGAAATCTCTTATTTGATTCAAGACCTGTCTGACCAACACCAACAGGAGGTGGTCGCACTGCTCGTTTCCTACCTGTTGACCACTCAAAAGCGTTCACTGGCCCATATGCAAAGGGCTGTTTCGTACCAGGTCAGTTCTTACATGAAGCTCGACCATTATTCCAAGACTAATCTGGAACTGACGACTAACATGCGGAGCGGCAAACGCCGGGGAACATTGGCATGGTTGCTGGACGAAACTAAGACGGCGATGGGCAGCCGGCTTCTCAAACAGTGGTTGGATCGTCCACTGATTAACGAAAGTCAGATTAACGAACGCCTGGATAAAGTTGGCGTCTTACTGGACCACTATTTCGAGCGCAACAACATTCAAGACGAATTGACCAAGGTCTATGACTTGGAGCGCTTAGCTGGTCGGGTGGCATACGGCAACGTCAACGGACGTGACCTCATCCAGCTGAAGACTTCGCTAGAACAGGTACCCAAAATCAAATACGTCCTCGAAACCTTGGATTCCCCAGTACTAGCTGATTTAAACGATCGCTTGGATCCCCTGGAAGACCTGACAAACTTAATCGACCAGGCAATCACCGATGAACCGCCGGTATCCGTGACGGAAGGCGGGATCATCAAAGCGGGTTACAGCGAGCAGCTTGATAAGTACCGCGACGCCATGAACAACGGAAAACAGTGGATCGCTTCTTTACAAGAAAAGGAACGAAAGGCCACCGGCATCAATAACCTGAAGATTGGCTATAATCACGTCTTTGGCTACTACATCGAGGTGACAAAGGCCAATTTAAATAAGATTCCCGAAGATCGTTACGAACGTAAGCAGACGCTGGTGAATGCCGAGCGTTTCGCGACACCAGAGTTAAAAGAAAAGGAATCATTGATTTTAGGTGCTGAAGAAAAGTCGGTGGGGCTGGAATATGATCTGTTCGTCAAGGTCCGCGACCAGATCAAGCAGGCTATCAAACGACTGCAAAAACTGGCGCGGGCATTGTCAGAATTGGATGTTCTGCAGAGCTTTGCGGTGGTCAGTGAGAACTATCATTTTGTCCGGCCAACTTTTTCGAAGAATCATGATTTGAAAATTAAGGACGGACGCCACCCCGTTGTTGAAAAGTTCATGGGTCATCAAGAATACGTCCCTAATGACGTGAAGATGGATCCGCAGACGGACATTTTGCTGATCACGGGGCCGAACATGTCCGGGAAGAGCACCTACATGCGCCAGTTAGCTTTGACGGCTGTGATGGCGCAGATGGGATGTTTTGTCCCAGCAAAAAAGGCTCAGTTGCCGATTTTTGACCAGGTCTTCACCCGGATTGGAGCGGCTGATGATTTGATTTCTGGTGAAAGTACCTTCATGGTGGAAATGATGGAAGCTAACCATGCTCTCCAGCACGCGACGGCTAACAGCCTGATCCTCTTCGATGAGATCGGTCGGGGGACGGCTACCTATGATGGGATGGCATTGGCCCAGGCAATCATCGAATACGTTCATAATCGGGTCCACGCGAAGACCCTCTTTTCGACTCACTATCACGAGTTGACTTCACTGGATCAAACATTGCCCCGGTTAAAGAATATCCACGTTGGGGCGACGGAAGAAAACGGCGAGCTTGTCTTCCTACACAAGATTGAAGCAGGTCCGGCTGACAAGTCTTACGGGATTCACGTTGCTAAGCTAGCGGGAATGCCGAATTCACTATTGAAACGGGCAACCGTCATCCTCCAAAGTTTGGAAAAGCGGGGCCAGGAGGATGCTGATCTAGTGGCAGTTAGCGGCCAGGATAAGCAGGGTAGTCTGTCGGTCAAGCGCGCTGCGGATTCGGATAAGACCGCTTCTTCTTCTGAAGTTTCGGAACCGACTACTCTTTCGTCAACTGCAGCAGAGCAAAATGCCCAACCAGCTAAGTCCCAATTAGTGCAGGATCCGAATGGTCAGCTGGAGTTATTCCAGCCTGCACCGGCGAAGAAGACCAATTCCAAAGAAAAGAAAATTATTCAGCAGTTGCACAAACTAGACTTGATGTCCATGACGCCGATGGACGTGATGAACCAGATCTACAAGTGGCAACAAGAGCTAAAGTGAGGAGAATTTAAATGGGCAAAATTCATCAACTGAATGCTGTGCTAGCGGACCAGATCGCTGCCGGTGAAGTGATCGAACGTCCCGCTTCCATTGTCAAAGAGCTTGTTGAAAATTCACTGGATGCAGGGAGTACCCGCATCGACGTTTTGGCAGAGGATGCGGGGATGACCAGCATTCGCGTTATCGATAACGGCAGTGGGATTGCCCATGAAGATGTGCCATTGGCTTTTAAACGGCACGCTACCAGTAAGATCGCGAGTGAACGCGATCTGTTTAACGTTCAAACGATGGGCTTTCGGGGTGAAGCACTGCCCAGTATCGCTTCGGTGGCTGATGTGCAGATGACAACGGCCATCGATGGTGCAGCGGGAACGGCTTACCACATTAAGGGTGGCCAGGAGCTCAGCGAACAGGCAGCTAGTGCCCGTCAAGGCACCGATATTTTGGTGCGTCAGTTGTTTTACAACACGCCGGCGCGCCTCAAATACATCAAGTCACCCCATACTGAACTGAGCCGGATGGTCGACATTATCAATAGACTGGCCCTGGCTAATCCCAAAGTTGCCATCAGTTTCAGCCATAACCAACGGGAGCTGTTTCGCTCTGCCGGCAACGGGAATCTTCAGCAGGTGATTGCGGCAATCTACGGTGTCAAAGCTGGTCGCCAGATGCTAGCCGTTCAGGGTCAGGATCCGGATTTTGTTGTCAGCGGCTTCACTTCTTTACCGGCCTTGAACCGCGCTTCGCGAGCTTACATCACCTTAACGATCAACCACCGCTACGTGCGTAATTACGCGCTGACGCGAGCCGTGATCGAAGGCTATAAGTCAAAGTTGATGGTCGGTCGCTATCCCATCGCCGTGCTCAACATCCAGCTCAATCCTTTGCTGGTCGACGTCAACGTTCATCCGGCAAAGCGGGAAGTGCGTCTGAGTAAAGAGGATCAACTGACCAAACTCATCAGCAACTTAGTGGCCCAGTCGATTGACCAAGCCAATTTAATACCTGATATCGGGGACCGTGCTATCCAGATTCATGAGCACCAACGGGTGGATGAAGAACCACTGGATATTAAGCCGGGTCATTCGGCAGCGGTGAAGTACCCGACCGGGGTGACGCCACCGGTTGAATCGACGCAGACACCGACTGATCAACAAAAGCAGTTTCATCACACGACTCAGACAGTCAGCGGTGACCACGACAGCGCCAACCCAGCTGCCGCAGATGCCGGAGACAGTTTCGTCAAAGAACCGGTCGTCATTCACTCCAAAGATGAACTGCGAAGCCCGCAAATGGCGGAGTTTGATCGCCATTATCAACAAGGTGAGGCGGCAACGCCCTTTGCTGATGAAAGCGAAAAGATTGCTGAGCCGGATCAGTCTTCGCAAAAGCCGGTCAAGGCTGAACAGCAAGAACTGGCAATTGATGATCGCGGTGACGTCAAGGAAGATCAATTCCCACAGTTGCAATATATTGGTCAATTGCAGGGCACTTTCTTGTTGGCCCAGGCTTCGGATGGGCTTTATATTGTTGACCAACACGCTGCCCAGGAACGGATCAATTTTGAAAAGTTCCGCCGTGAGTTGGGCCAAGTTAGTCCCGACCAGCAGCAATTTTTGACACCATTGGTTCTCACCTATTCGACCTCTGATGCGTTGAAAATCAGTGACCACCTGGCAGTTTTGCAGGGGGTCGGCCTGAACTTGGAGCAATTTGGGCAGAATAGTTTTATGCTGGCTTCACACCCGACCTGGTTTATCGATGGTCAGGAAGAAGATACTGCGCGGGAAATGATTGACTGGGTCTTAAAAGACGGCAAATTGACGGTGGGCCAGTTTAGGTTAAAAGCCGCCGCGATGATGAGTTGCAAGCGAGCAATCAAAGCTAACCACCACCTGGACCGGCAACAAGCCCAGGCCCTTCTGGTGAACTTGAGCCACTGTGAAAATCCTTATAACTGTCCACACGGGCGGCCAGTCACCATTCACTTTACGGATACTGATCTAGAAAAGATGTTCAAACGGATTCAGGATCACCATGAGCCTTACGCAGACGACTTCGATGACCATGAAATTTAAGTAAAGCGGTCATGTTACAATGTTGAAGAAAAAGAAGGGCGGAAGATACTTTGTATGAATATTTAACGGGCCTGGTGACGGTAGTCCAGCCCAATTACATCGTGGTGGATGTCAATGGCGTGGGCTACCGCCTGCTGTGTGCCAACCCTTACCGCTACCACGTTGACCAAACAAAGCGGGTGCGGGTGTATGTCTACCAAGCCGTGCGCGATGATGATATTTCACTCTATGGTTTCGCCGACAGTGACGAAAAAGAGCTGTTTATTCAATTGCTCGGTGTTTCCGGGATTGGTCCCAAGAGTGCCTTAGCCATCCTTGCTAACCCTGACCATCAAGGACTGATCGACGCGATTGCCGATGACGATGTATCTTACCTGACTAAGTTTCCAGGCATCGGCAAGAAGACGGCGGGACAGATCGTTCTGGATTTGCGGGATAGCATCCAAAAAAAGCCGACGGGTCCGCTACTGTCGCTCAATTCGCAGCCGACTAAGACGGACAATCCAGCTCTCGATGACGCTCTGGCAGCGTTGAAGGCTCTGGGTTACAAGGAACGCGAAGTAAAGAAGTTAGCCAAGCAATTGATGAAAACCGATGCCAAAACCACCGATGATTACTTGCGGGCTGGTTTAAAGCTGATTAGTCAATAGAAGTGAGGAGGGAGTTCAATGGCGGATGATGATCAACGGGCATTGCTTTCTGGGCAAGCAGCAAACAACCAGGAAGAAGAAGCCGAACTTCAGCTACGCCCCCAAACTTTAGGAGAATACATTGGTCAATCCAAGATCAAGCACGAGTTGCAAATTTACATCAAAGCAGCTCGTGAACGTGAAGAAGCCTTAGACCACGTTTTACTGTATGGACCGCCTGGTCTAGGGAAGACGACGTTGGCGATGGTGATTGCCCACGAAATGCATGTCGGCATTAAGACGACCAGTGGACCAGCCATTGAAAAAGCGGGTGATCTAGTAGCGCTCTTGAACGAATTACAGGCTGGTGACGTTCTTTTTATCGATGAAATTCATCGTCTGCCAAAGCCGGTGGAAGAAATGCTCTATTCGGCGATGGAAGACTTTTACATCGATATCGTTGTCGGTGAAGGCCCGACGGCACACCCAGTGCATTTCCCATTGCCGCCATTTACCTTGATCGGGGCCACTACACGGGCGGGGATGCTGTCGGCACCACTGCGTGATCGCTTCGGCATCGTGGCCCACATGAACTACTACCGGACTGATGAATTGGAAAAGATCATTTTCCGTTCGGCCAAGATCTTCGATACTTCGATTAGCCAAGAAGGGGCCCATGAATTAGCACGACGTTCGCGGGGAACACCACGGATTGCTAACCGTTTGCTGAAGCGGGTTCGTGACTTTGCCCAGGTAGCGGGCAAGAAGCAAATTGACGAGGACAGTGTCTCCCAGGCGCTGCAACTCTTGCAAGTCGATGACCAGGGGCTCGATGAAGTTGACCGCAAACTTCTGCAGACAATGATTGACTATTACAACGGTGGTCCGGTTGGCCTCAAGACAATCGCCGCTAACATCGGTGAAGAAACCAATACGATCGAAGAAATGTACGAACCATACCTGCTGCAGATTGGTTATCTAAGCCGCACGCCGCGGGGACGGAAAGTGACCCCTGCCGGTTATGCGCACTTAGGAATCGATTTTCCCGAGAATCACTAATGGAGAAAGTGCAAGATCAAGATGACTAATAACTTTTTTACAATTCAAGAACGGTCCAAACACAGGGCCGGCCGGCGCGGCACCTTAGTCACTGCTCATGGCACTTACCAAACGCCGATCATCGTGCCAGCAGTTGATGATCATTCTCAAGCGTCGACGTCAATGATCTGGGCAAATGGCCTGACCACTAAAGCCCACTATCACGAACACCAACTGAAACATGATGGTGGCCTTCACGGGATCTTCCATTGGTCCGGTGGCTTAATTTCGACCGCGGGGGGCTGGGAAGCACTGAACAACAGCCAGTCTTTTCAACTGGATCAAAAGGGAATCCATGTTGATGTCCAGGGTAAGCAGGTTTTCCTGTCTCCTGAAGCAAGCGCCAAGGAAGCAGCGGTGGCTGGTGTTGACATTGCGGTAGCCTTGAGCGATTGCCCGCCTTACTATTCTTCTTATGACCACATCAAAAAACACGTCGAGCAAAATAATCGTTGGATGAAGCGAGCTGCGCAAAGCCATGAGCGTCAGCAGTTGAAAATGTTTGGCGTGATCGAAGGAGCAGGACTTAAAGAAATGCGTCAGGCTAGCGTGGATTTTGTAACGAGTTTAGGTTTTGACGGCTACGAAATTGGTGGCTTGACCAAGGATGTCCCATCTGATGAACTAATGCGCCTCGTTAAAGAAACCGCACCGCTATTGCCTGACGACCAACCACGCATGCTCAGCCGGGTCTCTGATCCAGCTGTTCTGCAGGCCGCTGTAAATAGCGGAGTTGATATTATTTTGGCTAGTCCCGAGGCAAATTTAGCCCAGCTCAATAAAACATTACAAAAATTAAACGATAATTTCTGAGCTGATCTGTTGATGATTGGTGCAGAGCAATGTATTTTCTTGTATAATGTTGGGTGTTAATATTTTTTCGATGTGAAAGGATGAATAAGAATTGAATAGTTCTTCAATGTCAAGTATTATCTTGATCGTGCTGATGGTGGCCTTCATGTACTTCTTCATGATTCGTCCACAGCAAAAGCAACGTAAGCAGCACCAATCAATGATGAGCCAGTTAAAGAAGGGTGACCACGTGGTAACGATCGGTCGTCTTCATGGTGACATCTACGAAATTGACAAACAAAACAACACGGTCACTTTGGACTGTGAAGGTATCTACTTGAAGTTTGACCTGGGTGCGATCATGCGGGTTGTTCCAGCCGAACAGGCAGCTGCTAAGGCTGCAAAGCCCGAAGCTACCAGTTCTGCTGCTAGCTCAGCTGATAGTTCTGCAGCTTCTTCCGCAGACAGCAGTGCTGCTTCGAGTGCTGATGACAGTGCAGCTGACCAGTCGGCCGCTAGTGAAGAAAAGTAATTAGCAATTCAATTTCATAAGACTCTCTGCGCTTTACTAAGCTAAAACGCCGGGAGTCTTTTTGCTTTTGCTGAGCCCTAGTAATCTCGCTAGTTTTTAAAAAATGTTATACTAAATTGTTATTAAAAGATCAGGAGGATTTCTCATGGCCGTTTTAGAAGACATTATGAAAGCTATTCAAAAGTACAATCGGATCATCATTCACCGCCACCAGCGGCCCGATCCAGACGCTATTGGGTCACAAGTTGGTCTCGCCGAGATTCTACGGGCTTCTTTTCCTTACAAGGAGATTTTTGTAGTCGGCAAGGATATCCCCGGCTTTGATTGGATCGGCCAGATGGATGAGATTGATTCTGGTCTGTACGAAAACGCCTTGGTCATTGTTACCGACACGGCCAACAGTCCGCGGATCGATGACCGGCGCTTCAATGAGGGCGAGATGTTGGTTAAGATCGACCACCACCCGAACGATGAGCCGTTCGGGGATGTCATCTGGGTCAATGACCAGGCAGCCAGTTGCTCAGAAATGATTTACGGCTTCTACCAACATTTCGCTGATAAGTTAAAGCTGCCTAAGTCAGCGGCCAACGCCCTGTACGCCGGCATTGTCGGTGACACCGGTCGTTTCCTTTACCCAGCGACGACTCCCAAGACAATGTTAGTGTCAGGAGCCTTGATGGCTGCAGGCGCCCAGGCAAGTGCGATCAGTCGGCGTGAAGACGAAATCACCATGCCGCTGGCTAAACTGTCGGCCTACGTTTACGAAAACCTGAAGTTAACGAAGCACAATGCGGCTTACGTTGTATTGACCGACGAGATTTTGAAAAAGTTTGGCTTGAGTGAAGCTGAGACGTCTGCCGTCGTGCCTTTACCTGGCAAGATTCATGAAGTCAGTGCCTGGGTTATCTTCGTTCAGCAAGCGGACGGTCACTTTCGTGTGCGCCTGCGTTCCAAGGGGCCTGCCATCAATGGCTTGGCTAAAAATCACCGTGGTGGTGGTCACCCGATGGCCAGTGGTGCGAAGGCTAAGGATGACGATGAGATGAAAGACATCATCGCCCAGCTAGATGTATTGTGCCAACAATGGCAAGAAAAGGAATAGATATGACAGCAAGTTTTCAAGATTTTCATTTCCAACCATTCATTAATAAGGCAATTAAGGATCTCGGTTTTCACCAACCGACGCCCGTTCAAGAAAAAGTGATCCCGGTTATTGAAGACGGCCAGAGTGTTGTCGGTCAGTCTGCTACTGGCAGTGGGAAGACGCACGCTTTTCTTCTGCCGATCTTTGACCAGCTCCAACCAGACGTTCACGAGGTCCAGGCGGTCATCACGACGCCGAGCCGTGAACTGGCTTACCAAATTTATTCGGCAGCTAAGCAGATCAACCAGTTTGCCCCCACACCCTTTATCGTCCATAACTACGTGGGCGGTACCGACCGGGAACGCCAAGAGCGTCAACTTGCTCGTCAGCAGCCCCAACTGGTGATCGGGACGCCGGGACGGGTTAATGACATGTCCGAACACGGTGGTCTTGACATCCACACGGCCCACCGCTTCGTCGTTGATGAAGCCGATATGACTTTTGACATGGGATTTCTGACGACCGTTGACCAGATTGCTAGTCGTTTTCCCGACGACTTGCAGATGATGGTCTTCTCGGCCACGATCCCGGTTAAGTTGCGGCCATTTTTGAAGAAGTATATGGAAAACCCCGTGGTCGAAGAAATTCCGGTAACGACGGTGATTAATCCTAACGTCGACAACTGGTTGATGTCGACCAAGGGACGCGACAAGAACCAGTTGATTTACCGTTTGCTGACAATGGGTGAACCCTACCTGGCACTGGTTTTTGCTAACACTCGTGAGCGCGCAACGGAACTGGCAAAATACCTAAATGACCAAGGACTGAAAGTTGCCCTTGTTCATGGTGGTCTCGAACCGCGGCGGCGCAAACGGGTAATGCGTGAAATTAAAAAGTTGGAATACCAATACATCGTTGCCACTGACTTGGCGGCACGTGGTATCGACATCGAAGGGGTTTCGTTGGTCATTAATGATGACATTCCAACTGACCTGGAGTACTTTGTTCACCGTGTCGGACGGACTGGTCGGGCTAACTTGAAAGGGACAGCTATCACCCTGTATGCTCCGGCGGAAGATGATCTGATTAACCAATTGGAAGATCGGGGAATTCACTTCCAGCCAAAGACCATTAAGAATGGTCGGATTGTTGATACGCACGACCGTAACCGGCGGCAAAAGCGGCTTAAGAAACATGAAGAATTGGACCCATCGATGATTGGCTTTGTCAAAAAGACCAAAAAGAAGGTCAAGCCTGGTTATAAGAAACGGATTAGAAAGGCCATTGCCGATGACCGGGCTTACAAGTGGCGCAAAGCCAAGCAGCATGAGGAACGTCATGCTCGCCGTCAACGGCAGCGTCGTCATCGCGCCGAACGGGCAGCCCAAAGGAAAAATCAGGATTGATTTTCACGAGGAGGACGTTTATAATTTTCCATGTTTGGGATATGTTCTTAGCAGGGAACTTTCAGAAACGTTTTGGTGATGCAAAAAACGACGAACTGCTAAGGGTGCTCCCCAGATGATCAACGAGAATTAAGTCTATTTCAGACATTTAAAGAGGTTTACGATTAGTCATCGTTTGCAAGACGAGTGGTACCGCGTCCAGGGCGTCTCGTCATCGCAACGGTGGCTTTTTGTTTGTTCTTGTAGAGAAAGGATGGAATTTGATGAAGGAATTAAAACACCTCAACAGTGCCCAAGTACGGAGTATGTTCTTGGAATTCTTCAAGGAACATGGTCACAAGATCATGCCTAGTCAATCACTTGTTCCGGTTGACGACCCAACACTGTTATGGATTAACTCCGGTGTTGCCACGATGAAGAAGTATTTTGATGGCAAAGTGGTTCCGGAAAATCCGCGGATGACCAGCTCGCAAAAGAGTATTAGGACTAACGATATCGAAAATGTTGGTAAAACTGCCCGTCACCACACCATGTTTGAAATGTTGGGGAACTTCTCCGTTGGGGATTACTTCAAGAAGGAAGTTATTCCGTGGGCATGGGAACTGCTGACCGGTGATAAGTGGTTTGGCTTCGACCCATCAAAGATCTACATCACTTATTATCCAAAGGATACGGACGCTTATGACTTATGGCGCAAGGTCGGGGTGGCTAAAGACCACCTGGTACCTGACAAAGATAACTTCTGGGACATTGGTCAAGGTCCTTCTGGTCCTGATACCGAAATGTACTACGACCGTGGTCAAGAAATGAATGATATTCCGGAAGACGACCCCGAAAATTATCCTGGCGGCGAAAACCAACGTTACCTGGAAATCTGGAACATCGTCTTCAGTCAATTCAACCACACGCCGGAAGACACCTACGAACCACTGCCACATAAAAACATTGATACCGGGATGGGCCTGGAACGGGTTGTTTCAATTTTTGAAAACGCACCGACTAACTTTGAAACCGACCTCTTCTTACCGCTGATTCACCAGACGGAAGGCTTCAGCACCAAGAAGTACGCCTCTAATAAGGATGATGATGTTCAGTTTAAGATCATCGCCGACCATATCCGGACGATCACCTTCGCCATTGGTGACGGCGCACTGCCTTCAAACATGGGGCGTGGCTACGTCATTCGGCGTCTTCTGCGGCGGGCTGTTGTTGCCGGTAAGAAGCTGGGCATCGATGAACCATTCCTCTACAAGATGGTGCCAACCGTTGGCAAGATCATGCAGGATTACTACCCAGACGTCCTGGAAAACGCTGACTACATCCAAAAAGTTGTTAAGTCGGAAGAAGATCGTTTCAGCTCAACGTTGAACGGTGGGTTGAACTTGCTGAACTCCGTCATCGACGAAGCTAAGAAGAATAACACCAAGCAAATCGACGGTCAGACAGCCTTCAAGCTGTACGATACCTACGGCTTCCCGGTTGAATTGACGCGCGAATACGCTAATGATGAAGGTCTGACGGTTGATGAAGAAGGCTTCAGCGCTGCCATGACCGAACAACAAAACCGTGCCCGGAAAGCCCGTGACATGGACAACGGGATGGGTGTCCAGGAAGACGTTTGGACCGAATTTACGGAACCAAGCAAGTACGTCGGCTACACGGACTTAACTGTTGATGATGCCAAGGTCATCGGGCTGGTTCAAGACGGCAAGCACGTTGAACAGGCTCAGCCAAAAGATAAGACTGACGTTGAAGTGATCTTCGACAAGACGCCATTCTATGCCGAAATGGGTGGCCAGGTTGCCGATACTGGTGACATTATCGATAATTACGGTAAAGAAGTTGGTCGTGTCGTCGACGTCCAACACGCACCTCACCAGCAAAACCTGCACCGCATTCAACTGAAGACGCCGATCAAGTTGGGTGCTCGTTACAAGCTGGTCGTTGATCGTGAACGCCACCTGAAGATCGAAAAGAACCACACCGCAACCCACTTGCTTGACCAAGCATTGCGCAACGTCTTGGGTGGTCATACCCAACAGGCTGGCTCATTGGTTGAAGAACACTACCTGCGTTTTGACTTTAACCACTTTGGGCAGGTTACTGCAAAAGACCTGCAGGCTGTTGAAAAGATGGTCAATGAACAGATTTGGAAAGAAATCCCGGTTCAAACTGTGGAAACCGACATCGATTCTGCTAAGGAAATGGGTGCTATCGCCCTCTTCTCTGACAAATACGGCAAACGAGTCCGCGTTGTCAAGATCGGTGACTACAACACTGAATTCTGTGGTGGCGACCACGTTAAGAACACTAATGAACTAGGTCTCTTCAAGATCGTTTCCGAAGGCGGTGTCGGCGCTGGTATTCGGCGGATCGAAGCCGTAACGGCTAGTGATGCCTTCAAGTTCATGCAGGATCGTGTGGATTTACTTAACCAGGTTGCCGGAGATCTGAAGGTTGCGCAACTGAAGGATGTTCCTCACCAGGTCAGCGAATTGCAAGATCAGTTGAAGAGTGCCAACAAGCAGGTGGCAGCTCTCCAATCCAAGATCGCTGCTCAACAGGCTAGCGACGTCTTCGGTGACGTGCAGAATTGCAAGCAGGGTAGTTTAATCGCTGCCCAGGTCAAAGTAGCTGGGATGGGTCAGTTGCGTGAACTGGCCGACCAGTGGCGGAGCAAGGCACTGTCTGACGTCTTAGTTTTAGCTACTGCTAATGGTTCCAAGGCCAATATGTTAGTTGCTGTTAGTGATTCTGCCGTTAAGAATGGCTTGAAGGCTGGCGACATCATCAAGCAAATTGCTCCAGCAATTAATGGTGGCGGTGGTGGCCGTCCAACCATGGCTCAGGCCGGTGGTAAGAAGGCAGCAGGTATTCCGACTGCCTTAAAGCAAGCTGCTGAATTATTAAACAAATAAGTATTAACAATAAAAAAGCTGACAATTGACATCTTCTGTAGGGGAGAGGTTGATTGTCAGCTTTCTCTTTGATTGTGCTTTTGACTTTGGTATAGTACAATCGATAGGTGAGAATAACTAGTGGGGAGGTGTCATTATGGACTCCAATAATGATGACAAGACGATGTTCTATGATTTTAACCAGGAACACGAAAAAACAATTCAACAGACGTTAAAGGCCGTTTATGACGCCTTAAAAGAAAAGGGCTATAATCCAATTAATCAAATTGTTGGTTATTTGCTGTCAGGCGACCCAGCTTACATTCCGCGGCTGAAGAATGCCCGGAATCTGATCCGCGAACACGAACGTGACGAAATTATCGAAGAGCTGGTTCGTTCTTATCTCAAGAACAACGGAGACGAGAAATAATGCGTTTAATGGGACTTGATGTAGGTTCTAAGACCGTCGGCATTGCTTTCAGTGATCCCTTGGGATGGACGGCCCAGGCACAAGAAATTATTCCCATCGATGAGGATGAGGGTGTCTTTGGCATCGACCGGGTTGCAGAATTAGTTAAGAAGGGCCAAATCGGCGGCTTTGTGATCGGCTTACCAAAAAATATGAACAATACTTCTGGCCCGCGGGTCGAAGCATCTAAGCACTATGGTGATCTGCTCCGGAAGCGCTTTCCTAACATTCCCATTGACTACCAGGATGAACGGCTGACGACTGTTGAGGCTCACCGGATGTTAGTTGAAGAAGCTGATGTTTCTCGTGCTAAGCAGAAAAAGGTAATTGATGAACTAGCCGCAACGTTGATTTTGCAGAATTACCTGGATGCTCATGGTAAATTAACAAAGAAATTGAGGTAATCATATGAAGCAAGAATCAGATTCATCACATTACGACGGCGAAGTTTTTACCTTAGTTGATGAGAAAGGTAATGAAGAACTGTACAAAGAAGCACTGCGTTTCCAATCTGACCAAAATCACAAGTGGTACATCGTTTTGTACCCACTAGATGAAGAAAACAGTGACGAAGTAAGTCTTCAGGCCTTCTCATTCCGCGATGACGGCAAGGGTGGCGATATCGCACTTGAACCGATCGAAAATGACGCCGAGTGGGATATGGTTTCAGAAGTGATCAACACCTTCGTCGATGATGACGGTAATTTCAACGCCTAAGCAATTAACGATAAAGACTCCTAGCATCCAGACGGGTACTGGGAGTCTTTGTGTCTGCTCTTATTTTCTAGCAAGTTGCTTAGCTTTTTGGGTATTGGCAAAATGAAGTTTGGCAAAGTGCCCCAGGTTTTGGCCCCGCCGCAGTAATTTGGCTGCTATTTCATCGACGACGTGGCCTGCGCCAATGGGCAAAGTCATTCCTGCTTGTTCGGACAATGCATCCATCCGGGTTAGTGAGTAGTAGCGAGCAATGACCGATGCAGCTGCTACAGCAACGTGGGCTTGTTCCCCCTTCACGCGGAAATAGACGTGATCAGACACGATCTTGTGTTGACCTGCTAAGTGATGGAAATATGTCTGTGCCGGCTCAAACTGATCAATGAGAATTGCACGCGGCTTCTTGGGTGCGATTTTTTCTAGGACTTTGCCAAGGGCTAAATTATGGCACAGGGCCTTCAGTTGAGCCTGGTTGTAGTGCTTGATGCGATCATTATAGACGTCGGGATCGAGGTTGACGATATGATACGGACAGATTTTCATCACCCGGTGCGCTAACTTGATGATTTCGGGATCGGAGAGAGTTTTCGAATCTTTAACGCCCAAAGCGGTCACTTTTTGAACGTGGTTGCTATCAACATAAACTGCCGCCACGGTGAGCGGTCCAAAGTAAGAACCGACACCCACTTCATCCGAACCGACAACGGACCAGCCCGCAAATCCCTTCGGCAGACCCGCTGCCTCTTCTTGACTGGCAGCTTTTGGCGACCACTTTGCAGCTTCACTCTGGGCGCGTTGCCCCTGAAACATAACCTTGTGTGATTTGGTATAGCCGGTAACTATTACGTCAGATTTGTGTTGACGGAAACTGGCACCAGCCGGTAATTTTTCACTAGATGCATAGTATGTTGACATTTTTTGGAAAGTAGTTGGATTAACGGTAATTACGATTTGCATAGGTGAAAACTCCTTTGGTGATCCTTAACGTTTTGTAGAGCACAATGTCAATGCTAAAATACATCGTATAACAAAGAATGAGGCAGAAACAAATGATCCTTACGACCTTAATCATTATTATCCTGGTGGGTTGTTTTATTCACGGTCGTCGACGCGGACTGTTAATGATGCTGATATCATTGGTCACTTACTTGGTGGCTCTGACCGTGGCCCGCGTAGTTTCCCGCAATATCGGTTCACTCTTAGCCAGTGGTCACTCTTTAAATAATCCGACAGCTTTTAGCACACAGCTGTTACAACTTGTCGATGGTACCCATTTCTTTTACAATGGAATCGCTTTTATGGTGACGTTTGCGATCGTTAGCGGGTTGTTGCACTGGTTGTTATACCGGCTCAATTGGCTCAACCGTTTACCGGTCCTCGGCACCTTAAATGGTTGGGCTGGTGGCCTGTTAGAATTGGTCTTGGGATACATCATGATCGACGTGGTTCTTCTGATTTTACAACTATGGCCCAATGATTGGTGGCAAACGCAATTTTCACAGTCAGGATTAGGGCAGTGGATCGTTAATAATACAAAGATCTTAATGCGGCTCCTGGTGAGCTGGATTGGATAGGAGAAATAACAATGAACCATAAAATTATTGAAACACTAGAATTTGGCAGAATCCGTCAGCAATTAAGTCAATACCTCGTGACGGCTGCCGGTGAAGCTGAGGCGGCTGATTTGGAACCGTCGACGGATCGGGCAACCGTCCGTGACCAGCTAGTCGAAACGACGGATGGTGCTGACATTTTACGTTTAAAGAATGGTATTCCCATTCCTAAACTGGTGGATATTACTGAACCGCTGAAACGACTGCGGGTAAAGGCCCGCTTGAACGGAACCGAATTAGCGCAGATCACGCAGGTTCTGCGGGCCAGCATGAGCGTTCGCAATTTCTTTCAGGATTTGCACGAAAATGATGACATTGACTTGCGCCTCTTGCCAGAACGGGTTGACCAACTGGTAACCATTCCATCGGTCACTAAGCGTTTGATCCAATCCATTGATCCTGATGGGCGTATCAATGACGAAGCTTCTTCAAAGCTGCACGGGATTCGTCAGCTGATTTCCAAAACCGAGGACGATATTCATGCCCAGATGCAGTCATATACCCACGGTAAGCGGGCCAAGTACTTGAGCAATCCGATCGTGACCATGCGGAACGACCGTTACGTTATCCCGGTCCAATCACGTTACCGCCACAAGGTGGGTGGGGTTGTTCACGACCAAAGTGCGAGTGGTCAAACCCTGTACATCGAGCCGGCGGACGCGGTCGATCTTAACAATCGTCTGCGCCAGTCGCAGATCGATGAACGCCAAGAGATGATCCGGGTACTGACCGAGCTTTCCAAGATGATTACCCCTTATCGTCATGACATCAACAACAACGCCAAGATTCTGGGCCACCTTGATTTTGTTAATGCTAAGGCCAAACTGGCACATGACGAAAAAGCTAGTCTGCCGCTAATTTCTGATGATAACCAGATTTCGTTGCGCCAGGCACGGCACCCGCTGATCGACCCGGCTAAAGTCGTAGCTAACGATATCAAACTCGGCGGCGATTATTCCACGATCATCATCACTGGTCCCAACACTGGTGGGAAGACGATTACCTTGAAGACACTGGGACTGATTCAGTTGATGGCCCAAGCGGGTCTCTTTATTCCCGCCAACGAAAACAGTCACGTCGGGGTCTTTGATAATGTTTTCGCGGACATCGGGGATGAACAATCGCTGGAACAAAACTTGTCGACTTTCTCTGGCCACATGGACAACGTCAAAAAGATTTTATCAGACGTGTCTAAAAAGAGTTTGGTGCTGCTTGACGAACTGGGTGCCGGAACGGACCCGAAAGAAGGGGCAGCTCTTGCCATGTCCATTTTGGATCAATTGGGTGCAGATGGCTGCATGGTCGTCATTACAACTCACTACCCAGAACTCAAAGTGTACGGCTATGACCGTCCCGAAACGATTAACGCTTCGATGGAATTTGATAAAGAAACCCTGCAACCTACCTACCGCTTACTGCTGGGAATTCCTGGCCAGTCTAACGGGATTGAAATTGCCAAACGCCTTGGAATCGATGAAGCCATCATCGATGAAGCTCAATCACTGGTTAGCGATGACAGTCAGGACCTTAATAAGATGATCGGTGAATTGGTCGAACAGCGACGTCAAGCCCGGTTGGAAAACGAACGCCTCCACAAGCTGGTCCAAGAAAATGATAAGAAGCAGGCCGATCTCACCCAGAAGCTGGACCGCTTCAACGAGTCGCGTGACAAATTGATGGATCAAGCCCGGCAAAATGCCAACCACCAAGTTTCGATGGCTAAACGGAAGGCCGATCGCATTATTCACCACTTGCGTCAGATGGAAGTTAGCCAGGGCGGACAGGTTAAAGAAAATGAACTGATCGATGCCAAGGGTCAGCTCAATGCCCTGCACGCTGACGATCCGCGACTGCAGCACAACAGCGTTCTGAAACGGGCTCACGCTAAACACGACTTACATTCTGGGGATACCGTGATGGTCAAGTCATATGGCCAGCAGGGAACACTGGTTAATAAACGCGGTGCCCACAAGTGGGTTGTCCAGTTGGGTATCCTCAAAATGGAAATTGATGAAAATAACCTCGAAAAACTGAGCGCTAAGCAAAGGGCCCAGCAAAAGGAAAAACAAAAAAAGCAAGTTCATCGTTCTGCTGTGCGGACGACCCAGACGCGTCATACGACGGCGCGGTTGGATCTGCGGGGAGAACGTTATGAACAGGCAATGAATGATCTTTCCCAGTTTATTGACCATGCTTTGTTGAACAACCTCTCACCGGTGACAATTGTCCACGGCAAAGGCACCGGGGCACTGCGCAAGGGCACTCAGCAGTATCTACAGAGCAATCCCCGTGTCAAATCATTTGGCTACGCTGGTCCGCACAACGGCGGGGATGGGGCAACGATTGTTTACTTCTAAAACAGTAGTATGCCAATCAATCATCTTTCTTACTAAATGTAAGCAGAAAGATTGGCGCCACCCTTCTTATTTGCTAGAATATAGTTAATCAGAAATTTAGAGGAGTGATTGAAATGGCAGTTAAAGTAACAACCGACCAAACTTTTGATACTGATACCGCTGATGGCTTATCCGTCACCGATTTTTGGGCAACGTGGTGTGGCCCTTGCCGGATGCAGGGTCCAGTCGTTGAAAAACTGTCTGATGAATTAGACGGGAAAGTTAAGTTTACAAAATTGGATGTCGACAAAAACCAAGAAACTGCAGCTAAGTATCGTGTGATGAGTATTCCAACACTGCTAGTAAAAAAGGATGGCAAGGTCGTGGACACTATCATCGGTTACCACAGCCGGGAACAGTTGCTGCAGATTTTGCAACCTTACATGTAAACTTTAATATCTTAACCAAAAGTGACCGTGATGCTTTGGATATCACGGTCTTTTTTTTATTTTTCCGGTTAAACTGGACATGGCACTAATTATTAGACTATATTAAAAACCGGTTAAGAAAATATAACTTTGATTTAATGACAAATAGGAAAGCGGCTTGGTCTTAATTCTTGTCTTGTCATGGGAGGTTTTTTGAATGGCAAAAACACGTCCAGAAGATTTGGATTTTAACAACTTAGGATTTCAGTATCACGACTTACCATATCGTTTTGAAGAACGCTTTGAAGACGGTAAGTGGCAAGGTGGGAAATTAATCGAGGATTCCACGATTACCCTGTCCGAAGCGTCCGAAGTGCTTCACTACGGCCAAGAAGTTTTTGAAGGACTGAAGGCTTACCGAACCAAAGATGGGCACATCAACCTCTTCCGGCCAGACCAAAATGCTCACCGGATGGCTAATTCGGCTAAACGGATGATGATGGAACCCTACCCTGAAGACAAGTTTGTCGAAGCCATTAAAAAAGTAGTTCTGGCTAACGAAGACTTCATTCCGCCTTATGGTTCTGGTGGTTCCCTGTACCTGCGTCCATTCATGATCGGGACGGACCCACTGGTGGGTGTTGCTCCGTCAACGAGCTACACCTTCCACGTTTACGCCACCCCAGTAGGCTTTTACGTCAAGGGCTTGAACCCAATGCCATACACTGTCAGCAAGTATGACCGGGCTGCTGCTTACGGGACTGGTCAAGCTAAAACCTCAGGTAACTACGCCGGTTCTTTGCTTCCAGAACTGACAGCTAAGAAGGAAGGCTATGCCGACTGCTTGTACTTGGATCCAAAGGAACACAAGTACATCGATGAATTCTCAGGTGCTAACTTCTTCGGAATTACTAAAGATGGTCAATTCATCACGCCAAAGTCCAATTCAATTTTGCCATCAGTGACGAAGCGTTCACTCCTTCAGATTGCTGATGATTTAGGCCTGAACCCAATTGAAACGAAGATCAACATTAATACTGATCTTGATAACATTGCCGAAGCCGGGGCCATGGGAACGGCTGCCGTCATTTCACCAGTTGGTTCCCTGACTTACAAGGGGAAGAAGCACGTCTTCTACAGTGAAAAGGAAACGGGTCCAGTGACGACTAAGCTTTACAAGACGCTTTACGGCATCCAGCTTGGTGATGTCGAGGACAAGCACGGTTGGATTCAGCAGATTAAGTAAGCTGATAATTTGCCTTCTAAAGCTTCGCTAGGATAGCCTATAACAAAATCAGCGACCGATGATCGAACAATCATCAGTCGCTGATTTTTTTACTTATCACGCTTTTTCTTTCGTTTCTTGCCTTTATCTCTTTCCGGTTCATCCGGCGTGCCTTGTAACCGAATAAACTGAGCAATTTCGGCTTTGCTGTCTCCCTTATCCACTGGATCATGCTGGACCATAATGTCGATGCTAGCGCGACGCCGATCGACAATTTCGGCTTCAGCAGCGGCGCCAACCTGGAATTCAGTTTCCATGGCAAGGAAGCCAGCTTCTAAGTCAAACGAGACCTTTTCGTGATCGATGCCTAAACGTTCACTGACAATGGGCCCTGATAAACGATACAATTGTTGATTTTTATTTTCTTTGCGTAAACTGAGCTCACCGAATCCCAGCTGGTTGGTAAGAGTAATTAAATCATCAACTGATGCCACGGGGTATTCACGTGCGATATCTTTGCCGATCCAATAAGAAATTCCGTTAGTTTCTTTCCCGAGCATGGCCGGTAAGAGTACATCGCGAATAGTGCTACTGATCAGGCCACGCTGAGAATTGATAAAACGATTATAGCTTTCTTGACTCATGGTTTTCTCCCTTTTTTGTTCAGCTATAATAATAACCGTCAGGACTGTGACATGCTAGGGTAAACTTGAAAAAAAGTGCCTAAACGCAGATAATGGAGTTTCAAGATAGTAATGAAAGATGGTGAAGGTAATGGATCAACGGCCGATCGGGGTCATGGATTCAGGCCTGGGTGGCTTGTCTGTTGTCCGGTTAATGCGTCAGCGAATGCCACACGAATCGGTAATTTTTGTGGGTGATCAAGGTCATTTTCCGTATGGAACACGGACACAGGATGAAGTTCGTTCCTTTGCGCTCACAATTGGTAAATTTTTGGTGCGTCAAAATATCAAATTGATGGTGATTGCGTGCAATACAGCAACTGCAGCATCACTAACACTTCTTCAAGATAAACTTCCGGTTCCGGTTATCGGGGTGATTCGCCCTGGAGCTGAAGCAGCTGTTAGTTTGCCTTATCATGACCGCATCGGGGTGATTGCTACTGAATCGACAACGAAAGATGGTGCCTACGTTCGCACCATTAAGTCTTTGTCACCCCAGACAACGGTTGTTGCTAAGGCAACCCAACCACTAGTGCCAATCGTGGAGCATGGCCAAACTGGCACTCCCAAAGCGCAGCATGCGGTGGATAAAGAGTTAGCTTTGTTTAAGCAGCATCCCGTTGATGGCCTTATCTTAGGATGCACTCATTTTCCGTTTTTAACTAAAGAAATTATGAATACACTCGGGAAATCGGTTGCTATCATTGATCCGGCAGGGGAGACGGTACAACTGGCTTCGCGAATTTTGACCAAACATGATGCTTTAGCACCGCAGGATCAGCAAGGTCAATTAACCTTGTATTCAACCGGTACCGCTTCAGATTTGGCCAAAGGCGCTCGGCAATGGTTAGGTGACAGCAATTTAACTGGTGAGCACCTCGCCTTGTTTTAGGAGGATTAACATGAAAACGTTAGTTATTGCCACTAAGAATATGGGAAAAGCGCGTGAGTACGCGGAACTGTTTCATCCTTATGGTATTAAAATTCAAACTCTCAAGGATTTTCCCCAATTTCCGATTAACGAAAACGGAACGACATTTGAAGAGAATGCCATGATTAAGGCTAAGGCAGCTGTGGATCACCTTAATTTGCCGGTTTTGGCTGATGATTCAGGCATCTGTGTGGACGCCTTGAATGGTGCTCCTGGCATTCATTCAGCGCGTTATGCGGGCGATCATGATTTCAAAGCTAACAATGCTAAGCTACTGAAAGAAATGGCGGATGTACCCGATGAAAAACGGACAGCACATTTTCATACGACGATCGTTTGCCTAAAACCAGACGGCAAAAAGTTAGTTGTTGATGGCAACGTCAAGGGACACATTCTCCATGAGCTTCACGGAGAAAACGGTTTTGGCTACGACCCACTTTTCTACGTCGACGAGTTGAATAAACCGATGGGCATTCTCAGTGATGAGGAAAAGAATTCCATCAGTCACCGTGGACGAGCCATGCGTGCTTTGATGAAACAATTTGAAGGATGGTGGGAAGCGTAATGAAACTGCTATTTGCGAGTGATAACCATGGTGACGCCGCCATTTTGCGCAAAATTGCTGATACTTTCGCTAATGATGTCGATGCCATGTATCACTGTGGTGATTCGACGATGCAGCCTGATGATCCGGCAATGGCTCCTTTTACCGGCATTAAGGGTAATAACGACTGGCATCTTGATTATCCACAAGAGCTGTTAGTGAAAAAGGGAGATGAACGGATTTTTCTGACTCATGGTGACCGTTATGGTGTTTATTACGGCATCGGTCAGCTGGAAAATGAGGCAACGCGACGGAAGGCTACCATCGTTGCGTTTGGTCATACCCACCAACTTTTGAGTGGAATGCGTCATGGAACGCTGTTCATCAACCCCGGTAGTACGAGCCTGCCAAGGGGTGAGTATGCTAAACTGGGCGGCACCTTTGCAATCGTCACGACGGCGCCACACCAGGTCGATGTGCAGTATTATGACCGGCAGATGAATGCCGTTGATAACCTGCATTATAGCTTTCCGCGCTAGGAGGGTGCCATGATTAACAACAAGATTCAGGACGAACTAACACGTTGGCATAATAACTACATGGTGCCTGCTAACCGGGTAGCAACGGTTAACGTTGATAATTTATTGAGCCATGCCTTCCTCGTTCTGACAACCGATAAGTTTGCCAAAATTGTTGTCATCGATAACCATAATCATTACCGCGGTCAGCTTTCCTTAGCGATGATCAATGACCAGCTGATGGAAACGACGAAATTTGACTTTAACAAACTGGATCAGCTTACGGTCGCTGACGCGATGAATACTGAAGCACCCGTTAGCCATGATCCTGATGATTTTGAAGGTAATTATCAGCTTCTATTGAATCAGTCCTTCGTGCCGGTGGTTGCTGAAGACGGTGTCTTTTGTGGAATCGTTACCCGGCGAAAATTGATGGAAGCACTAGATTTTGTGATGCATGATAATCATCCGGGAATTCAATAATAAAAAACTGGCAGCCAAGTATCATCTTATGAAGATGGGCCTGGTTGCCAGTTTTTATTTAGTTATGGTGCTTTGGGTATTTAATGAAATGCCGTGCTGCCGAAAAGCTTTGAGATAATCCGCTAGGGCCCGGGCTCCCAGTTGTGTTTGGTGGCCATTTTTACTGGTCAACAGTACTCGAAAGACGAGGTGACCATTGATGGTAACTGGTCCGACGATCTGGGGTTTGCCAATCAAAGAGGTGGCTTCTTTTTCTAAGCTTTGGTTCACGTTTTTGACGATTTCTTCAATTTTGGCTAATGGAGCATCGTTAGGAATATTGATATCGACGGTTGAAACCATGTTGTTGCGGCTAAAATTACGCACGACAGTGATTGATCGGTTGGGGATAAAATTGAGGGTACCATCTGAACTAGTAATTTGGGTGGTACGTAAACCCAGTGAGGTAACCGATCCTTTAATGTTGTCAATCTCCACCACGTCACCGACGTCAATTTGTTGTTCCATCAGGATAAAGAAGCCGTTGACGACGTCTGCCACAAAACCTTGCGCCCCAAGTCCAAGAGCAATACTAAAAATACCAGCACCGGCAATCAGTGTTCCAACAGGAACCCCTAGTATTTCCAGAAGGCCGGAGAGCCAGAAGAAAAGGCAGGTGTAACGGAAAATATTGATTGCCAACGAATTGAAAGTTGCTAGGCGGTGACCACTAAGTGACAGTCGCTTTTTGGAGTGTTGAAAGCCAGCGTTGATTAGCTTTTTGCCTAACCATAGCACCAGCATGAAGACCAGTGTCACTAAAATGAGTGATAGGCAGCGGTTCACTAAATGCTGGCCGAGCTCGTCCCAACTAAAATTGGTTAGGTATTTGCTGATTTGGTTGGTTTGTTTTAATAAATTTGGATTAATGGATTCTATCATTATTAATTTTCCCCTATCGAATTATGTTCATCTTATCATCGCCTTTTTGGAGGATCAACAGAGCAAATGTTGCGAATGGTTGGCTTTTCGTGATATTCTGGGATGGATATTTGAAGGAGGGGTTGGCAATGACAGTTGGACAAATTGCAGGATTGATCGCAGCAATCGCTCTGGTAATCTTGGTTTGCTTTGTTGGGATTTTTCTGCACCGACTTGCAGGGACTTTGCAGGCAACTGAAGAATCGCTGAAATCTTTGACCAATGATGCACACACGCTGAGTGAAAGTGTGGATAAGGTAGTCAATAACACCAATGAACTGTTAGACGACATTAATGATAAATCAGCACAACTCGACCCAGCAGTTAAGGCAGTCGCTGACGTCAGCGAAAGTGTTAGTGACGTTAACGCAGCTGCTCGAAAGCTTGCTGACAAGTTAGGTGAACGCCAACGCAGTGTTACGGCTGTTGAAAAAGTTGCTGGAAGTGCCGGTAAAATGGTCCTTTTCAACTTGGCCGGGAAGTTGCTGCGTCGTGGAAACCGGAAAGAGGGTACGAAGTAATGAATAAAAAATTTACCGCTGGTTTATTATTAGGCGCCGGCAGTGCTTACTTAGGCTGGCGTTCGTTGACACCTGAACAACGCCAACATTTAGCTCGTAAGTTCCAACGCGGTTGGTACGAAGCCGTAGATACGGCGACGGACTTTGCCCTGGAGAGTTTTGATCTCGCTAGTGTGGCTTTAGATAAATATCGGATGGCTTCAGGCGGTAAGTGGCAGTCAGTTGCTGATGCTGTCAAGGACCGTGCAGATCAAGTGGCTGATCACTTTACTAATGCTGATTTTGATGAGGAGACAGCTGCTATCCGTGATGAACTACAACGTGCCAAACGTGCAGATGACTCTTCTGATGATGACATTGTCATTAATTTGGATGATCAAAAAAATTAATTTTAATTAGAGCTCCTTTGTCGCAAGCTACGGCAACAGGGGCCTTTCTTATCTTTCAGTTGGCTATTGGCTGATTATTTGGGACATTTGTCTTATTTTATTTTGCAGAACATTTGCGCTAATGATAAATGTCTGCTATATTAGGTGCGAGTTTTATGAAAATGAATGAAAACTAATTATCTTAACAAAGAAAGGGCTTAATAATGGAAAAACAATCAGTTACCATTTACACCGTTGCCCGTGAAGCACGAGTTTCAATGGCGACGGTTTCACGGGTTGTTAATGGCAACCCAAATGTCAAACCAGCTACGCGTCAAAAAGTTTTAGATGTTATTAAAAAGTTAAACTACCGCCCTAACGCAGTGGCTCGTGGCCTTGCAAGCAAAAAGACGACGACTGTCGGTGTCGTCATTCCTGAAATCACCAATACCTATTTCGCTGAATTGGCCCAAGGTATTGATGACATTGCTACTATGTATAAGTACAACATCGTTTTGACCAACACCGACTTGGGTGGTCAGAAGACGGTGCAAGTTGTACGCGGCTTATTGGCTAAGCAAGTGGATGGCATCATCTTTATGGGACGTGACGTCAGTGATGAATTGCGCGAAGAATTCGACTCTAGTACAGTGCCCGTTGTTGTAGCGGGTTCAGTCACTAATGATGACAAACTGCCAACTGTACGGATTGACTACCGGACAGCTGCTCGCCAAGCCGTTGAACGATTGGCTAACTTAACACACGAACCGGTAGCCATGGTCGTTGATGCTAAGAACACCAAGATCTTCACCGACCATTACCTGCCTGGGTACCAGCAAGCTCTGGAAAATACTGGTCAGGACTATGACGATAAGTTGGTCTTTCAAGCTCATGAATCATATGACCAGGCTTATAAGTTAGCTCAAGAAGTACTGCAAAGCGGGGCAAAGGCTGCTTTTGTTACAGGAGATGACATGGCTGCCGGACTGCTTAATGGGCTCACCGATGCCGGTGTGAAAGTGCCTAATGACTTCCAGATTATTTCTGGCCATGACACTAAGGAAACCCGTTTAGTACGACCAATGCTGACTTCAGTAACTCAACCGCTGTATGATATTGGCGCGGTGGCAATGCGTCTTTTAACTAAACTGATGGACAAAAAGGATGAAGAAGACGATGAAAAAGATGTTCTCCTGGAACACGGCTTCAGTGTTCGTCAATCTACTCGGTAGGTGATCCGGCTTGACTTCGCGTGAAGAATACCGCCGACAACAGGGTCTTAATGAACAGGACAATGTTAGTGAGGCTCCTTCTCAGCCCCAAAATCATAATCATTTGCGCATCCGAAAGGTTATTGGCTTTGCAGTCGTTTTGTGGCTCTTTTTAGCGTCATTCTGGTTATACCGGACAATTTTTAATAAACAATTTGCAGTTCGAGAGGCGGGATCGACGGCTGTTGCTGACCAAATTGATTCAGCAGTTGACAGTGCCCTTGAACAATATAATTTACCGCACTCAATTCTGACTAAGAAGGACACTAATAGTTTGGTCAAGCAAGCAGTTAGTGACGTCTATGATAATCAGCGAATCTCGTTAGACCTGTCGCCGATTACTAATCAGTTGCAGTCATCAGTGAGTGGGACACTCAGCTCTTATGGCATTGATAGCTCTTTGGCGGGCAGTTCGATTAATGCGATTAGCACGCAACTGAATAGCGCAGTCAATGAGAAGGTTAATAATGACGCCGTGAGAAGTTTTACCACCGGTTTGCACACTGCCACTTTGGTGGACGTTGCTGTGATGGCCATCAGCGGCATTTTAGCTGTTGTTCAATTGGTCACGGCCATTTTTCGACGATATGTACTTCAGCTCGTCGCCTGGTCAGGGATTGTGGCGACGGTTTTGTTAGCCGTGACAATTACTTTGACCCGGCAGATAGTCTTAGAGGCTACCCAAGCTTTACCAGATTTATCTGCTTCTGTCGTCGGGGTAGTCAAAGATGTAGCAAGTGTAGGCTGGACCATCACCGTAGTGAGTGCAGTTGTGGCGATTGCTTGTTTGTTAGTTCATCTTTTGTTGGGCTTCCGTCGATAGTTTTAACTTGAAGTCTTTGATGTTTTTTGGTAAAATCATCGTGTTTGTTTGACTAATTATTTATGAAAAGAGGAGTTTGTAATGTCAGGACATTCAAAATGGCATAACATTCAAGGGCGTAAGAACGCTCAGGATGCTAAGCGTGGCAAGATTTTTCAGAAAATTTCCCGTGATTTGTACCAAGCTGCTAAAGCAGGTGATCCTGACCCAGCGAACAACCCTCAGCTGCGTCTGGTCATGGAAAAAGCTAATGCAGCTAACATGCCGAAGAAGAACGTTCAGCGTGCTATTGACAAGGCTACTGGTGCTGGTGGTGCCAACTACGAAGAAATTACGTACGAGGGCTATGCTCCAGGTGGTGTAGCTGTAATGGTTTCAGCATTGACTGATAACAAGAACCGGACGGCTGCTGCCGTTCGTTCTGCCTTCACTCATGCCGGCGGTTCACTCGGAGCCAATGGTTCCGTTGCATACATGTTCCATCGCCAAGGCCTGATCGAAATTCTGCGTGATGGATTAGATAAGAGCGAAGACGATGTCATGATGGATGCATTGGATGCTGGTGCTGATGACATGAAGTCGACGGATGAAAAGTTCATCATTTCAACTGATCCAAGTTCGTTGACTAAGGTTCGTGATGCTCTGCAGGGTAAGGGTTACGACCTGGATACTGCTGAAGTTACCATGATCCCTGAAAACAAGACCAAGGTTCCTGATGACAAGGTCAACCAGTATCAACACCTCATCAACGAATTGCAAAACAACGACGATGTGGCTGACATCTACGAAGCTGGGTACATTCAAGAAGACAACTAAGCTTGTCATATAATTCGAAACTCTCCGTAATCGCGGAGAGTTTTTTAATACCGTTTCTCAAATGAGAAGCGGTATTTTTTTATCCCTTTGCGTACTTTATTAGTACAGGGGGTGAAAGACGTGGAAATATCCTTAAACTTGATTATTACTAAATTAATTCAAAAACGTGCGTCAGACATGTATCTGTTGCCTACTGCTCATGATTATCGCTTGTTGGCCAATATTGGCGGTCATTTGTGTTTGCTACAGATGGTTGAAAACAGTCAAGCTGTCCGTTGGATTGCCAATTTAAAGTACCAGGCTAATATGGCCGTCAGTGAACATCGTCGTCCGCAAGCTGGTGCATTGCAATGGGCGGAAGGTGAACATGTTGATGTTCGTCTGTCAACAGTTGGGGATTTTCAGGGCCGGGAATCGTTGGTTGCCCGTTTCATTTATAAATTAAGTCGCGAAGGATTTGGGTTATTGGTTCCTGACCAGTGGCGACAGCTTAAGGAGGCTGTTAATCAACGGGGGATGGTGCTCTTTGCTGGTCCAACTGGATCGGGCAAAACCACGACGATGTATCGTCTTGCCACGATGTTTCGTTCAGGAGTCGTGATGACGATTGAGGATCCAGTCGAAATTCGCGAACCGACTTTCTTACAGTTACAGGTGAATCGATTGGCCGGAATGGATTACCAGGATTTATTAAGAGTGGGACTTCGTCACCGCCCGCAGGTGTTTATCATTGGTGAAATAAGAGATAGTGAGACAACCCAGATGGCGATACAAGCTGCATTAAGCGGTCATTTAGTATTAGCAATCGTTCATGCACGATCAGCGAGCGGAGTAATTGCACGCCTGCGTCAGTTAGGTGCCGATTCATATTATCTAGATCAGACGTTAACCGGTGTCTGCTATCAGCGGTTAATACCAGACCAAGCAGACAAATTGGCTGTTTTGTTTGATTTGTTGTTGGGCAAAGATTTGCATGACACGATTATTAATAAAAAGAGTGGGGGAATGAGCGATGAGTGGCGACACCATTTGGCACAAGCAGTTACTGAAGAAAAAATTGAATCGGCAATGGCCACGAAATTTAACAACGGCTAAGAAAAAAACTGTTTCACAGTCACGGCTGGCGTCTTGGTTCGTCCTCATTGCCAAGCTATTGAGTGTCGGTTTTTCGCTTCAACAAAGCGTGCAATTTTCTCAGCGTGTCATGCCCAAAGATCGTTTTTGGTTGAAACGCGTCGAAAGAGCGTTGACTAATGGTGATTCTTTTGCCACGGCGGTCAATGAAATGGTCAATGCCGATTTGTATGTGCAGTTAGTTTTGGCTGAACAGCATGGCCAATTGGGGTCGACGTTAGCAGAATTAGGGGATTTTTTACTGGCCCAACAGCGTCAACGTCGCAAGTTGATTGCACTGCTGCAGTACCCTATTCTCCTGATTTTTTTATTAGGGGCAATGATGGTGGCTCTGGGAATTTTTGTATATCCTGAGTTGCGGACCTGGCAAGGTAATCAGTTGAGTTCTCATTGGCAAATCATACCATGGCAAGGGATAGCAGCTTTTCTTGTTGGCTTTGTCATCATTTACTTATTTGCATATTATCTCCGTTGGCAGAAAAAAGATGTTGAATCACGAGTTCGTGCACGTTGTAGTTGGCCAGTTGTTGGTAAGATGTATCGTCAATATTATGGCTACTACTTGGTTAGTACGATGGCAATGTTGTTGGGACACGGTCTATCTCTTAGGGAGTGCTGCCAGGTTGCAACGTCATTTAATAATAATTCACTACTGTGCTGGTGGGGACAGCGTCTCTCTAGCATTAATGAGGGTGGACGGAGCATGGTGAAATTAGTTGATAATTGCCCATATTTACCTGCAGAATTGACGATTTTTTTACAGCAGGGGTTAACTCAAGAAAGATTAGCCGATGAATTAGCAGTGTTTGGACATTTGTTATTTCAGCGTTTACTGGAAACAATTGAACGTTTATTAGTTTTTGTTCAGCCGCTGATGTTCTTAATTGTTGCCATTATGATCATTGGCATGTATATGAGTATTTTGTTGCCAATATATCATTCATTGCAGGGGGTGTACTGATGCATAAGTTGTTCAAAAAGCAAGAAGGATTCACGTTAATTGAAATGGCCATTGTCCTCTTTATTATCAGTCTCTTGGTATTAATTATTTTACCCAACCTAGCTTCTGAACGAAAGCATGCAGTGAGGATTCATCGAAATGCGATGGTGACGGTTGTCCAAACTCAGCTCGATCTTTATGAAAACGATAATGGAAAAAAGGCTGGCAGTTTGTCACAACTGCGACAGAGTGATTATTTGACTGATGCTCAGGTTAAAAAGGCACATGATGAACATATCGTGGTCCAAAATGGGCAGGCTAAGCAACAATGAAGGCTAAGGCTTTTACGTTAGTGGAATCTTTAATAGTTTTATTCATAACGGCAATTATTATCGCTTTTTTTAGTCCACAAATGACAAAAAGCCGGCAGCGTGCGATCGAAAATGAATTTTTCCAGCGAGTGGAAACAGAATGGTCCAAAGCGACAACGCGGGCCCGTGAAACAGGCGAGCCCTGTCGGATTACAATTCAAAATCAACGAATGTGTTTTGGAAAACGAGAATCAATTGCCTTACCTAAGACTTTGAAGCCAACTTGTTTCGGCGCTATTCAAATAGGTGAAGATGGCTTTGTCAGTCCACAGACTGAAGAATTTACATCTGAAATTGACGATAGGATTTACCGCTTGAAAATTCAAATGGGTTGGGGAGGTTTTAAACTTGAACAAGAAGCATCATAAAGTTAATGCCTTCGTGTTGGCAGATAGTTTGGTTGCCTTAACAATTTTGGTGATGGTTTTAACGTGGTTGGCAATGTGTGAAAACCAGCTGAAAATCCAAAGAGAAAAGATGAGCACTACTTTGCGGATAGTACGTTTAGCAAAAGAAAGCAGCGATGGTTTGAGTCATCATCGCCAACGTTTTATTCGTAATGATTATCCATACAAGGCAATTGCGACGCCCTATCGTGTAACGGTCATGCGCGGCACTCAAGTGCTATGGGAGGAATCCTCATGAAGAATGCCAAACTAGCCGCTTTTACCCTTGCTGAATGTTTATTGGCTTTATTTGTGGTTGCGATCGTTGCAGTGGCAGCGTCATTTGGGGTTCACAGTGCTGGCCAAATTAATCACCAAAATTTGACGGAGCCAGTTGCTTGGTACCATTTTTTATTGGAGATGGAATCGCCAAAGCGAAAGCTGGAATTACGGAAGGTTACCCATGTAGGTGTGGATGAAGTCGAATTACGAAGTCAGATTAATGGCAAACAATACACTTTAGCTTGTAGTAATCATTTTGTTATGTATCTCAAGGGAGCTAATCGTGGTTATTTGCCTCTTTATGGTCCAATTGCTAAGAGGACGTTGCGTTACAGGCAACTTGATCGACAACGTGTTTATGTGGAGGTGAAGAATCGTGAAGGCCAAACACATCATGCGATTATTTGCTTCGCCAACCCAACACACTCAGGTAAACAGCCAGCTAAGAAGCCAAGCTAGCGCCCTGGTGTTGGCAATTTTGGTTATGATGTTTATTAGCATGGCACTGATTTGGCAATATCAAAATTTTCGCGAACAAGCTAATTTAGAACAACGTCAAATCCGGGAGATGCGTTTGCAAATGAAAAGAAACTTGGATCAGGCCAAAGTTAGGAAGCAATCTACAAGTTGATCGATTAGCTAAGCGGCTTCAAGTCTTGAATTTCCAGAAAAAAATAGATAAACTGAGATTGGTACGACTGTATCAAGATAGGAGTGACAATCCTGGTTCAACAAACAGCAGAGGACTTATTTCTTCATTTTGACAAAGCAACGCAGCTGTTGCAGCATTCACTGCGCAGCTCCTATATGGATGCATTGTTAGAAAATGCAGAAAATTTGGTGGATGGTGGCAAGGTCCAAGTTGAGGACGGTAAGCCGGATCCTTCGGAAGTTAAGCAACTGGAGGCAATTTATGGCCAGTTAAACCTGAAGGACAAGACAGCTGAAGACATCAGACGAATGTTACAATTAAGCTTGTTGAAAGTTCTTAAACAGGACTCCATTCAGGCTAATCACCAGTTAACGCCTGATTCACTGGGTTTACTGATGGCTTTTCTATTGGGCCGTGTGGCTAACATCAATGGACCAACAACAATTCTTGACCCGGTAGTAGGGACGGCTAATTTATTAACGACCGTTATGAACCACCTACATGGGGCAACCAACGAACCTTTTACTGGTTATGGCATTGATAATGACGAAAGCATGTTGGCAATTGCAAGCGCAAGTACAGCACTTCAAGGGCTCGATGTGCAGCTTTATCACCAAGACGCTATCGGCCCGTTGGATGTTCCACAGTGTGATTTAGCGGTTGCAGATTTACCGATTGGTTATTACCCACTCGACCAAAGGGCAAGTAATTACCAAACGCGGGCGCATAAAGGACATTCCTACGTTCATCACTTATTGATTGAACAGACGATGAATTATCTGCGTCCAGGTGGTTTTGGCCTTTTCTTGGTTCCATCTAACATGTTTCAGACCAAAGAATCTGCATCATTTGTCAAATGGATCCAAAAGGTAGCGCACTTGCAGGGACTAATTAACTTGCCTGATGAGTTGTTTACGAGTGCAGCAGCTGAAAAGTCTCTGTTGCTGCTTCAAAAACAAGGTGGCAATAGTCACCAGGCACCAAAGGTTCTGCTAGGAGCATTCCCACCCCTTTCCAAACGAAACGAATTCAAACGTTTTATTGCGGAAATTGATCAGTGGGTTGCCACAAATTTAAAGACGAAGGATTAGAGCGAAGGGAGTCGCAATTTATGTCAAAGATTATTGCAGTTAACGCTGGTAGTTCAACGGTTAAATTCAAGCTATTCAATATGCCTAGTGAAGACGTCATCGCTTCAGGCTTGATTGAACGTATCGGGATGGACATGGGTCATGCCAAGATCAAGTATGGGGATGACCAGGTCCACGAAGATAAGCAACCATTTGCTAACCACAAGGATGCCGTTAGCTACTTGCTCAAACAACTGATTAATCTGAAGATCGTTGAAAATTATGACGAGATCAGTGCCGTTGGTCACCGGATTGTTGCTGGTGGGCGTGACTTTGAAGACTCAGCTGTGATTAACGATGAAGTAATCAAGGAAATCAGTGATGATGCTGAATTTGCACCACTGCACAACCCTGCTGAAGTGGAAGGTATCAAGGCATTCCGGAAGGTTTTGCCACATGCTTTTGCTGTTGCGGTCTTTGACACTTCTTTCCACACTACTATGCCTGAATACAACGCCCTCTACAGTGTTCCATATGAATGGAACGAAAAATACGGTGCTCGTAAGTATGGTGCTCACGGTACTAGTCACCGTTATGTCGCTGCTCGTGCAGCTAAGATGTTGGGTAAACCACTGAAGGATCTTAAACTGATCACTTGCCACATTGGGGCCGGTGCTTCTGTTTGTGCTATCAAGGATGGTAAGTCCTACGATACTTCAATGGGCTTCTCACCACTGGCAGGTGTTACGATGGCTACCCGTTCAGGGGATGTTGACCCATCTCTGGTCTCATTTGTTCAGGACAAACTGGGCATTGACAATGACAAGATGATTGACATTTTGAACCACAAGTCTGGGGTTCTTGGTATTTCTGGTGTATCAGGTGATATGCGGGATGTTGAAGCGGGTGCTAAGAAGGGTAACAAACGTTGCCAAATCGCTCTGCAGATCTTCGACAACCGTGTCGTTCGTTACATCGGTTCATACTTAGCCGAATTAAATGGTGCTGACGCCATCGTCTTCACTGCTGGTGTTGGTGAAAATGATATTCGCTTCCGGAAGTCAGTTACTGACAAACTGTCTTACTTTGGCGTTAAGATTGACCAAGAAAAGAATAACGTTCGTGGTGTTGAACGTGATTTGTCTACGCCGGATGCTAAGATCAAGACCCTGCTTATTCCTACAAACGAAGAATTGATGATTGTTCATGATATTCTGCGTTTAAAGAAACAAGCAGATGCTAATAAGTAATTAGAATCATTTATAATATTTTTGAATGACCGGCTGCATCCAGGCAGCCGGCTTTTTGTAATGGGGTGGTATGATGCAATTTGTAACAGCCGATACACATTTTTTTGATCAGAATTTATTAGGTATTGATGATTTTGCACCGCGGCCGTTTAGCGATGTTGGTGCGATGAACCAAACCATCATCGATCATTGGAATGCCAAGGTGCAGCCAAATGACATTGTTTACCATTTAGGCGATATTGCCGTATATTTCTTAAGGCCGCCTAAGCGGGCTTATAAGGCCATTTTTGACGTTTTAAAAGAACTTAATGGCCACCTAGTGTTGATCAAAGGAAATCATGATCCAAGAGCTTTATTTAAGTATTTGGCAGCACATAACTTTGAGTTCGGTGGCTACCCGAAGTTTGAATTTCACGATGTTGGTAAATTGATCAAGTTCGATCATCGTCAGTACTACATGACGCATTATCCATTGTGGTTAGGGATTGCACCGCAAATTATTGATTTGCATGGTCATATTCACCACTATTCGATGCCGCATAAGGAAAATATTAACGTAGGTATTGATTCACCAGAACTTGCGTATTTAGGACATCAAGTGCCGTTCGGCGCTCCGCTGTCAATGACTGAAGTCGAAATGATGGTGAAAGGCAAAGCAGAAGACTTTGCTAAGCGTGGATAATTTTGTATGATTGGATTGTATCTTTTTTGAAGGAGTAGTTCTGATGAACCGCACAAAAATTCAGGATTATATCGACAAGCGTGAGGAGCAGCGGGCTGATATCTATCATGCCACTGTAGAAGACGACACTCATTTTGCGATCAATGGGCACCGTTATGAATTGGTGTTTAACAATCGCGATGCTTTTGATGCAAAGGCTTTTGCTAATCGCTTCAGCATGGTTCTTGCCAAATATGACTACATTGTGGGTGATTTGGGTTATGGTCAGCTACGTCTCCGCGGTTTCTATGCTAATGACCATCCGAAGATTGCAGTGGATCGTCGAATCGCGACGCTTCAAGATTATTTATACGAAAATTGCAATTTTGGCTGTCCTTATTTTGTCGTCCACAATTTAGCAGTTCAGAAGAGCCATAACAAAAAGCGTCGTCGCCCGCGTCATCGTCGTCATCATAGCGGTGCCATTATTCGCGAACGTCATGACAAGTTGACTGCTCCACCAGTGCATGAACGTCATCATCAAGAAGTAAAAAAAGTCAGAAAGGGTCGTAAGCGGGAGTTTGTTATGCGACGGCGGAAGGAAGATTAATTTTGAAGGATTATCAGGCTTATTTTGTCGACCTTGATGGTACTATCTATCGTGGTAAGCAACGCATCCCGGCTGCAGGGCGATTTGTCAAACGTCTGCGAAAAGCTGGCAAGCGTTTAATTTTTGTGACTAACAATAGCACTCGCACGCCAGAGGATGTTGTGAAAAAATTGCGTGACCAGCATGGCATCGATGCTTCACCAAATGATGTTTACACCAGTGCGATTGCTGCAGCTGATTATCTCAAAAATCAACTTGCTTCTGATAATCAACGTAAAGTTTATGCGATTGGCGAAAATGGTCTTAAGATGGCTTTGCAGGATCAGGGATTCATTTTAACTGACAAAAATCCTGATTTTGTTACGGTAGGATTAGATTTTGATGTTACTTATCATAAATTTGAAATTGCAACGTTAGCAATTCGTAATGGTGCGAAGTTTATTGGTACTAATGGTGACACAAATTTGCCGAGTGAGCGGGGAATGATTCCTAGTGCAGGATCTCTGGTCAAATTAGTTGAATATGCAACTCAGACTAAGCCCATTATGATTGGTAAACCGCATCGCTTAATCATGGAAATGGCATTGCAGCGTTATGGCCTTCAAAAGGATCAGGTTTTGATGGTCGGTGATAACTATCACACCGACATTATGGCTGGAATCAATGAGGATATGGATACTTTGCTTGTCTTTACTGGACTAACACGTCCTGAAGAGTTGAAGGATTTCAATGTTCAACCAACTTATACCGTTAATTCTCTTGATGAATGGCGATTCTAAAAAATCCCCTAAGTTGGATTTTGGGTCCAACCTAGGGGATTTTGCTATTCTTCCGTAGTTGTTATTTTAGAACGGATGAAACCGACGACAGCAGGTATGAGCGATACCACAATTATTCCTAGTACGATAATTGAAAAGTGTTCTTGAACAAATGGTAGGTTGCCAAAGAAGTACCCGCAAGTACAACAGAGGGCAACCCATAGTAGGCAACCCGTGAAACTAAAACGAATAAATCGGCGATAGGCAAAACCTGATCCTGCGGCAGAGAAGGGAGCGAAGGTACGGATGATTGGCATGAATCTTGCAAGAATGATTGCCATCGCTCCGTATTTTTCAAAGAACGCTTCTGCCTTTTCTAGGCTATCTTTGTTAATCAATCTCCCGAAAAGAGAATGATTGGATAGGCCTTTACCGATGAAGTGGCCAATGCAGAAGTTGATGGAGTCGCCGCTGAGACATGCAAGTAGAAATAGTGTAAAGAATAACCAGATATTTAAATTGTATTTTGGGTTTGCCGCCAGTGCACTAGCAGCAAACAGCAGTGAGTCACCTGGCAGGAAGGGCATGATGACTGCCCCTGTTTCAATAAAGATAATCGCAAATAGTATTAGGTAGGTCGCATTGCCATATTGGTTGACGATAGTAATCAGATGTGAATCAATATGGATTATGAAGTCAATGAAATTTGGCACAAGTATCTCCTTTGTTATTCATGATTAACTTGCCCTATTCTAGCAATTTTTATAGGGGATGCCAAGGATGTTCAACATAATTAACTTGGTCAATCTAGCTATTGTTTCGACAAATTTGAATTTTTTCAAATCTTTTGTTGACAGAGTGTGGATTTGCGGTTATAGTTAATAACCGTTGTCACCAAGACATGTCATGTTAATCAAATTTAGTTTTGACATGTAGTGTGGCAATATGATATTCTATCTTGGCGGCTGTTGAAGCGCTTCAAATTTTAAAAATTTGTTCTTGACAGTTCTTCATCAGCTTGTTAGAATATTAATTGCTGTTGTGATTAACGACAGCTTAACGGT